>JBIIVH010000073.1:0-14018 GCA_044339525.1 Silvanigrellaceae bacterium | reverse complement strand
ATCCAAAAAAGCACAACCTAAACCCAGACGAAAAAGACCCACTAAAACCAACCTAATCACCATTAACTCCATCTTAAAAACCAGATATTTAACGGCAGCCGAGCAACCTGTCAAGAAATGGAAAAAAAGAGGATCACTCAACACCCCACGTTATCACGGGCCCGCTAGAGATGGGCGGTATTCGAGATCTGTCCCAAAACGAGACAAACTGTCCCCATTTAGGACATTTTGATCTATAGCATACATCCCAAGCCAGATTTTCTTTGCTAAGACAAAGCTAAAGTCGCCCTAGAAGTGAGCCACCGCGATTATCAAGCCCATAACTTCAATCAAATTGCCGCTCAGAACCTTTCTAAAGTCCGCTACTACGTTTGGCACACTTATTGCATTGAAAAAAATGGCCGGCTCCGTTTTGGAGTCTGTTTTCGGGAGTTCTTGATGGCTACCGAACTAACCTCATTTTTTGGAGTAACTCATGTCTCTTTTTTCACAAAAACGCCGCCGTTTTTCTTTTATTTCAGTTTCAAGTTTAGGGATTTTGGGTTCGCTGTCGTCAGCAAACTTAGCCCAAGCTGTCCCCAAATCAGAAAGTACGAGTCTTCCGGTTACCGCGGCCATGTTTAACGATCCTAGCCTCAAAGAAGTTTTGGAATTCCTTCCAAGCCTCACAGTCTTTCAGGACTCAACCGATCCATCTCAGTATTTTTATTTACCGCCGATGCGTGCTGTTGAGGGAATAGCAGCAACTGCCCTGGTGAACGATGCTCAAATCGGGCGGTCGGATCAGGTCGCAAAGCTCCGACGGAAAATTCAGGGTCTAGCAGGGGGAGACTATCTCTTTTTGCAGGCGCAATACCAAGCGGTCATGTCGAGAATTGCAGGCCTCAAACCTGAGGAGGTTTCCTTTAAACCCGTCCTTGAATCGATCGCGGAAACGATCAAAGCCGATTATGAAAAAGCAACCCAGGCGGCACAGGACTACGAAAGAGCTCTTCCCGCAGGTCTTAAGAAGACCATGCAGGAAGGGATTGCCGAAGAGTTAGGTTCAGCTGGCTTTTCCGTTTCGGATCCCTCAAGCGTAAGAGAGCGAGCTACTTTGGAAGGAAGACTAAATCGATCTAATGGCGGTCTCTTTACAGCCAATGTTTTTTCCGGTTTTTATAGAAACGAAGTTTCGTTGGTCAAAAAGTATCATGAAGCGCGAGCCAAACTTGGTCTTCAACATCTCAAAATCTCACTTATGCCCTTGGAATCATTTACTTGGGCTCCGTTGGCAGAAACTGCACTGAGAAATGACGGAACCGAAACCGAAGACATTCCCTTGTTTAGAAAAATTCAAGGCGGCGGAAACCTAACCGGAGCCACAGTTAATATCGATCTTACACTCGACGGTGCCCGAAAGTTCGCAAAAAATCTAGGTCCAGTCATTCTTCCAATTTATGGAAAGGCAAAACTGATTAAGAAGTACCCTGCCTTTCGGGCCACATTAAAATGTGATTTCACAACTGGCTGGAAGGTCCAGGGCCGCACTGATGTCAGAGATGGCCTCATCATTTATAACAACGATGTAACGACCGATATGGTTGCAGAAGACATTAGCACGACCGCCACGCCCTGCAGAGTCACCGTTGATGGCGGCGGAGGGTCTGAAGAAAGGGAGGCGGCTATCCGCGCCTCCATTGAGAAAGTAAAAGAGCGGCTCGCCAGCCTCTTTTTTTCTCGGACACACTTAGCTAAAAACGAAAAGGATTCTTACTTTAATGGAGTAATGACCGACATTCAAAACAATCGCCATAGCGGTGCAAATGACGGCTGGACTGGTGTTGCAACTTCTTATCTCGGCGGAGGATGGGCGGGGGTTTTTGTCTCAGGTGTCAGTCAGGCGAGCAACTTTTATTGGCATACCAATATCCAGAAAGTCCGGTCACTCAGTCAGGTCAAATGGGAAGAAGAGATTTTAGAAAATGGCAACTCGAGAGTAGAGCAAGAAATTCCAACCAACATCTGTTTGGCCTACAACCCCTCGAAGGCTGGTTATGTTGCTTGTAGCGAAACCGAAAAAATCGAGGCCACGTCCGTGACGAAAGCTGCAGAAGCAGCGAGCAAAAGCCCGGTATGCATGACAGCCGAAGATTCGGTTGAGTGCGGACTAAAAAGGGCTTCGGAAGGTCCCACAAATCCTTCCACAGGAAACCTACTGCCAGACGAGCTCTGAGCCCCAAAAAAGTAAAGAGGAAAATCAACTATGAAAAATTCAACACAAAGTCTTTGGCGTCTTTTAAATACATTTGCAGGAAGTGTCGTTTCGATCACAGGAATTGGGTTGTTTTTTACACTTGCGATCGCCCAAAATTCAGTCATCGGGAATACGGTTGTCACGTTTAAACCACAATGGAATCGTCAAAATCTTGAGCTAAGTCTTAACATTTCAGATACCAACGGGAGTCCGATTGAAAACAAAAAGGCAGCACACATCGCTGCAGAAGTCAACCGCATCTACCCTTCAGACACCAAAGTCACCGAGGGGGTACGGTGGCAACACGTCCAAGGTACAAATCAGTTTTCCTTTGATTTTAGCGAAATCATTCGTATAAATGGGCGTGCACTCTTTTTAAACTGCATGAGTGAATGGTTTGTTTCTTTGCCAGTAGATGAAAAATTCAAGTTAGACCATTATTGGGCTCAGAACCCACTGACAGTCCCAGTGGAAATCGAAAGACTTTCAAACGCTGCTCTTGCCTACTTGAATCACCAGGTTTCGAACTGCGCTACAAATGCCTTTGAAAAGCTTAATCATGACTCCTTGGTAGTTGATTTGCCTAGATATTTCGATTCGGTTTGGGCTTCACTTACAATTCCGGAAACGAGTCTTTACGACCCTGTATTTGCGAAATCCTTTGAGAGAGTGCGCTCCTTGGTTAAAGATAAAGAAACAGAAAATTCAAAAATGATACTCTATTCGTGGATTTCAAAACTACAAGAGATTGCTTTCCCTACTGGAGATCGCCCTAACCTACAAACTTTTTTCGCCTCGAAGCCGGAAAAATGGCTGAGCACTCGCCCTGCTTTCCTTTTTGACTATTTTGGCCAATTCTTGCGCCTTCGCGAGAGATTTTCTTCTCCAGAATCAGGGCAATTTACTGAAAAAGACATTGCGCAAATGCGTCCACACTTTTATTTAACAGACCATATTTTGCGACACTGCCGAAACAAAGATGGTTTTTTTTCCATGGAAATCTGCAGTCCTGATAAGCTTCAATCCACCTTTCAATGGGCTGAATTTAAAACAAAGGACTCTGTGTTTTCTCTATTGATAAGCCAAGGAGAGAAATAGATGAAACCGTCCCTTTTTACGACGCATATGATTGAGCACATCAAACCCATCCCGACGGTGAAGGTGAGGGAAAATAGACTCGCCTACGCGACATGTTTAATGTCTTGCCTAATTGCGTGTTCTTCAGGCAAGCCAGCCCCAACTGAAGAAAGTCCCAAAAAAGTCTCTCATGATCAAGAAAAATGTGACCTAGATTCAATCACTAAACAAAAGGAAGCGATGAAGGATCGAATCAAAAGCCACGCGACAAAATTGGAATTTGCAGAAGAAATGGCTCTGGCGCTTGCTGTACTTCAAGTCACGGACAAGGTGAGTTGCCTAGAGTCCTCTGAAAGGAACGTGAAAAAATGAAAAGAAAAACCTGTTACCTTAGTTCCACTTTTTGGCAAATTTTTGGATTAATCGGGGTTACTACCATTCTAATTTCCTTGATAATCAATGGAGTCAAAATCATGCTGACAGAAGTGCACCCAAGTGCGTCCAACCATTTAGTTTCGGAAAGGAACAACAATTCAGGATCTCTTGCTAAACAAAATGATACTGACGACCATTTTCACTTTTCAGAAAAAAACCATCATGTCACTAAGTCCAATTCCCGTAACGAGTTCATTTACTTGAAAGATAAAAATCCACTTCGCCTAAAAGAAACACTCCATGGGGACGGATCTCGAGTTTTTCAAACCAATGATGGCTCAACGATCACTCTAACAGCTGACGGCAAGGTTTTGATCCTGCCCTCAACTTTGTGAGGCAAGGATATGCACCGCTTCAAGCCAACTTTTTTGTTCAAAAGTCTTTTTTTCACAGCAACTCTCTCGATGTTTTTAATGCGAACTTCGAGCTTAGCGGATGTCGAAGCAACTCAGATCGTTCTTCCTGACAGCTATGTTTTGAAAACCGAAAATGGCAAGGTAGGTCTTGAGATTGAAGAGAACTTGGACCATAGTCACACAGTTTCCCTCCTTTTGGTCCCCTCATATAAGGCCGCAAAGATGCACCTCATTCAGGAAACGCAGGGAGCTTTTCCATTAACAGAAGTTTTAGAAATCCCTTATGAGCCAAGCAAATTTAGATTTTTTGCTGACTTTATCGAGAATTCAAAGACTGTCAGAGTCATCGAGCGCACCTATTTCGGCGATCAAATTCGAATTGTTGCTAAAGTGAGCGCCGATCTGAGTTCGGAACAGGTCCGCACTTTGTTCACATTTTCAACTGTCTATGGCACAGTTGAAGGCAAAGTCAAATGCCCAACTGGCTTTGGTCATCGAATTTGTGGGCGTAAAATTCCTCCTTTACCTGCATTTAATCAATCCAGGATATTTGATCCGGATTCTTCGAAAGAAATAGACGCACTTAGGGAACATTTTTTCCTTCTAAATCAATTCAAGACTGATCTTTTTTTGGGAAAATTCGAACACCTCCCTGGCGAAAACCTAGACTCCATGGCGTTGCGAATTTGGTCTGAACAAAGGTCGTGCAACAGTAACGACGATAAGCACCTTAATAGAACTTGTTCCGTTGTTAAAACTTATTCATCCCAGATGTCTTTGACTGAAGCGATTAAATTTCTAGCGAATGAAGCATTTCCAATGCCATTTTCGCCACAGACTTTTTCGAATTCCTTGTTTCCAGTCGATTTTGCGAAAGCATTTATGGAAGATCCTTCGCCCCCCTCTAACACTCCAACTCCTGCCAGTCCTCGGCCGGCCGTTAAGGCGCCAACGCCAGAACCTTGCGTCAAGATTCCCGACCCCAGATTCCCGCCATTTGGTCCTAAGTCCAGACTGATTTGCAAGGTTGAATAGAATCCCTCATTTTCCTGAGGGAACCGATCCTCACTAAGCACCAAACTATATAAAATGCTACAGATAACCAATATTTACAAATCTAAAAAAGACCTTTAGTCTATTTTTTTTCTCTTCATCTAAGCCAGATCCAAGTTTTCGAGTCCCAAAAAAACAAGGTATTTTTGTGATGTCTTTTGGTAAATTTGGACCATAACTCCACCCCTTACTAGATAGCTTAGCCATCCACAGGGCCCTCTAGTCTCTGATCCAGGAACGTATCGTGCCTAGGCATGGAACCTCTTTACCAATAGCTCCGGTGAGATGGGGCAACAATGCAGCTTTCTCAAAGGCCTCATTGGTGGCAAGCATGATAGGACCTCGATACCCTCTCTTGCGAAGCTCTTCGGCTAAAGTTTTTCCTGTATGCTCGTCACATTCAGCAAATTGATAATCAGTTACGATGGCGTCTATGCTTCCAAGATATTTCACTTCCGATTCGCACTTTGCCAAGAAAGGTTTGGTGCTGTTGTACGTCTCAATTTCAAGTTGATTTTTCAACCTTACTTTCCACATAAACGTAAAAGTCTTTGTATCATCCAGATATACAATCTTTAAAGGACGCTCTGGCATTTGCTTAACTAGATGGATGCTATCCTTTTCAGGAATTGCAGAAAGTAGGAGGTGCAAAAGGTGACCACGGCTCATGGGCTTGGGAAGTACCAAGTCAGCACCCGCATTCAGTGCGGTTTTTTGCTCCTCAAATAGAAACCTGTTTGAATGAACACAAATTCGGCCTTTAAAACCAATTGATCTTAAATTTTTAATTATATCTAGTCCGCACTCTGAATCCGGACCTAGATCCACATCTTCGATAACAAGGAATGGATTAAACTCCTGCCCTAGTGATATAGCTTCTACTGAATTTTTTGCAAACAGAATAGGTATCTCCGAAATCAAAGAATCATACCTCTGCAATAGACTCTCCAGCATGTTTCGGTAAGCAGCCTCATCTTCAACGATTAAAATTGGAGGCAACCGACCATTAATACACTTCAATTTTTCTTTTACTTTCTGTTCTATTTCTTTCTCCTCAGCTTGCTCTAATACAGTTCCCGAGGCTCGCAAAACTAAACGCAGCTTTTCGGCATGTTCTTTAAATTTTTTGCAACTCGGAAATAGTGGCTCAGAGACTAAAGGAAGCATCTGAATACCTATAGGTAAAGTGAAGATAAACTCAACATACCCATTGGGATATAAATTTGATTTATCTGACTCACATCGGATTTGACCCCCATGCTCCGTAACAACTTTTTGAGCAATAGCTAATCCAAGCCCGGTTCCACCTGTCTTACCATGTGTGTAAAAGGCATCAAACAGTTTATTTAAATGTTCTTTAGGAATCCATGATCCAGCATTCCCGAGCCGAAATTCGATAAAATCGCCTTTATCTAAAGTCTTTATCCAAATCTCCCCTTTTCCCTTTATCGCTTGAACCGCGTTGACGAGAATGTTTGTTAAAACACGGGAAACACGAATCGTATCTACAAATATTGAAGATTTGTGACCAAAACAATAGTCTACGTTGAAATCAGCATCTGGAAAAATACGAAAGACATCTCCCATCACAGTACTAACAATACTTTCAACAAACGCCTCTTCTTGGTTGGCTTTAGAATCCCCCCCCCGGATATGGATAATATCCTGTAGCATGCCTTCCACACTTGCCATGGCTCTGTCCACTTCTGGCAATACTTCTCTCACATTTTCCTGCGCTTCTTCTGGGGTTATTGCAGATTCAAAGGCGTCAAATGCCATTTTTAGCATGGAAAATGGTCGGCGGATGTCGTGGGCAAGGCTCTGGGTCGTACGGGCGATTGCCCTTTGTTCTGCGAGCAAAGAAGTGTTTTCAACAAAAGGAACAACAAGCGACTTTCTCAAAAGAGTAACGATAAAGTATTGAATACCAAGGCCAGAAAGAAATGAAACTATTGCCGCCCAAAGAACGTCTGAAGAAATATATCTAGCGTGTGCCATAGCTCGTTTGACACCGTAGTTTATCTTACCAATTTGAATCTCAAGAAGTGAAACAAGGTGTGTTTTTCCTCTAAAACCATTCCCATAACATTTCGGAGCCATTCCTAGCACCTGTTTTTGATCGAGCGGAATGACCGCAAAACAAAAATCAAATTCAGGAAATCTCTCTGTTGCAGATTTAGAAAAGCTGTCCAGGCGAAGTTTTAATCCCTTCTCTTGGCCCAAATAAAATTCATTTGTTATCAGTCCACTTTGAGAGTTAAATTCACGTGTCAGAAATGCAATAGCCGCCGATTCCCTTTCTAAACCTTTCTTGAATTCTAAATAGATCAGAAAAGATAGGAGAAAGACGATCACCAGGGATATTGGCACTCCTGTTGCTATCCAGACTCTGCGAGTCAACTGCTCTAACTGGCTTGATTTTGAATCAGAAATCTTGATTTTATTTAAACGCACCAACATAATTTGGGCCTGCTTTTTGAAGTTGAAACACGTGCAACGGTCTTAATGGTTCGCCGTCAGCACCCCACCTAAGCGGACCTATCAGACCGGAAAAAGAAGTTAGTTTTGCAATTTTCACAAAGGAATTACCTACTAATTTGGCATCTGAAGTTGCTGCCAAAAGAAACATTGCAGCATCAAATGCCGACACTGTTCGGATCGAATCTTGCTGAGTGGAACAAAACTTTTTTTTCAAAAAACGATATTTTTTAGAAAGAGGTCCTTCTATTTTTCCAGACCAAATTCCATTGTAAAAAACTCTTATTTTCGGGTTTTCCTTGGCTCCTTTCTCGAAAAATTCCTTTCCATCAGTGATTCCTCCCTGAGAGACGATTGAGCCCTCAAAACCCAATTTTGAAAGCGCGTTATATAAACTTACTGCCTCCACCGTGTAAACTGGTGCGTAAACAACTTTGAACTTTTCAGTGACAATCACCCTGGCAACATCATCATAATTAGAAAATCCATCAAAGGTGTCAATCACTCTGACTTTACCCATTTTTCCGCTCCCACTCAGTTCTTTTCCCATAAAATCAGCATAAAATGTGGAAAAAGGTAAAGACAAATTTCTCACTATTGCCGCACTCTCTTTAGGATAAGCTTCGATCAAAAATCTCTTCATCAACTCTCCATATCGAGAACTCGTTGAGACAAGCCGAATCGTAAACTTTTTTCCAACCGTAACATCTGGATGAGAGGCAATAGGGGCAATAAAAGGCAACTGGTTGACTTCTGCGAATTTTGAGAGAGCGATTGCTTCCTGACTTGTTCGGGTTCCTAAAAGATGGGTAAACTTTGATTTATCAAGTTGGGACGCTGCTCGAACAATTCCCGTAGCTTCGTTTTCAGTATCGATCAGTTTCCAAGTAAGCTCTCTCCCACCAGCCTTGGCATCGTTGAATACCGCGTCAGTCATGCAAAAGAAATCTTGCTGTACCCCCGATTTTGGATAGAACACTGCAACACTTTGAGCATTCGCCTTGAGCAATGATAAAGTTCCAGCAAACCACAGAAACGCATTGATCATGATCCTCTGAGCCACTTTACCCTCCTACTTTGCAAGTTTGGTTCCTAGCATTTTTTCTAGTCGCTCAACCGCAAGATCCGCCATCCTTCCTGATTCTTGATGAGTTTCTGCCCGCAGCCTTAGGGCCCCTAAATAGTCTAGATTTGAATTCAATATTTTGGCCTTGTCCGAAGGTTTGCAGTACAAGTCATACTGCAGATCATTTGCAGCAAACTCCTTTTCCCATTCCAAATCAAAAGTATCAGCAAGTGACTTTTCCTCAATTGAGCCAAATATTCTTGATGTAACTGAGTCTGAAGGTGGCGCTGCAGGTGGCCCAAATTTTTCCCCAAGGTGGGCTTCAATTAGCCGCTCATAGATGTTTGTTCGATAAGTGAAGTTGTAAACTTTGGGCAGTGACCCACCCATTAGTCTAGGATTCAATTCTATCAGCACCGGTCCAGTTAAAGTCATCATTATCTCTAGATGATACACACCGCTACCCATTTCCAAAAGTCTTAAAACTGATGCAGCGTATTCCTCAACAGAAGCCCACTCGCAATCGGTTAGTGGTGCCGGCATTGTTGTACCAAGTTCAACTACCTCATTGCGTTGAGCTCTTTTTCTCTCCCCAATTGTAAATAAACGAAACTCTTCTTGTGAAAGACCAACCTCGGCAGAGATCATTCGACCTTGAAGATACTCTTCTACCAAAAGTGAGTCTGAAATGACAGGGCCAAGTCCGCCTAAGATTTCAGTTTTTGAATCAAAAAACTCAGCCCATGCGAGGAATGCTTCTTCAGGACAATGACAAACCCTCACAAAAAGGCTCGCCGCTCCTCGCGAAGGCTTTGTTACCACCGGAAAAGAAAGTGCCTCCAATCCTTTTTTCAGCGAGACTATGTCCTCAGCTTCAAAATTTTTGCAGGAAGCGATTCCTGCACTTTGCAAAAGTTTTCTAACTTCCGATTTATTTCTAGCCCTAGAGGCAATCTCCCCGGACAAACCAGGCAGCCCAAGCCTTTCGGCGGCAGCTGCAGTGGCTTCGACACAGTATTCTAAAACCGTCAAAATCGCATCGATTTTCTCAAATTGATTTAACAATTCCACAGTTTCCCAAAGTTTTTTGCAGTTGAAAGTATCCTCACAAACTATGACCTTCAAGAGCTTTGGAAAAAGGGCTTCAATTTTTCGGAAATGATAGAGTTCTTTGTTGGATATTGAATAAATAAAACTAACCTTGTGACCTAACGCAAGAGCGGTTTCTAGCCCAATGATTCCAGAATTATTTGTCTCCACAAAAACAACGTGCTTTGGTAGTTTCATCTGTCATAGACTCCTTTATTTTAGTTAGAACTTTTTTTCTATATCTAGCTCCGCGCCATTAAATTTTTCAAAACCAAGCAGAAAGCAATAGATATGGCAACCAGACTCAAGCTGACAGTGGCAGATAACAACCCAAACCTATCAACTGAGCGACCCACAATCAGAACGCACAATGCCATACTTCCACTCATCGCAGATTGGTTAAATAAGGACAAAATGGACAACTCTTCCCTAGATGCGGTAAGTACAATTTTATTTTGAAGCAACACAAATGCAACTTCAAAACAGAAAGCAAAACAAAAGTAAAAAACGAGGCCAATAGTCTGATCACTTGTAAACAACGGCAGCGACATCAAAACCCCGGCCATGGAAAACCATACGAGTTCTGAGTTTAACAAATCCTTTTTTCGCCGAACAAGATAAGAACTCACAAAAAACAAGCCAGCCATAATCCCTAAAATGTTGACTGTCTGAAGCATGGCAACTCCCATCGATCCTGAAATAAAATACCCAAGAGGAAGTGCCGTTCTTGCCACATTATGATATCCTTGAAAAAGACCAACATTGGTGACTGCCAATCCTGACGCAAGAACCAGCGGTCTCTTTGATAATAGGGCTTTAAAAATTTGTGTTGATGAACGTTGGTCCACTATTATATCAGCTTTTTCCTGCCCACTGTTCTTGTGATAAAGCAAAAAATAAATCGCAGACGAAACGGCAAAAGTGATACTGTCAAAGACAGCAATTTGCAGCAACGATAAACATTCCACCAGAAAAGGAGTTAGAAGTGTGCCTGCTGCGATGCCCAAATAATACGACGAATTGAAAGTAGAAGACGCTATCTCTAGCTGATCTGGGCTAGTGAACGACTTTAGAGCGACGACTCGGCCAGACTTTGTAATGCTCTCTACGAATCCCCGCACAACGAGCGCTCCCAAGAGAGCAGGTAGACTTCCATTTATCAGTGCAAGCGCAGCAGCAAAGGACGTTATGGCACCCACTATTTCGCTAATCCCAAGAGTTCTAAACAGACCTGATTTACGAAGAATCTTTGAAATCCCAAAAGTGAAAACAATGGGAACAATCCACTGAGCCCCAAACACTGAACTTGACACAAGAGCAGATTGGGTTTGATTGTATAGTTCGGTGGAAAGCACGACCAGCAATGAAAAAGTTCCCAAAGTGGAAACGAGCATTGCAACCCACATCAAGACAAAATTAGAATCTCGCACGAGGCTTGAAAAACCTACTTTTACATCTGCCATTCTTTTACCCCCGAAGCGTAAATTAACTCCCAATTGATTCGAAATCTTCCACAAGGAAGATTTTCAAAAGGTAAGATCGTCAAGATTTTCTCTTTTATAATTTTTTTGGGAGTATGAATTAACCCAAACATCGTCTGACAAAATTCTACAGATTGGTCCACGTTTTCAAAATCCCAAGGAACGGTTTGAGTCCTTTCGAACACTCGGCCAAATCCTGAATTTAAAAGCATTTCACCAAAGTTTCCCGGGTGCTGGAATACCCCTTTATGACCTTCAAGTAGTTGACTATCTACAAAACCATTTAACCATTCATCAACCGGACTGCCAGTTCTTACATCTGCCACTGCAAATATGCCCCCAGGCTTAAGCACCCGAAACGCCTCATCGAAGAGCGATTCAGGACTGGGAGCATGATGGGTCCCAGCAAGACAACCTACCTTTGTGACAAAATCGGTGGGGATTGATAGCTTCTCTAGTGGATCAGAGAGAACAAGATGTAATTTCTTCGAAATCCCGGCACGTAAAGTTGAACTGGGTTCGACACAAATCGTTCCCACCCTATGACCCCAAATTTCTTTGATTCCGTCGGCAAGATAGCCAGCGGCCGATTGGAGGTCCAATATCAAGTCATTTTTTTGAACCAGCAACAGACCAATAAGCGCCTGTCGCTCGGCGTTCCTCACCATTGGAAAGAGGCAGCCAGCCTGCACATACTTGCTTCCACGAAGCGCAAAAGCTGATTCAAGAATCGACGCCGAGTTTTCTTGATCACTAAAAAAATAGTTTTTATTGAGACTTATGCCTACCACGAAACATTCCTTACCAGATTTTTAGACAAGCTCTTATAAATGAATGCAATTTGAAGTCAAGCATTTTATATGCCAGAATAAGGGATGATTTTTCTGAGGATCTTGTGGAATTTTGATTTTACTGGACTTTCCAGGGATTCGATATTTAGGGGGAATGTCATGAATTTCGAATATGATTTTGAAAAAGGGCGAATCGCTTTTGGATCGAACGTTGTGGCCACCTCTCACCCTTTGGCGGTTGGGAGTGCATTGAAGGCGCTCGCTCGGGGCGGAAACGCCGTCGATGCAGCTCTCAGCGCGGCAGCAACCCTGGCCGTTGTAGAGCCCACCATGAATGGACTTGGGGGCGACCTATTTGCCATGGTTTGGAATCAAAGCAAACTGGTAGGTCTCAATTCTTCGGGAAGGTCGCCCAAAAAGTGGAACCTGGAACGATTTAGCGCTCTAAAAAGCATGCCTTTGCGCGGTTGGGAGTCTGTGACGGTCCCAGGGCAACCAAAAGGCTGGGCAAGTCTCCATGGTCGATTTGGAACCCTTCCCTTAGAAGTGGTTGTGGGCGACGGCATCCACGCCGCTCGGGAGGGGTTTCATGTAACCCCGAGGTGTGGGCAACTATGGAAGGGAGTGCCCGAAGATCTCAAAAAGGTACCCGATTTTCTCCCCGCGTTTTGGCCGAAGGGACGAGCCCCAAGTGTAGGCGAGAAATTTAGTTTTGCTGACCAAGCCCTGACCTTAGAAAAACTAGCTTCGAGCCAGTGTGAGGATTTTTATTCTGGGAACTTAGCTGACGCCATTTCAAAACACGCCGCTGCAGGGGGGAGCGTGTTGGAAAAGTCGGACCTGGAAGAGCACACGGCTGATTGGGAAACACCCCTTTCTGTTACCTATGGTTCCGTTAGGGTGCACGAACTGCCGCCCAATTCTCAAGGGCTTTCCACATTGATGGCTCTGTCTTTTTTTAAGGAAGCAAGGAAACAATTTGGCGCAGAGTTTGGTTGTTTTGACTATCTGCACCTACAAATCGAATGCATGAAGCTTGCATTTGCCGAAGCCCAGACATTTATCTCCGATCCAAAATCAAGCCCCAGGGATCCATCTGTTTACTTAAACTCAGAGTACGCTGCTAATAAAGTAAAACAAATCGACATTTCTAGAGCTCAACTTTTTGAAAGTCAACCACCTACAAGCGGTGGAACGGTTTTGGTGACTGTGGGCGATGACGCTGGAAATATGGTCACACTGATCCAAAGTAACTGGTGGGGATTTGGAAGTGGCATTGTGGTGCCAGGAACCGGAATCAGTTTACACAATCGTGGCAGCAGTTTTGTGTTGGATCCAAAAAATCCAAACTGCGTGGGACCAGGCAAACGACCTTTTCACACCTTGATTCCAGGTTTCCTAACAAAAGGCGGAAAGCCGCTGGCGGCCTTCGGATTGATGGGTGGGACCATGCAAGCGCAGGGCCACTTTCAACTCGTCTGCCGATTAGAAGACGGGGGTGAGAATCCACAGCAAGCCATTGATGCCCACAGATGGCGGTTTACAAATGGTCTTGATGTAAAGATCGAAGCGGGCTCCAGGCAAGATTTTGTGGAGGACCTGATGAGACGAGGCCATAAGGCAACCATCGAGGGGCCAAAGGAGTTTGGCGGAGCGCAAATGGTTTGCACTCTGGAGAACGGGGGTTACGTTGCGGCTTCGGATTGGCGGAAGGATGGATTTGCTGGGTCAATGGTAAGGTAGCTTTCCAATCAAAAAGATTGTCAAATGTTACTTTATCTACGGGCATATAGATATTGGGTTGTTTTTTCCTGTTTAATGCACTGATACAAAAGATTAGATACGCATCTCCAAATCCAGGTTCCAAATCTTCCCGCTCCAGCGCTCGAGGTGAAGCTCTTTAGCTGCTTCATTCTCCATATGAGGGCAACTTGAATGAAGACATCTTTGTTGGCC
>JBIIVH010000072.1:0-14077 GCA_044339525.1 Silvanigrellaceae bacterium | reverse complement strand
AGCAAAGCAACGGCCATTAAGCCCTTTCCCGAGGAAAATGAGCATGGATTTGTGCCTTCTAAATCGGGAAGAGTCGATTCACTAGAACCATCAAAAACACAAGTTGCAAATGCTAAAGAACACCTCAGACAAACCTTTGAAAATGCAGCTCCTGGATTTAAAAAAGAGATGGTGACTTGGATGGATGACATCTACTTGGTGTTTGAAAGGGATGCACAAACCAAGCAAATGAGCTCTGCTGAAAGGCTTTCTTACCACCAAAAGGAAACCGAACCCATCGTGGAACAAATGGTTGCAATGCGGGGGCATTTATGATGAGTCCCATCACCACCTGCATGGCAAAGAAGACCAATCCCCTTGATTATTTGACGGCAGTCACTTCTGTGGCGACAAAGCATCAATACCAATAATGTTCCAATTGGATGCCGCACACATTTAAAACTGGTTTAGCAGAAGCAAAGAAAGAATATGCCGAATCAGACATGGTACTTTATGGGATGTGTCCAAAGAAAAACAAGAAAAAGGAACACCCAAAAGACTCAGAGGAAAATGGGTTTATCGTAAAAAGCCCGCCACCCGCAAAATCCAGCCAACTCGAAAATCAGACCCTAACACACTAAGCTGAAAAAAGAACCAAAGTTCTCCTTTGGCACCATGAATGCTGGGTGTCTCCTGCAGTTATGATAACGTACGATAGCCATGAGGAAGGAGTATTATTGGTGGACCTAATCGAAGACCGCTATCGGAAAGGGGTTCACATCATAAGCAGCCAGGTGGATATGATGGGTTGGAAAACCCTTTTTGAAGATCCCGTGGTAGCTGATGCCTTAGTGGATAGGCTCACAGAACCCAAGCGAGACCGTCATTCTAACAGGAGGCTCGTACCGTGCCAGGCTCTGAAAACGAGAAGCCAGTGAGGTTAACGCCACCACTTTGCTTGACATCGGGAATCAGAAATTAGAGACCTAAAAAAGAGAGATTAAAAACCTCCCGTAGCTCACAATTCTGGTGGTGGCGTAAAGACCCAAATGGCCGGTGGCGGTACCGCCCAATCGAACAGAACGAGATTTTGATCTTTTCATGAGAAATGCCATGCGAGTCAGAGAACGCTTTACGTCGGCACTTGTCAAGGGCGTGCCGTTTTCAAATCTTAACCCGTCTCTTAGTTGGAATTTCCATACGCGCTTATCGGCAGATACACTCCACCCTTTTGCAAGCACGCCCATAAATTCGCCCGACTTGTATTGACTTACCAACGTCGCTAGGACAGGTCTTTGGGTGATATGATGCACCGCTAAATCGTGCTCTTCGGGTGCCATGGTGATCGGTTTGGGAATCCAAATTTTCAAAGCCGCTTTCCTTGGTTTATGAATGAACCCAAAATACAGTCCACAAACTCCAGCAATCACCATTCCGGCAGACAGCCAGAGACGGGACATCATTCTCCTCCAGATTTGGTATGATGCACGTTTACCGACCCGGGATCCATCTTACCAGATTTGACGACGGGGTCCACTTTATCGGCTCACGTTCCACAGCCACCCAGAACCAATATTCCAGCGAGGATTGAGAGTAGTGTTTTCATTTTTTCTCCAAATTAATATACGACGGTTGTTTTAGACTTTTTCAGTCCTGGCCGCTAACGTAGCCTGAGCGAAAAAGCAAGGCTCTGCTGTCTCCAAAAACGCCAGCTATAGGGTGCCAGAGTTGGGTTCTGTGTGGTGGGGGTTTCGAGCCCCTATACTCGACAGCCGTTAAGTAAAATTTTCGATTAATTTAGCACGTAACTCTTAAACTCCTCCGCGATGGCGTATGGCCACAAGCTCGCGCCAGTGGCGCTCGAAGGAGAAGCGAAACCCCTCACCCTCCAGCGTTTGGGCGCTGATCTTCACGGAGTGAGTGGGTTCCGCATCAAGCCTGAGGCAGGGGTGGGTCCTGAGGGCATCTACGACCGAGCGGACCTCGTCAACCCCTGGTTGAAGATGGCAAGCCCTCCCTTTGCTCTCCACATAGGTCTTCTCGGTTTCGACACCTGAGACAGGGTCCGTCACCGTCAGGGTGACCTGCATGGGGCCAGCCTTAGCAAAGGCTTCTCTCGCTTCGTTGTAGAGTGCTGGGTTTTGAGTCTTTTCCTTTCGGGCGAGATGCTGTTTAAAAAGCTCCAGGCGGATCTGATCCCGCGCAGGGCCAGTTGCTGCAACCCGTTGGCCAGTGGGGAGTGAGATCTTGGTCTCGAAGCCTGCGAAGTGCCGATTTGCCTCCCGTAGGAGTGCTTCATCATCGCCCTGGATCCTGAGCCGCCAGATTCCAGCCCCTGCAATCGTGGAGAGGGCAATCATCGCTCCAATCGCCATCTTTTTCACAGAAGTTCCTCCTCGATGCCAAAGAGTGTTTGCGAAAGGATGCGGCGCTGCAGGTCTCTCGTGAGGGTGGCCGAAATCCGCGCCCGAACGTCACTACGCGAGAGAAAGTTGTTGATGAGTTGCCTGTAGAACGCCGACACCTGGCCATTCACTGCAACATCGTTCACATCAAAACGGGTGAGCCTGACTTCGAGACTCTGGACATCAAGAGCCAGAGTCAAGGTTGCCGAGAAATCGAGCCACACCTCATTGCCAAGCTCGTCAATGACGAAACTCAGGGCTCCTGAAAAATTGGGGCTTCGGGCCGCCTCAGATTGGAACAACCCACCCCTCTGATTCACCGCGTAGGTTCCGGGCAGGAAGCTTCCGGTGAGCAAGCTCTGTGAAAGGGTCACTTGCATCATCCCACCGAGTGAGTAGGCGCCATCGAGGTCACCCCCGTGCTGGAGTTCATAGGTATCGAGAAGACCCGTGAGCCAAGCCACTGCTGACAGGGCTGCGGGAGGACTCTGAAGGCTCAACTCGCGGGGATTCAATTGGACTGTGACTGGCAAGGTGCTCTGGATCTCCTGGCTCCCAGCTCGATAGCTCATGGTGGCGGCACCTGTGAGCGTGAGACCGCTTTGGGCTAGTTCCATCAGCGTGCGGAGTTGTCCCTCGCTCAGGCGAATGCGGTAGTACCCAATAGGCATGCTGTGAAAGCCCCCATCTGGCTCTAGCCTGGCCTGAATGGAGCCAAGTGCTGCAGGTAAAAAAAGTGTCAAAGATTCAGCGATGCGCGGCAGCGGAAAGAACATCGCTGCCGTATCCTGTGAGCGGAGAGCAACCACCGAGGCTGCGGCACTCGAATAATCTGCGGTCAAGGCAAAGCGAACATCGACATTTCCGTTGCCCACTGCGGTCACAAATGCGGTGTGCCCCTCAGCATTTTCACGCGTGGTCCATTGGCGCGGCAGCAAGAAATAGACACTCGGCTCGTTGCTGTAGTAGCCCACGGCCTGCCCAGACGCTCTGTCTGTAATCGGAGTTGTGGCCTCAATTCCGGATGCAAAAGCGAGCCTGTATATGAAGAGACAAGCGAAGAGAAGGAGCCGCATCATTTGAGAAACTCCTTTTTGTAGCACGTGCGGTAGTCTTCAAGCGACAGACCGTTCATGCCGAGTTCCAGGAGCGCCAAGGCCTTCTTCTCTTTTTCAATGCGAAGGGTGCCGCAAGCGGGGGTCCGCTCACCGGAAAAATCGCCGAGGAGCAGCGATTTTTTTAAAGCTGGCTTCGGAGCATTGCCTTCAGCCTTTTTACCTTCACCCCTGCACGACAGAAGAAGGAGGCAAAGCGCAAAAACAGTCTTAGAATTGAAACAACACATGGCGAACCTCGGGGTTATTTGCAGTGAATTGTCCTGTTGGAGGCTCGGAGACGAGTGAGAGTCTGCCATCATTTTCTTCCACAAAAACCTTGTCAAGAGCCTGGTCGACGAAGCTCACCCGATCTTCGCTCAGGAGTGCTCGCACCTTGGAGACGATCCCAGCATCGCGGGAGAGGGCAAGTCCCAGAAGGAGTACGGCTTCGTCGTGCTCAAACCTCTCGCGGGTATGGGGCTTCAGAACCCCATGGACTGTGGACCAGGGGAGCGTCCAGGCGCCGTCTATTCTGGCCACTGAAAGCGACAAAGGGAGAGATCGACCTATGAGTGTATTGGTTCCGGCTTTCGCATTCACCTGTGCGAGAACCTCGTCATGATTTCGGGTGCGGATGGAAAAATGGAACAGACAGATGGTCTCGTCTGCTCCTGAAACGGTTCGTCCTGCGATGTCGATGTCGGCATTCACAAAGAGGACGTTTGTTTCGTTGAACTTGCAGGCGTCGCTGGCCTTGATGCTGAAGGGGCGGAGTGATTTCCCAGACCAGGCCGGATTCACCGACTCAATTGCGGGGAGTGTTGTCATTTTTGGTTTCAATGTGGCCGTGTAGCCGCGCACCTGGGCACTTGAAACCCCAGTTGCAGCCACAACCGTTTCTGTTTTCGGGAAGTAGAAAACGATGTTACTGTTGGCTTCATCCGAGGGCTCCCAAAACACCCCGGAGTCGGTTTCCACAACGTTTTTGGCATCCGTGGGCGAAGCGGCAAACGAAGCGCCCACGATGAGCATCGGCGTGAGTGCGAGAAGAAATTTGAGGACAGTGTGCATTGGGGCTCCTTTCGAGCAGGGGGCACGGGAGCCCCCGGAATGAGTTCGAGATTATTGCTGAGTGGTCAGACGCCCGATGGGTTCCTCGTAGTTCGCGGTTCCTTGCCAATAACTCTGGCAGTCGCCGCTCGTGTTGCGGCGGGTGTCGCCATTCGGGTCAACCACAACGCAGGCGATAGCGGCCGGGATGACCGTCTTGCCAACGTTGACGCCACGGGGCGACTGGAAGGTGAACACCGCGTTACGCGCCACATGCTGGTGCTCCCACTGGGCGTTGAATTTGTAACCATAGCGTGGCTTCGAGGTGTCCGCGCGCCCATACGCGGGCTTGATGGGAGTGAGCATCTCGTCCTGTAGCTTCTCTTTGAGCCTGTCGATGGCCTGCAGAACTTTCTCTTGTGCCTCACGGTTGTCAGGGTCGATGGTCACGTTGGTGATGCGCTGCCCACGGTCGTCGGTGTACTCGACTTCAATGGCACATTCGCTCGGGGCACGCCCCTTGCAGAGACCCTCCTCGTTCCAGAATCCCTTGGCCTCAGCTTCCCACAGGAACCCCTTGGCACCTGCGTAGGCCTCCCAGTTGGTACGGAATTTGTCGTAGTGCATGGTGATTTTGGCAGAGAATGCCGTGCCTGCCGTGTAGTATTCGGACTCCAGGTTCACCTGGATGGCGTTGCCGCCCCTGAGCATCGCCCCCATCACCGCAGCTCCTGTCTTGTTGAGGAGTGCCGTGAGAGCGACGTTTTCACCGTGTGCGGGCCCACCTCGGCTGTAGCTCACCTCGTCGTAAAGGGTGGGGTCGCAGATCTCTTCCATCTCGCCCGTTGCCGGATTTTCCTCTGAGATGCATGTGGGGCGTCCGGTTGTGGGGTCAATTCCATTGGTGAGGGGTACGATGCGGGTGCTCTTGTAGGGGAATGGACGCGGGGTCATCCCTGCCGCTTGAATAGCTTCAAAGAGCTTCGTCTTCTCTTCTCCAAAAACGCCAAACTCAAACTGAGCGTTGAGCACCGCGCCACCAGTGGGCAGAAGGCCAAAACCTATGACAGGCATGCCGTTGATGGTGGCCGTGCGGCCCGATTTGGGGGCGTAATAAACGACCTTCGGGTCTTCCGAGTCATAGGCGAGAACGAAGTCCTTCGCCCCAGCTCCCAAGTTGATGTTCACAGCTCGCTTGGCAGGGTCCACGGGATAGGCGTGGGCGACACCTACCAAGTTCAGTGAGGCAAGGACAAGGCCGGAGGCAAGACCAAGGCGCGAAATAGTTAAGGCGTTCATACTCTTCTCCAAAGAAAATGTTGTTCGATAAAAAGGTAATAGGCAGTACTTCATACAAACCTCAATTTGATTTTTTTGACAATTACAAATTTCTGCAGACTTCGTCTACGTCAACTCACTTTTTCATGAAAGCAGAGCTCCTCTGTTTGACAGACAGCAGACGCTGCAGCCTTCAGACCATCTGAAGCAAGTGGCGTGCCAAATGAATTAATACAATATAGAATTGGAAACCATGCTAGAAATGATGGATCGCAAGCCTTGCTATCCGCGCGTTCGCTGAAATCGGGGAAGTGGTTAATTGAAAAACGTGAGGGCTATCAGTTGATGCCGTAACGCCTTCGCTTGACATCCATGGCGCTGCGACTGATGCTCAAGGCGGCGCAGACCTCACCCAACGTCTTATGTCTGGCTATGGCAGCAGTGAGTACTGCCTTCTCGGTGGCCTCCACAGCGTAATCAAGCGGCATGTCGGATGTGAGAGCGAGGCGTAAGTTGTCGAAGAGCGACTTTGTGTCACCAGACCTTACTCCCGCATCACTTGCCCCTGGTGGTAGCATGCTCCTGGTCACCTGCAGGTGCTCGGCTTGCACGGGCCTTTCAAAGAGTTCGGCCTGCAACACAAGCACGTCGAGCGTCTTCAAAAGCTCGCGAATGTTTCCTCGCCAATGGAAGCTCGCACACCGCTCAACGAGTTTTTTGAACTCATCCGTGCTGATGCCAACGCGGCTGCGCACAAAGAAGAGCGCAACAAGTGCCTCTAGCTCTTCGTGGCTACGAGCACGGAGGGGCTTCAAAATCATCTCAAAACCTATGATGCGTGTGCGTAAGTCTTGCATAAAATTTCCATTCTCGACTTCATCGTCGAGGTCACGCGTCGATGCGGTCACCAGCTGGAACTGAGCGTGAAGCTGCTTGCTCTCACCGAGGCGATTGTAGGTGCCATCGTTTAGAACACGTAGCAACTTCTGCTGGCAGTTGCGGTCGAGGCAGTGAATCTCATCAAGGAACAGGATGCCGCCGCTGGCGTCACCCACGAAGCCATTGGTGGTTTCTGATGCGCCTGTGAAGGACCCCTTTTTGTGGCCAAAGAGAAGAGAGGCTGCGATGTCGCTGGTGAGACTGGCGCAATTGACAGCAACGAAGGGCAGGTGCCCCTCGCGGGCCGCGCGATAGCGGTGAAGGAGCTTGGCATACTCCTCTTTACCGGTTCCAGTTTCACCCATGAGGCAGAGTGACAACTTCCTATTTTTAGCCAGACATTCGATGAGCTTGCGGTCCTTTTTGTCAATGACGACGCCCTCTGGATACTTGCGCAGGAGGTCTTGCGGGAGCGAGGTCGTCTCTTTGAACCTCTTCAGTTCATCGTGATAGGTCTTACGCTCCCAGGCACCTTGAATGGCAATTGCGATGTCGTCGCTCCCCATGATCGGTTTGCGCAGGAACTGGAGCGCCCCAGCCTCTTCTACCTTCTCGTGCAGAAGAACTTTCGGATCCGACGTCATTGCGATGGGAACGATTTGGGCGTGATATTCACGCGCGGCCCTCAGCAGGCTCAAACCACCTGGCTCATCGGCCTTGTCCTCGTCGCCAATGTGCATGTCAGTGAGGAGAACATCGCAGGTCTTCTTGGAATCGAGGTTCTCCAAAAACTTGAACGCGTCGCACGGCGTGGAGACGCCAATGGCCTCGTGGCCCAACGACTTGACAAATCCGACATACTTTTGCAGTTCCACCAAACTATTTTCAACCACCAAAACGGTCAACCTCCTACCGAACATCTGCCCTCCCTGCAACCGCGCTTCTGAGTTTGCGTGCCATATTGAACTCATGACAACTTGCATGTTCTGTGCCAGCGCCATCTCGGCCAAGGCGGCATTGTCCGTATAGAGAACACCTTTGCGCGAAAAAACAATTTATACATTGAATCCATCTTAAATCCCTTCACTTATTTAATAAGGTTAATGCTCGGGCAGTGAGTACTCAAAAATCTGTTTGTATTTCACACAAAACGTTGTCAATAATGCTTTTTTACAAAATCCTTTTCAAGAATATTTTTTGGCCACGATGAACAAAACTAGACCACAGAGAGTTATCTTTTTGGGATAAGGATAATTTCACTTTTTAAGTTTTTTCATCCCACGATCTGGAAAAAATCGTGCCAAAAAAGGGGTTGGCGGGTCGTGGGCTGCCGCGAATCCAGTTAGACATCAGAATGGAACAAGACGGAAGGTGTCAATGGTTTGAGGGAAGTTCCAGGGCAACCAATTTTGTGGTTCCTTTTTGACTTCTTCTTCGTATCTAAGAAGACATTCCATGTAGTATGCGGGGTTTATTCAGGTCTCTTTGGTTGTGATTAGGATTGACATGTGGATATCCCCCAAAGCATCCCCAACCAGATTTTTGAAAAATAAAGAATTTTTACGATGCAAAATGGCTCGCTTTAAAACGCGTTCAAAGCGGGTGTTACAGATTGGAGCGTCTTTAATTTGAGCAAAGCCGATTAATTTGTCGTAATGATTCAAAAAAATAGGTAAAAACTTTTGGGTGCATCCGCGGATTGATGTCTTGACTAACTGGCCAAATTCTTGACAACTATGCTGCTGCGATTCCAAATAGGTCTACTGTTTTCCAAAACTATGCTCAGCGCCCATCGGTTATAGCCAATCTGCGTAACTGTAACATAACACACCTTTCTCGGGTTCCCATCTAACGTAACTAATTAGAAAGCATTTTTAAAGAATATCTTTGATTTTGCTTCCAACTTATTTTTATCCGTATTTGGTATTCTAGTCCTCTTTCTTGGAAGATTCTCAATCAATCTAATTCTTAATGACTCTAGCTTATGAGATTTAGGGTTTTTAACAAACAATTCGATGGAATGCATTGTTTCTTCATCTAGAAGTCTGCTAAGAATTGGCGTTTCGGCCTCTGTTTCTCTAAGGAAACATGAAACTAAAATGGCAATCACCAACGAGTGGTTGTTCTGCAGGATACTCTCTTCACAGCAGAAAAAATGTCAACTAAGAATTTTTTAGGATTCCTGGTACTGGGATTTGTTTTAGGCCTTCTGCTTGATATAAGCTGAATCAAATTTTGAACCAGCTCTTGATAGGGATGAATGCGAAGGGGAAAAACAAGCGATGCGGACAAGTCGAGACTAAAAAGAAATCCCGCCCAAGGTTATAACAATGAATAAACAAAGCATGTGATCCTCGCCAGCAGCGGTTAAGAGGGAAAACTCTACTCCAAAAATTTTCAAAAGTCTCCACCACTGCGGAAACCTAATTATGCGAAATTGTTTTATTAAGAAAAAACCATCTCGTTACGTAATTGTGAATTTAGCGGGAAACGCGTGAAATCTTCTGGTTTTGGGTTTACCTCCTCCTGCTAAAAATTTAAACAGTCATCCCGCAGTTATGAAAACGTTTGTTGTCGACGGGATCAATTTTATAGGAAAGGTTCATTTCTCTCGGCCACCACGCAAACTCCAGATTTGTTACCAAGTCCAACACGCCTAACGATTCCTTGTTCCACCAAAAGGGAGATGATGGGGTAGAGTCCCTGCCGAGTGTAACCAAAATGTTCACACAAATGGGAGGTGGTCACAAATCCCATTTCTTTGATATAGGTACCAAGCTCTCTCGCTTTTTGTGTCCTGGTTTGGGGTCTTCCTGCTTTGGTGTTACCTAATTCGTCCACCTCTACCTCGTAAATCATTGGTCCTCTTCTCTGAAACGAGGCCATTTCTCGATTCCACTTGATTTCGATTCCCAAGGAATCCAGCAAAGACCGAGTCTGAGAGACGAGAGCTCTCACATGAGGTTCATGGCGATGAGGCACAAAGCTTAGATGGCTCAGTTGATCGTGTATTTCTTGCAGACTCACAGAAGAGGTTCCATTCAAAAATGTAGCAGCGATCTTGCCTGTCTGGGTTTCTTTGTTTATGTCAAGGAATTCCATGCGTCTTCTGTTTGTTTCTTTATTAAGTGAGAAAATAAAAGAAAATTGCCTTGAATAAATCACCACATCTTCAGGCCAAAATGTAAAAAATGATTCAATGGAAAACGGACTCCCTTTCACGTGAAATCCTGTTAACTTTTCCACTAAAATTCTTTCCCTATAAAATCCAAAGGAACTTGAAACCAAATTTAGCCAAGCTTTGAGTTTACCTTTTGAGCTCACATTAGGCAGCATTAAGTCTCTAAAGTGTGTTAACAATTGTAACCACTCTTTGGCGTCTCGTTTTTTAGCAAGCCCCACTGCTTCTTGCATCCACAGCTCAACTTGGGAAACTTGTTTTAGGCACAATGCGGCCAAAGACGCTCTCAGGAGGGCACTCAATAACAAGGAAACAAGTCCAGTTTGGCGGGCCAGATCCAAGGCGGATCCTAGCCTTCCCAGGAGATCCTGTTGCCCCCCTAGGGGCTGCAATGAAGAAAGCAATGCCAAAAAAATCATGGCTGTTACCTCTCCCACTCGGTCTTCGTGTTGCCTACTTTCTTTCAGCCAGTTCTGTGCCAGGGGAAGAGCCTCTCGGAATTGGCCACGTGAGTAAGCCCACAGGCACTCCAATTCTAGAGGTTGGAGGGCTTCTGGCCTTACCTGCATTTGGTCGCGCTGCCATTTGATTTTATCAAGGATGCGTTGTGCCATAAAGCCCTGCCCTTGATCCAGGGCAATGGTTAGGCGCAAATTCATGGCCATCAGTTGGTTAAACCTGGAGCGAGACTCTAATAGCTCTACGGCGTCAAGGGAATCTATAGCGGATTTGAGATGGCGCTGAAAATACGCAATCACAGCCATTCGACGCAAAATCGTTGACCGAAGGGTAGGTAAATCACCCTCTTTTATAAGAGATATTTGCCAGGATGCACATCGATTTGCTTCTTTGAAATAACCTAAGTGCATTAGGGCGTAGGCCCAAGCGCTTAATGCCCTTTCCCAAAAAACCACGCCGGATTGGAAGGCATAGGGGAGGGAATTTTGCACCAAAGCAATTCCCTGCATGGGTTGTCCACGATTTACAAAGGTAACTCCCGCTTCGAGCTCCTTGAGCCACTCTGGCCATTGTGGGTCCATTTTGGATTCGAGTCGGTAAAGGAGCCAAGCGTTCCAAACGTTCGTGACCTTAGTATAGTCTTCTAAAACATTCGTTTTGGCTTTGGCTTTTTGAATCCAAGACAGACTCCCCTTTAAATTTCCTTTCAAAACCTCCAGTTCAGCCATTAGGAGAGGATCTGCCTTTAATTCCAGTAGCCTGTCTTTATCTTCCTTGAGGAGGGCTTCTCTTTCACGATTTGAAAGATTTATGGAGTGCATTCCGAGGCTTGTCCTTGGAAATCCTCTGGCCATTATCTGACGTAATGCTATTTTTACAGACGTAGCGCGATTGTTTTCCATATTTTAAAGCCATCAAAAAATGAGTCAATTTCTAAAATCAATATAAATTTTATTATACAGATACTTAACGCAAAATGTATTTTTTGTTTTTTTGTCAAAATTTTGGTGTTAAAAGAGCTGTGTGCATGTTGCACCCAACAAAAAGGAGTTTTTGTATGAAAAATAAAATTTTGGCTTCCCTCATGGTTTCCGCTCTTATTCCTTCTGTGTCTTTCGCGGGAGGTAGTGTTTCGTTGCTTTCCATTATACCCGTTGTGGCCCAGTCACCCCAGCTCACCAAACAACTGGCAAAAGTATTAAAGAACACCGGAGAATCCATAGACAACATTGATTGCATCGGCACTCGACTGGGAAAGCACTTTAAAGCCGTGTCGGGAGCTCGAGTGTCTCCTTATGTTTGTCAATTTGGTTCCGACGCCACCCTTACGATCAAAGCCAGTTTGGAGTTTTTAAATCTAAAATCAGAGTCGGTGGATCCTCTAATGGTTTCCGATGAAGACACTCTACTCATTATTGAGAATCTTACGGAATGGAAATGGAAATAAAAGCCGTAAATTTCTAAAAGAAAGATCTCGAATCAACCGGCTTAGCTTGATCACAGTTAGGCGGATGTCTCAAGCTTCATTGACACAGAGGGAAAACTTCTCTATTTTTGGAAATGCAAAATTTTTATTTGATCACCTCTCTTTAAATCAAGACAATGGTGCTGGTATGAGAGGTTCTGTTTTTATGAGCACGATGAGCGCCCTGGGCGTAAAAACCTCCTTTTCTAGACCGGGCATTTCGGATGATAACCCTTTTTCAGAAACACGATATAGAATTGACGATGTATGCAGAACTGACTCAGATAAAGCGAGAATCATTTTCAAAGTGAATATCCCAAAGCAAAGAAGGAAAGCTGTGTCCAATCGGCCTAGAATATCTCAGAAATCAGACGGCATTCCCTACGACCCCATCGATCTGCTGATGTCGAGTCAGGGTAGCCTATGAGTCTGGCGTTGCCTCCCCATCTTGCTGATATTTCCCTTTACGGTGTGTCGGGGCTAACGAGTGTGGAAGCCAAGAAACGGGCCCAAGAGTTTGGCGCCAATGAATTGCCTCGCACTGAATCACGTCGCTTGGGACGTATTGTTTTGGAAATTATCCGTGAGCCCATGGTTTTTTTGCTCCTGGGCTGCGGGGTGATTTACCTTGTCCTTGGCGATCGCCAAGAAGCCACAATGCTCCTGGGATTTTTGGGGATCATTCTCGGCATTACAATCTATCAGGAACGCAAAACGGCGCGAGCTCTGGAAGCTTTACGGGATCTTTCCAGTCCTCGAGCACTCGTCATTCGAGATGGCAAAAAGCAACGCATTGCTGGCATCGACCTTGTGCCGGGCGACCTGCTCCTCTTGAATGAAGGTGATCGAGTCGCTGCCGATGCCGGGCTTCTGACTTGTCAGAATCTGTCCGTCGATGAATCCCTCCTCACAGGTGAATCGGTCCCCGCCATCAAAGCGGCAAGGCCTACTCAGGTCGATCAAACAACCAAGGAAAGCCCCACGGTCAGCAAAGATGTCTTTATTCAATGAAGCGTATGGGGGTGTAAGGAAATTAGGGTGTTATACTTCACGCGGCCTGTATTTGTGATTTTTTGAAATTTTGAAAATTTAGTGTTAGCAAAGACGAAAGTGTTGCTTTAACCTCAATACTTATGTTTGTTTGCCGTAAACAGTCGACTACCGAATTCTTAAAAGTCTTAAAATCGGAATGGTACTTTGAATTTAAACAGGTCTTTTTAACGTACTTCCAATATCTTTCAATTAGATTTAAGTTTGGTGAATAGGCAGGAAGAAAGATCAGCTCTATTCCTAGTTTCTTTGCCCGAATCCTCACCAAGTCGCAGTGCTGATACTTTGCATTATCCAAAACGATAGAAATCCTTCCAAGACCGCACTTGTAACGAAGCTTATGAAGAATTTTACAAATGGTTTTTGAATTCACCACGTCTTCATTTTCAACAGTCACCAACTCTTGATTGATTGGGTCGTATGCGCCAAGGACATTAAACCGCTGGCGGCCACTTCCAGTCTTTACAAAGACGCGGTCAAATGACCATAAATATCCTTGGAAGGCGCCATAAACAAAGTGTGCTGCATCCAGAAAAAATAATCTTGTTTCACCGGACCTTGCCTCTTGAATTAGTGGCTCCAAAGTTTTTTTTTGAAGTCTTCCTGCTCTTCTATGTTAACTTTACTTGGAATAGTAGCCGTCTTTCTAAACTCCATTCCAAGCTCCTTCAAGAACAGTCTCACCTGGATTTTGCCTCGACGCACCCCCGTGATTTCCTCAATTTTCTTCGCGGCATTAGCAACGCTAGCTGGAGGATTCTTTTTAAATTCAGTTTCGATTGCATCTCGATGGGAAACAAGTCCGCTTTTACGAGGTAACTCAGGGGGATTTAGAAGACCATCAAGGCCTGTTTTATCAAATTCATTCAAATAATTGCAAACTGTGCCTGAACTTATATTCATAATTTCTGCTATTTGTACGGTTGAAAGCCCGTAACCATGCAACATGATAACTTCTGCTTTTTTTTGAATCGAAATGCGAAAATCAGAGAATCTAATTTTTCTAACTTCTTCAAGCACACCATCTGCAAAATATACCATTATTGTCACTTTTGAAACCTCGACTTTTAGGATTCTGTATCATAGTTTTTGACAAAATGTAAAAATTCAAAATTCTAGACCGGCCAAAGTATAGAACGAGGGTATACAGAAGGTTTCAAACAGCAAGCGGTACAAAAATTGCTGGCAAGAGGGAAAGGTTCAGCGCCAGAGCTAGCAAAAGAACTGGGTTGCT
>JBIIVH010000022.1:0-59988 GCA_044339525.1 Silvanigrellaceae bacterium | reverse complement strand
CAGTTCAATGAAACTCACTTCAAATCTATCGGTTGGAGAGCCTATCCCTCCCTTCAAAAGTCTTTATTTTAGAATGGTGTGTTTGTTTTTGGGTTTTTTGTTTCTGTCTAAATTTATTTAAAGCAACATATTCAGAACCTTATGTCACTTACTCCGCTTTCCCATTCCAAATTTTGAAGTCTCAACCCTAAAAACAGATAATTAAAATTTATGTTAATACCTTTTAATAATATAATCAGTATTTTAAGACTTATATGTTATCTTTTTTTGAAAATGACGTTAGTAATTTTAAGGGGAGAAATCACTCTCTCCTTAAAGCAGGGGAACCCAATGAAACCAACTCACTTAATCTCTTCTCTTTTCACTGTTTTCACCTTAGTGGCATGTGGCAATGGCAGCAGCGAGATGATTGAGATCAGTCCAGACGAAGGCATGGAAAGTCCTAACACCTCTTCTTTATTAGGAAAGAAGAAAGAAGGCAAAGGCTCTAAAGACTCCGGAAAAGAAGATCAATCTCTACCGGTAGAGCTAAAAGTAGTTGGATTAGAAGGCTGGTGCTTAACTGGAAAGGAAGCACCCATCAAGTATCCTAAATCTAAAGAGGACGTTGGAATCGTCACTCATTCTGTCTCCGAAAAGAACTTTCATTTCATTCTCAAAGGCTATTTTGATAAAAAATCTGGTTATCTTGCTGCAGAATCGGTGTGTAAAAAAGCAGGATTACCTGGAGTGGCCGAAATTCGTTTCATCTACGAAGATCTCAACTCTCCCCAACCACCTAAAAAAATGTAATTCAAACAAATCAACTGAAACATTAATTTTTCCAAGTTTGGGCGGTGGTCTGCAATTCGGTAAACTTATGCTTTTTGACGACGGTTAAAAAAGGAAGTTTTTCCAACTGAGAAAGTGTATTTTCATCCAGTTTGCCCATGATGGTCACCACCGGAATGCCTTGATTCAGACGAATGAATTCAA
Organism: Silvanigrellaceae bacterium; assembly: GCA_044339525.1. Taxonomy (GTDB): domain Bacteria; phylum Bdellovibrionota_B; class Oligoflexia; order Silvanigrellales; family Silvanigrellaceae; genus JBIIVH01. The sequence continues at coordinate 59,013 of JBIIVH010000022.1, read as the reverse complement.
ACAAGGTTTCGTTTACCGCAGCCACATCTTTAGTCACCGCTAAATGGGAGATGTGGCGTTCTTGAGAAAAGATCTCAATGGGTTTGTGATTGGTAATGGCTTCCCAGAGTTCTGAGGCTTTATCTAAAACGGTGATTTCAGAATTGATCTCTTGATTGATTTTGGCGATCCGTGTGCGTTCCAGCTCCTCGGCGGTGGCACCCGATTTAAGAAATTGCGACCAGGTTTCGTGGGCGATTTTAACTCCCTCCGCCAGTCGCTCTACGGGAGCCTGGAAATGCATATTCCAGGTAGCCACCCCATGATTTGGCTCCATAAAGCTATCCATAAAAAAGGAACGGGGGCTATAGGAAATTCCAGAGTCCGCTCGAAGGGCTTTGGAAAAACGATCATTCCCCACCACGCCTCCGGTGCTTGAAAAAATCTCACCTAAAAGAAAAAAATGGGCTCGCTCTAAAGTGTTTAGTTTGCCCGCTCGAGGATAATAAATTTTGAAGGCCACATTGGCTTGGGGCATATCCATTTTGTCTATCAATATCACATTGAGTTTGGACCCTGAAGGATTCTCTTTCGGTTTTTGTGGTAGCCAAAGCATGGGATAAAGCTTACGAGAGGGCAGTTTAGTTATGGAATTTGCCACTTGATTCTGAAGTTTTGAGGAAAATTTACCAGAGATGAGGACTTGTTTTCCTTTAGAATCTAAGAAAGTACGGGCCAACTGTTTCACCTTATCTAAGGTAACGGAATTGGTGAATTTGGGGCTTTTCCTTTCAAAAGACTTTGAAAAATAATGGTTTTCACCAAAGACAAATTGCAGCGTCACCCAGTTCATAAAGTCGTTTTGCTTTGAGGAATTGGATGCATCCATGGTAGAACTAAATTTTTCGTTTCGAAGTTGTTTCCATAGCTCCAAACTTTGGGGTTCAAAACGAGGAGCATGAAGCAAATCATGGAGCACTTGAGCAGCCACCTCTGCATCGGAACTCAATGACTGAACGGAAATCAGTGGCGACCCTCTCCCTGAAAGGGAAGAACTTACCTCTATGCCGTGATCGGAAAGGTATTTCTGCAAGGCATCGTAGTTCCTGGAGCCAGATCCTCCCAATATCAATAAATCAACAGCTGCTTCTAAAGCTACTCTTTCCGATGGATCTTGGGTGTAGACGCCATAAGGAAACTGAATATCTATCCTAAATTTTTTACTTTCTTTTGAGGGAAGGGTATAAAGAGAACCCGAATTGGGGAGAGATTCATGCCCATATTCCAGCGTGGGCCATGGGATAGATTGCCAATCCAATTCAATGGGTTTGGATTCCACTTTGGGCCTAGGGGCCGATTCGGGTGCTTGTGCCCATGCAAAAAAAGGAACGAATAAGGCGATTGAAATGCACTTCAATTTTTTGAGTTTTTTTGACATAAATTCCTCTTAATATGGATTACTTAAGTTCCTGGCAGGGCTTTGCCTGCTTTGGGTTCACCACGGCTGTGGTATAGCTTAGTTTTGGGTTTAACTTTTGAGTCACCCAATTTCTAAACGTTTTTGTGTTTATTTTAGATACAATGTCATTTGTACTTTTGGAGGCTAAAAAATCACCATAGAGAAACTCATTCCATTCATAACTTCTAATGAGAGAGGTCATGCGTTCCGCCTCCTCAGACTCATTTACTTCAACCTTTTTTAAGAGGTTTTTTATGGTTTGTTTATTTATCTCTACCGTATTCATATAATTTTGAGTTTTGACCCAAAAATCCTGAACGGGACCCACCTGATCTTCCAATCCAAAAATAAATACAGCTTGATATCTGGGGTTATTCTTTTGATAGTTATCTAAATAAAAGCCAAAATTAGATCCAATCCCTTTTTTCTGCATTTGCCTTGCCACCGTACCATCGGGGTGATCATCTAGCAACTGGGAATACACCCAAGAATAAATGGAATCCTGGTAGCTGGCTGTGGTGGTGGGATAAGTGATGGTCATCATGTGCTGTGTTACAGCCTCCGAACACACCAAACTTTTTCCAAAATGAGAAGAATAGTGCTGTGGACTCACATTCACTGGTGTAACCTTAGATTTCCCCTGCCATTTTCCGAAGGTTGCATTTACTTTATCGAAAACCACTTTGGGATCCAAAGGACTTCCTATGGCTAGAATGGCATTATCAGGCTGATAAAGTCTATCGTAGAAGCTTTGTGCATCGGCAATTTGCATGGATTCAATGTCCCCTTTTTCACCGATTACCATCCACTCATAGGGGGTACCCTTTTCGATCAGATGCCTTAGGCTTTCCGAAGCTCTGCGGGAAGGGTCATTCTCATATCGAAGTTTTCTTTCAGAAAGTACAGCTCCCTTTTCCGTGGAGAAATAGGGATCCATTAGATCCAATTGGGTGAATCTCTTGTGCTCTATATCCAGTATGATATCCATAGCTGGAGAGGGAAATGTACTTTCATATTCCACGAAATCCGTACTGGTTCCTGCGTTTCCCGTGCCCCCAATCCCTGCCAGCGTCCGATCAAAATGACCTTCTGGGTTTGATTTTGTCTTCCGAAACATCATGTGTTCAAAAAAATGAGCTAACCCCGACTTTCCTTTGACTTCCTGATTACTACCCGCATTTAAAATCAGTCTGAAACTTGCCAAAGTATTGCGCTTATCCTGCAATATTAAAAGCGTCAGACCATTGACCATTTTTACCCGATATGCAGGCGGAGTATCTTGGATAATACTCCCTTTATGCACTTCTTTGGCTCCTTTCCAGGAAAGGGAGGAGGGTTCTTTTGCAAAAGCGAGATGCGGAATTAAGCTAAGTAAACAAATGGAGGTCAGTCTATTCACAAATGGACTCCTTCTGGAAATAGTAGGCAAATTCTACACGTTGTTTGATACACTGACAACTCTTTGGTATCTTCAATACAAATCACTTCTCTTAAAAAAAACTGAGTAGACCATGAGCAAAAAGACACAGTCAAAACGAATATTGGTATTAAGCAACCAAAGAGTGCTTCGGGAAACCATTGCACAAGCCCTGGGAAAGTTTGGTTTTCAGTGCCATTTTTGTGGAAATTTTGACCTTGTTACTCAGATCCTCCAACAACACCATTGCGGAAGCATTCTCCACGATTGGGGTGGATTTGACCACAAACAAAGCGTGGCCTTTCAAAGTAAAATTTCTAAACTAGAAGACTTTTCTAGGATTCCTAGATTGATTTTGGTGGATGAGATCAACACTCAAATCATGTCTGTGGCGGTGGATTACGGTGTTCGTCGGATCGTTACCAGACAACACGTTGGGTCCGGACTTTCAGGAGAAGTGGCCATGGTGCTTCGGGCAGAAGCAGAGGTTTCTGAGCTACTTGCCAAGGTCCGCCAGATTTCCCAAGGCATCAATTCCAGAAATTTTGCAAACTCCCAGCAGCAGATCGATAAACTCGTGGAAGATGCCTTTGTCACTTTTCCCAATGACCAATTGGTTCGGTTAGAATTCGCCAATCTGAAACTCAGGCAAGGGGACCTTGCCTTGGCCCGAAGCCTCGCTGAAGATCTCATTTCCGATTCTCCCGGTAACGTCCGAGCCATGAATCTCCTTTCCAAAATTTTATTAAAAGAAAACAAATTTGAAGAGTCTTCCGAAGTACTGGAAAGAGCAAATATTTTAAGTCCATACAATGTGGAAAGACTTGTGATGCTCGGTGAGATCTTTTTTGCTTTAGACAAACCTGAAAAAGCGCTCATGTACTTCAATAATGCTTTAGAGATGGATCCTAATTCCAAGGAAGCCAAAGGTGGATTAGGAAAGGCCGCACTCACGCGGGAAGATTTTGAAGGAGCCATGCATTTGTTTCAAGACGCCTTTACGGAAAGTGAAATCGCAGGTTATTTCAACAATGCGGCCATCATCCAAGTCCAAAAAGGAGAATTCGAAAAAGCGATTCGACTCTATCACTCCGCCAGTTCCGCCTTAAAAAGCCCCAAAATCAGGTCCATTGTGTACTATAATTTGGGTCTCGCCTTTAAAAAGAAAGGGGATCATCAAAAGGCATTGGAAGCCTTTGACACAAGCCTCAAATTTGACCCCACAAACGAAAAATCCTTATTGAATCGGAAATCGCTATCCGTCAAAGCCAGCTGATTGGCTCAATATCGTCTCCGCCACACCCACCCCATTTAATAAGGAAGTGAGAATTCCATGACTGGGCGCATTGTGGGCTCCAGCAAAGTAAAAATTCTCCACTCCAGATTTGAAACTCGGCCTTGTAAATAAACAATCGGAAACAGTGGGAGCAAACCCATAACCCCCTAAGGAAACCGAATGAAGGTACTTTTGGTGGGTAAGTGGGGTTCCCAACTCCTTCCAAACCAACACATCTGAATGAAGAGCGGGAAATTGCTGACACAAACGGCGGATCAAGATCTCTAATATCTGTGTTTTAGTGCGTCTGTAATGCTCCCCAAAACCTCCTTTTGAAGACGGAACCCGTGCCAGTTCCGGGGAGTTTCCACCCCAAATCTCCACCTTGGGAGGCACCACAAACATCACTTGAAATAATCCCTTAGCTTGGAGCTTATTCTCTAATCTCAAGCACGTGGGATCTCTTAAACTCCCCATGGAGAGATAGAGCGTATTTTTTAGAGCTAAATCTATGGGATCTAGCACCCAATAATTTTGCGACGCCAGATGTTGACCCACAATCCAATAGTTTGCGTTTCTAAATCCCAGATCTTCCAGAGGGATTTTGGTTCCAAAAAAACCCACCACAAGTGCATGTGGATTTTGGCTTAAATTAAGTTTTAAATGAGTCAAAAAAGGAAACGAAAAGGAACACTGTTTTTGAGCAATTCTAGGATCGGGAGTCCAGATCACTTTTTTGGTTAGAAGTGACTTTCCGTTGTCCAGCCTTACCCTAAATGGGTACATTTGGGAGGAACGTTTTTCAATCTGACAGCCGCTCCCATTAAAATACTGAACCTCATCACTTAACAAAGCATCGCGTATAGCCAAACCTCCCCCATGAATGAATCCTGGGTTTTGGAGATAATAACGTAACACTAAAAAATGCACAGCAGCACTGACTTTTTTAGGATCCACCCCAATTAACACATGGTGTATGATCAATATTTCTTGTAACTCCTCAGTAAAGCCAAGATGATCCAGGTAGGCTTTCGCTGATTTTGTAAACAAATGGATGAGGCTAAAAAACGCGGGAAATTGAGTGAGTTGTTTAACGATTTTCCTCTTTTGAAAGGGAAATTCTAAACTTTGGCCGAATTCCCATAGGTCCCCCAACTGAGATTCAAATTTATGAAGGGAGGAGGATTGTTCTGGAAACTGAGTTCTGAGGGACTGAAAAAAAAGCTTGGAATCCGATAAATAACAAAAGGGAACAGAACCATTTTCAAAACGAAGTTCCTCAAATTTGGAGTCTAGATAGGTGGGCTGGAGCGTGCATTTCAGCTTCTTCAAAGCCCCAAAAAACAGACTATTTTCCCCTAAATCAGCTAAGTAATGCACGCCAATTTCAAAAGGAACCCCTCCTCTCCAAAACGGCAAAAGATGCCCGCCCAGATTTGAGTTTCGCTCTACCAGAGCCACCTTCTGACCCGCCAATGCCAACCGTTTACTGCACGATAGACCTGCAATGCCAGACCCAACCACAAGGGCGTCCCATTTGGACTCCCCCTGGGGAGCTAGGGTGCGGGGTCCCTTTGGGAAGTCTTCAACGTCTGTAGTCAAAATTTGCCTCCAAAGGGATTTCGGGGAATCCGAAAAGAAAGTAGCATGGTTTCGGTAACTTTATAGACATTCCTGGAAACCTTGGGTAAACGTTTGAGGATGCGATGAACACACCTTTGCGCAGGAGAATATCCCAACCCCCAAATCAATTCAAATCCAGGAGCCATTCCCATTATCTTCAATCCATTCAAATTTCTGCGCCAGATGAGGAATTGGTTATGAATCAACCCGATTCCATGCGGAAAGAGGAGGACTCCTGCCAACGACTTCCCCACGGCCGGGAGGTTTTGGCCACTTGGGATTGGCTTGGGAAAGCCCATCGAGTTCCACTCAAGCATTACCTGAAGCAGTTTGCCTTTGCCCTATTGGTGCATGGAAGTTTGGGACTCTGGATGTACTTTTTCCAACCCAGAGTCAAAAATCTTGTGAGTGGGTCCTCCACCATTCAGGTGCGATTCGCTTCTCCTAAAACGGTTGGGATTCCCAAAAAACCACCAGGCACCAAAGGGAGCGTACCCCATTTTTTGCCCAAAACCAAAACAGATCCGGGACGCTCCAAACCCAAAGCCACTCTAACCACTCCGTCTAAAAGCCCCCATTCCGTGGCCCAAGCCCCGGAAAGATTTCCAATCTCCCCAAAAGTTGATTCCCCTAATGTTCCCAATTTACCCGAAGTGTCTCTCCCCTCTACGGACGTTGCTCCTGCCCCGGATGGAGCTGGAGACACCCCAGCCACACACAATCAGGAGGGCAGTGAGGTAGGACCATCCCTGTTACCTTCTTCGCTGCGGGATCTTTTGCCCGGATCCAGTGCTAGTTACAAGAATCGACAGCAATACATCGGTCAGGTGATTGGGGAGGGACCCGTGGGCGGAGACATCTCCCCCACCACCACACCCGATCCCACACAGGTAATCCAAGAAACCGTGTTTTCCACAGCGGCTTATTTTGATGGGATTTCCCGATCTTTTGGAGAGGCATGGGGTCCGGTAAGAACCCTTCCTCGAGACGCCTTTTACGGAAAGGTGGGCGAAAAAATAGAGTATGATATCATCATCAATCGAGATGGAACACTGCGAAAAATCATCAATGTTTCAGCACGAAAAGAACCCCATCGAAATTTTAAGGCGGTGGATAAATTGGTGAATGAGGTGTTTGCATCGGTGTTTCCCTTTAATCCAATCCCCGATCGTGTGGTGATTACACCACTGGTATTAAGAAAAGTCATTGTTTACCAAGGGGACATGGCGAGAATTTTTTAACCTCTCAAAATCGATTTAGATTCCATCTCTTCGCCGAAGGGTCCCCTTCTGGCAACTCTAAAAGATCCAAGATTCGCTGCACAAACTGACCCACCAATTCATCAATGGACTTGGGATTAAAGTAAAAGCCGGGCATAGCAGGCACCAAGTGGGCCCCCGCTTTCAAGAGAGTGGTCATATTTCTGAGATGAATGAGATTGAGGGGGGTTTCCCGGGGCACTACAATCAAAGGTCTTTCTTCTTTTAGCATCACATCTGCCGCCCGTTCTAAGAGCTGAGTGCTCATTCCCTGGGCTAGTCTTGCTAACGTGCCCATGGAACACGGCAAAATCACCATGTGAGAGGCGCCACTGCTTCCACTGGCCACGGGGGCAAAAAAATCATCGTGCTGAAATTTCTTAAGAAAAGTGAGATCTTGAGGTTCCAAGCCCCAATGGGGAGCCTGGGAAACCCAGTCAGCGTCCTCCTGAAATCTTTGGGTGCTTTTGCTCAAAGCCAATTTTTGGAGAAACCCTCCTGGCAGTTCGGATGTCACCACCTGACACGCCGTGGGGGTAAAAACCACGTAGGTGTGAACCTTTTGAGCCAGAAGCTTTAAAATCAAATGTTGAGCGTAGAGACTGCCGCTGGCTCCCGAAATGCCCACCAAGACTCTGGGAACCCCTAATCCACCTTGGGGCTGTCTATCCTTGATACTGTCGCGTTTAGATTCCATTTTATCCATTTCCTCAATCCAGCAACCCAATTGAATTCAAAAATACATTTTTTTTATTAGATTTCAAGCTTTTACACCGTAAAGACGTTTTACTTGAGTGCCCACCTAAAAAACATTACTTTGCCACCGTGGGAGAAAACTCACTCATTAAGAGCAACAAAAGGAAAACCACCATGTTATTGAATAAACCAATTGTGTACCAGTATCAATCGCCGATTCGGTTCATTGCCGACTCTTTGGAGTGGTTAAAACATTCCAAACGATTTCATTCCATTCGAAATTTTGCCCGAAAATCAGGTTGGCCCATTTCGTATGCCAATGATCTTTTGGCCGGCCGAAAGAGATTGACCGTTCAGAGATCCCTTCAGTTCGCGCGCTTTTTACAGCTTTCTGAGTCGGAAACGGATCAATTAATCTTACTCACTTTAAAAGAACACGAAGACCCTGGGGTGCAGCAACATGTGGTGGGTATGATCACTCGTTTTGAATTATTTCGGGAACAAGTACAAATCTAAAAGGGCTTCTCTATTTTGTTTTCATGATCCAAACCCCATTCCAATTAGGCTCGGGAGGGTGTTCCATTAAATATTCGCATCGATCCATAAATTCTACGGAAGGGCCGTCGTTTGGGGCAAGTCTGAGTGCCTGGCTGAATTTAGCCATGGCCTCATCCCAGGCCTGACTTCGATACCATTTTAGCCCCTCTTCAAACAATCCAATTAATTCAGCAGCCTTGCTTTTGTACTTGGGAGCAACTCTGAGAATTTCAAAAATTTTCACAGGTTCCGTTTTTCCTTTAACCTGAATATCATCCAGTTCTCGAATGTCAAATAGGGCTGGATTAACCAGTTTGGCTTTAGTGAATTCACTGATGATAATGCGAGTTCCGTATTGTTTATTTATCCCCTCCAAACGGGACCCCAAATTCACAGCATCTCCTAAAACGGTGTAATCAAATCTTTGATCCCCTCCCATGTTTCCCACGCACATCATACCGGTGTTAATCCCAATTCCAATGTCTATCATGGGCAAATTGCGTTCTTTCCATTTCTGCCTTAAAATATCTAACGCATCCAGCATTTTGAGGCTAGAAATCACGGCTTTATCTGCATGGTCCGCCAGATGCACGGGCGCTCCCCAAAACGCCATAATGGCGTCTCCCATGTATTTATCCAAACACCCACTGCTCTGCATGATGATATTGGTCATGGGGGTAAAGTATTCATTCAATAGATCCGTGAGAGCTTCTGGGCTAAGCGTCTCACTGATCGTGGTAAAACCTCTCACGTCTGAGAAAAAGACGGTGAGCTCCCGTTTTTGCCCACCTAGTTTCAAGTTTTCAGGATCTTGCATTAATTCACTAATCACACTTGGATTTAAATAATGCTGGAAGGCATTTTTTATCTTTTTCTTTTCCTTTTCTTCCGTAAAGTACCTAAAAATGGTAATGGACACAAAGATTCCAAAAATCTCTGCGTACATCATTCCCGCATAAAACCAATGCCCACGGCCAAACATAAGGATTTTATCAAAAACAAAAAAGACAACACACAGCACCATCACCGCGTAAAGAGAAATCCCGGGGGTTTGAGTTGAAACGACATAAACTAAGGCTACACCCACGCCCAACAACATAATCAGCTCAAAAATATAGTTTTTTTCACTACGTTTCATATAATGATTCGTCAAAATGTTTTCCAAAATGGAGGCATGGTGCTCCACTCCATTAAAGGACTCGCTAAAAGGTGATGGACGGATATCTGCAAGTCCCGTGCCCACAGCACCAAACAAAAGTATTTTTGGTACTTTACCTTTAAGGTTGTTTTCATAGGCATCCACCAAGGAAACATGGGGAAATGTGAGCTCTCTGCCATAATGCTGAATCAGCATTCGAGCCGAGCCATCGGCAATGATGGGAATGTAAATGGGGTTGGCTTTTCCTGCCGGATCCATGAGCTTGATGGCACTCACTCCATATTCATCAAATTCTACAAACAAAGTGCGTTTGAGATATTGGGCGGCCATCTGCAAGGCTAAACTAGGAACCAAAAAAGCAGGCTCGTGGGCCTTGGTTTCAGGATGCACGGGAACCACCCCCCGAAGGAGAGTCGCCGACCTCACAATGCCGTCGGAATCCGCCGAATTATTAAAGAAACCCGCAGGAAATTGTTGGGCAAGGGGGTCGGTGTTGGAAACCACTCCATAAGTGAGAATCTCTGGGAAATCCTCCAGCTTTTTTCCCTTGGGAAAGGTAACAAAATCAATCACGCTGGGCTCCAGCCGGGAGGCGTTTTTCTTCCAATCGTAGGCCAATCCTTCCTGGGACTCTTTGGACTCAAAATAAAAGTAACCAGTAACAATGTTAGCAAAGGATTTAAGCCCTCTAGCAAAAGATAAATCGCCCTTGCTGGTTTGCAAAAGCGTCTCCATGATGGAAGAAAACCCATCAATATTAAGTCGATTTTGAGGGTCTAAATGGGCACCCAGACCTTCTTGAATGGTCTCTATACTTTCATCTAAAAAAGGGCGCTCGGGTTCACTAAAAACCGCGTCAAATCCCACAAGTTCCACACCTGCCTTTTTTAAATTCTCCAGGGATTTTTCATACACAGAACGGTTAAACGGCCACCTACCAAACTTCGCCACGCTGTGCTCGTCCACAGCCAAAATTCCCAGACTTTGACTTACAGGTCTAGGGCCTCTCAATTTAAACCGAATGTCATAGAGATTGCGCTCCAACACCCCCACAAAGTCCAAATTTCCCACTAAATTCTTTGGGGTTTTGTAGTGTTTCAAGAGCACTAAAAAAATGGTAAACACCACCAATGCCCCAATTTTGGGTCCATTGGGTTTGAGGAGTTGGAGAATTCGCAGGAGGAAAGGTGACTGTTTCATGGGGGATTACCTCTGATTTCTTTTTTAGATTCGGTATGCTGGGTAAAATTAGAATGTATCAATAAAGACTTAATACTTTGATTAATGGGTTTTACGATTATTTTCCCCAATAAAGTCACACCATACTGAGTTTTACCTACCACACCATGGGGAACCTCAAAAACACACCCATCCTTTTTTAAAACACGAAGCAGTAAATAAATTTCTTTTTCTAGGGATAAATGATTTGAAATTTGGGCATCAAATTCTGCAAATAAAGCCTGGGAATGTCTTGCAATGGCTTTTGCAGAGGGGAGTTTTTGCTGAAGGTGCTCCTGATCTTCCAGCTGCTTAATGAGAGCTAAAAGTAAAGTGATGGCCGTATGAGGAAGATCTTTTGGTCGACTCAAAAAAAAGGCAGAGGATGGCCCTTGGGTGGGCAGTTGGGCTAGATGAACCAATAGTTGATACCGAATTCCAATGTTTTCTTGAGATTTCGTGGCAAACTGGGATTTCCAGTATTCAATCGCTTCCTCCCATAGGGCAATCTCCCCAAAGCTGAGGGTCTTTGGCCAACCCAGCCCTTGGTCTGGATTCAAAGTTCGATCCGCTAATCGTTGGACAAAATCCAAATTGAATTGATGGAGGTCCCATTCATGCCATTCGTTTGGTTCCAGAATCGCCAAATACCCTACCAATAACTTGGCAAAGGGAAGATCCTGGAGGGGATCTGCGGGCAGTTTGGGAGATAGACCTAAACGTTTCCAATAGAGAGGTGATGAGAGTGTGCTGCCAAAAATGCAATTGAGTTTGAGGGAGTGAGTCATCTTGGAACCCTGAAGCATCCTTTCCACCCATCCAAATTTGGCTATCTAACTTAGACATTCTGACTTGTATTTTGGGGAGGTAGAGACACAAAACGGAAGTTTCACGCCAAAAACCGGAGAGTGGGTAAAAAAAGAGTGATAAAATATTTTTTGTTTGTTAAAAATTTTTTTGATCTTATTTAAGTTACTAAATTAACTGATACGGTATAAAATTGTCCAGATATCAAAAACAGGTGGACTAATTTTAACCAATACGAAAATAATCCAAATAAAACCATTATAAATTCAACTACAGATAAAAATTTTTCTTCCCTTTTGGTCAAAACTCAGAGACTTCCGTGTCACCAAATTGACCGCCTAAATAAAGAGCAATTTACATGAAGAGATCTTGTATTTTTAATGAAAATCAGAATCAAAATCAGGATCAAAATATAATTTTAATAATTTCAATAATTTAACATGTAAACTGATCTGATTTTGTCCACCTGACAAAAATCGAGACCAGTTGGCCTGTTCTTTGCTTAGTGTCCAACGACTGAACAAAATGAAGCCAGGAGACCTAAAAATGACCACTCAAGTACTCGATTTGCTCCGCATGAACCAAACCTTCCTACCCGCAGCGATCAAACCCAGTACGCCCCGGCCCTCCACAAATCTTCTGCTCTTTAGCCGAGGAAAGGCCAACACCGCTTTAGGAGCCGCCCTACAAAAATCCATGCAACACGCTCCTAGAGAGTGGCAAAAAGAAACGGGTCGATTGGTATCTTTATTGTCAAAGTATCCATCTGGTCTAAACAAACATGATTTAATGCATTTATTTTATGCATCTTATGAAAGTGGCTCTTCCACTCTTCGCCACTCCCTGGAAGCCTGCATGAGTAAATTGCTCCAAAGGTCAAGGCAAAAATTTGAGCAATTTGGTGTCACCATCGAATTCTGCAAAGACAACCGCGTTTGGAAACTGGCCGCCATGTCCTAGTCTTTCCCTCTTTTTTTAAATAAACTTCCCAGCATTTATCATTTTAACAGGGAGGAATTTTCTGCTGACCTTAAATCAGAGAAGGAAATTTCGAGCCACACCAGCCAATTGATTTTCACATAAGCTACAAGGGCCTCCAGCCATTGGGAGAGTTCCTGCTGTGAAATCACTTTTTAAGTACGCCGCTATTGTCTTGGGATGCTGGACCATCGGTTTTGCAATTGTGTCCAAAATCGTTCGTAAGCCCATGACATCCAGCTCTAAAACAAACCTGGAATTGAGTGTAAAAATCATCGGAAATCGAAACCAACCCGTAGCCAATGCCCACATTTCCGTGCTCACACCCGCCGAAATTTATCTGGGTAAAACCGATCTCCAAGGCTCCCTCAAAAAGGTGATTCAAGTGCCTGCAGGCGGCGTTTCTGTGTTGCAGGCGTCAGGTCCCACCTTTCGCATTCGCAAAGATATGTTGGTGCCCAATCACCCAGACTACCAACTTCGCATCTTAATCGAACCCAAGGACTTCAAAACCGGCTCCGCAGAATTGGTGAGTCGCGACAACCCAAGCCTACAAAATCTACCAAACCCCGCTACCAGCCCCCCATCCCACACCATCAAAACCGTTTGGTTGGGTAAAGACGCCAACCGGCCAGAGAGTGCCAAAAAGATTTTTAAAAAAATTGCAGCTTTTACTTCAGAATCGCAGAGTTACCTAAGCCAAAGACAAGTAGCCAGCGTGGGGGTGAGGTACCTGAGAGGCCAATCTCCCTTTTTTGAAGTGTTGTTATTGTCTCAAGCAAAAGAACCCATTGGGAGTTTTTTAGCTTCCCTAAGTCAGATTCAAGAAGGTTCCTTAGCCGAATGGTTTGCCCGCACCCGTCCTTCGGCTTATCAGGCACTAGCCCCTTCTGGACAACTTCAAATTTATACCACCGACAATCAAAACATCCGAGCCTATTTGGACGGGACCCCCATCCCCAAAATCACTTGTGGAAAGATCTGCATTTTTAAGCTCGTCCACTATTCTAAATCCCAAGGAAATACAAATCAAAAAATTCAACTGAGCGTAACCGGATCCAACGGGCCATTGATCCAAAGAGAGCTCGAGTCTCACCAGCTCCAAACTGAAATCAAATGGACTCTTCCCAGAAATCAAATGTCAAATCGAGAAAAAAACAAATTCTAAGCTCCCTTTCCCCTCAAGGGGCCTTGGGCAACTCAATGACAATTTCAATGTTTTTCGTTTTCGGAAGAGGAATGGGGGCCGATTCTTTGGTGTCTGTTACTGCTTTATCAATGGCTTTGGTGGTTTCAGACACATCCTCCACCAACTCTTTGACTTCATTGGTGGTGCTAGTAACCTTTTCAATTTCCCGAGTGGCATTAATGATGTTGGCTGGCTCCACAGAAACGGCAGCAGGGGGCAAAACCGGCGCAGCGGAGTCTTTCAGTTGATTTTTCAACACCGAATTGAGATCATCGCTTTTTATCACCAATGATTGCTTGCCGTCTGCACCAAATACCACTTTTTTATCCACTTTTATTGGAACGGGTTCGGGCTCTACCGTCTTCGGCGCGCTGGAGGGACTGGTGGAGCCCGTGGATTTGGGATCCGATTTGGGGTCTGCCTTGGGATCCGTTTTAGGCTCGGAAGAAGGAGCGGATTTCGGGTCATTTTCCTTGGACTTAGGACCTTCTTTAGAATCGGACTTATTATTCTTTTCCGATGGTTTTTCTTCCTTCTTTTCAGGGGATTTATTGCCCTCTTGCTTATTTCCAGAATCTTGACCCACACTTGGGTCCACTTGCTTGCTTTGGGTGTCCAAATTCTTTAAATTGGTAGAAAGAGGCTCAACCTTTATCATTTTATCCGTGGCAGAAACACTCACCTGTTGATTGGCTATGATGCCCACCTTGGCTCCTGCGGGATTCACAAATTCCGCTTTACCCGTGAATAGCCCCGCAGTGGTTTTTCCCCCTTCCACGGCAATGGCGCCGCTGGTACCCCGAATCCCCATGACCGCAGACGATGTTTTAAACTTCACATCATTTTTCCCGGCCTGGTTGGGTTTAATAAAAAATCGAATCTTTCCCTTAGCCAAATCCATGCTGGATTTGACGGTGCTTTCTCCAGACCCTCCCGATTCTTTTTGAACTTTATATTCCTGGATCGTGAGAGTGGTGCCTTCAAAGGCAACGATGGATCCCCCATCCAAAAATTGAATTTTAACCGCCGATTTTGCTTGGGTTTCCAGTTTGTCTGAGGCCAAAACGGAAAGACCTTTTTTCGCCTCCAAAACCTGAGTTCCACGGATCACCTGAACCTTTCCGAGCACATTTCCCAGAGTGGCAATGGGCTCTCCCCCTTGGGAAAAGGCCAGGAAGGGTCGGGATAAGTAACCGACCATAATGAATAATAACAGAAAGTGCATCCACGATGCGACCGGATGGGGGAGGTTGTTTTTGGGTTGCATGAATCGCTCCTGCCATGTATGCATCATAAGTTGACCTTCGGCTGAAAAAGAAATTCTTTAACTGGACGTGGCTTTTAAAAGTGAAAAATTCAGAAAAATACACAATTTCAAATAGATTTTCAAAAATTAGGGACTTTGATACGGTCTTCAAAACCGGCAGCCGGATAAAAGCGGGCCAAATCACTTTGGTTTGGGGCAAAATGAGTCCCGAAAATTCCCTCTCCGGAATGGAAATGGCTGTTGTGGCAAGCAAAAAGAGTGTGTCTAAGCGGGCCGTGGACCGTAATTTGGTGAAAAGACGTCTAAAAGCAGTGTTTAGATTACACCTGTCTCAATTTGAGCCAGATCGTCTCATTTTGCTCAATCATCATTTTTACTGCTGGTTGGGAAGTCGGGCCCTACTCCAAATGCCCTTTCCAGAATTGGTGCGCATCACCACCGGAATCTGGACTCAAGTGCTGACCCAATTGGAACAAAATAGGAATTCCAACCCATGACCTCACTCTCCTGCTATGTGCAGCAACTTTCCAAATCCTTATTGAGGGTTCTAGATTTTTTCATTCAGGGTTATCAGCTCACAGTGTCCCGGTGGCTTGGGCCTCGATGCCGTTTTTACCCAAGCTGCTCGGAGTACGCCCGGCAAAGCCTCCAAAAGCACGGCCTAGGCAAAGGCATTTTAAAAACCACTGGAAGATTATGCCGTTGCCATCCGTTTCACCCAGGTGGGGTTGATTTCCCTTGACAATTGCCATACGGCTCCCAGTTGGGCTTTTTTTTGCACCCTCTGAACCTTGTCCAGAAAGCGATTCGAAATCATGGAAGACAATAAAAATTTAATGAAGTTTTTACTATCAGTTTCAGCGTTAGTGGGCATTTATTTGTTTGTTAGCCAGCGATACGCACCTTCTTCTGTGCCTACGGAGCAGGCAACCACCGTGGCGGCTGATCCAAAACCAAGCGAACCGCAAGCCATTCCCCCCGCCGCTTTAACCCCTCCTGCCACACCAGCAGTCACCAGTGTGGTGGCCCATGAACCCAACCCGGGAGAGTTGGATTTCCAGTTTCCCTTTGCCAATGTTTCCTTTTCCAAAACAGGCGGCTGCATTTCCAAGTTTGAGCTGCTGGACTACAAATCAGACCAAAACAAAGAACTCCCCGCCAGCGCCTTTGAAAAACACAACGAATGTCAGGCTTACGGACTCAAAGTGGGAGATCAAGACTGGCGAAACATCCCCGTTTTGGTGCAAGAAAAAACCCCCAATAAATTAGTTTTAATACAAGAAAATCAGGGAATTAGACTTACAAAAACGTTCCTCTTGGAGCCCTTCTCCCAACTCAGCCAACTCCAGCTGAAATTTGAAAACCTGGGCACTACCCCCCTTCAAACTAAATGGCAAATGGAACTGGGCGCAGGCTCTGAACACCAAGGTGCCGGGGGATTATTTACAGGTGGCTCTTTGCATCAGACCGCCATATCCCATTTTCAAGTGGAAAAAGTCACTCGTACCCTGCTCCCTTTTGAAAAAACACCCACCCTTTCTACCTTAGAATCCTTTAGCCAACTCTCAAAAGGATGGTATGGCGCCGAAAACATGTATTTTCTGGCGGCTGTTGTGCCCCAATTTGGCGATCTCCTGAGCCTAGATGTGGTCCGGACGGGCTACAATTTTAAACCCAATCAGGAATCTGAGGTGGATCGCACGGGGTACGAAGGTTGGCTCGGCGCATCCGTGAGTCTGGAGCCAGGTGCTTCCAGGGATTTTAGCTTTGACTTATTCATTGGTCCCAAGCTCAAAAGCAACTTTGATAAATTACCCCACGCCAGCCTTTCGGAATCCATTGATTTTGGATTTTTTAAAATCGTAGCCTGGCCGATGTTTTACACCCTGCAGTTTTTGTATAAATGGGTGGGCAACTGGGGAACGGCCATCGTGATTTTAACATTACTCATTAAAATACTCTTTATTCCTCTTACCATTAAAGCTTATGTAGCCGGAAAAAAGATGCAAAAACTTCAGCCCGAAATGGCTAAAATCAAAGAAAAACATAAAGATGGCGACAAACGCCAAGAACAACAGGAAATCATGCAGCTCATGTCCAAATCGGGTGCAAATCCTCTGAGCGGATGCTTACCGATTTTACCCCAAATCCCTGTGTTTTTTGGGCTAAACGCCGTTTTGTTGCATACGTTTGAACTTCGGCACGCGCCCTTTTACTTTTGGTTTCAAGATCTCGCCTCCCGCGACCCACTCTACATCTCGCCCGCCATTATGGCAGCATTGATGTTTGTGCAGCAAAAAATGACACCCCTGCCCGCCATGGATCCCGCCCAGGCCAAAATGATGCAGTTTTTACCCATCATTTTCGCTATTTTTATGTTTTCGTATCCTTCAGGGCTTGTTTTGTATATAATCACGAATACGTTAGCAACAATGGTTCAACAAAAGTACATGATGGCAAAATACAGCCATCTCTAAATGCATCTATCTTGATGCCCGTCCAAAAACAGGAGTTTTTAAAGAATGGATAAGCGTATTTTTACTGGAAAAAGCTTGGATGAAGTGCTCTCCCAGGCCACACGTGCCTTTGGAACCGATCCCTCCCAACTGAAATATGAAGTGCTTAGCTCCTCCGCTGGTCAGGGTGGATTACTGTCCAAGTTTTTTAATCGGAATGTGAAGATTGAAGCTTGGGTTGAAGATTCCATTTTGGATTTGAAACAAGCCGCCCGTGACGCAGTCAATGAAGCCCTGAGCTTCGACAACCCAGTGGATCCCCTTCGAATCAAGCCCCAGGAAAAAAATCAAAATCAGCCCCAAAAAGGGGCACGGCCAGCCAAAAATCACGAGTCTTTCCCTAGAGACGAACAAAATGGCTTTAACCCACGAAAAAACCAACCCCAAAAGCCCCATTCCAGCCCCACTTCCGAGCCAGACTCCCAGCCGTCCGGCTTAAGCTTTCACGACCCAAGAGCCGTGGACACCCTTACCGAAATCGCCAATCGATTTGTGGAAGCCTTTTCAGACACCATTCCTGCCACTTTGCCCACCATCGAGGTTTTGCCTACTGGAGATGCAAAAGTGCGCCTAGTGGAACCTTACCTGGAGGGAGTTTTGACCCGGTCCGACAAAATCTCGTCTTCCTTTGAACACATCGTTAAAAGAATTTGTCAGAAAAAATTTGGGGATGTTTCCTCAAGAGTTTCACTGGTGGCAGGCGACTCTGAAACCATGAAAATTGAGCGTCTAACCGCTCTGGCCATCAGCATGGCTAAAAAAGTAAAAGCCACTGGAGAGACGGTGGCGCTGGGCTCCAGAAGCAGTCAGGAACGCCGTGTGATTCACCTCACCTTAGACAATTTTGAAGGCGTGGGAACACGAAGCGTGGGAAATGGAGAAAATCGAAAGCTTATCATTTTCTCCACTTCGAAAAATGGAAAAGAAAGTGGCCAAGGCAACTCCTCTGCCGAGAAAAAGCATCGCCCCCAAAAAATTCTTAACCCCCAACGCAAGCCCGACGGGGGCGCGGGAGGCAAACCCAGGACAGGAGGTGCTGGTGGAGGCCACCGCTCCCGAAGACCTGGACCTAAAAATGTAGCAAAACCAACCGGCGCCGAAGGTTCCGATTCCGAATCTGGTCCTGAAAACGTTTCCATTCCCCCCGAGTTTAATCCGATTTCTGTGACTTCGGAAACGTCCGTTGTGTCATGAAATTTGATGGAAATTCCATAGACACCATCTTTGGACTCGCCACTTCATCGGGACGAAGCGCCATCCATGTCATTCGCGTGAGTGGTTCCCAAGCGCACTCACTTTTAGGCAGCCAGTTTAGACTCCCCGGTTCCAAAACCCCTTGGAACCCCAATCAGTGCGAAGGGCTTCGCATCCATAAAAGATGGACCCAGTATCTGGACATCTTGGACTTGGAAGGAAAGGTCTTAGACGATGCACTGGTGCTTTTCTTTTTAGCACCCCATTCTTACACGGGCGAAGACACCCTAGAGATCCAATGCCATGGCAATCCCATTGTCTCAGCCTCCCTCATGTCCCTTCTGATTCGGCTGGGACTCCGGGAGGCCCTACCAGGGGAGTTCACGCAAAGAGCCTACCTCAATGGAAAAATGGACCTCATCCAGGCGGAAGCTGTGGGCTTATTGATTTCGTCCCAAACCCAAGCCGGGTTAATGCTGGCCCGAAATTCCCATAACGGGGTTTTAAGTGAGGCCACCCGGCAGATTCGAGAAAAATGGATACAAGCCCTAGCTTTTTTAGAGGCTCAAATTGACTTCTCCGACGACGAAATCGGTCCCATCGCCATCGACACCATCAGAGCCCCCATCATGGACGCCGTCCAGGGCTTGCACCAGCTTTTGGTTTCGTTTCATTCAGGTGCCCGCGCCCTTCAAGGATTACGCGTGGTGCTCCTAGGCAATCCCAATGCAGGGAAATCTTCTCTGTTTAATGGTTTGCTAAAGGAAGACAAAGCCATTGTAACGGAAATCCCTGGCACCACCCGCGATGTTTTGGAAGCCTCTTTTTGTGTGGGTCAAAGGGACTTCGTGCTCGTGGACACAGCAGGGATCCGGTCTAGCTCAGACATCGTGGAACAATTGGGAATTGCCAGAGCCTTGGAACAGGGAAAAAAGGCAGATGTGTTGTGTGTGTTAGTGCCCTGCGAAGCGCTAGACTCTTCACAAGCCTTGACGGAAAAAGCGCGTCGGTCTTTATCCATCGTTGCCGAAAAACTACCTGGCTTAGCCGAAACAGATGTTGCCATTGTGATGGTGTTTTCCAAGGTAGATTTATTGGGAGAAGATAAAGCGAATCCCGAATATTTGGCCCAAGTGAGTCAACAATTAAATCATCCCAGCGTTTTTGTTACGGTAAATCATCTTAGCCCGTTGGTAGAAGCGTTGTCTCAAATTTACGATTCCAAAATTGGATCAATGCTGGATCAGAAATCGCCCATTTTGTTTTCCCAAAGACAAAAAGAAACCATCCAAAGATCCATTGAAATCGCAGAAAGTGTTTTAATTCTCCTGGATTCCCAAGATTACCCTGAAAAAATCGCCTCCCAGCTGGGGTTGTGTTTGTCCACTCTTTCCGAAATCCTGGGCACCGTGGATATAGATGAAGTGTATCAAGAAATTTTCTCGAAGTTTTGTATTGGAAAGTAAATATACACGGGTCTTGTAGACTTTTAGTGCCTAATTCTTGCCTTTCCTTTCATTTGTGTGTAATTCATGTCGTGTAATCGTCCTATCAATTTACAATGCATGAAATCACCAGGATCGGTGATTCGGAACGGAGAGAGTGGCAAATGCAATTAAAGATGCGTTGTATTTTAAGTTTAGTGGGTATTTTGGCACCCTGTGCGGCCTTGGCAGACACCCTATCAAAGGTGCTCGTCATTGTGGAACAAGCAGAATCAGCGGAAGGCGAGATCTGCGCTGCCCTCATTCCTGAAAGCGCGAAAGACACCTTCCCCAAAGTGGCTCAGGCAACCGCCCAAGAATGCGCTCCCCTGGAAAAGAAAGCCAGTGCCAATTCATTTCAGGCCCGAATTACATTTGATAATATCGCCGCTGGAACCTACGCCGTAGCTGCCTTTCATGACCTAAACAGTGATGGTGTCTTAAACACAAAATCCATCTTGGGATTTGAAATCCCCGCTGAACCCTTTGGATTTAGCAAAAATCCAACCCTTCCCATGCGCGCTCCCACGTTTCAAGAGTGTTCCTTTGAAGTCAACAAATCCACGGTGGGTGTTGGAATTCTTTTAAAAAACCTAGCTCTATAAAAGGATTAAAATGAAAACAAATAAAAAGATTTTAGCGTTACCATTGAGCTTATTCTCCTGCTTGATTTCCACTTCCGCTTTCGCACATTTTGATGTGGACTTCGCTGGCACCCACGAATCCCGCTACGGCCGATCTGAAATCAAAAAGGGTCCTTGTGGAAGAAAAAATGGAACTAAGGGCACGAAGATTTACAAATACCAACCTGGCGAAACCGTAAAAATCGCCATCGACGAATTCATCTCCCATCCAGGTTACTTTAGAGTTGCGTTTGCAAAAGACAGTGATTCCGAGTTTGTAAACCCAAAGTCCGTTCTGCCCCTTAACCGCAAATGCATGTCCGATCCAAAAGATAAATGCGGCGCCACCGATTTTTATAATTTTCCAGGTGTGCTAGCAGACAATTTAGACCCCCACTTAAGAGGGCCATCAAAGAAATACTCTTGGGATATCAAAATGCCCGACGTGGAATGCGACAACTGCACGCTGCAGATCATTCAAGTGATGACAGACGCTTTTCCCATCCACGCTCCCTTTGACCCTTCCTATGACTCAGATGATGTTTACTACTCTTGTATTGATATCGAACTCAAGAAAGAGTAACCGGCCCTGACTTCAGTATCTCCACCCAATCGAACACTATAATGGATCCCAGATTTCAGACCACCCTTTATGTTAAGGTCCAGTCTTGGAGGAATGGCAGACATGACAGGGATTCGAAAGCAGCATAGTCCATCAACCATTCACTCACACCCTATTTTTTATTGATAGCTTAACGGTAGAGGACAATAGTTCTCAGTTTTTTGAGAATCCTCCAGAAATGAGTTCCTTTCGAGTGAAAGGTAACGAAATCTTTATAGGTGAATCGAATTCGGTATACAACCGGAACGACGATTGGACTCAAATCAAAAATAAGGAAACAGGCGCTGTCTTAGGTTTAGAGTAGACAGCTTTTTTTACTGAGTTAATATTGGCTGGTGCATAATCTACACTGAATATCACCGAAAATCAGTTGCTCACCCCTATCACACTAGGATTGGGACAAGCTGTTCCATCGGGTATGAATGTTCCATCCTTTTTCAAAAGGCTCCGGCACTGATATTGAGCTTGATGTCCACTGGAAAGCCGAAGACATAAAAAATTGGCATTGGATAGGGCAAATATTGAGCCGCAGGGCACATGGATAGCTGAGGTTTCCATTTGCTTAAAAAGCGATTGAGCGGCGTCGCCCTCAATTAGCAACAGTGTCCCACCCGGCAATGTCAGGACACGAGCCGTGCCTGGGTGCTCCTGCGCAATGGTAACAACCTGATAAAATGAAGAAAATCCAAAAATTAATACCATCCCAAATGAAAGCTTAAAAACAGGTGAGTCCAACCCATTCTTACCCTTGAACAGCTGTTTTTTTTTGTTAGATTTAAAGCTCAATTGGCCACTCCTTTCTTTTGAAATTCCGCCACACAGGAGTGTGGGTGTATCATAGATTGGACTGCGAAAGCAATATCAAATAAGGAATCACAAAAAATGACCCACAAAGAAGAAAAGGAAGCGCATGAGATGGCCGAGATATCTCATGTATTGCTTTCTTCCCCCAACGCAAACTCCACTCTAGGTCGGTTGTTTAGGCTGCGAAAGGCTTTAGGACACAGAGTCTCCCTAGCCTCCATATGCAAACGGGCAAAAATCCCATCCACCGGGTACCTTTCCGATGTTTTTCAAGGAAGAAAGGCGTTGCACGAAAAATATCGGGAAGGAGTTGCCAAAGCCCTAGGACTAAACCTGATTCAAATTCGATTTTTAATGGCCCAATTTGAGGTGGAAAAAAATCCCAACATGGAAAATCAGGAACAACTCCTTCTTTCTCAAAAAATCCTGACGGTGCAATACTCTCCCTTCCCAGAAGCAGGAACCCAAAATGCTTTTCTCCAGGTGTTACTTTTGTCATCGTTTTCCTTGTTTTTAGGAAAACCAACCATGGAACAATTAGAATCCGTTGCGGGCCGAAAAACAAAAGAAATGCTTGACCATTTTATGGCGACAGGACTGATTTCATTAACCAATGGCCACTACCAACTCCAAAACCCTCAGCTGATTTTTGGGGAAGGCGGAAAGGGAATCTCTCATATTGAATTTCTAAGGCAAATGATTGCTCTTTCTCTGGACAATATTACAACCCTTTATAAGGAACGGGACTTGGCCTACGTTACTTCCACCGCCATCACCATTCGAAAAAAAGATATCACTCAAATCATCCAAATCGTTCGGGAAGGATTGTTACGTTTGCAGCTGGAGACAGACTGCAATGAAGGAGACGAGCTTCTTTTTTTCAATGCACAGGTGTATCCTATGTCTTTGTTTAAAGTTGAGGGCAGAGGGTAGTCTTAACACACCCTCCCACAACAACTGGACACGATAGATCACCTTCTATGGGATAAAAACCAACTGTAGCCTGCTCAAAACGGCTGCCTTCCGCACAAACCGGAACAACGGGTTTAGGGCATCTTGAATTCTCAACACAAGCTCCCACTTTGCTAGGACATTGTAGGTCGTTGTCCCCTGAGGACCAATAACCCGTCGTAACCACTGAAGGAGTGCCCACTCTGCAGAACATAGGTGCCAATTGGGGACATCGGCTTTCATCAACACAAGCACCTACTAAGGAAGGACAAACATGCTTGCCATCCACCCCATAAAATCCTGTAGTCGTTACAGAAGGATTCCCCTGTCTACAAATCAAAGGGGATGCAAAAACAGAGGTAAAGCTGAGCACGAGACCAGAACACGCAACGAACTTGGCTGCTAACCTAATATTTCTTTTCATAAATCGATTCCTTTTCTATAACCCCCAAAGGACCGCTCCCAAGGGGCAGACGGCCAACTTGCCATTAAAGTCAAAGAAAAGAAATCGTTTTAGATAGGTAAAAAGCAGATTTCACTCCCAAAAAGAAAATTCTGGGAGTGAAAAGCATTTTCATGCAATCCTCACATAAACAGTGAGCTAAAGTCAATCTGCAAAAAAAGGCTGCGCCAGTAGACTTCTGAAATGAATCCCAATCTCTAGGAATTTCTGAGATGTCAAATAACCAACTCACCTTTCCGGTTTTCCTGCTTCTGATAAGATTCAGAAAGAGAGCGCCATGTGACAGGCAGCAAAGAGGCTCCTGATTTTGTGGTCTGTTTGAACCATCATTCAAATCCCTGCAGTAGGAGGATGTCTTAGGCGTAATTGACACAGAGGGAAATTTGGCCACCTTACTGAACCACAAAGGATAACGCGAACTTGAATTAGAGGTAAAAGACCTGTTTTAGTTTCTTCCATTCGGGCTGACCGATTGGAGGAAACCAAAGCTGTATACATTCTATACGACGACGGGACTCAAATCATCATTAACCCGCCACAGCCTGGAAAGCGGGATTTTTATCAAAACCGTATTTTTCACACTTCATAATTAACCCAGCCCTGGAAATCCCTAGGATTTTAGCAACCTTACTTTTATTCCAATGCTCCCTTTGTAAAGCATTAAAAATGAGATTTTTTTCCAGTGCCTCCACGGCATCTTTGAGTTTTCCGTCCACTCGAAGCCCGGGATACTTAAGTTCTTTCACTCGTGTGAGACGTTCACTTAAAAGATCTGCCGTGATTTCGGCGTCCGTACCTGCTAGCACGCAAAGCCTTTCCACTTCGTTTTGAAGCTCTCTTACATTTCCTGGCCAGTCAAATCGTTCCATTTTCTCTAAGCATTCTTTGGTAATGCGCTTGAGTGGTACTTTGGCCTGTTTGGAGTGATCATCTAAAAACTTGTTTACCAAAAGTGGGATGTCGTCTTTTCGATCTCTAAGAGGAGGTATTTTAATATTGATTACGTTAAGCCTGTAATAAAGGTCTTCTCTGAAGCTCCCGTCTTTTACCATTTGCTCCAGATTTTTATTTGTGGCGGCTAAAACTCTCACATCCACTTTTTTCTGCTCTGTTCCACCTACAGGCAAAAACGTTCCTTCCTGAAGCACACGAAGAAGCTTGACCTGCATGCTTGGACTTGTATCGCCCACTTCATCTAAAAAAAGCGTTCCTTTATCAGCAAGCTCAAACAAACCCTTTTTATCTTTTATGGCACTGGTAAAAGAACCTTTCACATGCCCAAAAAGTTCGCTTTCCAAAAGATTATCATTAATGGCACCACAGTTTTGCACCACAAAATTCAATTTTTTGCGTCTAGAGTTATTATGAAGAGCACGGGCTATGCCTTCTTTTCCTGTTCCATTTTCTCCTGTGATGAGTACAGTTGATTCACTATCTGCAACCCTAATGATAAGCTTAAATAAAGCCATCATAGAACTACTTTTTCCCACCATCTTTCCAAAGTCCCATTTTTCCGTAAGCTCTTTTTGAAGCACTTCCAGCTTTTCATCATGTTCCGAAATTGTCTTACGTAACGAAAGCACCTCCTCAATCACCACTTCCAGCAGTTCGGTGAGATACTGAATGTCTTTTCTATTTAAGATAGGCAGTGTATCAATATGCACTTCAAGCTCAGCGGCTTGGCTTTTAAATTTGGATAGTAGATAGACTCTTAAAAGCTCTTTTTGCTTTTCGGCGCTATCATCAAATAGAAATCCATCTGCAAAAATGGCTCCCAAATATTTGCCATCGATCCTAAGAGGTAAGGTTAAGGTAGAGAAACCCGCATGGCAGAAGCTTAAATGGGCCTCGTTAATAGAGACCGATTCCATGGTGGTTCGATTGGCGGTGGCTTTGCAATCTTTAAAACCTTCAGAATTTCCCGTTAAAAAAGAACACATTTTATTGGCTGGATTGAAAAATTTACCCTGAGGTACCCCCCTTAAAAACCCCCTAGCATCGGTAAAATTAAGCTGAATTTGCCACCAGCTTGATACAATTTGCCTCAACCTTCTAACCACATGTAATCGTTCGAATTCTTCGTAGTTTACCGACTGACTTGGGGTGTTCATTGAGCGTAAGTCTCCTTAAAACAGTTTTTCCAACCTTTCATCTCGGAGCAATGGAAGTGTAACTTTAGTAGTCAATGTCCACTTTTTGAGTACACACTGTCTGAGTTTTGAGAAGAACTCGGATTTATTCTATTGACAGTACAATTTAGTTTTGTTAATCATGGATCAACCCAGATTCTCGTTCTGTGCGGGTGAACCTACAAATGAGTCATAAGGGAGCTGAAACAACACTGGTGAGCAAGCCCTCCGGCTTAGTACGATAGAGGGAAGCCTAAAGGGGTTGGATTTTGACGCACCCACTTTATAGCAAGTGGGTTTCTCCTTGTCCTTTTTCGAGTTTCTGGGTCTTTTTTTCTTTTTCCGCTTTCTGCGGTTGCTATCTTTCCCTTTCCTAAGTTACTATCCCCTAAGGGTGTCTCACTTGACTTCGTTTTTTCTGGGGGTAGTATGCGCCTTCTTATAGGTGTTCTATGCGTAGGTACTGGAATCGTTCAATGGAGTTGCGTGTCTAACAGCACCCATGAGCATCTGCAAAATCAATTCCATAAAAGTCAGGCGGAAAAAAATCAGCTTTCTAGTGCCATCAAAGATTTGGAAGCCCAAAAATCCAAATGGGCTCAGGAGAAAGATTCCTTAACCAAACAGGTGATTGAACTTCAAAAACAGATTCAAAGCCTAAAAGGGTTTGAAAACCAAGTGGGCACTCTTTCCCAAGAAAAATCCCAGCTGGAAGGTAACTTGGCTCGACTGGCAAAACTCCAGGAAGAAAGCGCTAAACGCATTGCCGAATTCAAATCCATCACCGAAAAGTTTAAAACTTTGGTGGACTCAGGTAAACTCCTCGTTAAACTCAAAGATGGAAAAATGTACCTAGAAATGGCCACAGACATTCTTTTTGCTTCAGGCTCCGCTAAGCTGTCCGAAGCTGGAAAGGCTTCCATCGAAGAGGTTTCTAAGTTACTGCAATCCATCGATCAAAAGTCCTTTCAAGTGGAAGGACACACTGATAACCAACCCATTAAGACCACCATTTTCCCATCCAATTGGGAGCTGGCCGCAGCCCGGTCCATATCTGTAGTAAAAACGATGGTGGACGCCGGACTAGCCCCCACACGCATCAGCGCCGCCTCTTATGGCGAAAACTTTCCCAAATCACCCAATGATTCCAAAGAGGGAAAAGCCTCCAACAGAAGAATAGAAATTGTGATGGTTCCGGACCTATCCATTTTACCCGGAAATGACGAAATCAGTAAACTGAGCTCCGAAAAACAGGTCGAATAATAGAAGTGATTGAATTTAACTATTTTTAAAACTCTGTTCCCTTAAGCACGCTGGTACGATAGTGACTCGCGTCTTGTAAAACTTGAATGATATTAGCATCTTTTACTCTATGAGCCTTAAACGTATACTTGGCATTACTTTTCACAATATGAGCAAAAGCCTCCGTATACTCTAATCCCTGAAACATATCCACATGACTACCTTTGATGGCACCTCCAATATCCGTGGCCACAAAGTATCCATCGTGCACAAAGGTTTTGCCTGAGCTTAAGTTTACCGTGACTCCTTTTGCTTTTGGAATGTAAATCACCGTACCAATCGGAATAAAGTTTGGGTCTACCGCCAAAGATCGATAAGGGAAGAGAATATAGTCAGAACCATGATATCCATCCCCATAGGGGCCTTTTGCCACTTTATACCTAATGAAACCCGTTTTTGTGTACTTAAAATAGGGGCTACAATCCACCTGGGAACGTGTACCAAACCCGGCAAAATTAAATGTCTTTCGACTCCCGCCGGGAAATGAGACTTGTAAACTCCCCTCCAAGCCAGCAAAACACCACTCTTTTTGGGTAAGCTTTACGCCCAAAAAATGACCGGACAGATCATACAAACCAAAAGATTTGTTGGAGCTGTGTTGATACTTCGGTGTGTAATATCGGGTGGACCATAATTGTATGGCAGAGGAGAGTTTTTGAGGAGAAGGTAACTTAAACTGCAAAGCCTGGGATTGAGTTAAATTCAATTCGGACATCCCTTTCGAATCCGCATTTTCCAACTCCGTCTCTTCATCTGAATTCAATCCCATTTCATCTTCTCTAAATGACTGCGCCTCCAAAATGGAGGCACTACTTAAAAAGAGAACCAAAACATGATTCCAGATGAATATTCCCATATGTAACTCCTTTTTTTGTTACTTTAGCATGCTATCAAATGCCGATTCTAAGTCGCTGGCGCTATCTACAGACCTCAGTTGTTCCGAATTAGGGCTAACCCACTTAATAAATTCTAATGGAGTAATAGGACACTCAGGAGTTTTTGATTTGCATACCTGAGCCAGATCAAATCGATTGCCCAGCAAAATGGAGTAGGCTCTAGCCCCAAAAATCCCTCTTATTTGAGAAGCAGAACCATTTATCATATCCAATGAAGGCCATTTTGAGCCAAAACTAGGGATTCCATCGGAGAAAAAAATAAGACTTTCCAATTCTAGCTTAAACTTGGCCACATTCGATTGATACAGCTCCTTGATTTTTAGAAAGCCTTCATGGGGATTGGTGGACCCTTCGCTGGTGCAAACCGATGATTTATAAACAGATTCTACTCTACTGGTAAAAGACGATTGATTAAAGTCGTGCATGGAAATCGTAATGGTTTCTTTAGCACTGGCGTGATCAGAAAACGTAACAAGAGTCAAACGCAATTGTTTGGTTTTGTCCATTGATTGAGTGATCTTTGTGAGCAATCCCAAAAAAGCGGGCCACCTTTTGCATTCGGGATCTGTGGCGGTCACCGTTTGAGAGGTGGTGGATAAAGATCCAGACACGTCAAAGAGAGTATAAAGGTCTAGTGATTTTTTTTCTTCAAATAATTTAGCGTCTTTTGTACCTACTGAAGACTGATTATCCTGACCCGCACCACCCCCATTTAAATTGCCTTGTGAGGAATCCGATCCATCCCCTGCACCTCCCCCTAACGTTCCGGTTTGGGTGCCTGTTCCATTGCCCGTTACAGGATCTAAGGAACCATCCCCTCCCCCACCGCCAGAAGAAGACAACCCACCTCCGGAATGGGAGCCCCCAGAGCCTTTGGTCCCCCCCCCTGCCTTTGAGGTGTCCAATTTTTGATTGGATTTTGCAGTTCCTCCAAATTTACTTTGGACACAACCGGGATAAAAAATCAATAAGAACCCGATTAGAATAGAAGATAACTTGGAACTATTCATGAGGGAATTCATGGCGATTATCTTTGGATTTTGAGTGGGTGCACCGAATTTACCTTTAACTCACCGGAAATCACCTTCATTCTCACCGGTTTTTCGCTTTTGAAACTATAGATTGTGCTAGAACCAGGCTGCAATTTTATGGTTCTGGTTCTTTTTTCCAAGGGAGACATAATTTGAAACGTGCTTGTGGAGCTTGTTCCATTATGTAAAGTAAGCGTTTGAGGCTGCCTGATGCTGGTAAACGTCACATCCATCTTATTGGGCACGCGGATGGTAAAGTCCCCAGGCACCGTAACATCTCCTCCCAGAGGCAAATCACTTAAAAGCAAGCCATCCACCGCCCAAGCGCTTGGTGTGCTCCATGCCGCCATCAAAGGAATAAAGGCTTTGATTATTTTCTTATTTTTGAATAAGTTTTTTATATTCAAAAGAAACTCTCCTTATTTTTTAAAGACTTTGAGCAACCCTAACAAAAATGGAGAGAGGCTAAATGAAAATTTTTGCCTAGTCTGTTTTGGCTGCGGAGTTTATGTTTTGGATGGTTCAGAAGCTATGGTACACTCCTGCCGACCGTAAGGCACTTACGCTATTTAAAGAAAGAAAAGATTCCCAATGAAAAAAAACATAACCTTTCTTGCCGTCATTGCCAGCATAGGAATACACGGTTTAAGTTACATGGTGGTAAATGAACTTCCCGACACACCTAAAGAAACAAAAAATAATGTCATAAAAATGAAACTGGCGGAGGCTCCACCACCACCACCTCCACCACCTCCACCTTCTCCCCCCAAACCCGAACCAAAGCCCGAGCCCGTTTTGGAGCCCCCAAAGCCCAAGAAGGTGGTTCAGCGCCCTAAAATTCGGGCCGATGAAAGGGTTCCTCCTCCGGAGAAGCCACCCCCTGAAAAACAGGAGATCCGAGCGGGTCTGAGCGACTCTCTGGCTCTTCCCGGCACAGGAGCGGCCAATGCCCCATTGGCGGCCGAGGGCAATAGCGCTGAGGTGGCCGTGGAGCCTGAAAAGGCCGTAGGCACACCACCTCCCCCTGTGGCAACCAGAACCGAGGCACCCGAGATCACACAACCTGTGGTACCAGCGGAAAGAGACCCCGTGAGTGAACTCCGGGCAGAGACTCCCGCTTCCTGCCCTCAACCCCCTGGGCTGGAATTAAGCGAGGATGCCTTAAATGCTGGCATCACCTCCGGTGAGGTTACGGTTGAGGTGAATTTAGATTCCTCTGGCTCTGTTACTTCAGCTCGGCTGATTAAAGGCATAGGCTATGAAATCGATCAAATCGTAGTAAAGACAGCCCAGAGAATACGATGTAGACCTGCACAAATGAATGGAAGTCCCATTGGAATTAAATCCAAAAGACTCTCCTGGATAATACAATCTAGCTAAATTTATCTAAAAAACACCCGCCTAACCGAGATGGTGTACTCTTCTCCTTTTGAAAGATACCAAGTAAATTGTTTGGAGTCTTGAGATTTGGAAGGAGTGTTTCTTTGAAACAGAAAGTACAAAAAAGCATCAAAAATGCTTCCCTAATTGCCATTTGCGTGGGCTTTCCGGCGTCTCCCCTAAGTGGCTTTGCAATGGCCCAGGAAACGAGTATTTCTTTAGACTCACTAGCTCCCTCCCCAAATGAGGAAGGTAACACCACTCCCCAAGCATCCTCTCAAGAATTTACGCTAGAAGGAGTCGTGACTGCTAAGGGTTCCACCCTCCAAATTTTTGACGCTACCGTTGCAGAAAGTAACAACAAAGACAACAACGTTCGTACGGATAAGTCAGGAAAATTTGAGATAAAATTAAAATCCCAAAAAATCATGATCC
The DNA here is from genome assembly GCA_044339525.1 of Silvanigrellaceae bacterium. GTDB lineage: Bacteria > Bdellovibrionota_B > Oligoflexia > Silvanigrellales > Silvanigrellaceae > JBIIVH01. The sequence continues at coordinate 28,319 of JBIIVH010000022.1, read as the reverse complement.
GAGCGGATGGCTACCAAGATACTGAAATTCAACTTGAAAACGGACAGGTTCCCGGGGGCACGATTTCGCTGGAAAAATCCGCAACACTCAGCGAAGTGGGAATCATTAGAGCTCGCAAAAAACAAGAAATCTCCCAAACCACCATCAATCGTAAAGAACTCGAACGCATTCCAGGCACAGGAGGGGACGCCGTTAGGGCTTTACAGAGTCTACCTAGCGTGTTGCCCGCAGGGCTCGGCTCGTCCAATGTCGTGGTGCGAGGCGGGGCTCCTGGCGACAATCGTTACTTTTTTGACCGCATGGAACTTCCCTTTGTGTTTCACTTTGGTGGGCTAGGAACCGTGGTTCCCACCCGAATGCTGGAAAGCGTTGACCTCTATCCAGGCGGATTTTCGTCTCAGTATGGAGACGCCACAGGCGGAATCATTCAAATGCGTTCCGAAAATTCCCTCCCTTTAAAAACCTCAGGTCAATTTGAATTAGGGTTAGCACAAAGTAGTTTGTATTACGAAGGTAAGACAGATTCTGATATGGGATATCGATTAGGATTTAGACGAACCTACTGGGAGATCTATAAACCCGTCATCACCAAAGCCAGCAAAGGAAATTTGGGTTTGTTTACCGTGCCCCAGGCCACGGACTACCAAATGATATTAAATGGTAAAACCAAAAACGGAACCTGGCAAGCCTATTTGTTGGGCGCTAGCGACAAACTTTCCTTAGCCTTTCCTTCCCAGGCCTCCGACCAAGGGGACGGTCGTGCTAAGTTTCAAGTTTCAAACTATTTTCAGACTTCAGGAGTGCGATACAATTTAAACCTAGGCCAGGGTTGGGGACTAACCTTAGCCCCTCAGCAGGCTTATATCCACATCAATCAGCAGTTTTTTAACAACTCCATCGATATCAAATCCCACGTTTTTGCCTTTGATTTGAACATTGACAAACGCTTTTCCAGCAAAGCAAGAGCCTCATTGCTACTTAGGCCGCAAGTGGAACGAAACATCATTGCCGTGGATGCCATCCAGTTTCCCGCAGGAGGCCCAGATGTTTTCTTTGATCCCGATACAGCGCCTCGCAATAAAGCCAATTATACAGACACAACCTATCCTGTTTTGATGGGCTTTGATTTTATCTACACTCCCGTAAAAAGTTTAACTTTAAATCCTTCCGTATCCAGCCTAGCTGGATACGGATCAAATGAGCAAGAATTCGATCCTCGCATTTCCACTCGCTATGAATTCATGGAAAATCAATTTGCCAAAGCCGCATGGGGTTATTACAGTCAACGGGCCGAACCTCAATTTACCGCCAAACAATACGGTAATCGGAATCTAAAGTTGGAAAGATCCATTCACAATGTGCTGGGCTGGGAAAGCAAATGGTCACCTCAATGGGAAACCGATCTTCAATTCTACTATAAAGACTATTTTCAGCTCGTGGGAAATGCCACGGAAAACCCATCCAATATCTACGAAAACAACACGATTGGTCGATCCAAGGGTGTGGAGATTTTAGCCAAAAAATCAAATGTGGGGAGCTGGTTTGGCTGGGTGAGTTACAGTTATAGCATCTCAGAGAAGCAAGATCCAAAGACCAAAAAATGGAAGTTCTCGCAATATGATCGACCCCATTCCATGAATCTTTTAGCCTCCTACCGATTATCAGGCAGGTGGCAGATGGGCGGCAAATTACAGTATTTGGCAGGCACACCTTACACCCAAATCACGGAAGGATCTTTTAATCAGAACACGGGAAGGTATCGTCCCAAAGAGGGAGCGGTTAAAGAAGCAAGACTTCCCTCTGTGGTTCAGGTAGATGTACGCAGCGACTACGAATTCTACTGGGACACCTGGACCTTAGACTACTACGTAGAAATTTTTAATGTGCTCAATCGCAAAAATGTCGTGGGTAACAGAAGAAGTAAAGATTATAGTGGGGAAGAAAAAGTCTATGGGAGTCCCATCATTCCCACCATGGGGGTAATTGCCAGTTTCTAATTTTTCCCAATTAAGGAACCCGCGCCAATGACAACAACCACAATCCCCCTTCCTCACCCTCCCAGACTGCCCGTTCTCGGAAACATGCTACAATTAATGCATCCACAGCTTTTTACTCACTTAGGGGATTTAGGAAAAAAATATGGTGGGATTTATGAAATCAAAATCCCTAGCTCTACCATTTATGTAGCCACTAAGCACAAATATATAAAAGAAATATGCGATGAAAATCGCTTTGAAAAAACGATCGATGGGGCTTTGTTACTGGTGCGAAGAGTGGGAGGCGACGGTTTATTTACCGCAAGAAATGACGAACCTGTTTGGGGAATCGCTCACAATATATTAATGCCGGGGTTTAGCAGATCCCAAATGAAAGTTTACCTTCATGCCATGCAACAGTCCACCCTTTCTATGTGCCAAAAGTGGGAAGAAATGACTAATGCATGGGTAAACATCAGCGAGGACTTTACCAGATTGGCTTTAGAAACCATATCTATCAGTGGATTTAATCACTCTTTTGATCTTTTCAAAAAGGATCAGTGGCCTCCGTTTTTAAATGCCATGAATGAATGTCTAGACGATTCCATCACAAGAATCAAACGCCCCGCTTGGTGGAATCAACTTTTTGATCGTAGATTTGAAAAAAATAAAAAATTACTTTTCGACACCGTTGATGAAATCATTGCAAAACGCCTGAAAGATGAAAAAAACACAAAATATAATGATTTTTTAGATCTTATGTTGGAGGGTCGGGACAAAAAGACCGGGTCAAAACTCGAATTTCAAAACGTGCGCTATCAGCTCATTACCTTTTTGGTGGCTGGCCATGAAACCACATCCGGATTACTTTCCTTTGCCCTTTATTCCCTCATGAAAAACCCAAACTGTTTTGAAAAAACCAGAAAAGAAGTGGACGCTTTTTTTAAAAGTCGTGCTTCCTCCCAAGCATGGGACATCCGGGAAGTGGGTGAGCTTAAGTACGTCCATAAAGTGCTATTGGAAACACTGAGACTTTATCCCCCCGTTTCTGCCATTGCGAGGGCTGCAAAACAACCCACCCTCGTAGATGGGTGTTACGAGCTGAGTCCTAAGTATCGTGTGGTGGTTCACATTAAATCCTTGCACAAGGACCCAGATATCTGGACAAATCCAGATGAATTTCTGCCGGAACGATTTGAAAAAATGAACTCCATTCCCGAATTTGCCTACTTACCCTTTGGCATTGGACAAAGAATGTGCATCGGCCAACACTTCGCTACGGTAGAGGCTAGTATAGCACTTGCCACTGTTTTGTATCATTTTGATTTTGAGTTTCCCGAAAATCCAAAGGTTAAAATCATTGAATCAGCCACACTAAAACCCCAAAATTTTTATTTAAGACCAAAGTTAAGAAACCCATTTTCAGGAAAACCCATTGAAAATATCTATCCGTAAGATTGGCTCCACTTGCGAAACCCTGATCCAATTCTGGCCAAATGCCAAATGTGAGTTAATCCATTATAATTCGTTTCAATTGTTGCTGGCCGTAATGCTTTCGGCTCAAACCACAGACATTCAAGTAAACAAAGCTCTAAGTGAGTTCTATAAAAAAAACCAAAACTTCTCTCCAAAAGACCTAATCAACTTAGGTGAAACCCATTTTTACTCCCTCATTCGATCCATCAATTATGCACCCACAAAAGCCAAAAGGGCCATGCAGATTGCTGAGTCTTTGGAGACCCTGCACGGTGGTCAAGTCCCCAACCAAAGGGAGGAGCTAGAAAAACTCTCCGGGGTTGGTCCTAAAACAGCTAGTGTCGTGTTAAATGTGGCTTTTGGCCAAGAGTGCCTGGCTGTGGATACCCATGTGGAAAGAGTCTCAAAAAGGCTAGGATGGGTTGACTCCAAGATGTCCACTTTAAAAATCGAAAACCATTTATTGGGAATTCTTCCTCAAAAAAGGATCACCCAAATGCACCATGTGCTGATCTTTCATGGACGATACTTATGCACCGCTAGAGCGCCCAAGTGTGATGAATGTCCTGTGAAATCAGATTGTTTATTTGAGTCAAAAAACATTTCTAAAAAAAGCAACCGGGAAAGTCCCTAATTAGGGCAGGACGGCTCTCTTTGGCTAGCGCACTATGGCGCTGCATTTGCGGTTGCAGAAGCCCCTACAGCATTCCCAGTTACCATATCGCTCATCGGAAGGTTCGGAAGAAACTTGAATTAGGCCATGGCCGAGGTTGGTGTTCGGAGCGTTAGGAACAGTTGAGGGCACTTAAAGGACCTGAGAGTTTGGCATTTAATTCCCCATTTTCAAGTTGTTTGCAGCGCATCATATTTGGAACGATAAAACCTAAACTTTTTTCAATTTGGCCTTTCATGGTTAGAACCAAATTCAAACTCGCATTTGGTTGTTCTCCGGCCTGTTCCGGCAATCCCACCTGTCCACTCAACTCGATTCCGATGTCTTCCGCCTTAAAGGCCGTTTCCTTACCAATTTGCACGGTATTTCCGCCAAATGTAACATCAATTTTACTCTTTTCAAAGGTCTGTTTAGGTATTTGTAACGTTTCATCATTGATGTGTAGAAACGAGCTGCCAATGTTTAAATTTACTAATCCCTTTAAAGAGCTGAAGGTTAACGGATCAGGGTTGTCCATCTCTATTTTTCCCGTTAGACTTCCACCTGCGCTGGATTTAGCAAGCAGAGGCTGCACCAAAATGAGGGCGGGATTTTTAGAATTTCGACCAATGGCAAACAAATGCTCAAAGATATCGTCAAGGCTAAAGGATTTAAAGTTGACTCGCACTTCAGAGGGCCCGGCACCTTTAGCAATTCCAAGTAAAGGCAACTGAACACGGGCGTCCATGGACCCACCCGCCTGTGAGGCATATGCTTTTACACTAATTTTTCCCCAGAACAAGGGCAAAACCTCAGCTCTTACATTTAGTTCACCAAATTTAAGGGCCGCATTAGGGTCCGAAACGTTGATGATCTGCACATTTTTCAGGGATAACCCTGTAAACCAATAGGGTTTAAGTTGCCCAATTGAAATGCGCAGGGGAAGGCCGTTGTCTTGTATGGTTTTTGTAAGCTGAGTGGTAACCACTTCCCGAATGATCATAGAAGGAAAGGTAAGATATAAAAAGAAAAAAAAGAAAAATACAGCGGTACCTAGATAAAGTAAAACGCGCACCACAGGGCTCGTGCGCCGTCTAGGTATCTCTTGATTCCACTCTCCGTCTTCAAAACGGAGGGGTTTTTTCAGTGAGGTAAGAGCTCCAAAGGCAGAAACACTGTTGGATTCTGATTCCTCTAAAATTCGTTTATCAACGGAAGGTTGTGCCACAGAATGGTTATCCACTTTATTTGCTCCTATTATTTTTTAGAAACTATCCCTTCTACTTCCAACGTTGCGTCAAAGTAGAGTTTATTCTGATAGAGTGCTTTTATTTTGAGAGAAGTGACTTTAAGCATGTGAGGAGCATTTTCGATGGCCAAAACATAGTCAACTATTTTTTTCAGACTGGCATTGGAAAGTCTAAATTCCACTTTTGCATTTTGAAACTTTTCAGCTAAAGGATTAAACGACGGAAGCTCTGTTGTGGGAAGCTGAGGTGGAAATCCGCTGGTGGCTAAGCCAAGATCCTTTGCTTTTTGCTCCAGAACCCCTATCACAACTAAATTTTGATTGGCCGCATCTAACTTTGTTTCCAGGTCTGCAAATTTCTGCTTAGTAATCATATGTGTATTCTGCAGATCTTTTAGCTGATTAGTAAGATCTATAGCTTCAGTGGTTTGGGTTTCTAAACTCGAAAGCAGAGAAACATAGAGAGTGAACATCAGAATGCCACTCAAAAAGATGGCAAAGCCCCCTCCCAGCAAAACTCCCGTACGACCCTCTTGAGACAGCTTAAAATAACTGTCCATAATATATTCAATGCGCTCATTTTGTTTACCAAATACCAAATTTCGAAGCGGCGTTAGAAGTACATCAATTCGTCGAGGGCCATTGGCGATATCCGTATTTTCCATATCAATTACCTTCTTTTATACTGGCAGATAAGGTAAATTTGATGACTTTCCCATCTGACCCTGGTTTGTTTTCCTGGCTTTTCCTTTCAACCGCAGATAATGACTGAACGGACTTTACCGCCTCTAATATCTTTTCAGAAGTGGCAAAACTGTCGGTTTCTCCTTCAATCAGTAAATTACCGCCGGCCACCGAGAAATGTGTTACGTCAATTTTTGTTTCTTTTGGTATGGAAGTTGACACCTCTTCCAACACTCTAAGAGGCGCGGCTGATTTTTTGCTGGCCATGGCTGTCAAAATCGTGTCTCTCGCTTTCACCTCATCCAGGATGATTTTATTGGCTTGAGTGGCATAGTTTTTAAGGTTCCAATTGGAACTGGCAGAAATGTTTTTAAGCACCTTCGGTTCCGTGCCAAGCGTTGCCACCACTTCTTTTTTATACTGAGCTCTAAGTAGCTCTATCTGCTGGCTAAACAAATACCATCGAACCCCGTAGCTCACACCAAAACAAGTGGCAATGGCACAAAAAGCTAATGTAACATTTGTAAAATGCCTAAAAACGGTGTCATAGGATCCCACGAAGGCCAAATCGCCGGATCGCAAGTTGATATGAGACTGCGTTTTAGACGGAACGCCACGTAAACCAATGGCAAGAGTCTGTGCGATTTGAGGAAAATTAGCCAATGCAGGCTCATCAAACTTGAGATTAGAGTCCGTAAACTCCAATCGATTCACTGGAATTTCCAGCACCTCTTCAAAGTAGTCTGGAAGATTGATGATTTTACTTCCACCTCCACAAATTAGGATGGAAGTGGGAATGAGCTTTTCTTGAGCTTTAAAAGAATGTAAAGTCCTAACCAATTCTTTTACCAGTTCCGTTACCGCAATCCCTAGGTGCTTGGCCACCAAAAACTCATTTTCTTTGCCTGGAGTGGGGGTGTCATTATGCCTGTACACAATGCGGGACACGGCATGTTTGAGCCGATGGGCCTCTTGAAACGTGATCCCAAGGGATTTTTGCAGGTGATCGGTAAAAAATCTCCCGCCTAATTTAATGGTTCGAGCGGCCACCAAAGTACCCTGATTAAAGAGAATTAAAGCTGTTTTAGCGTGTCCAATGTCTAAAATCAGGCGGCAGGCATTGGTGCTGCTTAAGCTTTGCACGGTTCGTTTTGTTTCCCTAGAGCTTTCTAGGTCCGGCTCTTCTTCCTTTCTCCATTTATCTACAAATTTAATAAAGGGGTATAGATTCATAAACGCCAAATAATCCACGTCAATGATTTTTGGCTCAATGTTTAGGTCTTTAAGCCCACTTAAAAAAGCTTCCACATGGTCCTTACGGCAGAGCACGGAAAGCACTTGGGTGGAATCCCCTTGGGTACCAATGACCTGCTGATCAATCACCACTTCGTCCAATGAAAAGGGAGCTTGGCTCTCAAATTCATTTTGAACCACAATGGGAATGTTTCTTTTTTTCACATTTTGAAAGCGAAACATCCGCAAGGACACCAAAAGCCCCATCATGGCCGTATAGGTTCGGTCCGCATCTAGATTGTGTTCCGTAAAGAGCTGACGAACGGCAGTCATTCCCACAATGGAATGGTCTAACCCCTCTATCTCCGGAATTTCGATTTCGTAAAATCTGGTAATTCTATAGGTTTTGAAAGAATTTTGTATTTCAACTGCCTTGATGGAAAAACTGCCAATATCCAGGCCTAATATTCTTTGCATAACTTACCGCCACCTTACGGTTTAAATGTCCATCCCTATCAGAGGGATGATATCATGGAAGTTCCTCCGGCTGATCTCCTCCTGTCAATCCACCTGTGGAACAAAAGATTCACCACCGTTGCGAACCCCACTCAAGACGGACAATCATAGAGTGGAGCTGTGCTCTAAAAGAGGAAGCATGCAGAGTCCCTACGGTATTAAAGACACAGAGGAACTGGTCATTCGGCGCATTGCGCGCCGACTCGATCGTTATGTGCAAGAAACAAAAGGGGAGATGAACGCCTCTTTCGATCGATCTCCTAGTTTTTCTCAATTTGAAGGAGATAATTCGGGAGCCACGGCGGTGAGTAAAATGCCCCATCGGCCTGCCCCTTCCGTTTTGCCGACAGAAAAAAAAGAGGCACACCATTTTGCCGTTCCCCCGCCTCCCCTTTCAAAGGAGCCTTCTGGACGCCTTTCTCAGGCAAACCGAATCCCTCCACGCGAAACACAAACGGAGAGCGCTGAGCCTGCAATAGACCCAACCAATGAAAGCCTATGGGATGAGCCCAGAGGTGGGATGACATCACCTAAGGATTCAAAGGAGGAATCCTATCAACAGGTGGATAACCCCCCATTAGAACTAGAACTCACCCCTAATGAATCGGATGACCTAGAGCAACCCACGGTAAAATCAGGCCCAAAAAATGATACGGTCGCTACTCCAGCCGCCATTAAAAAACCCGCATTGCGCTCAGAAGCAAGTTCCAGTCCGAGAAAAAAAGAGTCGGCCCCATCCCTTCCTCCGCCAACCCCACCATCCCGTCCTCAAAAACCCCAAGGACCTCCGGGAGGTTTGCCAGGGGGAGCTCAAAACCATGATACAGGATCAAATAAACCAAAACCAAAACAACAGGCTAGACCCTCTCCTCAAGGGGCCGGGCAATCACCCATTCAAGGAAAAGATCCTCATCGAATCGAAGGCTATCGATCAGAGGCCCCTGTGGTGAGTCAAGGATTTCATTCCGACGACACCGCCTCTGAGTCAGACATCCCCATGAGTCAGCTTGGACTCGATGATTTTAAACCCAAGCAAAGATCTTTGCTGGGAATCAGAAGTTCCTTTATTGTGGTTTTAATTATGATAACTATCTTTTTTATGCTTTACAAATACTTAAACAGATATGGCCTAGTGGAATAGTCAAATTAAAACGCCAAAAAAGATGGAGACCGCTTTACCTTATTTCCAGAGCCTCCGAAGTTCCTATTGAACTCTTTCAAGGACGTGAGGCGTGGGTAAAACAATAAGTAAGAAGCCACTCAATCCCATACAATCGATCCCTTCCTCTCTTACAGGGATCCTAAAGTTGGGACAACGTCAACCTCATCATCAGTTTGGTCACCGTAAGGCATCTCTCACGAGTAGGCTTTTCCGCTGGAAAAAGTCAAAGGTGGAAAGCCTCCATAAATTGATTTTTGTTCAAGATTTTGAAAAGGCTTTTTTTGAGTATCGAGAACTCACCGAGGTTTTTCCCAACGACGGTGAAATTCATTTTAGATACATAGAAGTGGCCACCCGAACCGATCACCTGGAAGCCGTCAAAAATCATTATAAAAAATCCGCCCAACAAAACCCTCAGCACCAACTGAGTCAACTGGCCTGGATCTTATGTGAAATTAGATGGAACACCCAAATTGAAAACTCGCAGCTCTTAAAAGAATCCTTACCCTCCCACTCCTCGAAAGACGTGATGGGGCTGTCTTCTCGCCTCGATCATTCCATTCAACGTTACGAACCCAAAATCGCTGGACTGCTTGGTTCTCCCAATCATTCTAGAACTTTACTACTATCCAGTGGGTCCTTAAGAATCTCCCGTACGGTGAGTTACCCAGATGATTTTTCAGTGGACCCAGACTGCCTAAATAAACAAGAAACCCATTTGTTTGCTACAAAGCAGGAACCCGATTCCAATCCCAAATCATCCCTAGATTTTGCTCTAAAAATGGGAGAAATTTCAGTCGCAAATCCAAACCATCATTCCGTACTTTTTGTTCAAGGATGCCTGGAAGAGTTTTTGGGAAATTTATCTCAGGCTATTGTGTTTTGGAAAAAGGCGTTTTTGCACAAACCAGAAAGTATTAATATTCTTGCCACTTTAGCGGAACTTCAACAAATTGGAGTTTTAGGAAACGACGAACCTGATTATGGTTTGCTTTTCGAAGAAACCAATCGATTCTTAGTGCATGGATCTTTACAAACACACATGGAACTCTATCGGAAATTTTTAGCGGAAAAGGAATTTGAATACGCCATCTCCGCTGTAAGAACTTTGGGCGACTGGATGCAAAAAACGAGGGGTGAAGTACCTGAAGAAATTGAGATCCTTACTTTGCTCAGTTCCATGAAAGTTTACTCCACTAAGGGAAATCTCCATCTTTCTGAGGTGTGTAGAAGGGAAGCTGAAAATTTAGCCATTGACTGCAAGAAAAACTCTAAAAACCCGTCCCAACTTGCATTTATAGCTCAAACAGCAGAAGAATTTGGCATGATTGGTCTGGCGAAAATGTGTTACTTTACTGTATTAAATTCCAACACAGCCACGCTTGAACTTGTTAGAAAAATAGCAGATCATTGCGTTAGATTCTACGTTTCATTAAGTTTGCTCGAATGCATTCGAGTGGCAGTGAAAAATCATAGAGGCGACAAAGATCTTAGGACTTCTTTTCTCACCTGTGAATTGCGCTACATCGGCTGCAACGAAGATCACTATATGGAGCAAAAAAATTCACTTATTTCACATTATTCAGAAGGTGGTTTTGAGAACGATGAATTTTCAAAAACTTTAGAATATTGCCAAAAAATCACTGAAAATGATGAAGATGTGCAGTTTATTGCTGCTCAATATTTTGAACACACTTTGGCTATGGATAAAGCTCTTAGGCACTACCAAAGCATGTATGAGCTCGATTCCATTGATGCTAGCAAAGTCACCTTTTTTCTCAAATTCTTACTTAAAATTAACAACTCACAAAGGGTTTTGGAAATGACCAAGAATGTCCAAGAGATGGTTACGCAGGGAAATGCTGAAAAAGCTGTGATTTACACCCTCATTTCTAGGGCTCATCGAAATCAGGGGAATTTGGACCTAAGTCAAAGTTTTTTAGAAGAAAGTCTGCGAGTTGACCCCTGGAATCTGGAGTCCATGATCTATTCTTTGGGTTCAATGGGTCAGAATCCAGCTTCTAATTGGCTAAACAAATTTTTTCCATTACTAAGCGAAATTTCTGATAAGGAAACTTCTAATTTAGAGTCTGTGATCCATAAAAATAAATCCACACTCATTTCCTTAGCAGAGGAAGCTCTAGTAAATGGATATTTTGATTTATCTTTTACCACCACAAAAATTATGTTACTTTACTTTTTTTCGAATAAAGAAGTTGTGGAAATATACACAAGAACAGCCGCTGCCTTTGACTACCGAGTGGCTGCCCAACACACGATGCTTTTACTCAACCGCGAACTGCCAGGTAAGGGGCAGATCCCACTCCATCGACTCGCTATGGTGATCGCAGAAATCCACGCCTATAACAAAGACTGGCCACTTATGGAGGAATGGATTGACATTGCCGCCAGAGCGGAAGATTCTAGCGATCTTGCCCAACCCATGCGTTTCTATTTAAAGGCTCTGCAACTATTGGTGATGGGTAAAGATTGGCAAAGAAGCCGGTCATTGCTGGAGTCCCTAGCCGAAATGGGAGATAAATCACCCATTCCCACGGCCACCATTCAAGCCATGTTAGGATACACACTCATCGTCCTGGGTGAACCCAAACTGGGCTCTGAAAAATTAAAAACACTATCGTCCGAAAATCAAACCCTGATTGGTTCCTATTTTACCATCAAGGGACTTTCCAGATTAACAGATAAATCCCAATTAGCTGGCGAAATCTTTAAAAAGTTGGTATCCTTTCTTCCAACGAATGCCTTAGAGGTATCCTTCGTGCAAGAAATCTATTGTACCTATGGGGGAAAAAAAGACAGTGAGGTACTAGGTTTGGTGAGCTAAATCGAAGATTCTAAGGGTGTATTCAGCCTCTATTAGGAAAGGTAATCACCGGTGGTTTTGTTACGCATGCGGGAGATGTTAAATCGAAACGCAAAAATTCAAAAAAACATTCGCAATCGAGTGAGATTGTCATCCCAATGGTGGCAAGGCAAAACCCATGTTTTAATTGACATGGATGGCACTCTAATCGGTCAGCCAGGAGTCCTGTTTCATTATTTGTTTGCCATTGCTGCATTTCTAAGACTTAGTCCCTTGGCCGGCAATCGGGAGCTCCTAAGCGCCATTCAGAAAACAAAAAATATCATTTTATCCAATCATGATTTCTCCAGTAACCAAGATGCTTTTTTTGAGACGCTTGCCAAAGAACTCAAGGTGGCACGCAACAAAGTGGAAAGATTTTCCCAACGTTTTTTTGACTCAGACTACCCATTTATCTGTCTTTTTTTGCATTCTGAGCCCCATGCCAGAAGACTCATCGACCTCCTTCACACCTCACAAAAACACGTCACTTTAGCCACCAACGCCATTTTTGGACGTCGGGAGATTGAATTGCGACTAAAGGCGTCAGATTTATACCTCCATGATTTTGACTTAGTGACTTCTTGGGATGTAATGAAATCCACCAAACCTCATCCCCATTTTTTTGACGAAACCATTTCCCTCATTGGAGCTTCACCAGAAAGCACGGTAATGATTGGAAATGATCCCTACTACGACCTTCCGGCCTATAAACTCGGCATAAATACGCTACTGGTGGGGAATAAATTAACCATTAAAGACATCGCCGATTCCCTGGAAGAGTCCCTAAAAAATTAGTTTTGCCCAATTTTACAAGTCTGATTTTTAATACGATTTTAACTATTTTTTGGCTATCCCCCTCAATTTCCTTCCACTTTTTCCGATCATACCACTAGAAAGGCATACATTTGCTTTTCTTGGAACGGAAAAATCAATATCATGGATGGCACTTTAATCAATCAAAGATATCGCATTCACTCTAAAATAAAAGAGGGTGGAATGGCTTTTGTCTTCCTATGTTTCGATGAAAGACTTTCCCGGTGGGTGGCGCTGAAAATGCTGAAACAAGAATTCCTGAGGGACAATGAACTCACCCTAAGGTTTCGACAAGAAGCCATTTTGGCTGCCAAAATCAACCATCCCAATATCGTCACGATTTTTGATGTGGGCACCACACCTGAAAATGGAATTTTTATTGTCTCCGAGCTGATTGAAGGCTGGAACCTATATGATCTTTCCCAAGGTTCCACATTGAAATTATCCACCCGATTCCCAGTTGACGTTTATTTAAGCATTCTATTCGAAGCCTTGGTGGGCTTAGAGGTGGCTCATCAGGCGGGAATCATTCATCGAGATCTTAAGCCAGAAAACATTCTCATCAGCACTAAAGGAGAAGTGAAATTAGTTGATTTTGGTATTGCAAAAAATGTAAGATTCAATCAAACCACCAAAGGTCAGTTCATCGGGTCCCCAAGTTATTCTTCTCCAGAGCAAGTTTCGCAGGCCGTGCTCATGCCAAGCTCTGATATTTTTGTGGTGGGGATTCTCATTTACGAATGTTATACACTTGCATTACCATTTTCAGGAAGCACACCCCTTGAAGTGCTAAGCAAAATCCAAAAAGCAACCTATAACAGTGTCCCTCTACAATCCGCTAAAACCCCAAGTCTTGCAGAACTCATCATCAAAAGATGCTTAAATCGAAGCCCACAGCTTAGGTACCAACAAGTAAGAGAACTGCTTTTGGATTTGAGTCGACTTTTATCTGAGGTCTATCACATTACGGACACAAAGAAATGCATCAGTCAATTTTTGCAAACCCTTCCCAAATCCCAGTTTCAAAAAGAAAACCTCACCCAGCGCACGCCCAAGTCAACCCACACTCCGAAAGAGGCAACAAACGTTGAATTGAAGTCAGACCAAGGGCCCAGCAACGAGGGCACCATTATCACCGACAAACATCCAGATCAGAGACGCAAAGAGGCACCCAAGCCCCAAAAGGTCAACGTGGCCAAAGCCAACCCCAAAGCGTCGGATAGACCCAGACCCGACCCAACCTCCTCCTTTTCCAAGGGACCCTATATCCTCTTGGGTCTAGCGGTGGTGGGATTTTTGATTTTACTCTTCCAACGCTCTCCCTTTTGGGATGCGAGCCGCTGGCGCGTGCCTAGGGAATCCAAAGCCAGAGTCTTGCCCAAGACCACCCAAGAGGCCAGACTCTCTGCAGGCTCAACTCAAAGAACCCCTTTGCGCCCATCCACTCCCATGGCCATCAAGTCTGCAGTGCCCAACTCAGCCAAGTCCGATGGGGCTCCCCCCAACCACTGGAAAGGCCATGAATCTCAGGCACAAAGCAGCCAGACCATCTTGGCATCTCCGGAGGTTACACCTGTAGTACAGATGTCAGGTAGTCTGTCCACTCCCCAAGCGGCTGAGCCTCAACCTCGACTTAAAAAAACAGGGTCACTGAGTTTTTCCACGCCCGTCCCAGTGGGGCAGATCTGGATTAATGGAGTGGCTCAAGAGGGGATTTTAGAAGGTGATGCCTTCCAAAGGGAGCTTCCTCAAGGATTACACGTGGTGCGCATCACTCCCAAAACAGATGAGTTTTTAACCTTTGAAAGAAAGGTGCTGATCGATCCAGGTAAGGAAACGCAATTAGGACTTGTTAATCTTGTTTTTACAAGAAAAATAAACATAAAAACAAAGAACAACGATCTCTTAGTTAGGGTTAATGGTGACCCTTATTCTTTAAGAGGAAAGGAGGTTTCCGTAACGGTTCCCGAAGGGGAGACCGTGATAGAAGCCAGGAATAAAGCGGGTGCTGCCTTTTACAAGGTGGTTTCAGTGAAAAACGAGGATGTTAACATTAGGATAAATTTACCGTAGGTGGGTAATTGAGTCAGTCTAAACAAATAGACCATTCTTTGTCATCAACCCCTGTCATTCGAAGGGCGTTCTGGCTTGATGTCTACTTTTTGTTTCTTCTGCTGCTTTCCTTTGGGTTCCATCCTTTGGCACAAGCAGATTATGCCAAGGCCAGAGGAAAATTTAATTCCGGAGACGTACCCGGAGCTTTTATGGAACTAGAATCCACTTTAAAAGCGGTAAAAGTGAGATCGGGACCAAACTACGAAAAAACCTTAAAACTTTATGGAATTGTTTGCTATTTGCTGGGCAAATCAGAAAAGTCTAAGGAGTCGTTTAATCGGTTATTGGGCTTGAATCCCAATGCCACATTGGACTCTAAAGACGTATTGGATCCCTCCATTCAGACTCTATTTAATGGTCTAAAAAACAAATCATCACAAAAACAATCCTCTCAAAAAAAGAGTGAAAATATACCTATTCCTCCCGCTCCAGTTCCGAAGGCGTTGGCACCACCTTCTCCACCCAAAGGTCAATCGTTCGCTTCAAATAAACAACCCATTGGTCGCAGGCCAGCTCCCGTAGCTGCACCGGCGCCTCAAGCGTTTACGGGCATATTTGTGAAAGCAAACGTGCCCCGTGCCACCATTTATGATTCCGGTATTTTTGTGGGGATTTCTGGGCAGGATATCTCTTTGGATCCAGGAAAGCACGATCTCACCATTACAGCCGAAGGATATCAAGACAAAAAAAAGACCGTGAATATTGGCAAAGGTCAAAAAATTCAAATCGGTGTAACGTTATTTTCAATGGCCCAAATCTCGGCTGCCAATCGTAAAAAGGCGCTAGAAGACCAACAAAAAGCAGCCGCAGCAAGGCAGGCTCAAGCCCAAAAACAGGCTCAAGCACAAAGACAAGCTCAGGCCAAACAAGCCGCTGCCGCCCGAGCCAAAACCGCTCCTCCCGCCGCTTACCTCAGTTCGGGTCTCCCGGGAGAAGCCTCGCCTTCTCCGTACGGAACCGCACCTAATCCTGGTTATACCGACCCTTCTTACGGAAATCAGCCTCCTCCCGCTGGATACGGCTCAGGATACCAAGGCCAAGGCTATCCTCCGGCTCAAGGGTACCAAGGCTATGGCCAACCTGGATACCCACCTCCCCAAGGTTATCCACCGGCCCAGGGGTATCCCCCTCCGGGCTATGTGCAGCCCTATGGCGGACAACCCGTTTACCAGCAGCCTGCGGCTCCTACGGTCATCGTGCAACAGCAGCCTGTGTATTCGGCTCCCCAAGGTCAAGCCTACCCATCCGAATTGCCTCCCGCTGCAGAGCCTCGCTCTGACACCTTTGAGTACGAAGAGGAGGCGAAGGAGTCTCCCTATTTTGAGAGCGCGCCCAAACGATCCAGTCGAAAAACAAAGCTCAGAACACCTAAGCGAAGCGCTTTTCTGGCTGTGCTGCCCTTCGGAGTGGGTCAGTACCAAAACGGACAGAGCGTAAAAGGATTCTTTTTTATGAGCCTCCAGGCAGGCTTTTTAGGGTATGGAGTGTTTCAACAAATCACGGCTTCCAATTACCAGAAAAAAATCGACCAATACAAAGCAGAAAATCCCAACTGGGAGCAAGAAACGAACCCCGAGGATGAAAAAGAATCCAAAGCTTACATAGCCCGACTCAAAACCTACTATTTAGTTGGTTATTCTGTGGCCGGAGCAGGTTGGCTGCTCAGCATCGTGGATGCCTTCGCGAATATCAATAGACCAGAGGAAGTTCCTGCAGGCTCAAGATCTCGAAGGGCCTATATTCCCCCTGTTCACCTCCCAGACCTAGACCACGAAGTGGCTCAGTCATCGTTGAACTACAAAATCGGAATGGGATGGAAAAATGAGCTTAGCCTAGGAGTGGAGTGGAAATTTTAAAGAAAAACCCCTAAGCAATATCAAGAAAATAAAAAGGATAAGAGCAACTTAGCTTGTAAGACTTTTGTAAGTCAGAATCAGCGACGATCTCAATTCCTACTGACTTGAGATCACTTTTTAATCGATGCACCGCTACCCGCACAGCACCTGTATATTGAATCTTAAAGGGAACCTTGCTTTTTAAATAATGAAGCTCAAACAAGCTCAGCACTCCGCCAGGAGCCTGCAAAAAAGCTTCAATGGCTTTCCCAAAAAACTCGTCAGTTCCTTTTTGAATTCCCCTTACCGTTTCTCCATTGTTGACGATCAGGGCACACTCTTTTCTGAAAAAATAAACACCCACATTTTTCCGTACAAACTCCCTAAAAGTGGCGTCACTCCAACGGATCACCTCACCACCAGGCATCACACATTGAAATCGACTTTGGGAATTGATGCCATAAAAATCAATCAAATAACTCACTTCAGAGTCTAATTGCAGTGAAGAGAGAGTTTCAAACAAAACCAAACACTTCGTTTGATGCCTCACTACAATGCTTCGAAGGTAGCTAAAAATCACTTTCCTTGATTCCAGTGCCATTTCCCTTGAGAGCACTTCCCCTTTTCTAAGAAGTTCTCCCAGCTGGGAATGGTTTTCCGCTTTGAAGGCTGCCCCCGACGCATGATACAAGGCATCTAACATAATGGGACGCAGCTGAAACTCTCGAGCTTTTGAAAACACTTCATCAGCGATTTCCAATGCCTCTGAACTGCGATTCATATTGGTTAAACATGCCATTTTTAAAATCTTACCAATGCACTCATTTCTAATGTTTTGCGCACTCATTTCAGATTCAATGTATTGGTTTATCCTTGCCAAGAGCGATTCAGACGAATTTTTTTTTCTAATTTCTAACTCAAATTCATAAATGTCTAAAGAATAATTTTTAAAGCCATTCTCTCGGATAGCATCCGAAACTTCTTGAAAGATTTGGGTGGCCAGGTCCAATTCATTACGTAACACCGCAATTTTAAGCTTCTGAATCCAGTATAGGCACCAACTTTTGCTCCTAGGGCTCAGCAAGCTTACAGACCTTTCGATGATGCGGCTTGCATAGGCATATTTTTCTTGGGCAATGGCCAGCTGTAGGTAAAGTTGGGCCAGGCCCGCCGGCAGTTCACTCGTGGTCTCTGTTAAGGTAACAGAACGACAAAGATTCAATGCGGTCTGGGCCTTTTGATTCAGACCTACCGAAAGATAATGCACCACCATGCAGGCCGTGGCTCTGGATGCGGCCATCGTGCCAAGATGGGTACCTGATTTTATTTCAGCAGACTGCTGAATGCGCTCCACGACGGGTTCTAAACAGCTAGAGCTCTCCAAGGTTCGCCCTAATGTTAAGGCTTGGGCGCCTTTTTCAATGCTTACCTTATCCATAAATAGAGGAAGTAGCGCAGGAAAAGCCTTTGCCTGAAGAAGAACTTGGTCAAAAAGATCGGAAGCCAGAGACGTCAAGCCTCTCGTCTGGGCCGCTTGTCCATAGTTAAAAATTCTCTCCAGCTCCATCCAGGCAGAATCTTCATCCACTAAATCTCCAGCATTCACAGAAAATAGGGGTGGCTTTACCTTAAACTGCTCTTCGATTCGTGAAAACTCTTGCGCATGATGCCACCAAGTTTCGTAAAGCAAACCCTTCAACAGGGGATTTTTTTCCAAATCCACCCTTAGGATTCCCATTGCCTCCACTTGGCTTTCCAGATCAGCAGGCCAGTGACCATCTGTAAGCCAATCGCAAAGAAGATAAGCTTTATGGGAGGGCAAATCTAAGGTTTTTTGCAGAAGAGTTTGCCAGCTTAAGATCAGTCGAGTGTGACTCAATGAGCCATGGGAGGGAGGTTCAGTTTTGGATTGCCTTTTCATTTAACCATCCATGAAACAATCTTAAGTCCGTAAACACCACAGAACCATCCGCACAGTGCTTGGAACCATAGCTTGTAGCCCCAACTAAATACAAAAAATCAGAAACCACAACCAATGCCGGACCGCCCGAATCGCCATTACAGGCGGATTGAGAATCGGAATTCACCGCTCCAATCACTTTGGCAGTTTCCTTGGTCTGATGCAAGTACATTTGAGTGGCTCTTAACACCTGGGAAAACGCTTTATCGTCTGTTTTACCAAATCCTGCAATTTTGATCACCTGATTTTCATTGAGCTTTATACTACTGGGCAAAATTCCGATGGGAATGGAACTCGAAGGGATTTCATCCTGAAGCTCCAAGAGAGCCACATCATTGAGAGGGGCTTCAGGATAACCTGGGGTTTTTCCCATCTTAGGGTACTGAGTGCTTTTCGCAAACCCGTCATGATACGTCAGCTTCTTTACCTGCCGAGATACAGAGGCTCCGGATCCAAAACTCACATCAATGGATGGATTTAGGGTGACAGGCTCAAAGTATTTTGCAAAGCAGTGGGCGGCACTCACCACAAATCGCTGACCCACAATGGTTCCCGTGCAAAAGGATGCCGTACCCCCTTGATTTAGGATATCAATTCGCACCGTGATGAGAGGCAGAATGCTGTTGGTTTCAGAGACATCCACTCCACCCACGATCCCAAAGGAATCCTTGGAATTTTTTGGATTCAGGCGAACGCTTAGGTTTTGGGAAAAGGCATAGTCTATGGATTTTTGAAAGAGCTGAGCCTTCCGGGAGCGAGTTTCAGGGGTATCTTTAGGCACATCAGTCCTACAGGAAAGGAGTGCGAATTGGAAAAACGCCAGTAAAAAGCTGGTTTTTTGGGAAACTCTGGAAACAAATAAGGATTTCATAAAAGAATCACTCTTCACCTTTTGGTCAGTTTGTTTTCATCGTCCGAATCCACCACTAAAGCACTATTACCTACGGTTTTGAATCCATAAACCATGATCTGTCCCGCAAGAGGAACACCATAATAGCTACAAAATCTTCCGGTTACATCAACAGTGGAATTGACTTTCCAAGTTTCTAAATCACAAAATTTGAGGCTGAGTCTCAGCTGCGCTAAGTCCTGAAAAGCCACGATCTCTTCCACTTTGGTCACTTGTGCCTTTAAAAAATGGATCTGTTGATTCGTTACCGCACTTTTAAATCTTAGACTCCAATTTTGAGTATGGCCCAAAGTCTGGCACTGGGAGTCCAAAAAAAACTGAAATGTATCGGTCAAAACCTCATCGGAAACCACCATAATTCTTTTGCGGCTAAAATCTCCAAAATAGGATTTGGCACATTCGCTCACATATTCCCCAAGAGGAATGTAATCGGAAATCTTTTCATCCAAGGGAAGCAATTCCTCTCCCATGGAGGAGGTCGTTGCTATCACTCCAGTTGCTTGAGCCAATGCCGAGGCGGAGAAATCCCTTCCATCCCAAGGAATGGGTTTGGCAGAGATGGGCTTACTCAGGTCAAAAACGGACCCTGCCTGAGAAGCAGAGTCAGAAGCTAGGGAATTGGAGTTTTGGGCTTCGGGAGTAGGAGAATGGGAATCAGCATTGACCGTTCCCGTTGAAGAGAGATTTAACGACTGTTTATTGGCTTTGCACTGGGTAAAAACACCAGCCATTAGGGTCAAAACCAATACGGGCTTCGAGGATACGAAATTTAGGGGAAAAAAGTTTGTTCGTCTCACGTCCATTCACCCACAGCCTTTTGAGTTAACCTCACAAGTCACGTGGGCCGTATCGGTCATTTTCAGAGAAAATCAACTTCTTTTTTATAAAAAACGAAAAAGGTTCCTAAAACCTCATTCTGTAGTGAAGTAAAGACAACCATCCAGCCTCAATCCATGGCTGGAATGAATTCACTAAAACACCTTCCCATTTTGAATCAACCAATCTAAAGTCCAGCCCATTTGGTCTTTAGGACTAAGACTGTAGGCACCCATATTGGGCCATTGGATCTCAAGGGCAGGATCATTGTAAAGTAAGGTCCACTCCTTATCTGGAAGGTAGTCAGAAGTTACCTTATAGGCGAACAACGCCGATTCTGAGATCACACAAAATCCGTGGGCAAAGCCATGGGGCACCCACATTTGTAAGTGATTACTTTGACTTAGTTCCACCCCAAAGTGTTTCCCAAAGGTAGGCGAACTCCGTCTTAGGTCCACCACCACATCCCAAACAGACCCTTCCAACACCTGCACTAGCTTTCCTTGGGATCCGGGATTCTGAAAGTGAAGCCCTCGCAACACCCCTTTGGTAGACCGGGAAACGTTATCCTGTACAAATCGCGTCCCTGCTGGCAACACTTCCGAGTAGCGTGTTTCGTTGTAGCTTTCAAAAAAAAACCCTCGGGAATCTCCAAAAAACTTGGGTTCAATTAAGGCACAATCTTTGAGTGGGGTCTTTGTAATCTTCATTTTTCCACCAATTTCAAAAGATATTTGCCATAGCTGGAATTCTTAAATTTTTTAGCCTTCTCCCGCACTCTATCCGGGGTGATCCAGCCTCGGATCAGGGCCTCTTCTTCTGGACATCCAATTTTAATTCCCTGTCTTTGTTCCAGCGTTTCGATGAAATTAGCGGCTTGAAGTAAAGATTCGTGGGTCCCCATGTCCAGCCAGGCCGTGCCTCGCTGCAATAGTTCCACACTAAGTGCTCCTCTTTGAATGTAAACATTATTCACATCCGTGATTTCCAACTCGCCTCGGGCAGAAGGCTTGATTTTACTAGCAATATCGCACACATGGCCATCATAAAAATAAAGGCCCACCACCGCATAATTGCTTTTGGGATCGGTGGGCTTTTCTTCGATGTTCACTACCTGTTGGCGCGCGTTGAGTTCCACCACTCCGTATCGATGGGGATCACTAACCTCATAACCAAACACCGATGCCCCTTCGGTTTGGCGAGAGGCATTGAGCAGATTTTGGGAAAGACCCGGACCATAAAAAATGTTATCTCCCAGGATCAAGCAAGAGGGACTCCCATCCAGCCAGTCTTTTGTGATGAGAAAGGCTTCCGCCAGTCCATTGGGATGGGCCTGTTCCCGATAGGTGATGGTCATTCCAAATGGAGAGCCATCTCCCAAGAGTTTTTTAAACAAGGGAAGATCATGGGGAGTGGAAATCAAGCAGACTTCTCGAATCTCTGCCTGCATTAACGTGCAAAGAGGGTAAAACACCATGGGTTTATCATACACAGGTAACAGCTGTTTACTGATGGCATGGGTGGAAGGATACAGCCGAGTGCCCGATCCGCCAGCCAAAATGATCCCTTTACGTTGTCTTTTGGTCATACAATCCTCTCCATGTTAAAATACAAAATTTTCTCCAAGGTACACTTTTCTAACCATTTCGTTTTCAATGATTTTTTGAGGGTTGCCTTCCACCAAAATCTTTCCCTGAATGAGCACATAAGCTCTGTGACAGACCCCCAATGTTTCACGCACGTTGTGGTCTGTGATCAGCACACCCATCCCTTCCGATTCTGCTAGATTTTTAATCATTTTCTGAATCTCATCCACCGTCACCGGGTCAATACCGGCAAACGGCTCATCCAAGAGCAAAAATCGAGGCCGAATGACTAAAATACGTGCAATTTCCAGACGGCGTCTCTCCCCACCCGATAAGGCCAAGGCGGGGCTATTTTTGATGCCCAACAGCCCAAACTGACTCAGAAGTTTGTGGCAAACCTCTTTTCGCTCCCTACTGGGAACTTGGCAGACTTCTGCGGCGGCCAAAACATTTTCATACACAGACAGCTTTCTAAAAACAGACGAGTTCTGGGGCAAATACCCAATCCCCATGCGTGCTCTTTTATAAAGGGGGAATTGAGTGATATTGGTTCCACCCATATAAACATGCCCGGAAGAGGGTTTCAGCAAACCCACGGTCATGTAAAAACTGGTGGTTTTACCCGCCCCATTAGGTCCCAAAAGCCCAACAATTTCACCCTCTTCTACAAAGAAAGACACATCTTGAACCACTTTTTTAAGATCAAATGTTTTCGAGATATTCTGAGCCACCAGTTGCTTGAGGGATTGGCGGGGGCTGGATTCTAATTCCATTATTTTTCTTTCTCTGGGGGTGACAATAAAGCACTGGCTTTCTTCACGGAAACGCCCTGGGTGTTTAAGTCGACTTCAATGATTTCCCCTTGGATCACCTCTTCACCTCTCCAAACCTTTGGTGAGCCTTTTAGGAGTACCTTTCCCGTTTTCACATCATAATCCACTTCTTCCGCCTTGGCTTTGAGCTGATTCTGGGCAGCCCGAGGGCTTTTTTGCAGCCTAACATTGCCTTTGGCCAAAACCCGAGCGGGTTGTTGGTTGCCGGGGGTGCTATAAAGCTCACACACGTCCGCCCAAATTTGGGTATCCGCTTGCTTTAGGGCCACATTGCCTTTTAGCACCATTAATCCCGATTTCATGGATCCTTCCAAGGAGTCTCCGTTCACCAGCTGAATGGGGGCCTGAGTGTCATGCTCCCTAAGGTCCGGGGAAAGAATCCCTTCTTTTTTCTCCTTAGAGGGCGCGGACTTGGAACGCGGCTCGGATTTTGGGGTGACTATAGGGGTTGCGGGGACAGGCTGACCAACGGGCTTTTCCGTAGCGAGGGGACTGGGCAATGGGGTTGCCGGGGGAGTTTTGGAGGGTGCCGTGGGCAACGCTGGTACCGAAGTAGGTGCTGGACTTTGGGCGTCTAAAAAATCAGCATGTGCCCTTGGAAGCACCCCAACCGCTCCCCATAGTAACGCTCCTGCCAGACCAACAAATTGTCTTCTATAAATGCAACTCACTCGGTTTTGATTGGTCTTATTCATTCCGTTACGCAGCCTTTTCCCATTCCCATGTTTAGTTCTTTTGTAAGGGTCAACCCCCTAAATATCACACCTGACTGAAAAAGGCTAAGCGCCCTCTCACCTCCACATTATCGCTTAGTCCCTGAGGAAACAGACTGGGGCCAAACCATCCCCTGAATGGGTCCGCCCATCCAAAAATCCTGATTCGTTAGATGAATGCGCACACCCCGACCTGTTACTTTATTTTTACCCTCCCAAGCCTGAATCACCTCTTTCCCTTCCAAGGTTGAATCCGCGGGATTGTATATCAAATGGGAGGTTTTTAAATATTTCTGGTCCGTTCGAGCAAAGACTTCAAGAGGTAACACAGCTGATTCTACAGTGACTTTCCGTTCCGCCAATGCTCCTCCACTGTTTCCAAGGTTAAGTTGCGCTTGCAAAGCTTGAGTTTTAAATTCTGCTACGTTTTCATTATTTTTGGGTTGAGTGAACATTTTTTGGTCCAACATCACCGTATTTTTTTCGTGATTTAGGGAATCCTGCGCGGGAAACTGCCTTAGGACCAAATCTCCTTTGACATCCACCTTGCCATCTGACCACACCACGGCAGACCTTGCCGAAAACTGGGAAGATTTTTTATCCCCCCGAAACACAAACCCCTTAAATCCCGTAACCTTTAGGAGCGTATTTTGCGTCGTGTCTCCTAAGCGCAAAAGCTCAAATTCTCCCGCATAGGTGTCCATATAGACATGATAAATATACGCAGAAATAGACATAAAAAACACAAATAGAACTGAAATCCATTTCAATTTATGGTTACTCCTTTTTTTGGGCCTAAAAAAGATTTAACTGCGCTTGCAAATCCGCTTAAAATTTGAGTTCCAAAGTTGGTGGCGAAACTTTCCGGGTGAAATTGCACTCCCACCCAAGGATTTTCAAAATGTTCTGCCACCACCACCAAAGAATTCAAGCTGCTTACCACTTTTAGCCTCGAAATTTTCATACCAGCATCTAAAGGAACACCTAACGAATTAAAAAAACAAGCTTTTCCAAATATTTTTTCCTCTCCCGTCCATCTGAGGTGAAATGGCGCCACGTCCAAACGAATGCCATGAAGGGGAGGATTTCTCATTACCTTTTCCACCTCTACTCCAAAAAAATAATAAAGTAACTGAAACCCCAAACAAACCCCCAGTAGCGGCATTTCACTAGGAATTAGCTCCAGCAGCCGAAGAGAATTCCCATAATGTTCAGGCCTACCCGGCCCAGGAGAAAGGACAACCCCACCAATTTCAGTGCCTTGATTTAAAAAGTGGGGGATGTCTTCTTCGCATATAAAAATAGGGTTTAGGCCGAATGTTTGACATTTTGCAAGTAAGGTTTTTGAGAAGGAATCATGATGATCCACAAATAAAATCGGATATTCGTTCATGGGGATCCACCCAAAAAACTTCTTAATTTTAAAACGAGCTCTTGCCACTCTTGTTCGACCTGTGATGCACTCGTGATTCCCGCACCCACACCCACTTGAATTCTTTCCCTGGAAAAGAAAACAGAGCGAATGAGCAAAACGCTGTCCCAATGAGTTTCTCCACTACCCCAAGCCAAAATTCCCGTATAGTACTCTCGTGGAAAAAGCTCTAGTTCTCCAATAATACGGACCACGGACTCCTTGGGCGTGCCCGAAATGGAACCCGCAGGGAGCAAAGCCAAAAGATCTCTGGCCTTAAACGATTCCTTAAGGTAACCTTGAATGAGAGATTCCATTTGGCCCAACCCCGACACCCCCTTCACCTTAAAAGCCTCTTCCACCAACACAGTGCCGGGAACACACAAAGGATTTAAATCATTTCGCAAAAGGTCCACCACCATAATGTGTTCGGCCATCTCTTTTTCGTTAGCCCAAAGCCTCAGAGCACCCTCGTCAAATGAATTTGTGCCATGGAGCGTTTCATAGGAGAATGTTCCTTTAATGGGAAAGGTCTTTACGGCTAGGTTTTCAACCTTAATAAAGGTTTCTGGCGAGAGTGACACAATCACCTGATCCAAGGTCCGAAAGAGGGAAATTTGAGAAAGTCGATCGGAACTCACCAAAGGAACGATTCTATCCCAAAATTCTGGGCTCCCTAAATCGAAGGTTTGATCCTCAGATAAAGAAACACAGTAATTAGCTAAGTAACAGTCGCCCTCCTCAATTTTGGAAATCACCTCTTGGATGTGCTTTAAAATCTCTTGTTTTTTAGACTTTAGCTGAGATTCAAACAAGGAAAGCCAGTTTGAGTTTTGAAAGAGTGCATATGATTTAGCAGATTCACCTTTTTCCAAATCCTTGATAAGCCAATCCAGAAGCGACTTTTGGGTGGACTCCATTCGGGCTACCCAGGAGTCACCTACTCTTTCTGCCTGAATCGTTAAACTTCCCCAGAATTCGCCCTGCACCTGAATCGGTAACCCATCTTGTTTTTCTTCTCTACCCTGAACATCATAAGGAAATAAACACACGGCATCAGAGGGCAGGGATTCCCATTTTTTAGAGTTTGCCTCCCAAAGTTGTTCCTGAAAGCGTGGGCCCACACGCCACACCATCCTAAAGAATGAGGCTTTCTCCGTGTGACGATTCCCCACCAAATCTTCTTGAGAATACATACTAAGATCATCATAATAAGCCTGATGGTGGCTAGAATTTTGAACGTTAAAAAAAAACAATTCTGGGCTCTGCTGGGCATACCTCACCACGGCCTGTGCGCATTTTGCAGCAGAAAATTCGGCGAAACTCCAGTTACGGATCACGGAAAACATGGGGTTCCCCTAAATCAATCTTTACAAATTTCTACCCTAATGCAAGAATAGGGTCAAATCTTGCCCTAGAAAAAGGATCCTTCATGAAAACCAAAGAGGAAATCTGCGCCAATTGGCTCCCCAGGTACACAGGGACTCCCATCGATGATTTTGGAGACTACATCCTTCTCACCAATTTTCAAAACTATGTGGACCGTTTTGCAGACCAATTTGGCGTGGAAAGCCGGGGTCAAGGCAGAGCCATGCCCAACGCCACCTGTAAAACCAACAATCTTTCCATCATTAATTTTGGCATGGGAAGCGCTAACGCCGCAACCATCATGGATCTTTTATCAGCTAGGCGACCTAAAGCAGTATTGTTCTTAGGAAAATGCGGAGGCTTAAAGCATTCTACTGAAATCGGTCATTTCATCCTGCCCATTGCTGCCATTCGGGGCGAAGGAACCTCCGACGATTATTTTCCTCCGGAAGTGCCAGCCCTACCCTCCTTTAAACTTCACAAATTTGTGTCTCAAAAAATTGTGGAGGCTGGCCACGATTACCGAACTGGAGTGGTGTACACCACCAACCGCAGAGTCTGGGAATACGATGAAAACTTTAAGTCCAAACTAAAAAGGATGACCTGCATTGCCATTGATATGGAAACGGCCACCATACTCATCGTGGGCCACAGCAATGAAATCAGTCGTGGAGCCCTTCTTCTCGTGAGTGATGTGCCCATGACCCCAGAAGGGGTGAAAACAGAAAATTCCGACCAGCAGGTCAATAAACACTGGGTGGATGTTCATCTAGAACTAGGAATTAAGTCTCTTTTAGAGCTAGAAGCAAAAGGGGAACCCACAAAGCATTTTAGATACTAATTACCTTTAATTCAACTTTCCATCTCATCTTCGAGGACAAACGATGGCCAAAACGAAACTGTTTTCCCAGCTCTTACGCACATGGAAACAAGCACAGTTCGCGCAATCCAAATCCATTACAGACCTGCAGCTCCCCGAGTTCTGTGAAGAAATGGCGCATCAAGTCAAGAGTATCAACTCCTCCCGCAGGGAATTTGGTCGTCTTTTGTTTGGTGGGGTTGCAGGAGGGGTCCTGTGGAACACTTTGAACCCCACTTCTTCGCTGGCTCATCCCGCACCCCGTGAATCCCTTGGGAAAAAGGTGGTGGTGGTGGGCGGAGGTGTGGCAGGTCTAGCCACCTGCTATTATTTACAGAAACAGGGGATTAAGTGCTCGCTCTTTGAAGCCTCAAAGCGTTTAGGCGGCCGAATTTTCACACAATACCAGTTTAACTCCGATGGGATGTTTGTGGAAAGAGGCGGAGAACTCATCGATACGAATCATGAAGATTTGATTGAATTGGTGGAAGAGCTCGGTTTGGAAACGGAAGATTTTCTGGAGGGAAGCACCAAGGAATCTGCTGTCTATCATTTTGGAGACCAGCTGCTTCGGGATTCAGATGTGCTTAAAGCTTTTGGTCCTTTTTCCAGAAACATCCTGAAAAGCCAGGAAGCCCTTTTGGTGGACGGGGAGATCCAATTGCCCACCTATCACACCGTTAAAACACCCGAACTCGTGGCCTTAGACCAGCTCTCTTTACAATCCTACTTGGATTCCATGGATGGCAACACCATGGAGTGGGTAGAGCCTTGGCTTAGGGAGCTCATCAGCGTGGCCTATCGAGGGGAATATGGCTTAGAATCCCATGAACAGTCCGCTATCAATTTGGTAAGTTTCATAGGCACCGAAACAGATGAATTTAAAATTTTTGGAGAAAGCGATGAAGCCAAGAGGATCAAAGGGGGCAACTCAAAACTCATTAATGCCCTAATCAAAGAGATCGAAGGCACTCCCATTCAACTGGAATCCGAACTAGAACACATAAAAGTAACATCCTCGGGAGCCATTTCACTCCAGTTTAAATCCGGATCTACCACTCAAGAAGTGGTGGCTGATCATGTGGTTTTGGCCATTCCCTTTACCGTATTGCGTCGCATTCCGGGTGTGTTTGATCTTCCCCTTTCCAGACCCAAACGCCGAGCCATTAAAGAATTGGGGTATGGCACCAACTCCAAATTGATGCTCGATTTTACTTCTAAATTTTGGCAAACTTCCTCTCCTTTTTCCACACGTGGCGTAGATATTTACACAGATGGAAAAGCGC
>JBIIVH010000021.1:0-61071 GCA_044339525.1 Silvanigrellaceae bacterium | reverse complement strand
TTCAGAGCAAATGCAAAGTCCGTTTAATTGGGAATTTAAGTAAGTTCCCCAATAACGAAACTGGGATGTATTAGGCAAGCCATCCCGAGCGGCGCTGGCCAAGCCCAATAGCAAACTGTACTCGGAAAGATGTTTTTCCAGAAACTCTCCTCCCTGATGCAAAAATTCCTGAGCCGAAGCATACTCCACTAGGGTGTTTCTTCTGGAAATGCAAAAAGGCGGCACAAAAGACTCAGCAATGGTGATGCCATGCAAAGATCTGGCGGCCTGAACCTCCTCCCAAAATCTTCCTTTTGCTTTGCATTCTTCATTCCTGACATTCCGATTAAAGTAACTCAACTGATCTTCAGGACAGGCTTTGGGGGTTTGCCCAATCACTAAAGCAATGGCAGGAAGATCGGTTTCATTGTAAAGCGCGTGATGGATGCCCGTGCCAGGTGCTAAGTACACACAATCGCCAGGAAACAATGGTTTGGTGTGTCCTTCCATCCAAAGAGTCAATTGACCTTCCAACACCACGCAGAATTCTTCTTCCATTTTGTGGGCATGGGGCCAACTGCTTCTTTGGCCAGGCTCAAAAATCTCATGCCAAATACTTAACATCTGGAGAGGGATCGATTCATTAAACCTGACTCCTAGGGAAAAGGTTTCGTTATCCCCAGGGTAGCTTGAGCCGTGTCTCACTTGGGATGGGAACGAGTGTACATCCAGGGCGTAAGGTATTTCCTTCCAAGACTTCATCGCATCCCGGCCGGGGTGAACCATTTGGGCCGGATAAGGACCCAAAACAGGTTTTTCAGTGGGCTCCCACCAAAATGCGGGGTCTAGTTGTTTTCGTTCGGAATTTAAAGGAAAGTAACACTGATTTTCCGCCTTTGTTTTTTCACCAGCCACCACCAGTTCCGCAGGCTCACCTTCAAAATTAAAAAAGGCATGGGAAATGCCGGTGCCACTGGGAAACGCCAAGGCCACACCGGGCTCCAACTGGTACCAATACCCATCTAACCAAGCCACAGGTTTTCCAGATGCCACATACACAAATTCCTCCTCACATTTTTCCGCATGGGGAAGAGAGGATTGAGTATGGGTAGGAAGTGTCACCCAATGAACTCCTATTTTTTGGGATGGCAAACCTTTTGTATACCCAAAGTCTCTGGCCTCCTTGGGCGTGGAAAGATCGCGCCTGGAGATCAAAGACTCCATGAAAAAAGGGGCCTCTGATTTCATAGGTCTCTTTTTTTTAACAATTTTCCCTGCTACAAAGGCATTTTGATCCGCAAGCAATTCCAGCACCAGGGAAACCTCCTGGGGGGATACAATCATGGCAAATCCCATGCCCATATTCCATACGGTATAGGCTTCGTTGTCATCAATGTTTCCCATCTCTTTCATGTATTGAACCACCTTAGGTCGGGGTATATTTTCAAAGGGAATGTGGTATTGAAGCCCCTCAGGCAATACCCTTTCTATGTTTGTTAATCCTCCACCCGTGATGTGGGCCATTCCTTTGACTTTTACTTTAGACATCACGCGCATCACGGCATCCACATAGAGTTTGGTGGGGCAAGTGAGGGCTTCTCCCAATGTTTCATTTGTGCCTGGAAGCAGAGAATTCAGATCTAAATTTCGTTCCTTTATGATATGTCGAACAAGAGAATACCCATTGGCGTGAAAACCACTAGAAGTAAGCCCCACAATAACATCCCCGGGCGTGATAGATTTTCCATTTACCACGTTTTGATTGGCCACAAGCCCCACGGCAAATCCCGCCAAATCAAATTTATTGCCTTCGTAAAATCCAGGCATTTCAGCCGTTTCTCCACCCAATAACACACAATGGGAGAGATCACAGGCTTCTTTGATCCCTTGGATCACCTCAAAGGCGACTTGAGTGTCCAACTTGCCACAAGCATAATAATCCAAAAAGAAAAGGGGTTTAGCTCCGCACACCACCAGGTCATTCACGCTCATGGCCACCAAATCTTGACCTAAAGCTTTATAGGCCTTTTGGGAGATGGACAGCTCTAACTTGGTTCCCACTCCATCGGTACAGCCCACAAGGCTTTGTTCCTCATTTAACGGAAAAAGTCCGGCAAACCCCCCAATTCCGGGGTTTAGGGTTTTGATTTTTCCAACTAATTTTTCACCTGCATCAATATCCACGCCTGATTTTTTATAGGTTTCACTTTGGCTTTTATAAGTGGTCATAAAATATTTCCTTATGATTTAATTTTTTATTTCTTCCCAAATTTTAATAATTTCTTTTGCAAAAAAATCATTCTCTTGCCTTTTAAATTGATTTTCCCACTGGGTCAAAGTCCCTTGGGCGGGCATGCCAAAAGATTGCATGGCCACGATTTTCCCCGAATCTAGCTCCGCCTCCACTTCATGCAAACAGCTAGACCATCTAGGGAATTTCTTACGATAGGCATACTCCAAGGCTCTGGCTCCTTTGTACAGCCCCGGATCAGCGGGGTGCAGATTGAGTAGGGGCACGGCCTTAACCAGGGGATCATCGGAAGCCTTTGAACGCGTGATGGACTGGTGAAAGTGTTGAATAAAGTAGGGAGTGAGAATACGCATAAACCCTGCTAAAACCACGAGATCAAAGGGAGTTTCCCGATGCCATCCTTGAAGCACCTCCAGCATGGCCTCTTCGTGGCTTTGCCGGTTGGGATAACTTCCCTGCGACACTCGCACATGGGGAATTTGAAAGGAATCGCAGTAATTCACCAGCTCGGTCTGGGTTTCATTATGCAAAAGTCTAAAGGAACACCGATTTTTTAAAAGGGAGTGTAGGGTTTTAAAATTGCTGCCACTGCCACTTGCTAAAATTCCTATCAAGTTTTCACACCCTATCCTTTCAGAAATTCCATTTAGAAAGTTTTTGCCCAAAGTCATTTCAGAAAGCTCCAAAAAGACTAACCCACATCTGTTCGAAAATGGGGTTTAAAAAGCTCTCCCAGGGTTTCTCCATGAGATTCACCCAAAGCCTGCAAGCGCCACATTTCCAGTTCTTGGTAGGCTAATTGTTTTGCTTCTAGGGCGTCTTTGCCCTCCGCCAGGATGCCGAAAAGTCTTCCCCCTTTCACATTCCCCTTTGGATCTAGGGTACTGGGAATCAATGTGGTACCCGGAATACACGCTGATTTTTCAGGGGAAAAGGAACCAAAGTACGCATCCAATCCCCATTTGGCTTCTCCCTTTAAATCCACCAAGCGCCAAAGTTTAGTGTCGCCTCCAGAGCCTTCTGGATAACTGGGGTGTGCCGCCACCACAAACACTCTGGCTTTGGAATCATGTTCAAAAAAATCGCCATTGGATTTGGGAAATAAAAATGGTTTGCCCTGAGACACCCTCATGCATTCCGTCCAAAATTCCCGGGTAAGTCCAGGCAAGACGGTTTGAGTCTCTGGGTCTCCCAGGCGGCAATTGAATTCCAAAAGCCAAGCCTTTTCTTTATCATCAACCATAATTCCTGCAAATAAAAACCCAAAATAGGGTTTGCCATTGCGATCCAAAGACTGCAATACCTTTGTAAAACAATCTTTGATTTGCTCCATCAAAGACTGGGAAACTGGCACGGGACACACGGTGCCCATTCCTCCCGTGTTGGGACCTTGTTGTTGATCGTTGCGTCTTTTATAATCTCTAGCCACGGGAAGAAGTCTAAATTGAGTGCCATTGCACAGAGCAATCACGCTCATTTCATGGCCATTTATGCATTCTTCAACCAAAAATCCAGCTTCAGAGATATCCTGAGCCGTTGATTGATGCCAGTGGGGAAGATTAGTATTAAAATGGCTCCACGCCATCCGATAATCTTCCTGGTTTTGCAAGACCACCACTCCCTTACCTGCCGCTAAGCCATCAAATTTGATCACACAAGGTAACGCTAAGGAGGAGGATGTGGCTCCGTTTTCAGATGCCGACTTCAAGAGTGGTTCTAATTCTTTCCAGGTTAAAATCTCTGCTTTAGGCGTCTGAACATTGGCTTCCCAGGCCACTTTTTTACAATATATTTTGCTGGCTTCTAGTTGGGCACCCTTTACATCAGGGCAGAGCACCGCTAGGGAATGCCCCCTGGCCAGCGACCCCAGCCCTTCCACGATGGGTTGTTCCGGTCCTGGGAAAATCAATCCCACGTTTTGTTGGGCCGCCAAGTTTATCACGTCCTGCCAGGACTTTGTGACTTCCGGCAACGATTCCAATTTAGGATGAAGCCATTGTCGAGCGCCGGGCCCGTGCCAAACGTGTTGCACTTCAAGATACTGGGCAAGGCCCAGGGCGATGGTGCAATCTCGCCCTCCGTTTCCCACCACCAACACCCGACCAGGAAGACGATGGGAGCTTTCCCACTCTTCAAAAAGAGATCTGGCCACAGGCCAAGGTAAATAATGGGTATGGGATTTAGGGTGAGTCTCGGGCCAAAATCGCTCCAAAAGCTCTAGGTAGGTATACTGAATTTTCCTCGAAAAATCTTCTTTTTGATTTTCACTTAAAGAACTAAAAAGTGAGATGAGTGAGTGTGCCTCTGGTACTTTGCCCTGAAAATGTTCCAAAATCCATTCTCGTACCACTTCTTTAGATAAGGTTTTATAGTCCGATCCCTGATTAGAATTTTTTTCCCAATAGCGGGAAGAATCGGGAGTTAAAATTTCATCCACTACCATCCAATTGCCATCTGCATAACCAAACTCAAATTTGGTATCCACCAAAATCAAATTTCTAGATTGTGCAAAACGTTCACCGTAACCAAACAACGCATGGGCGTGTTGGGTGAGAACACCCCAAGAATCTCTTGCTGATTCCTTCAAGCCGTTTTCCAAAACAAATTCATTGAGAATTTTATGGCACTGAATGGGAGTCACTGGAAGATCATGCCCCACACCGGCTTTCGTGGTGGGGGTTAATATAGGCTCAGGCAAACAAGCGTTTTTCAACAATCCTTCAGGCAACTCTACACCATATTGTTCTTTTACGGCAGACACTCCCTGTTCGGAATAGAGCCTCCATAACCCCCCAGTAAGGTAACGTCGCATCACAAACTCAATGGGAATCACTTTTGCACTTTTCACTAAAACATGGGACTCGCTTAAAAGACCCAAAAAATGATTGGGAACCAAGTGAGCGGTGTCCATAAAAAACGCACTTGAAATGGACTGCAACACCTTACCCTTTTGG
Organism: Silvanigrellaceae bacterium; assembly: GCA_044339525.1. Classification (GTDB taxonomy): domain Bacteria; phylum Bdellovibrionota_B; class Oligoflexia; order Silvanigrellales; family Silvanigrellaceae; genus JBIIVH01. Next base: position 55,887 of record JBIIVH010000021.1, on the reverse strand, counting down.
GCAATCTCGATGGGCAAAATCACATCAAAGGCCGACAATCGATTGGTGGTATGAATCACCCGTTGGCCGTTGCTTAGACCCACCGTATTGCGAACTTTCCCTTGGTAATAGGACTCAATTTGCACCTGACTCATGAATTTTCCTTGTTTAGACTCTATGTGTGGTTTATGGAAGTTAATTGGTTTTCAAAAAAGGAAAAGCGCTCTAACGCCTGCTCCAGCGTAAAATTTCCACCACCAAACACCCCTCGGCTCACGGGAAAGTACACCTCTGCTTGACACTTTTTGGCCCAACCGATCACCTCCCAGGGAGCACCTTGAGCCCCCAGACCAGGAGCCAAAACGGGTAGACCACACTTTTGAAACTCTCCATCCTCCCAGAAGGAACGGCGCGTTGCCCCCACCACCAGACCCAATTGTGCCAATGCTCCCTTATTCTTGTTTGAATGGAGCTGGATTAAATCACGGAAAGTTTGTTTGCCATCACCTTGAATGTGACTAAGTGCGCCTGAGGGGGCTTCGCTGGTGGCACACAAAACAAAGATCTTGCCCTGAGCACCCACCCACTTTGTAGCCGCTTCCAATGCCAACGAAACGGTGTTTTGTCCCAAAAAGGGGTTTAAAGTGAGAGCATTCACTTTTAACAATTTAAAAGCAAACAGGAAATACCGCTGAGCGGAATTTTGAATTTCATTAAACTTTCCATCTAAAATGATTTGATGGGAATGTCGAAATTCCTCGCAAAACGATTCCAGTTCCTGAATTCCTTTGGAGCCGTAGGCCAAAAAAAAGGCCAGGTTGGGTTTTAAAGTCCCACACCTGGCCCCTAGGGCGCGCACCACTTCCGTGTGCTTTCTCACTGAATCTATAAAACCAGACAGCGTGGAATCCATCGATTTTGGGTCCACACCCAAAACAAGAGAAAGATTTCCTAGGGTTACAGGCGTTTGAGCTATCACTTTGATCCTCCCAAATGGAAACACCAAAGGGTCTTCTCAAATTTGAAGGCTTTTGTAAACCAGGGAGGCGCAGGGGAGGCGTTTTGGAAATTTAGTTCAGAAAGCTCTCCAATGATTTCCAGGCTTGAAGCAGGGTCTCTTGTTCGAAATGGTTGGAGACGGAGCAATTCTTCTGCTCTTCAAAAGCCACCGATTTATACTCAATGGTTAGCGTGCCGGCCTTTTCTGGGCAAGGAAGCATGAGATTGTGGTCGGGTTTGCGAATTTGGTTAAGGATCGCCACCACTTTTTCCTGTTGATTTTGATCCAGCAACGTGACCTGCTGGTTCACACAAGGTTCAGACGCAAAGCCACATGAGCTTTGAGAAATGCGAAGGCTCTGCACCGCAGGATACATTTGATTGTCTGAGGCTTTTGGATTGAATTCGATTTCCATTCTTCTAGATTTGGAGTGATTAGAGCCGAAAGAACCTGGTTTATCCAAGAAAGTGGCTTTCCAATTTCCTGCGGGCAAGCTTAGGTTAAAGAAAGACTTTGGTGGATTTGAAGGATTCCTCCCACAATCGTAGGGTTCGGGAATTCCCAAGCTCGAAGTGTCTGATGCAGTGGACTCCGAATCCGCTTTTATGAAACAGGGAGGGACTGGCGCTGGTGGAAGAGGCTTACAATGGGATCCTTGAAAGCTTTCAGAAACATCGGAAGAAGAGGCCCCAGCAGAGGCTTCCTGGTGTTCTGAGAATTTGCAGATAGGATCTTGATCGTGGTCAATTACGTCGATCACAACGGAACCATCACCGCCTACGGTTCGCAAATGGAGTGCCAAATAGGCTGGTTTATGGCTTGAAATCTCCGTGGATCCCGTTCCTGATTTTACGACTTGATCCTCTTTTTTCAATGTAGCTTGTGCTGTGGCTTTACCCAGGGCAAGACCACTCAAAGTGGTACGATTTTGCCCCAGTTTCAACACCGCCGAGAGTTTTTTTCCTTTAGAGTCCGTCACTATTATTTCCAACACCTCAGAGGGATTATTTAACATTCCATCACCTGCCGTTAATGAAAGGGCGCCTGAATCCTGACTTACCTGGGAGTCGCCGCTTCCATTTTTGCTTTTTTTTCCAAATAAGTTACTGAATTTAGATGAGGAATCCGTAGAACACCCCACACTCACTAAACTAAACACGGAAAAAAATACAACAAACGAAAATCGGCCAAAATCAACCATAACTGCCTCGCTTCTTTAAAAATGGGATTCAATTCCCATTTTTTATATCGTCAAATTTAATCGTAACTTTAATTTTTTAAAAATTACATTTAATTAAATTATTTCAATAATATAAATTTTTTAATATCAAAAAAAAACAAATAATAGAGTACTTTTTATAAAATAGGTACTTATTTTGATAAAAAAAATGGAGTTCTCTTAGTGCGTGACCGGTCTACGCTGCACTCCATCTCCAGTGAGAAATTGGGACCTAAGCATCTTTACTTGCTTGTTTTAGTGCTCACTTTCTCAATTGGCAACCAAAAGATCCGAAGAGAACAACTTGAGAGTTTTGATTTCTAAAAGAAAGATGATAGAACATGAAAGTTTTAATGGCTTCGGCACTCATTTTGGGGTTGATGATCAAATCATCCTGCGGGGTACGAGTGGGAAATCCCGCGAGTAAGTCTCAGATTCAAGCCCCCGATAGCGCCAAAGGGGGAAGTCAAAAGCGTTCCGAGCCCCCAAACACCTCGGTACCGCCTCATTCTCAATCATCTCAGACCTCTGAACCTAATGAGCCTTTAGAGGAAACGCCTGAAAAACCAGGGGAACTAAAGCCTTTTCCCGGACCATCTGACACGCGGAGCCGTTTGCAACACACCCCTACCCCCGGGCCCATCATTAGCCCATCCCCTTCACCCACTCCAACCAATCTAGAGGAGGGGTCTAGTGGAGAAAAGAATCAATAGATTTCCAGGCTTGAAGCATGGACTTCTGATTAAAATGATGGTAAGCTGGGCAATTATAGTCCTCAGTAAACACCTGGTCGCCTAGTGTAATAGATAAGCTACTCCCGTCTACAGGGCAGCCAATTTCAGGTATGGGACCCATGGGTTTTTCGACAGAGTTCAATATAACAACCACAGAATGAAGCTGGCCTTCATCCATCAACACCACTTCTTTTTGAACGCATTCGGGCTTAAAGCCCTTGCAAGACTTCCGGGTGATTTTAACACTCTGCACGGCTGGGGCGGGTTTATTGTCCGAGTTTCTAGGGTTAAAATGCACCTCCAGGCTTTTGTGATAAGACTCTTCCGGTAATGTATATCCCGAGTGTTCCCCAAACGTGGTCTTCCACTCCCCAGCGGGCAAGGAAAGATTAAAGAAAGAAGCGGAGGGGTTGGGGTAAGGCTCCACGCAACCAGGAGCTGGCCTACCTTTCACAAAGGAAGGATCCGCCGAAATGGTATCTGGATTGACCCCATTGTAACAAGGATATGGCACAGGGGGAGGACAAAAGTCTTTGGGAGGTCTGGCCGGTGATATCATGGTGGAACCCTCTGATGACACGGGCTTATCGGCCGCCGATCCCGCCGATCCTTCATGGGAGTCTGCATAGGCACACACAGGATCTTCTGGATAATCAATCACATCTATCACCACGGATCCATCACCCCCCACCACGCGGAGGTAGAGAGCCAAATAGGCGGGTCTATGGCTTGAAATTTGGGTTTCGCCAGTGCCCTCTTTTATGATTCGATCTCCATTTTTCAAGGTGGCGCGCGCGGTGGCTTTACCCACGGCCAGGCCACTGATTTGTGTGCTACTGCTTCCTGGTTTTAGGATGGCGGAAAACGTTTTGCCTTTGGAATCTGTGATTTGAATCTCCAGAACATCATCTGGTTGTTTCAACATTCCCTGACCAGCGGCAAGGGAGAGAGCGCCCGAGTCTTGATTCACGCGGGATTCGGAGGACTCCTTTTTACTTTTCTTTCCCAAAATGTCATTCCAATTTAAATCAGATCCCCTGGAACAACCCACATTCCAGATCAAACACATGGAAATAAACGCTTTTAACTGAGACCTACCGCAACCTAACATATTTGCCTCACTTCATTGGAAATGGGATTCAATTCCCAAAACACATATCGACAGAATATAACGTAACTTTAGTTTTGTCAAAACAATTTTTTTATATAATAAAATCATTAATATAAAAAAAATACATATTTTTTTTTTAAAAAAAATAGTAACTTTTTTTAAAATGAGTACGGTTTTTTTGGCAATACCAAGCTATGATATCTAGTTTTGGGCTTTACTTTGGCATCAAAATCGCCGATAGTCGTTATGAGTGGTAGGAAGGTTTCCAGAAAGGCTGGCGTGACCAAACAAAACACCCAAAATATAGATTTGCCATCCCTTCTGCGGCAAAGCGCCAAGTCGCTGGACCTTAGGGATTTCCCATCTCCTGCTTTGTGGCTTCAAGCGCTGTATCTTGCTCTCAAGCCAAGCGTAACACCCTGGAACTATATTCTTTTCAATCAAGCCATTGGACTTGGAGAAAATAATCTCATAGGCCAAGTCATTCGTGGCACCAGAAAACTCAGCTATCAAAGTGCCCAGACCATCGCACTCCACCTATACCTCCCCGAATCTCAAAAAAAAGCCCTGGACATCTCCGTGAAACTAGGTCTCACAAAAGATCTCCAAAAGCGTCAAAAAATTCAGGAAGACCTGGATAAAGCCAAAACCTTTCACAATCGCAAACTCAAAGGAAATGAACCCTTCCAGTTTCTGAAGAGCTGGCATCACACGGTTGTATTTGAAACCATTGGGCTTTTTCCCAAAGGTGCAAGCTTAACTCAAATTGCCAGTAAGTTAGCCCATCCCCTGAGTCAATCAACCCTATTTAAATCATTGGAACTGCTAGCCAATCTGGGACTGGTCCGCTCCTGTCCAGAGACTCAATTGTACTTTAAAACTTCCGAAGACATCGATTTGGGAGATTCCATTCCGGGCATGGGCGTCCTGCGCTATCACGCCCATATGCTGGATCTGGCCAAAGACGCGTTAAATGAACTGCCGGAAAATAAACGAAACATCACTTCCGTTACCCTTACTTGCACGGATTCGGAGTACTTACACATGGTGGAACTCATCCAAAATTTTCAGAAGTATCTGATGTTTATGGCATCTCAAAGCCAGGAACCCAAATCCCAATCAAAAGTTTTCCAGTTTAATATACAATTTTTCCCGTTATCTAAGGACTAAACATGCATACCTATCTCATCGCAATCCTAGGAGTGTTGACCGCCACCTACCTCCACTCTGCCTGCGGAGTAAGGGTGGGAAATCCATCGGGTAAATCTAAGGCACAAGTTCCTGATAATTCAGGAGAAGGCCAAAAACGAGCCGATGTACCGGAATCCAATGAACCTCAAACCGCCCCTGGAGACAATCAACCTAGTCCAAGCAACACCGATCCCGCCGCCTCCCACCAGCCCAGCCCGGGAACTCTAGGAAAACCCCCCAAAGGTTCCCCCAGTCCTACACCTAGCCCAACACCTTCCCCCCAAACAGAGGGTTTGGAGAACCTTCCCAGCGACATGGAACCTTCATACGAGATTTAACTCTTCCATTTACCCCATGGATTTTGAAGGGGCTAAGGATTCGAAGAGGTTCTTCCGAAGTAAAAGGGCGGAGCCCATTTTATGAATGCCCTATTATGTAGAAAATAAATTCAGCGCCATGGAGACACATGACCCTTTCCACTTTCACACGGGTTTTTTCCAAGCCTCCACTCGGTTGTCTTCTTTTTTGTATTTTAGGTTCACTCCTCCTGCCTCTCACCATGGGCCTTGCCACCTCTTTTTATGAAGCCTTCAGCACTCTAAGTCCCGGAAACTTTAACCGACAGCTGCCTCTCCCCCCCACCACTCCCTTATCCCTGAGCCACCCTTTGAGAAGTCAGGCCCAAGCTCTTTACCAAACCTTGCCCTACGGCGTGGGAGAAAGACTCCGATTTCAGATCACCTACTTAGGTCTAAAAGGAGGAACGGCAGAAATTCTAGTTCGGGAGCCCATCGAATGGGAAAACACCTTTGCCCACCGTTTCACCGGGGAAGCTAAAAGCGCCGAATGGTTTAGCTGGGTCACCCAACTTCATGACGGCATCGAATCCCTCGCCCTGGGCACCCCTGAAGTCATTCCCCTTCAGTTTTATATCAATCAACTGGAAAACTCCTTTAAGCAGTCGAAGATCGTGGAGTTTGACTGGAAAAATAGAAGCATTCATCAGCGATTCAAAAGACCTTCCAAAGAGCTCAAACTAGAACACTTTGAGCTTCATCCAGGTGTAAAAGACGCCGCTTCTGCCCTGTACTTTCTAAGGCTTCTTCTTCAAAAAAACGAAATATCCAGTAAAATCATAGAATTTCCTATTTTTACGAGCGAAAAAACATGGACGGCCCGAGCCCATCTGATTTCCGAAGAGCCTAAATCTGTGGGAGGAGTCACGATCCCATGCGATGTACTAGAGCTCACCACCCATTTTGGAGGTCTCATGGAACAAAAGGGAAAAATGCGCTTTTGGATGAGCAAAGACGCTCGCCGAATTCCACTGTACATTGAAGCTGATATTCGCTTTGGACATATTAAAGTCAAACTTTTAGAGTGGGACCCTCCTGATTTCCCCCATCCCAACCAAAGCTACTCACGTCTCTTCGAAGCTCCTTGACTTTAGCCAAAACTTATGATTAAAGGCTGGCTTCGTTCGGATTTTCTTCCCTTTTTTCATAGCTACATACAGGTGTATGTTGCTGCCCTCGGGAATTAGCATAATAGGAGCCCACCATGGCAGTATCCGCAGCAAAGAAAAAACGCCGTTTTTCCCGTCCCAAACGCGTTTTAGATCCCACCATTCGTTTTGACTATAAAGACGTTCAATTGCTAAAACGCTTCGTAACGGAGCATGGCAAAATTGTTCCCCGTCGAATCAGTGGCGCCTCCGCCATGCAACAGCGTGAACTCACCTTGGCTGTAAAACGGGCTCGCGTGCTCGCTCTACTGCCTTTCGCCAGCACGGGTGAACACCGCTAAACTAAAGACATCTCAGGTAATTTCATCTGCGGTCCCAGACTTTCAGATGAGTGGTGTATAAGGTCAGTCCTTCGGGGCTGATTTTTTTTTGCAGAAACGCCATAATTTTTATTTATAGTCGCCATAAAAAATACTTGACTCTCCCCCCAACTCATCTTATCAAGCTCCCACGTAAGAGACTTCTTTTGAGGTATGAAACACAACAGGAGATTTTAATGACTAAATTGGACCATTTTTTGAATCCTTCCCACTTTGCTAAATGGGGTTTCACTAGCCTGATTTTATCCCTGGGTGGTTTTGCCTGCAGCCAAGAATCCTCCTCCCACTCCTCTTCCAAGGCTCCTACCCGCGACCCTTCCCTCACCGAAAACTTAGTGGATTTGGGTACCGCTACCCAACAGATGGAATCTTGCCTCAAGGGACGTCCTCAGGCCCCTTGCGCCCGAGACATCTTATCCAAACTTTCTAATTCTGGTCACCAAACCTACAGCTACTATGAAGCTCGCCAAAATATGTACTTTAAAGTGGATGTAGAGTCGGGAAAAAATGGGGAGTTGGTGGTTCGCAGCATTTACAATCCCAATCAGCTCTATTCCTTGCCATCCGATGGCCAAGTCCCTGACGACAGCACGGGAGTCAACGCCGAACACACCTGGCCTCAAAGTCAGCTCAAAAGAGCCCCCCGTTCCGCGGAAAGCGTAACGGATTTGTACCACCTCTTTCCCTGCGACGTAAAAACCAATGGAATTAGAGGACATCTTCCTTTTGCAGACCTTCCCGCCCCAGGCGACCACTGGAGCGGAAACCAACAGTCCTTTGAACCACCCGATACTCAAAAGGGAAAAACAGCTAGAGCCATGCTTTACATGGCCGTTATGTACGATCTTTCCATCGATGCTTCTCAAGAACGAGTGCTTCGGGAGTGGCATAAGCAATTTCCAGTAACGAATGCCGAGCGAACTCGACTGGAAAAGATCAAAGAATTTCAGGGAAACATCAATCCATTTATCCTGAAACCGGAATGGGTCGACACCATAGCGGATTATTGATTTCCCCACCTCCCGTTTCCCTTCCTGTTTTCCGACGGAAACACAATATCCCCCTCCCCCATTTCCTGCTCCCAAAAGTCCTGCAATGAAGACATAGGAGAGGGAGTTGCCTAGACGCTACACCTTTCAGTCACTCAAAAAAAGGTTAATGGCTCATCCCACGATTATCGTTTCTCCTCGATTCGGTCAGATTCTGAAATCATTCATTGACTTATTTGAGCCATTAGTCCTATAAAAGGAAGGTAAAATCATGGCAAATGACACGCATCTGATTTTAGAAGAAGGTGAATCGGACATGAATCCTAGCCTCCAGCCACCCTACTACGTCCAGGCCATACGTAATGCTCTTGAAAACAAACAACAAAAACTGAGAGCTTATTCCCTGCGAGCCTTTGCAAGGGACTTAAATCTCTCGCCTGGTTACCTCTGCTCCATTCTTTCTCAGAAAAAAATGATGTCACCCCATAGCGCTGCCAAAGTGGTACAAAAACTGAATCTCCCAAGCGATGATGTGGCTAAATTCATGCAAAGTGCCACAGAAAGCAAAGGAGACGCCTCCACACACCTTAGGAATGACCTCAAAAAATCAAGCCATGCTTCCATTTTGGAAACGCCAAACACCCCTGCCCAACCCACCAAGCCCCTTTCTAAGACATTACTGGCGATGATTACGGATTGGTATCACAGCGCCTTGCTCCAACTCACCGAGGTTCAAGGGTTTCGATGGGACCCCCAATGGATCAGCAAACGCATGGGGATATCCCGAGCCCAGGTCACTGAAGTTACGGAACGCCTCACCCATTTGGGGCTTCTAAAACAAAACGCACAAGGGATTCTGGAGCGCATTTCAGGGCACCTAGAGGTGCCACCTGGCGCCAATGATGCCATTCGGCAATTCCATGCCTCCATGCTCCTCAAGGCCATGGAAGCCTTAAACGACCAAAAAATGAGACAGATCTCTTCGGTAACATTGTCATTTGACACCAGAAAAATCCCAGAGGTGAAACGCCTCACCACACAGTTCATGAAGGAAATCCTGGCACTTAGCGAAACAGAAGAAAAAGATAGCGTTTATCACTTAGCGATTCAATTTTTTAGATTAGATAAAGATATGACTTAGGGGGGGGGCCTAATGAAATTTGGTTTGGCACCAGCGGCTCTTCCAAACTCAAAGACATCCCTGTGAGCGAACCCCATTTTAATCCCCCGGAAAATTGTGGTTCCTTAGACGGCAATCCCAATCAGTATTTGCAAGCCATAATCAGACAAAAAGATGGTAAAAACACGAGGTTTTTTTACGACTCAAACGTGTTAGACCAACTAGAAGCTAGCCCCTTACAAGCCTCCTTTCTCATTTTACATGAATGGCTTTGGAGCTTTGTGGAACCCGGAAGGGGAGAATCCCTCCGGCTCTTGAATCGTTTCTTGCACGGCAAAGACTGGGAGAAGCTTTCGTCCGAAGCGGACCTTTTTAAAGTGCTGGAAAACCTGGGAGCCTCTCCTTCCCTCTTGGCGCCTTACAAATCCGGAGGACCCATACCCAATGGTTCCCACCTTCCCTGCCTCGTGGGAGATCAAACCAACCTTTGTTATCTTTCTTTGCAACAGATACTCACGTGTTGGGGGGCACGCTTTGATACTCCGCTCATAAAAGAAAACGTCACCCATGTGGTGTTTATCAGTGCCTACCAAGGAATTTTTTGTTACCTTCAAAATCAAAAGGTTTTTTGCCCCATGAAAGATGGGACGAATAACCCCTATGTCACCAAGCAATTTACCAATCCATATGTGGGTCTTGAACAGGGTACCAATACACTATGCGCCAAAACCGCCTCTGGAATATGGGACTGTGCCGTTGAAAACGTAGCGGATGGCTCCTTTAGAGTTTTTCTTCAGATGCAGTTTGATTCCCATGCCACCCAAAGAATGCTCTACAATAGCACGGTTTGTGAGCTGATTAAAGGTACGATCCGATGTAAAAATTTCATTTACTCCCATATTCCGCCCGTAGAGGGTCCCAGTGGAGTCACTCAGATCGGTTGGGATTTTTATGGAACGAGTCATCTGTTTTTCTATAGTAAAGGGGGTGTTTTGTTTAAGATGGATTTTACCAACCCTTCTCAACTGGCCCACCAAGAAAAAGCCATGTCTTTTCCAAGGGGAGAGAAAACCATTTGTCTTTATTCTGGAGAGGGAATCCGATGTCTGGCCGGGGAAGACGCCCAAACACCTTCACTTCTTAAGATGCCTGCGGAATTAAAGCGTCCCCTTTAACCCAAATAAGGAGTCGCCTTCGCTTAATTCACCCAAGCCTTTATAGCTTCGGCAGGCTGAACACCAATGGCGTCTTTTCGGGAAAGCTTGATCCGTCCGGTGCGGTCAATTTCCGTGACCTTTACCAACACTTCATCACCTTCATTCACCACATCTTCCACCTTATTCACCTTATTTACGGCGAGCTGGCTAATGTGAACTAATCCCTCCAACCCAGGTTTGATCTCCACAAAGCATCCAAAATCAGATACTTTCTTACAAATGCCTAGGTAAACCTCCCCAATTTCCGGATCACTGGTGACATATTGAATCAATCGCTTGGCAAGGGATGCGGCTTCTCCACTGGTGGAGGCCAAATTCACCACACCTTCATCGGTGATGTCAATTTTGCAACCGGAATCAGCGGTGATTCTCTTGATGTTTTTACCGCCCGGGCCAATGAGATCTTTGATGCGGTCGGGTCGAATTTTGATCTGTTCGATTCTGGGGGCATGTTCTGAAAGATCATTGGCTTTACCCAACACATCGGTCATGCATTTTAGGATGTGGAGTCTGCCCTGTTTGGCTTGCTCCAGAGCCTTGGCTAAAATGGGAATGGTAACACCCGCAATTTTGATGTCCATCTGCAAGGCTGAAATCCCATGCTTGCTTCCGGCCACTTTAAAATCCATGTCTCCCAGATTGTCTTCATCTCCCAAAATGTCGGAAAGCACAGCCCATTCCAAATCAGACTGATAAATCAGTCCCATGGCAATGCCAGCAACGGGCTCTAACAAGGGAACACCTGCATCCAAAAGTGCCAATGTACCGGAACACACCGAGGCCATGGAAGACGAACCATTGCTTTCCGTGATTTCAGACACCAAACGAACGGTATAGGGAAATCGAATTTTAGGCGGCAACGAAGCCCTTAAAGCCTTTTCTGCCAAGTTTCCGTGACCCACTTCCCTGCGACCTGGACTGCCCAAACGCTTGGGTTCACCCACAGAGTAGCCCGGCATGGTGTAATGCAAAAAGAAGTTTTTTTCTTCTAGCACGTGATTTATGCTCTCGGATCTTTGAACATCATCAGAAGTTCCTAACGTAACAACTCCTAAAGATTGCGTTTCACCCCGGGTGAAAAGACTGGACCCATGGGTGCGTTTTAACACTTTGGTTTGACACACGATAGGTCGAATATCCGTTGTGGTTCTTCCATCGATGCGCTGATTACCCTTTAAGATATTGGTGCGCATGGTTTTGTAACACAACGTTTCAAACAACCAAGCAAATTGCTTGGACGCCTCTGAGTCTCCTTCTGGTACCAGGGTTTCTTTTGCTTTGGACTCAATCTCAGAGATGGCCAGTTTGCGTTCCGATTTTTTGGGAATCTGATAGGCTTTTTTCAAAGGCTCGCCAAATTTCTTGTCCAGGGCCTTCTGCATGGCATCATTTTTGTGAGCTTCTGGCACGGCACGCTTAGGTTTACCGATCTTTTTCCTAATCTCTTCTTGCTCCAAACAACTGGTGGAAATGAGTTTTTGAGCTAATTCTAACCCCTCCAAAATCAATTCTTCAGAGACAAACTTAGCACCCGATTCCACCATCAAAATGGCGTTTTTTGTTCCTGCCACAAACAGATCTAGCTCACTCGTCTCTAATTCAGACTCGGGAGGGTTAATCAAAAAAGTGCCATTTTTACGCACTAAGTGCACACCTGCCGCAGGGCCAGCAAAAGGAATGTCTGACACATGTAAGGCAGCACTGGCTCCCAATAGAGCCAAAGCTTGAGGGGGAACTTTAGGATCGGCAGACACCACCGTGGCCACGATTTGGGTCTCCACCATATAGGTTTCTGGAAACAAAGGTCGCAATGGCCTATCGATCAAGCGGCTTGTAAGCACTTCACGGTCACTGGGCCGGGTTTCCCGCTTGATGTAGCCACCCGGGATTCTCCCGGCTGAATAAAATTTTTCGATATAATCTACCGATAGGGGAAAAAACGACTGTCCCTCTTTAGCTTCGGCCGCCGCCACAACAGCCACCAAAACTTGTGTTCCACCGGAAGTCACCAAACAAGCCCCGCTGGCTTGCCTTGCAAAACGCCCAAATTCCAAAACGATCTCTTGATCGCCTTGTTTGATCTTGCGCTCCGTAATCTCAAACATCCAAAACTCCAAACCCCCCACTGCGTCTCATCAGATCACAAAGGGTGTTAATCTCACTATTCTCCCCCCAGGACACCCCGGAGGTCCCCTTGCACCATGCAAAGGCCTTGACATTTACTTCGTGTCCCCATCACCCTAACACAATAAAATGCCGCTGTAAAAAGTCCCTGTTTTAAAGTGGAATCTGGCCATTTTGAAAAAAACGGAGTCGTTACTCAAAGGCTCTGGGCTGAAAAATTTTGGCCAAATGGCCATCCTCAAGAAATCCACCCTTCAGCTTACAGGCGGAAGAAAGGGGAGTTAGTAGCCTCCAGCTCCCCTCTTCCAGTCCCTTTTGGGTGATCCAAAGCTCCTGCCCCAAGGGGAGGGCACAGAGCTCTAGGTCTGTTAACTTAGAAGCCTCTTCGTTTTTGCCCTTGAGAAAAGTGGCTTGCTGAGTGACCGCATGAACAGCCATATCAAAATGGGGTCTAAAAACGAAACCTTCCTTAAAGGAACAGCCGGGAATTCCTTCTAATAGCTTTATTTTTAGATTCTTTTCTCCCGTAAGAAATCCAGCCAATTTTAAAAAAGTTCCTTCAGGCAACAAGCATTTTGCGTCTTGGGACAGAGTTCCCGCTTGCCCGTCTGTCTGTTTGAAAAAAGTTTCCTGGGTGACGAAAATTCCCGTGGTGTACAAAGCGCGAATGGACTCAATATCGCCTTGAGAAAGTTTTGGTTCCTGAGCCGGCGACACAAAGCAGTAATTCATAATGGAGGTGGCATCAAAGTTCCCAAGACTTATGTTGGATGGGTCCCTCTGGACCCCTAGATCGCAGTTACTCCCATTGTGATCCTGCTCATGCAACAATCCAACGGCGTGCCCTATTTCGTGTAAAAAAGCCGTCTTTTGCCAGTTTTGATCTAATTTATTCTTTGGCCAGCTCTGGGTTACAAACGTAACAAGAGTGGCATTGCCCACATCTATTTGAACCTCCGAATTATTTAAAACTTTTGGAAAATTAAGCACTTCTCCTGAAACGGAAATGGGTGGGATGAGTCCAAGACTTCCATTTGCCTTTCCCACAAAAGACAATCCCCCACCCGATTCTTGGCTTGTGGTGGCTAAAGCAGCTCTAATTTCAATGTGTTCGGGGTCCATTTGGGGAGAACACTTTTGCCAGCCCACCACCTCCACCACACCCGTGGGGCCCATTTGCTCTTCCACAAATGCCTGAAATTCCAGCCGAGTTTTGGGGTCAGAGTCTTCTGGATTCATCCAACACAATGGAATTTTAGTGCTTTCCCATCTGGGGAAATTTCCACCCAAAATCACCCCCTGCAAATCATCCGAATTCTCTGATTTTTCACAGGACTGAGCCAAAAATAAAAAAAACAAAACGGAAAATTTTATAGAATTCAATTTCACAGCCAATACCTCTAATTAAGCTACGATAAAGGATATTAAAATCCTCATTGGATTTTAGCAAAAAATAAGATTATAGCAAATATTATTTTAAAGTAACAGTATTTTCAAATAGTTATCTTATTTTTTAAAAAGTTTCAGAAAATTTAATGAGGAAACCAAAATTTCGCCAATGTCAGCTGATCGGCAAAAACGAACATTGCCCTCCGATTAGGGTTGCTTTTAGAGTGATCGGGACCGAACCTTCCGTTCGTGTTCATTTAAATTGGAGAGTTCCATGACAAAGATACTAACTGTAGAGTGCAGCCCAGGAGGAAATGCGTCCTGGTCTAGAAAAGCAACTAACGCCCTTAGGGAGCGGCTGGCTCAGAAATACCCAGGGGCCACCTTCACAGAAAGAGATTTGGACAAGACCCCTGTTCCTCACCTGACGGGCCTACAATTAGGAGCCATGTTTACCCCTCCTGATGCGCAGACCGCCGATCAAAAAAACCACCTCAGTTTGTCTAACTCACTTGTCCAAGAACTTGTTTCCCATGACGTATTTGTGGTATCTTTTCCTTTCTGGAACTATAGTATCCCATCTGTGTTAAAAGCATGGATAGACCACATTGTGAGAGCAGGAATCACCTTTAAATACACAGAAAAAGGAGCTCAAGGCCTACTTCCACCTAAACCCTATTATCCAGTGGTAGCATCTGGCGGTTTTTACACGGAACCTCCCATGTCCTCTTTGGATCACGGTGCAAAATATCTTATAGATGTGTTTGGTTTGTTGGGCTTAAAACACGAAGCCACCATTCGAGTGGAAGGCACCGCCATGGGAGAGGCCATTGCAAAGCAATCCTTTGAAGGGGTCCTTAAACAAATTTCCACCCTATAAATCAAAATACCTATCTGAAGTGTATTTTCCCCTGAGCCACTTCATCTAAGAATTGCAATTCAGGCTGACGGAATCCCGCCCTTCTACGACCTTCCAAATAAAAGGGAAATCTCTTGCTCCACGGACTGGTGAAATTCCTTTCTAAATAAACTAAAAAATCCTGACTGGTTTTCTGGTCACAGGGAGGATCGCCCCATCCCTGAATTTGATAAGCCCAGTGCCACCACTTTGATCCAATGGAAACATGACGCTCTTCGTCCCCTAAGATACGTTGGATAAGACTCTGGGATTCTTTTAGGTGAATCACATCCTGGTTTTTGGCCATTCTTTCCAACAGAAAATAGGCGGCATCAATTCCGCTACTCTCTTGGTAACGAGTGGCAATTAAAAGATGTTCCAACCAAGTTTTTCCTTTTAAAAAACCTTCCCATAGGGCGAAGTGCACCGGTAAGTCGCCATAGGACATGCCCAACTTTTGCAAAACATCGCAAATCAACTCAAAATGCAGACATTCGTCCAGCATGATAGAAGATAAATCCGTCTTCCATTCCACGGGCCCTTGATGGTAAAGGAACAGCATGGCAGCATCGATTTCAATGGCCACCAGCTCAATGTGTGCCAAGGCATGCAAAAGCTGAGCAAATCCAAGCTTATCCCGAATGGACCTACGTTTGGGAAGACCATAGGCTGGTCTCAATTCAAAATGGGTAGGTCTGGCAAGCTCCTGGGGTAACGATTCTAAACTACACACATCAAAGGGAAGTTTTCTTTCCAAGTTTTCAGAATAAGCTGAATTCCTAAGGCTGTCGATTTTGCCACCCAAAGCGTCTCCCTGGGTGGCACTCTCCGCCACAAGGGCAGCACATTGACGGGCAAAATTTAACTTTGAAGGGGGATCTGCACATAGCAGCACTTCTCTTGCCAACGGACTCAGATTCATGGGGAGTCCCCCATTACAAAAGATCCCCAAAGCACTTCGTGGTCCGATATTAACTCCAGAATATGATGCAATTGACTCGTGTAAATAGAGGGTGAAGCAAACAAAAAATCCAATCGCACAAAAGGGATCTTAAAGGTAGAAAAGGAATGGCCTCCCCAAAAGTGCTTGTCAAACCACACATCCCGAATGCCCGTGGAAGTCATGCCATGAACCACAAAAGATCCCGGCGTGGCATTGAGATCTCCTCCTAGCATCATGGGTCCAGTAAGCTCACCCAAATACTTCCGAAAAAACTCCAACTCTTCCAGATGGGACTTCAATAGGTACCGACCCCAATTCAACTGCTTTGAAACCTTACCTTCAGGCCCCCTGCCCGCCACAAACCGAATGGGAATAAAATGAACCAATTGTTTCCCCACCCAAAGTTGGGCGTGTCCAAAAGCCCGGTGGGAATGGGACATCTGTTCCTTTACCTCGTTGGGAAACTCTAAGGAAGCTTGCCGGGTGGGCAATTCCACTTCTCGAAAAGATTCCACAGGGAGTCTGGTGAGTAAGGCTGTTTCCGAGGTCCGTGTGCTTAAAAAACGGTACTGGGGCATCGCCATGCCCATCCACTGCTTGTCCCAAAAGGTGGGAACGGTTTCACTTAAAAAAATGACATCGGGCTGGTATTTTTGAAACACCTCCACCAATCTCTGCGTTCCAAAAGAAAAGTAACGTAAATTGATGGAAAGTACTGAAAAAGAGCCCGAATCTGGTAATCTGTCCCCCTTTACTTTTGCCACTCTTAAGTTTTGCCATCCAAAATCCGCTGTGCCCCATCCCACCAAAAGTAAAATGAAATGAAAGACAAGAAATTTAAATTCGCCAAGACGAGAAGATCTTTGAGTCTTCCGTTTCTTTGGGGGTAGAACACCCAGTGCCACCACCCAAAAACCCAAAAGAATCCAGTCCGGCAGATAACCTAAGCCACTCATCAAAGAGCCTGACCTAAACAGCATCAGTCGGGATCCCAAAATCACCATCAGTAATGCCACCAAAATCAAGTATAGGCTAAGCCTAAAAAACCGAGTCAAAATGAATCCCTTAAAAAATCTAACCAATCCCACGGTGTGGTGTTAGGGATCCACTGATTTCGGTAGAAAAATGTCTGTTCCCTTATTAGCCCCACTTGGTTCAGCCAATGGGCCTGAAAATTTAAATTCTCTACACTCTGGGCGGAGAGTTCGCAATCTGGTTCTAATGATTTTTTCTGTTTATCACTCAGCTCCATTTTCTTTAATTTGGAAAGCAATGCATGTTTTACATCTGTAACACGTTCTAAATACATTCCAGGACTCACCTGCCACTCACATTGCAATCCTTTTAAAATCGGGTGTTGTGCATCCAGGCCTGTGGGATGCATCGCATGATAAAGGCACACTTTTTCTCCCAATTTTTGAGCTGCTTTTTGAGCTTCCTCTGCACAATATTCAACACAATCCAAGGAATCCACCCACACCGCAAAATCCAGACAGCTATCATCATTTAAAAGTAGGTTTGCAATCCCAGCGGGTTTGGCCACAAGAGGCAAGAGTTTGATCATCTCTGAGGAAACGGGCCGCTGGATGAATCTAGGCCAATGAACCTGTGATCTACCCGCAACATGAGCCTGTTGCAAAACCTGAGAGGTTCGAGTCTCCAAGGAATTTAAAATCACCCTTTGCACTCGATCCTGGTATTCCTGGGAAAGAGTGAACAAATCCTCTCTGGTCTGAACCGATAGATCCGCCCATCGAACGGATAGATCCATTCCCTGAGGACCTTCCCAAACCAGTGGGTTGGAAAACTGTTCCGCAACTCCCAAGTACTTTGCTTTTTCCAACCAAACCTGTGCTTTAACTTGGTTGCCCAGCCACTTAAAGGAAACAACGACGCCACCTATAAATCCCAACCCCACCCAAAACAGAATCCATTTGCTCCTCCAGGGAGTTGTACGAGTTTGCTTCATGGGAGCCGCCTTACCTTAAACAGCCTGAAAACATCCCCTATAACACTTCCTGTTTCTGGGGTAAACTCCCCCTGAGGGCGTTTTTGCCTTCTTTTGGACAGGAAAACTGAGAGCCATGCCCCAACTCCCCTCTGTTTTAGACTATCTTGATATCAAAAAGTATATGGAAGACTGGATTCAATATAAAAAATCCCAAAAAAAATCCATATCTTACCGCATGCTTAGCAAAAAAGCGGGTTTCAAAAGCCCAAACTACCTTCAATTGATCATCCAAGGGAAAAAAAAACTAGGCCCCTTAAGCGCCGAACAAGTGGCAAAGGCCTTTCAATTAGATGATGCCCAATCCGCATACTTTCAGGCGTTAGTAGGGTTGGAAAATGAACCAGAAGGTCTCAACCGCAGCGCTCACTTCAGTAAGTTACTGAAATGGCGATGGGAAGCGCGTCGTCAAGTGCCTCAGTCCCGTGATTTTGGAATGCTGGAAGATTGGTGCCACAGTCTAGTCATGGAGGCATTTCATCACTTCCCCAAGGGAGCCTATCCCCAAACCATGTTGCCCTATTTTAAAGGACACATCACCTTGGAAAAAATCGAACAAAGTTTTTTAGTCCTGGCAAGCTTAGGCATGATTTCCGCAACGGATGAAGGATTCATTCTTCAACGGCCTACGGAACTGCATTTTGCCAAGTCCCAAGGCCCCCAACAAGTGCGGCAGTTTCATTTAAAAAACCTAAAGGCTCAAACCACTCTTCTGGAACAATTGGGACTAGATGAGTCCTTTATCCGAGTGGCCAATATTAATCTTTCGGCGAGCCAGGTTTCCCAGTTGAAAGAAAAAATCATCGATCTCATCGCCACCACCTGCGCCCAGCCACCCCCCACGGAAGAACCCATTCAGCTCTTACAGTTGGGAATTTTTTTACTTCCTCAGATGAACACCCCCTCCTGCCAAGGAGTATTCCCATGATTTTACTCAGAAGTTTACAATGGATTTTTAAGGGAGTCTCCCATTCCCGATTAACCTCTATCGCCCATATTTTAGCCATTATTCTTTTCGATATCTTGAGGGTGCGCCGTAACATCATTCTTAAAAATTTAGATTTGGTGTTTGGCACCCAACTCACCCGCACTGAAAAAATCAAAATGGGACGCAAAAGTGTGGAGTCCTTTGTGCTTACGGCGCTTGAATTTGTGATGTTTTCAAAATTGTGGCCCCAGGTGAGATTTGAAGCATTGGGATCCGAGCACATGGAGGCCGCTGTGGCCCAAAAAAGAGGTGTGTATGTGGCAGGCGTCCATCAAGGAAATTGGGAATACATGTGTGCTTTTGGAGCCACTCATTATGGGAAGGCAACGATGGCCTTAAAGCCCGTTGGAACCCCCTCCATTCAAGCCTGGGTTCGGGCCACTCGGGAATCCTTTGGAGTCAGAGAAGTGCCACGAAGAGCTTCTAAGCCCGCCTGGCAAATTCTAGTGGAAGGTATGAAGCGCCGAGAGCTTGTGGCCCACGTAACCGACCAGCGCCGCACCAAAGGGATCTCCGTGAATCTGTTTGGTCACCCCACTCTCACCAACGCCAGCCTCTTTCGACTCTGGAAAACACATCCTGCTCCCATCATTCCCTTCACCAACCGCAGGCTGAAAGGCCTCGCCTTTGAAATTAAAATGTGGCCTGAGTTTGAAGTGGCTACCGATCCTTCTTGGAGTGAAGAGGAATTTTTAAGAGTCAACTGCCAACGTCTTAATGAGTTGGTGGAGCGCATGATTCTTGTGGCGCCTGAGCAGTACTTCTGGATGCACAATCGCTGGAAAAAGGTAAGAGAATGATAAATTTTTATGATAACAATAAAAAACCTAGCCTCCCCCCTAAAGAGCAAAGGTCATGGGAAGTGAAGCATCTTTGTCTGTCTTGAATGCAGGCAACATCAGCAGCAATCGATAATCTAAATTGGATTCACTTTCTTTGGAAATGGTCCAATTGTCAAAGTACCCACCCTGAAAAGCGCCTCGGTGAATTTTCCAAGAAATCTTAGGTTCCGATGGGTTTGTTTTTTCTGTGGTTTCTTTAGAAACTAAGGAAACTTCTTTTGATCCAGTGGATTCTTCTACTTCTTCTATGGTGAAATCGGTCGCTAGAATTTCCTTTTTTCGAGAAAAGCCAATGATTTTATTATCTTTATCAAATATTAGAAACAAACTGTTCATATTGGTTAATGTTTTTAAAACTATTGGTGACCTGAATGGAACCACATTCTACTTCTGTGTTGGGGCTAGGGTCTGTCCCAATACTTTTTTGTTTACTCGTTTGAGTTTGGGCTTTGATACATCCACCCAAACATCCCAGGATCCAAATCAAACCAACACTTAAATTCTTAGACATTTTTCACTCCTTAAAATGAGTCTTGAAAGGGAGCCAGTTCCTCCACGCTTTTCCATCCACTCAAAGACTCCGTTTTAACGACCAAACTTCGCTAAAGGTAAATGCCAAAACATTGATCCGCCCCTTTTGAATTTCCTCAAATAGCTGGTTGGTGAGTTCCTGCCTTGGAACCCAGGTCTTTCTCCCATCGTCTTCCACCCACCTTGTCGATCACAAAGTAAAGTAGCAAGCCCAATGGAGCAAACATCAAAGTAACAAAAATGACAATCCCCACCACCAAGCTAGGCACGGGACTCTGCAGCCAAGCTTTCCAAATGTAACGGGCTAAAAACATATCCAAAGCTAAAAAATGGATCCAGGCCACTGTGGCACCCATAGGAGTCCCTAGTAAGCTCATAATCTCCTTAAGATCAGGATTGGCCAAAACCCCAAAAAGGGATGGCAACTGGGGCAGCACCAATATGGAATAAAATATGGCAGGAATCAAGGCAGCCCAATAGGTTTTCATGGCCCTTCTAGTAAACCTCGAGCGGGGAATCAAAATCATGAGTAGCCAAAATGGCAATACAACGATACTGACCATTTTAAAGATGGAAGACAACAGATTCATATCCATAAGGTTCTCCAGTCCGTCAAAGTAAAACTAGGGCTCGTTCGCTTCAAAAAGCCACTTACTCCCCCCACCTTAAGCGCAACCATCAGTGTTTGACAATGAGAGAAACCAGGAATTTTCCCAAAAATCCGCCCCCGGTCCTATGGCTTTTTTTCCGAGTTCCTATAAAATTGTCCATGTTACCCATGAAAATGAATCTTCTGACTAAAGGACCACCCAAATGAAAAGAGTTTTGATAGTAATCTCTTCTGTTTGTCTGTTTGCTTGCAAAGCCAGATCGAGCCATCAGGAAACAGAAGACACAGGCTCGGAGACGGAAGCCCTGGCTAGTACCACGGACTTTGCCAAAATGATGAGAATGGCAGAAGTGTGGGAAGAGCCCAAACCCGAAGTTCTGAATCAACTCTTAAACATTCCGCCACTTCCCGGAAAAATGGGATATCAAACCGGACAAGAAGTGGAATGCGAATTCATTCACCCTATGGAAATCAAACAAGGAAGCGGAGTCACACCCAAATTTTTCTGTAAAACAGGTTCTGGTGACAAGATTAAAGTGAAATATGGCGCCGGCAACGGGGAAGTATTTGCTGGCATTGCTGGCACAAGACTACTCTCCGCACTCGGCTTTTATGCCAATCGAAATTACTCCATCAAAGTCAAGTGCAAAGGATGTCCTAAAAGCCCCGGAGATTTCTATAACGATTATTATAAAAGCTTAGAAAGCGGTGATTCCGCCAAAGTGGATCAATTAAAAAATCAAAAGTTTGAGGGAGTGCAGGTCTTTGACCCCGTTTTGACCGACACCAAGCCCGTGGGAATAGACATCGACCTTGAAGGAAAAATGGAGGGTTTCAGCTTCTATGATCTCTTTCGACACCCCCATGCCAACAAAGAGGTAAATGTACACAGGGAGTCACTGGCACTATTGGTGAGCATGTTAGGCAATATTGACACCAAACAAGACAACCAGCGCGTGTTTTGCGCCGAAAGCAATGCCACCGTCAAAAATGGTGGATCCCACATCACCGACTGCAGGAGTAACCCAAAGGCTTATGTAATGGACATGGGCTTTACGTTTGGATTTGGATGGAAGGTATTCAATTCCCTGTTACCTAATTTAGATGTGACCATTCCATCTAAGTTCAACTTCGAAGAGTGGAGCAAGGCATCGGTCTGGACTGATAAATCTAAATGTAAAAGCTCCCTTGCTTGGACAGCCATTTTTAAAAAACTCAATGACCAGGAACGACTCCAGGAAAGAAAATACTCCCAAGCCTCTGTTGACTTTTTAAGTCAACGGTACAAAAAACTCACAAACGAACAAAAAATAGCGATTTTTGCGGCAGCAAGACCTACCATGGTAAAAGCGGAGCCACCTCAACCAAATTTAGTTGCCCATCAGCCCTCTGAATGGGTTGCCCTTATGGACTCAAAGTTCAAGGAACTAGAAGGCAGGAATTGTCCCACTAAAGATCCAGAACCGATGCAAGATTAATAGGATAGGTAATTCCTGTAGATCCTAAATATCTATCTAATATGATTTGACTATCAGCCATCCACTACAGTTCTGGACTGATTTTTCCGATGATTGAGTTATCGAAAAAATAATGATCTGGGAGATGGAACTTGAAGTCTTCACACTACCGTTACAATCTTCTTTTGGGGCCCAACCTAAAACGGGCATTTGCCATCATTTTGATATATTCCTTATGGATTGGTTGCGCTCAAGAGTACAAACCCGGGAAACAGGAAAAAAGGACTAATTTAGAAAGTGGAGTCCAGAGCTTAGACACCAAATCCTCTGTCTCGCCCGAGGAAATGAAAAAGGAACTTGTTTATTTAAGAGCCATTAATGACAAACTTTGCAAAAGAGTTCAAAAACAGCGTTCAGAATGCGCCGGATCGGTTACATTAATATCGGAAACTTCAAGGGATATTATGAATTGTATCACAGGCTTCAAAGAAGGAGCCAAGCTGGAAGATTCATTTGAACTAGACTTTACCATGAACGGTGCTTCTGGAAGTAAAGTAATGTTAAAAGCGAACTCAGGACAATTTACCACCCAACCCGTACTGGGACTGGCCCAAAAAGTTCAGTTTACCACCGTTCGAAGTCAGGCGGTAAAATCTCCAAAACTCTATGATTTAATAGAACTTCTAATTGTTCCCGAAACGGATTCCACCAAACTAAAAGTGGAATCGGTGGCCAACTTTCAGTTTAAAGTGAACGGCATTACTGTACTTAATAAAGAAGATCTTAGGGGAGCCACCCTAGCGGATGCCAACTACCTCACTTTAGACATGAAAAAAATACTGGCTCTCCAAAGTGACGCCAAGTGTAAAATCCCCGTTACAGAAATCGACACCATCTCCCAAGAAGCTAGGGAGGAAACCAAAGATGCTGAGGTTCAAAACCTAGGGGATGTTCCTTCCACCTCCGCTGAATTGACACCTATTTTGAACCGTGAACGCAGTGTTCGACAACAGTACACCTCCCATCTCACGGGTCTGGAAAATCTGGGCTGTTGGGCCAGCGTAAAAATGGAAAAGCTTGAAATTCTAGTGGAGGGAGCCCATCTAAATGAGTCTTCGAGAGGTAGAGGTTCCAATCAAATGTCAAATCGGGGTAATTCAAACCAATACGATATTGTTTTTGGTGAATCTCTGAAATTAAGTAACGCCGATGAATCCACCCAAGGTCTGTTTAGACCCGGGGGCAGATTATTAACAGAAGACTTTCAGGAGTTTGAAATCTCTCAAATTAGAGCCCTTCAGATAACGCGTCAAGGAGACTCCTTCCGATCGGTGCAGGTAAGCAAACCCGGATTTTTAGGGATTGGGGGCTGGACAGGATTTGACAATTTTGAAGTCAATCGAACCAGCTTAGCCTCCCTAAAAATTAAAGTAAACAATGAAATCCTCTACGAACGCAATGCCATAGGTCATGTTTTTGAAAGTGGCAGAAACACTTGGGAAGACAAAAACATCACCAAAAACGCCGCTTTTTTAAAGCTTATGCAACGTAACGATTGTCCCACTACAGGAAGCACCACTACCCATTCTGGTTCCAACTCCACTCCCAAATCGGAAACCTCCCCTAACCCTTAAACTGGTGCACGGTATCAACGACTCTTCCCACCGATTCCAGGGGTGTGGCGGGTGTGATTCCATGCCCCAGATTGAACACATAACCATACTTTAGTGCTCTTGACTGCTCCAGGATCCGTTGAGTTTCTCTTTGCAAAACATCCAAAGGAGCATAAAGTAACAAAGGATCCAAGTTCCCCTGTATCGCTTTTTTATTATCATTAGCCAGAGGGACGATTTCCGCTAAATCCTGTCTCCAGTCCAGGCCAAAACACTGGGCCGAAGTGTCTAACGCATGTCTTACAAAACCTGCAGACTCCCCTACAAAGTGGATGCAAGGCACCCGCTGAGACAATCGAGCTAAAATCTTTTCAGCGTAGGGTAAGGCAAACTCTCGGTATTGATGGGGTGTGAGGGCTCCTCCCCAACTTTCAAATAGTTGGAGCACTTCCACTCCTGCTTTTACTTGGTTCTCCAAATAACAAATCGTGATTTGGGTCAGGGCTTCCAGTAAGGCATGCATCATCTTCGGGTCCCGAGTCATGAGCTTTTTACTCTCTACCAGAGCTCCACCCGAGCCTCCCCCTTCAATCATATAACTCGCCACCGTCCATGGCGCTCCAGCAAAGCCTATAAAGGTCTGATTGGCACTGAGTTGAGGCTTGACTAGCCTCACTGTTTCATACACATAACCCAGTTTTTCAGCAACGCCTTCGCTATCCTGCCAATGGGATTCAAACTTCAAAAAATCTTCCGCCGATCGAATGGTGTGCTGGAATCTGGGTCCTTCCCCCGCCACAAACGAAAGTCCCAGCCCGAGTTCCTTGGGTATGAGTAAAATGTCCGCATACAAAATAGCGGCATCCAAGTCGTATCTCTGAAGGGGTTGAAGCGTAATGGGAGCGGCAATGCTGGGAGTGCAAAACATACTTAAGGTGTCGTGTTTTTCCCGGTAAGCTCGATACTCGGGTAAATATCGACCGGCTTGACGCATCAACCACAACGGAGTTCGTGAAGGGGTTTCGCCATTGAGAGCTTGAAGTAACGGTTTCATCTCATGTCCCTAAATTTAGCTTTGTTTTTAAATGATACTACACTTATAAAAGTTCAAATCGTTTGGATTGTTCCAAATGCTTTACAATGGATTTCACCTCCTGGCACTGATCTAATGGCATCACCAAAACAGCGTCTTTTGTTGCCACCACGGCCACATTATCCAGCCCCACTGCCGCCACAAAAATGTCCTTGGCATGAATCAAGCTTGATTTGGTTTTAGAAACAAATACATCTCCCGTAATGCTATTGCCCGATTCATCATTGGCAAAACACTCCCGGGCACTGGCCCAGCTTCCCACATCGTTCCAATCAAAGGTAGCAGGTACGCAGGCCACATGGCTGGTTTGTTCCATAAAGGAAATATCGATGGGAGAGTTCGAAAACCTGTGATAAATTTCCTGCAATTGAGTGGGTGTTGATTGACTAATAGCTTGGCAAAGCTCAGGTTCAATATGACTCATAGCATTCCAAAAGGTTTGCGCCTTCCAAACAAACATACCCGAATTCCACAGGTACTTGCCAGTGCGGATAAATTGTTCTGCTGCCGCTAGGTTGGGTTTTTCCCGAAAGGATCTCACACTAAATCCCAGTGCACCAGAATGCAAATCTCCATCCGTGCCAGGCGCCAGAATCTGAGCGTTGCCATCTAGAGGCAATCCCTTTTCAATGTAGCCAAAACCAGTAGCGGGAAATGTGGGTTGAATTCCTATGGTAACAAAATAGTTGTTTCGAGCCAATTGGGCAGCATCTAACACGGTCTGTTCAAAGGATCTTACATTTTGAATCACATGATCCGAGGCCACCACCAACATGATGGCGTCCGGGTCTTTTTTCAAAATTTCCCATGCAGCCCATGTGATGGCGGGTGCTGTGTTTCGGGCAACGGGCTCAAACAAAAAATTTCTTAGACCAAAATTTTTAAGATGTTCCAAACACAACTCTTTCTGGTTGGCCGAAGCCACAATCCAGTGATTTTCTTTTTTACTCAAAGAGCTCAATCTGGACAGAGTGGACTCAAGCAATGAGTTCGTCTCCTGGCCCAGGGCCAAAAACTGTTTGGGAAGTTTTTGGCGGGACAAAGGCCATAATCGAGTGCCAGAGCCACCACACAAAACCACGGCGTGTAAGGATTGGATCCAAGGTTCGAGTTCTTTTCTGCGTAAACTCATAGCTACCTCTAATTTCAGTTCAAATCTGACAATGTAGACTAGCTTACCCTTGGCTTCAACCCTAGCCATATCCTTCCGTTCGAGCTTAGGCTTCTCCACCTCCAAACAAGACAAAGGAGAGGAGTTCTGATATAGCCAAACTCGCCATAAAGCTTAAAGTTCCCTGATGGAACTGGCCCAAATCCATTTGGGTAAAGCCTTTGATTTACACACTTTGGAGATTTATATGAAAATCCGGTCTTTGGAAATGCTACCCTGGAGTTCACACACCAAACCCACCGTCTTGGTTCGCCTGGACCTAAATGTGCCGATGCAGGATGGAAAAGTGACCGACACCACCCGCATCACGGCCGTGGTGCCAACCTTAAAAGTTCTTATGGAAAAAAAAGCAAAAGTGGTGGTTTGCAGCCACTTAGGTCGCCCCAAAGGAAATACAAATGACCCTTCCACCAGTTTGGCAGAGGCAGGGTCCATCCTGGCCAATCTCTTGGGGGCTGAGGTCTTGCTCTGCCCGGATTATCTGGAAGATGGCATCAAAAAAATCATTTCAGATCTTAAAGAAAACCAAATCGTTTTATTGGAAAATCTTCGTTACCATCCCGAAGAGCAGGCCGGGGATGTGAATTTTGCGAAAAAACTTGCCTCTCTAGCCGATTTTTACGTGAATGATGCCTTCGGAACCAGCCATCGCCCCGATGCGAGTATATTCGCCGTTGCCTTGCAATTTGAAGAATCCTGTCGAGCCGCAGGACTTCTTATCCAAAAAGAAATCAATTACTTAATGGGTGCTTTGGCCCAGCCCAAACCTCCCGTCACAGCCATCTTTGGGGGATCTAAAGTTTCCGACAAAATCGAAATTCTCATGAAATTCACCCAAATTGCCAATAATATCTTGGTAGGAGGTGCCATGGCTTATACCTTCTTGAAGGAAACGGGAGTGGATGTGGGGAATAGCCGAGTGGAAACGGAGAAATTGCCACTGGTTCGAGAGATTCTGCGCGCTGCGGAAGCCCGAAAGGTCAAAGTGATTCTTCCCGTAGACCACGTGGGAGCCGCTCAATTTGATAAATCAGCCATTCCCGTCGCCGTGGATCAAGCCTCCATCCCGGGACACCTCATGGGCTTGGACATCGGACCCAAAACGCGACAATTGTTTGCTCAAGTCATTCAGGACAGTCAGGTGGTGGTTTGGAATGGTCCCATGGGAGTTTTTGAATGGCCTGCCTTTGAATCTGGAACCAAATCTGTGGCGGAAGCCATGAGTCGGTGTCCGGGGGTTACCATTGTGGGTGGAGGTGATAGTGCTGCCGCCATCACACAATTTGGTTTAGCAAACAAAGTGAGTCATGTCTCCACAGGAGGGGGAGCCAGTCTCGAATTAATGGAAGGAAAAGAACTTCCAGGACTAAAGGTTTTGAAGTGTTTTTAATCTTGATTTTAAGCGGTGGTACAAAAAATGGATTCAACCCTAAAAAGGACATTTTAAGATGAAAAACTCAAAAAAACACCTCATAGGCAACTGGAAAATGCACAAAAGCCTCACTCAAACCCGATATGAGTTGTCCGAAATCAACTCTGGGCTTCAGAAGCTATCACTTAGCAATCCTTCCTATGAAAACTGGGAATTTGGAGTGGCAGCCGTGGGACTGTTCCTAGGATCCCTGACACATCAAAGACACCTATCACTTTATGCTCAAAATGCCCACTCTCAAGCCCAAGGAGCCTATACAGGCGAGTGGAGTGCAGCCATGCTTTCAGAGTTTGGGTGGATCAAAGGTAGCCTTGTGGCCCATAGCGAACGACGTCAATATTTCGGCTGTGATGACGCCCATGCGGGCGCTAGTGTGGTGGCTTTATTGAAGGAGCGAAAGAGAGCGGTACTTTGCATCGGTGAGACTTGGGAGAGTCGCCGAACCAATCAATGGAAAGAGGTCATAAGCTCACAACTTAATGCTTGCAGCCAAAACTGGACTGGGTTATCCCACTCTGAACTCCTTGGTGACAATCCCCACTATAGCCCACTTTTGCTTGCCTACGAGCCCGTTTGGGCCATTGGCACAGGGGTTGCCGCCACACCCCAACAAGCCGAAGAAACACACGCTTTCATTTTTCACTGGTTTCAAACCCATTGGGGGAATGAATTCGCCTCTAGAATTCCAGTACTTTATGGGGGAAGTGTCCATGCCAAAAACATTCAAGAATTTTTAGCATGTCCCCATGTTTCTGGGGCGCTGGTGGGTGGAGCAAGCCTCCAAGCCAAAGACTTTTTGGAGCTAGCTCGACTTGCTCTTCAATCTAAGACAAAGGCCTAACGCAATCAATTGATGCTACGAATCCAGCTCACATAGCGTCTAGCATCTGTATAGTTATTCTGAAGTCCGATACAGTTTCCAGCGATTTCCATACCGGTTGACGTAGCTCCCACTAGAAGAAGCTGGTTCCCTGATTTTACATAGGCTGGACCGCCAGAATCACCTGCACAGGCTCCTTTTCCAAATCCCCCATTCACTTGCACTCTTGATATGCGTGCATTATCTCCTGAGAACTTCACCGATACCCACCTTAAGGTTCCTGTATCATTATTATTTCGACTTTTTGTAACGCCAAAACCAGCCAAAATGGCTTCAAGTCCGTTTAGTTTTAAATTCTCGGATGCAAGGTCCACCGGTACATGAGAGGTGGGAGCATCGGAGGAAAGAATGATAATTCCAATATCATTAGCCGCTTTGAGGGGAAGGGGAGAAAGGGTATCCGCTGGACTCCAATCCGGATGGGGGATCACCTTTGCGGCAGGAATCACAACATTATTTCGACTCACTTTGTTGCCAAAATGAATTAGAAAATTGCTTTCTTTAGGAAAAATCAAGCCAGGTTTTTTGCTACGGGTGGCAGGGTCAAAATCCTGCAAACAGTGAGCCGCCGTAATAACGGTTCGAGTCCCTATTAGTGTGCCCGTGCAAAAGGAGTGTCCTTGATCAATTAAAGGTCCTTTAGAAGGATCTTTTGAACTTGGCAGGTCGGTTGTGAGTGCAACCGTGGACAATCTTCGGGCATCATTAATGGAATCCGTAACATCCTGTCCACCTAGAATATTTACTTTAGATTCTTTAACAACGCTAGAGCCGCAAGCTGAAACAATTAAACCACTAGTGAATAAACCCAACCATTTCATAAGTACTCCTTTTTTACACATGTTACCTTAAAAAGATGAACCACTTTATCTCCTAGGTCAACCAGCCAGCTAGTGGTTTAAGTGACTCTATTAACGTAACAAACGGTAAAGATAAAGAAACTTAACTCTTTTTTTTACCGCCTAATGACTTCCAGGGGGGCTGAGTTTATTAAACTACGCATCATCACTAATCAATTTCAGCTAATTTAATAGGCGTTTTGTGTTGACAACAGGAGTCTGACCTTTAAGTGACCACCCTAACTCCAGAAACCCAACCTGTGTGACGAAAAAGTTACTCTTCCGTGGGTAGGTTGACCAAATATCTTTGACGTGGCATGCTTGGGTCAGCATACTGGCATAAAACTCATATAATTCGAATGTTTCTTTCATTTTTGTCTATTTGAAATGGAAGTGAAAGTTTTTGTTGCCGTGAGAAAAAGAGTTAGATTGAGTCCAGTTTACTTGCAGATTCCTAGTTATTCTTTTAAGGAATCACCGTTTCTGAGTTTGGCTTGAGTGAATTCGGGAGGCAAAATGAGTAAAGATATTTATGCGTTTCGGGGTCCTGAAAAAATTCATACCGTTAAGGGAGGTTTATTTCATCCGCAACTCTGCTTACAAAGTGGTCAAAAGACAACCTATTCTCCAAACTTAATGTATCAAAAACAAAAAGCCTCTTCTACTTCGGTAAAACACGTGTTAGACGAGCATCTTTTCTTGGAAGAGGTGAATCAGTGGCTAGGAAATATAGATAATGAAGAAGATCCAGCCACCTAATCCTCCTTAGTCCGTTGTTGCTTATTGTATTGGGAACCCAAATTTCAATTTACGGATTTTAGAGGTGATTTGGTTCTTTTTCCATCTGATTTGGGCTTTGTCACCACAAAAGACACTGCAGATTTAGAATTAAGCTTAGAAAATCGGACTTTTGAAGACTTCATTTTTTTCCGGGCCTCTGTTCGAACCCTTATGGAGCTGTCAAACCCCAGACATTTCAAAAACTCAAAGGGAACATCCAAATTTTTAAGGGATTTTAATCTAACCGACGCCAGGGAATGAAAGCAAAGGCGCTCTAAAGTATGCACCTCCAAAAGGCACGGACGTCCTTGGCTTTTAAGACCTTTTGCCCAGCCTAAATACCGCTCAGCCTCTTCGAGCGTAAATGATGCAACAACTCTTTGGTGAACGCTCATAGTCATGGCAGAAAACTCCTTTCCATTCAGGAAATCCGATTCTACCAATAAAAACCCTATTTTTCAAATCATTTTATTCTCTATATACTAGGCTAAGTTACTCGGTATTACCCTATTTACAAAAAGGGATGAGAACACAGGGCCATATTGTGATGGTGTACCTACGCACTTAACCGTATCCAAGCGCCTTCTTTGCTTAAACTTTTTTGAGAAAACATATCAACCACTTCAAGGTAACCATCCTGTAATCCTTGCAAAATATCTTCCGAAATATGGCTCACCATAAACATTTTCATGGACCTTAAGTCAATCACAGTAAAGTTCATGTGGGTTCTCTCCTCTAAAATCCACTTCCCCTGGATAGTTTATCGGGATTTTCGTTATAGATATTAAGAGAAATCACTTTTTCTTCCTAAATTATAAGGATTTAATGAAACCAATCTCATTACACTCCCTAAAGTCACAAACCTGTCTGGCACATAATAAATTGACTGGCCAAATAATACACAAAAGGTAAAAACAGGTCCATACTTTCTACTAGATCCTTTTCTTCCCGGGAAAGCTCTTCTGGTTCTTGATCCAGCCATTTTGAGATCAACGCACAATTCTTTTCAGAAAGTCGCAAATTCCAATGTTCATATAGAGATGAGGCACGAAATTGCCGGAAAACCTTGAGCTCCCACTCCAATGCAAACTTCTCTTGGAAAAACACAGTGTGTTCTGCCCCATCCAACCCGAGTTCTAGATGGGCCAATTCATGCACAAAAGCGGCTGCTTCGCTGATGCCCGAACAACGCTCACGAGGAACAAAGATCCCATAGTCTTTATCCGACAAAAAATAACTAAACAAACCAGCACTTCCGGGATGCACCCATATGGGTAGTAAAGATTTGGCAGACAAGAAAGGAAAAAGGGAAATCCATTCCGAAACGATTTTATCCCAAGTAGTTTCCTCGTAGTGATTCCCCAACAAATGCAATGGAACAGGAGGAAAAGAACCAAAAGGTTTAAAATGAAGTTTCGAATCTAAGTCATCTTCTTTTAAAGTAACACCATACCACTCTTGGAGGATTCTTATAAAAGTCTGTTTAAGTGGCTCATAAGACCTCTTTTGAATTTTCAAAAATTCCCACTGCCACCCTATCCAATCCCCGCCTTTTCCTTGCTGTAACTGATTTTCCACAAACTTTTCCCATTCCCGATCCCAATTCTTCACCACAGAGGGTACCGAAAAAGGGCCAATCCCTTCAGGGATGTCACGGTGATTTCTTTTTTTTGAAAAAAGTATCTTGTACTCCCCTTCCCAGTTGTGGTGTTCCCAAAAAGTTGTTAGCTTGTCCCAGAAGGGAAGCCCGAGCACAAATCTGCCTATTAGGGCAGAAGTCAAAAGATCACGGCTGCTCCTGGGTTCAACCCAGCCCGGTAAAGGGAATCCAAGCATTCCCAGACCTTTCGCTAAAGGATTTTCATGGAACCAAGCCAACTCAATCAATCGCACAATAGGTTGAGACATCTTTTGTTCTCCATGGGGAAAGCATTATCAAAATCCTGGAGTCGACTCTGGTTTCTAGATATGAATCCGGTGATACAGAAAATCAACACAAGGGGTTCCTGCGAATTTCAAGACACCCAAGAACCAGAATATATTCCTAAAACGTTTCTGAAGTCCCAAGCCTTAGATGGTACTTTTTTACAAAATTTAAATCTGCTTCGAAGTGGAATTTTTAAAAACCTATTGAAAGTTGAAAAACGCATCTTTTCAGAAATGTTTTTGATTCATGTGATAGACGTTTCCTTTTCACTCATGGCTGCATTTCTTTCTGTTTTATTGCTTAAGAGCTTCGAATCCCTCTCCTCTCCTTCCCAATCCTTGCAGCTTTATACCCTGCTGCCCACTTCCCTTCAAGCCGAGCCCTTTTGGGTGGGATTGGTTCTTGTACTAACTAGCCTTGTTATCTTTACTTTAAACTCTATGGCGGCTGCTTTACATGGCCAAAAAATCGAAAGGGAAATGCTGCTTTCGGTGCGCACTCAAAAGAGGATAGGAAGCACAAGTCTGGGCTACATTTTAAAAATGACACCCGACAAACGGATTCGCTATTCCACAGGGGATTTAACAAATCTCGTGCAGAATGACGCCCGATACATCGGGGAGTTTTTTGCACATGCCTGTGTGGATTTTCCCGTTTTGTTTGTCACCGTAGTGGCTTTAATCGCCATCATGTGGGTTTTTGTAGGAAAAGCGGCATTGCTCGGTTTAGTGGCGCTCATCATGCAAGCTCCCATCACATGGCTCTTCTCCAAATTAACAACCAAATGGCACGAGAAATTGATGTCCAAAACCGACGAACGTTTGGGTCTCATCAATGAATGGATTCAGGGGGTTCGGCTGGTGAGATACTTTGGATGGAATTCCTTTTTTGTGAAACGAATTCATCAGCTAACACGCCAAGAATTCCTGCAGGATATTAAACTCAAGGGAGCTTTTGCGTTTACTTTTGGTGTGTCCACGGCCTGGTGGATGATCACCAGTTTGGCCATGTTGATGGGGATGATTTGGTTTGATTCGCCAATCACGGCCAGTTCCGTCTTTGCCGCCGTATGGTTTTCTGGCATTTTAGGCCAACAAATCGTTCCCCTTCCCTGGTTTGTAAAAATAATGGGAGAAGCTTTTGTGGCTTCAAAAAGACTCAAGGAATTTTTTAAAGATCCCACCTCTGAAGAACAATTAATGCGGTATGCTTCTACCTCACTCAACACTTATAACGCAGGTAAAAAAGAAAGCGATTTTTTAGAAGCCTGGCACCTGAACAAACCCATTTTAGCAGGGTTTAAATGCCGTGATCTCACCCTTTCAAGAGGTTCCACCCCCATACTCCATCAGGTTACCTTTGACTTAAAACCTGGCGGCAAACTGGCCATCGTAGGGACAGTTGGTTCGGGAAAATCTACGCTGCTCCACGCCCTAACAGGTGATCTTTTGCCACAGTCCGGTTCCATTATTCTAGAGCTTTTTAGCCCAGAATTAGGCTCCCTAGAAGTTCCACTTCATAGCCACGAAGGGATTTCTTGGATTCAAAGACTCTCTACTTTTGTTCCTCAAGAAGCCTTCATTGCCAATGCCACTTTACAGGAAAATGTACCACTCACCTACTCCGCTTCTTCATTAGAGCAGAATCCCTCTCCTCCAGAAACGGAAGTGATGAATAGTTTGCTCAAAGCAAGTTTAGAACTGGAACCCGAAAGCTTTCCCCAGGGACTGCATACCGACCTCGGTGAAAGGGGGGTAAATCTCTCGGGAGGCCAAAAACAAAGAGTTTCTCTTGCAAGAGCCCATTTTGCCACCCAACACTCGCTTAAAACACTGGTTTTTTTGGATGACCCCATCAGCGCCATCGACAAATCCACTTCTGAAAAAGTGGTCGAAGAGTTGATAGAAAACGCCTGGCAAAAGTGCACTCTTTTTTGGATTACACATCGACTCGAATTTTTGAAACAGGTAGAAACCGTTATTGTTTTGGATGGTGGCACCATTGTAGAACAAGGTTCCTTTGAATCCTTGGTAAACCACCCCCAAAGCCGACTCAACCAGCTGATTCTTGCCGGACAATTTAAGTCCCAACCCTCTTCCCAGCCTCCAGATAGGTCCGCTCCATGACACAAGCACCGCTGATGGTATCAAAAGAAACTAAAGCATCCGGCAAGCTAGGAATGGCTTTTTACAAACAGTACTTTAAATCCATGGATGGGTTTAAAAAAATAGGTCCTTTCTTGTTCCTTCTCATTCTGGTGGAAAACACACAATCCGGTGTGTTCCGTTGGTTATTAGGCAGATGGGTAGACCAAAAGCTTCCAAATGCCACACATACCTCACAAACCTGGCTCGTTGGGATGTGGGAAAAACTGTCTTTCACAAACGACTCCTCCATTTTGTCATTCATATTGTTGGTGGTTTCTGGTTTTATTTTATGGAGAGCCTTTACCTGGACCCTAGTGACCTCATTCCTGGCACGGGGAGGTCGCATTTTACATGAAAAAATGATCAATGCTTTGAGCAAGGTTCGTGTCACTTTTTTTGATGAAAATCCAACCGGGAGAGTGACTACAAGGTTAGGATCCGACTATGACCAACTCAAAAGAGACCTCCCTAACTACATTAATGATATTTTGGGTTGCTTGGCAGAGCTCATTTGGGTGGTATTGTTTGTCTTGCTAGATATCCCCTGGGTGGTGGCAATTACTTTACCTTGCCTCTGGATGTATGTGAGAGTTCATCATCGTTACACCAGCGTAAGCCGGGAAATCCAAAGAACGTCTCGACTTATTGAATCCCCCCTTTGGAGTCTATTTACAGAGGCTACGGTAGGCTGGCAAAGCATCAGAACCTATGGAAAGTCTCACATCTTTCAGACCCGGTTTAATGACTTTTACGATAATTATTTGAAAATGAGTCTTTTAAGAAGCCGCCTCACCCGGTGGTTAAACGTACGACTAAAACTCATCAGCGAGTTTTTTAGTTTGTTTCTGACCATTGGTGTTTGTCTGGCCTTTTTAGACCATAAAATATCCATTGGAACCGCTGGATTTTTACTCAGTGCCGGCATGGGTTTGGATTCTGTCATGCAGTGGCTCACCCGAACTCTCTCCATGATTGAAGCCTCAATGGTTAGCTTAGAAAGGGTCCAGGAGTATACGAATCTGCCCTCTGAAGAATTGGTCTCCAAAACCCCCTACCCCAGCCCCTCACTCTTAACTCCTGCCATTTGTTTTGATTCTCTCACGGCTTCCTACCGGCAAGGGCTATCTCCCATTCTAAATCAGGTTTCTTTTGAGGTTCCTTTTGGGTTAAAGTTGGGTGTGATTGGCAAAACAGGAGCAGGAAAAAGCTCATTATTTCAGGCTTTATTTCGAATGCTCCACATCCATACTGGCACGATCAAAGTCGCTGGAATCGATTTTTTGGACCTCCCCCTATGGCAGTTGAGAGGATTGTTTGGCATTGTACCCCAGGAACCACATCTCTTTTCGGGTACACTTCGTTCCAATCTGGATAGAACACAGCAACGTCACGAGAATAAAATCTGGGAGGCCCTAGAGGCTGTCCAAATGAAACGATTTGTGGAATCCTTGCCAGGCAAATTAGATGCCACGATTGCAGAGAAGGGACTTAACTTTTCCAGTGGTCAAAGACAACTTTTTTGCATGGCACGAGCCATTTTATTAGCTACACCCATCGTTTTGTTAGATGAAGCCACGTCCAGTCTAGATTCCACCACGGATTCCCTCATTCAGGATGTGGTGGCAAACTCCTTTCGAAACAACACAGTCATTACCATTGCCCACAGGCTGTCCACACTCACTCAATCCCATAAAATATTGGTGATGAACAATGGAACCGTTATCGATTTTGATTCCCCAGAGCAGGTGCTGGAAAGATTTCAGCTAAACTCCTCGGCTCCAGACCTGGCAGAATGGGGAATTTCGTAAACCGACTTTTACAGATAAAGGAGCTTGCTTTGATCCCTCTCAACCCGAATACCGTTTGGTCCGCAGATGCCTCCACCCACCCTCATCCTCCTGCCAAAATACAACTGAGGGGCCTTTCTGTTCCTCAGAAAATTGTGGTCTTAATCACAGGAAAGCTCCACAATAACGCCTTGGAGATTCTTCAGAACCCGCCTGCGTCTTTAAAATTAGCCATTCCCATGGAAATCGTTTACCGGCCTGATTGTTCCCGGGATGAGTTAATGGCTTTGGTGCCTCAATGTCATGTTTTGATCAGTCGATCGGAAACGGACGTGGATGCTGAGGTGATAAGAGCCGCGCCACACTTAAGCATTTTGGCAAGGGCAGCGGTGGGTTATGGAAATATTGATTTGGAAACCGCAACCGAGTCAGGTATATTGGTGGTGAATACTCCAGGAAAAAATACAAATTCCGCTGCAGAACTCACTTTCGCATTGCTTTTGGCATGCATCCGAAATTTGCCTCATGCTCACACAAGCACCCAAGCCGGTCACTGGAATCGTCACAAATTCACAGGGCGCGAGCTTTTACATCGATCCATCGGTATCGTGGGTTTAGGTAATGTGGGGCACCGGGTTGCCAAATTTGCAAAAGGCTTTGATATGCAGGTCTTAGGGTTTGACCCCTACATTAGTGAAGAGGTTTTCAGAAGGCACGGAGTTCAACGTTTCGATTCTATAGAGAAAATGATTGCCAAATGTGATATCCTTACCGTACATACCCCATTAAATAAAGAAACAAAAGGGATGATTGGCGCTAAACAACTCAGCCTCTTAAAGCCAGGAGCCATTGTTTTAAATGCCGCAAGAGGTGGAATCATTGACGAAAAATCCATACTTGAGGCATTGGAGTCTAATCACATCAGTTCTGCTGGTATTGATACCTGGGTGAATGAACCCAATCTCTTTTCTGAACTCCGAAATCATCCCAACGTGATTTGTAGCCCCCACATTGGTGCGAGCACTATGGAAGCCCAGGAACGAATCGGTGAAGCGGTAGCCACTCAGGTTTTAAAGGCCCTCCGTCAAGAGGTGGTAGATTATCCCGTGAATCTTCCGCACGTTTCCTTATTAACCTCAAATAAATCCAGAAATTTGGCCGTATTGGCTGAAAAGCTGGCATCCGTTGCCTCCCAGATCTGTGAATTCAATCCTAGCCAGCTTTCCTTAAAGTTGTCTCCCGATATTCCAGAATCCGATTCGGGATTGTTACGCTTGTGTGCCATAAAAGGATTTGTGGCTTCAAGCTCGGATGAATACGTTAGCTATGTCAATGCGGAACGTATCTTGGCTAAAAGAGGGATCCAAATGGAGGTGGAGCTTTCTAAAGAGGGAGATGTCGTGCGCAGTGGCATGGTGCTTGAGGTGTTAGGCGCACGAAGTGAAGAGACCTGTAAGGTGGGAGCGGTGCTTTACAATCAGGATCTCATGCGGCTCTGCCTCATCAATGATTTCCTATTTGAGATTGAGCCAAACGGAGAAATGCTCCTCATCTTGAACCATGACCAACCCGGTGTCATTGGAGCGGTTGGAAGCTTTTTAGCAAATCAAAATATTAATATCGCTCAATTTGAACTCTCTCGAAACCGAATGGGCGGCCAAGCCATCTCACTGGTCAAGGTAGACGTTCCCTTAGAGCAGGAACAAATTGCCGGTCTTGAAGTTCTTCCCCACGTCATTCGAGTGAAAATGATTCGGGGACTCTAACCCTTCCCAAGATCTGCAAATCAAACACAACCCGGCCAGAGCGAAACTCTTTTGGCGATGGACACTACCTGTCGGCTTTAAAGAATGCTAAACTAGCTCTTGGGCTTCCCATTGTTTCAGAACACCTTAGGTGACATAGAATGAGTGATGATAAAACGATAATTGCGTCTGACCCATCTGAAACCACGGCCACCACTTCCCATCGTGGAGCACCAGTGTTGCTCCAGTACGATGCAGGTGCCGCTGGAAAGCGCTTTTTGTTGGTGGAAACCAAGAACACCATCGGCAGAAGAGCCGACAAAGTTCAGGTTTGGATTGATGATGTGAGCGTTTCACGTGAACACTGTGAAATTGTGATGGTGGGCACGAAAGCCTTTGTAACAGACTTAGGAAGTCTAAATGGTACTTACATCAATGATCAAGTCGTTCAACAAAACGCTGAACTTCGCCATTCTGACATGCTTAGAGTTGGAAATGTTAGACTTCGTTACTTTGCTCATGGTTCCGCGGATCAGTTACTTTTTGATCGCATCTATCGCATGGCCGTCCAAGATAAAATGCTAGATGTGTTCCGAAAAGATTATGTTTTGGAGAAGTTGGAGGAGGATGTCAGGGTTTCTCGAGGCAATCTTACTCCCCTTTCCCTTATCATGTTTGACCTAGATAAATTTAAACTGATTAATGATACATTTGGTCATGATGCGGGTGATTATGTATTAAAACAAGTTTGCTCCCAAGTTCGGCCCCTCCTTCGATCCACAGACACATTTGGTCGATTTGGTGGTGAAGAATTCATGATTATCTTACCTCAAACCAATGCTGTTGAAGCGTTTAAAATGGCGGAAGATATTCGTAAAACCATAGAGGCACATTCCATCGAGTATGAAGGAGTGCACATTCCTGTAACGTTATCGTTAGGAGTTTCCACTCTTACGGAAGAGATTTCCAATTCGCAAGATTTTATAAAGGCCGCCGACAACAATGTTTACAAATCGAAAAAATCAGGGCGTAATAAAGTTTCTCAGTAGTTGCTGGATTTTGGGTTTACTAGGAGGCCAGGTTTCCTGCACCTCCTCTACGCCTCCATCCGAGGCAAAGCCTTCCGTATCTGTTTACCAGGACGACGCTTACTGGAGTGCTTTAAAAAAGTGGAAGCAAGAAATCACCTTGTTAGACCAGTTCCAGATGAAGGCCATGGGCACCGCCGTTCTTTTGACACCGCCATTTCAAGAGGCTTACCAAGCCCGATTCAAGCAGCTCTATGGATCCCAACTCTCTGATATCACTCAATCTGATTCATCCAAATTGGGGGTGTTTATTTCTTTGTTCACTCCAGAAGACACTTATCTCCAAATTGACGATGCCAAAGTCTGGAATCTGGAGGTCTGGTTTGGAGACCAAAAAGCTTCGGTAATCCAGACAAAACCCCTTAAGGAAAAAGAAATTTTAAGCCATTTTTACCCATTTATCAATCACTGGACAAAGGAATATATACTTTTTTTTGACTACCCCAAACAGAGTAACACCGGTTCAGGGAATCCGCCTAATTCTGTTTTGTTTCTTCTGAAAGGTCCACCCGGAACCCTTGAATTTAAGTGGCAACAGTCAACTCTTTGATTGCCAGCGAAACACATCTTCCGATACCTACCTCTGTGTTCCCTTATTTTTCGGCACTGGGGTATAACTTCTGGAAAACGTTTTTAAAAGTAACAATCCGAGGAATCCATGAGCGCGCAGCCTAAGTACATCTTAGTGGAGCGCATCGCCCAAGGCGGGATGGCGGAAATTCACCTTGGTAAAATCGTGGGTTCCGACGGTTTTGCCCGTGTCTGTGCTTTTAAACGCATCCTGCCCAATTTTGCCCATGATCATGATTTTGTTCAAATGTTCCGGCAAGAAGCCATGGTGGCGAAACAGCTTGTAAACAAAAACATCGTTCAAGTTTACGACTTCCAACCAGACAATGATTCTTATGTATTGGTGATGGAATACGTTGATGGGCAAGACTTACGGTCTGTTTTAGCCAACACGGAGGCCTTAAAAAAGAAGTTTCCCATCGAAGTCGCCATCTACATTGCCATAGAAACCCTCAATGGATTAGGGTATGCCCACAGTGCCGTGGATGTTACGGGCAGACCGTTGGGAATCGTCCATCGGGATGTCAGCCCTCAAAATATTCTCATCAGCTTTGATGGAGATGTAAAAATCACGGACTTTGGTATCGCAAAATCCCAAAATCAAAGTTCTGGCACCAGAGCCGGAGTGCTCAAAGGCAAATTTAGATACATGAGCCCGGAACAGGCTATGGGGCAAAATGTAAACTGCCAAACAGATATTTTTGCCATGGGAGTTGTCCTATGGGAAATGGTCACCATGCACCGATTATTTAAAGGTGAAGATATGGTGGTTTTAGAGTTGGTTCGACAAGCCAAAATAAAACCCCCAAGCCAAGTGGTGGGCACCCATCGAATCCCGGCCGAACTCGACAATATCATCATGAAGATGCTTAAAAAAGAGCAAAATCTGAGGTTTGAGACTGCCAGGGATGCTGTCCGAGAGCTCAATCGATTTTTGTATACCTACAAACCAGAATTCTTTTCTGGCGAACTTTCCGAATTTATGCAGGAGATTTTTAAAGACAAAATCGACGCCATTCGACAAAAAATGAGAACCACACTTGCCCTACCGGTCAATATGGAGGGCCACCATTCATCTGAAAACGGACCACCCTCTCAAATCCTTGATTTAACCAAAGAGAAAAAAGGGGAAATCGTCCGAAAGCCGGCGGGTGGGATTGGTGCACAGGGGAAAAACGGGCCCAGATCTCCTGGGGGAATGCGTTCACCAGGCATGGGAAGACCCAGCTCTGACAAACCACAACGAGACGAATTTAAAATCGAAGTCGACCAATCCAATCAAGCTCCCCAAAAGCCTTTGGAGGCTCCCAAACCAGGTGGCCCAGGAAAACCCAACCATCTGAGTGTGTCCATTCAGCGGCAAGATCAAGGAGGGGGATCCGGCGGGCAAAGCGCCCAGGGGGCCGACCGTTCTTCCGCAGCCGTCCAACCCGTGGCATTCCAGTTTCAGCGACAGCCTCGACCTACGATGAGACACGTCTGGGAGCGCATTTTACTTTGGGTGTTAGGAAGCCTCGCCACCGTTTTTTTATTACTTTCCTTTCTGAAAAGTACCGGAAGGGTTTGGCGGACTGAAATCATCCTTCAGGGTGTTCCTCCCGGAAAAGTCACGATAGATATTGACGGTAAAAAAATGGAGGGAGGAAATTTTGTAAGCCTTCCTCAGAAAATTAGCATTGATTCAGGTTCCAAATACATCACTTTAACTCGTCCGGGCTTCAAACCCAAGAGGATTAGATTAGATGCTGCCTTTTTTGGAGAAACCCGAAAAGAAACCGTTGTGTTTGAAAAATCAGGAAAAGTAGGTCAAATTAGGATTTTAACCACTCCACCTGGAGCGATGGTGAATCTGGACTTGGCCGATGAATCTGGAAACTCACCTCATACGTTTGAATATATTCCTTTAAAAACGAGACTGACCTTTACCATTTCCCATCCCTTATGCGGCAAGTACATTCACCGGGAAACGCTTAAAGAAGAGCAAGAAAAATCCCTAGTGGTTCGAAACATAAAACTTCCCAACTGCAAATAGATTTCTGACGGGCGAGATTTTAGGTAGATACCCCTACCATCTTTAACAATGGCAAAATATTGGGCAAATGCACCCTGACACCCATGTGAGAAATGGTCTCAGAAGCCATTCCTATGGCCAGCTCTAAACACTCAGGAATCTCCAAATTTTTACAAACTCCTGCCATGAATCCACCGGCAAACATATCCCCTGCTCCCGTAGTATCCACCACATTCACTTTTTTGCCAGGAGCGTGATGAATTTGATTTTGAACACACAAAAAGGCTCCATTTGACCCATCTTTCACCACAGCCGCCTTCACCCATCTACCCAGTAGCAATGCAGCACTACTTCCGGTACAATTGGCCATCATCTGAGCCTCTTGGGAATTTGCAAAGAGTACATCAATTTTATCTTCCTGAAGTAGCTCTAAAAAACGACTTCCATGGCGGTTCACGACAAAGGGATCGGCAAGGTCCAGTGCCACGGCAACTCCCCTGTCTTTCGCAAAGTGGATGGCCGATTCCACCGCTTCAATTTGATTTGGAGTGTCCCACATATAGCCTGTGGTAAAAAAGAGTTTGCTGTCACTGATATCTTCGGTGGGTAAATAGTCCTTCACATACGTCTGACAAGCACCCAAGCAGGTATTTAGGGTTCGTTCCCCATCCGGACTCACCAGCACCACACAGGAACCGGTAGGGGAATTCATATCCACAGCCAAGCGGTTCAAAATTCCCAGTTGTTCCAGCCGCATACTAAAAGATTGTCCCTGAGCGTCTCTTCCAATGGATGAACTATAAGAAACCTGCGAGCCCAATATGGCCATGGCTCTGAGCGCGTTGGAAGCAGAGCCTCCCAACTCCGTTTCCGTTGTAAACTTCCCTAAATTTCCAAGAATTCTAACCTGTTGCTCAGCAGTTACCAGATGCATACCTCC
Source organism: Silvanigrellaceae bacterium (assembly GCA_044339525.1). GTDB lineage: Bacteria > Bdellovibrionota_B > Oligoflexia > Silvanigrellales > Silvanigrellaceae > JBIIVH01. Next base: position 13,669 of record JBIIVH010000021.1, on the reverse strand, counting down.
TTTTTCAAGACCCAATTCAGAAAGATCGGAGTCTTCCACTCTCACCAGGAGATCCAAAAGGGCATTTTCAACGGAAGTTACGTCAAGCCTACTTGTTTTTTTAAGGTTCAAAATGGAACTTAACAACATAATGACTCCCAATTTTAATCGAACAACTCAATAACTTAGAAATTCCTATCCAAAATAAACTCTTTATTTTTATCTTTTTTTTAAAGAAAAGACGAGTAGTTCCGATAAATTTGTAAGAAGCCTAGAATGCATCACAATTCACAGGATAATTATGATGAAACAAATTGTTTTGCCTCTGTTCGCCTGGACACTTATCCAATGCGGCGTTCAAAAGGAGACTGCGATTGAAAATCCTCCGAGCCAGTCTAAGGGAACGGGATCGGAATTCGTGGTAGGCGGTGGTAAATCGGAAAATGCAGAACCCGTTAAAGGCCAGTGCCAAACGGACTTACGGCAGGACGTCATCATCAACCCCAATGCCTCGGGCATTACCGCTCTTTTTTCAGGCAAACTTGATCCGGCCTGCGTGGGATCGAAAAAACTCGTGCTGCTGATCTATGCGCCAGGGGAATTTTCGGTGGCTCCTGAATACCGTTGCTTACTTTCGGAGGGGGAGTTCAATGTTAAGTGTACCGGTCCTTTGGTTAGGCTATCAGAAGGAAATTTTTCAATCAGTCTAACGGGTGGCCCACAGTTTAACAGCCAACCCATTCGAATGAAACTCTCTGTCGAATAAACCATCCTAAAGAAACAATAAGTTTAGACCACCATGGAGCATGTAGCCTGTCTGAGAGATCGTCTTCGAAAAGTCTTTCCGGTAAGTTACACCCAAGGTGAGCATAAAATCCTCCAGGCCATAGCTGTAATTGGGATTATCTCCAGACATCTTCATAAAATTACCCAAAGAAATCTCAGCTTCTAGCCTCAACTGAGCAATGGGTTTCCAATGTGTCACACCTATCGTTGTATTGTCTGTTTTTTTGGTTTCTGTTTCAGTGGCATTATAGATTTTTGGAAGAGTGGCTTTTTTAGTCTCTTTATCTTTTGGCTCAGCCTGTTCTTCTTCACGAAACCGCAACGCTCCTAAACCCAGAGAAACCCTCGGTGCCACCCATGGATGTGGCTCCATCCGAAATCGGTAACTTCCCACTGCCATGAAACTTTGTGTAAAATAAAGAATTTTCCTTCCCTGAACATCGGGGTCAAATTCCTGTGTTTTGGGAATGCTTCCGTTGGTAAAACCAAGCCCGATGGCGCCGCCCAAAGACAACTCCCCTTGTGCTTCTGCCAAACGCCAGTATTCCCCTAATTCAAAGTAATAAGCCCGTTTGGGGTAGTATTTGTGGTAAATCTTAGTGTCTTCCGTAGCGGTAAAATTTCCACCCATGAGCCAAATTCCACCCGATGCCGAACCCGGAACGCTTCCTGACTCTTCCACTTGCTGGGACCCGTCTCCCGTGGAGGAGTCTTTAGGGGTGGCAGAATCGTTTTTTGCAGGAACATCAATGGGAGAAAACTCACTATCTTTTCCTACGGCTGACTGTGCCTCTGCACTAGAAATCAACCAATCTTGTAGTAAGTCCAACGGCCGGAACTGCCAAGAACGCCACCAATCATCTAAAGTAACAAATACTCGCCCAGACCACCCCAAAAACTCGCTCAAGGGCCTTTTAAGACTGGGATGATTTTCCACCTGACTTGCCCATTCTTGGGCGTATTTATAATAAAATGAAGTAAAACCCCACTGGGTTAAATATCTATCCCTTAAAACCCGCCAGTAGTGAACCGCATCGCTATTTAAATTTCCAGAAGCAGCGGTGGCAACAAAACAATCTTCCTTTGTTTTTCGAGTATGGGGAGACTTCTCCAAGGAAGCTAAGCTGACTTCCTTAGGAACAAAAGAGATACAGCTTGATCTTCCTTTGCTCAGACTTCCACCCCCATCCACGGCCCACGCCACAGCACCATACGTTTTACCGTTTTTAAGCCCTGAAATGCCCACGCTTTTTTGAGAGCCGGCCCCCACTCGAATCACTGAAGCACATCCCATGGTCTCTGTTTTCCCAAGTTCTGGAAACACGGAAGGTACGGCCAGTTCTTCCACAGTTGCACTATACAAGATGGATTCCGGATTGGTGGCACAGCCTAGAATACACGCACCCCCCGCTTGGTCCGACTGTTTAACAAAAGTACACTCTTGATTGGAAAATGTCTGTGCCGGGTCAAATGTTTTGTTCACTTTCATCGTTCTTTTAGGCGATTTTAAGCACTCTTCTTCATCCCAATACATCACTAGGTAAGAATTTACCGAATTTTGGCCCACATCCACCAAAGCATTGTTGACGATAGCCTGTGCCGTCGTGTTTGAAGGAGGATTGATTTCCAGTGTGATACTGCTATCTCTTGAAGTTGCTTTCCCAAAGGAAGGTCCTTCTTTAATGGAACCGGTTTCTCGGGTAAGATAAACCTCCTTAATTCCAATTAAACTATTGGAATCAGAAAATCCTCCCCCACTCGTGGTATAATAAGGAGTGAATCGCAGTCGTTGCCTTTGGGCGGAATCCGTTTCCGGGATGCCTCTTTCATACCAAGTGTCTGGGAGCTTTTTATCAGCAAAGTTTAGAGTCAGAGTGATTAGGGCCGTTTTTTCTCCGCCACCTGCTAGACCCCCTCCATCCTCTACTTCCACACCGCCAGAGGCCACGGTTCTAGGGGGGGCTTGGGTGGGTCCCCCTATGGCCACGGCCCAGTGTTTTTTATCGTACTGAAAACTTTTGTTGGCCGAAGGTACATTTAATACGACTTGAAACTTAATTTTAATGCTGCTGATTTCCCCACCCTTTTCTGGAAAACTGGAGGGAGAAATATCGGTGGAAGTCTCTGGGGCGTTTTTTAGGGTAACTCCCTCAATAGTCACCCCGCCTGCAGCTGCGGTTTCTGCCAGCAGTGGAAAATTTTCAGATTTAAGATGGGAGCTTGGAGCATCGGATGTGCCACAACCCCAAAACGCAAACGTCGCCAATACGAAATAGGACTTAAGAGTAAACACATCGGCTCCTTAACTAAACAAATAGGCTCCTAGCCATTATACCGACTCATGCCCAAGACCTCAAAGAGTCCCTTTTGACAACACAAATCCAAGATCTGAACTGCATTTTGGGCGGCTCCTTTTCTCAGATTATCTCCTACTACCCAGAAGTTAAGTCCATTTTTGAATACGTTACTTTTTCGCATACGACTTACCAAGACGATGTCACCCCCTGCCACGTCCCTGGGTGTAGCAAAGGGGCTGGCTTGTAAAAGGGTGTCCTTATCCTCACTAGGAAGGTCGGAAGTTTGAGAAGTGGGAACGTAAGCTAGGCCGGGAAACCCATGAATGGCCTCAATGGCAGCAGGTACGGCCACTGGGTCCTTTAAGGCCACCACCACGCTTAGGGCGTGGCCCACAAAGGTGGGTACCCTAACGCTGGTAGCATCGAGTTTAATGTCACCCCAATCTAATATTTTTGCACATTCCTGTCGAATTTTTAGCTCCTCATCCGTATCACCACTTTTCAATATTTCTGCAACAAATGGCATCACATTAAAGGCGATGGGTTTTGGAAAAACACCGCCCACCGCCGGTGAAAGCTCTCCATTTCTAAAAAGCAACTGAGTCTCCTCACGGAGCACATCCATGGCAGGTTTCCCGGCTCCTGAAACACTTTGATAGGTGCTCACCACCAATGCCTCTAGCGCTGATAATGGGGAGAGGGCCTTTAATGCCAGCACCAATGGGGTGGCGCAACAATTGGGATTAGCGATCACAGGAAAGTTCTTTAGTTTTTCTATCAATATGTGGTGAGGATTTACCTCAGGAACGCAAAGCGGAACGTCCGGGTCCGCACGGTAGGCTGAAGATTTATCAATACAAAGAATGCCTTTTTTGGCCAAAACAGGAATCCACTCTTTGGAAATCTGGGAGTCAGAAGCAAAAAAAACAGCCTGACATTGAGATAGGCTTTCTAGATTCATTTCTTTGATCACTTCCGAACGATTTCCAAAATAGACTCGTTTTCCAACGCTATTTTTAGAAGCGAAGAGATGAATTTCCTTGACTTCAAAGTGGTTCCAATCATTTGAAAGCAAATCCAGCAGACTCTCGCCCACCAATCCTGTGGACCCCACTACGCCCACCTTTATGGGAATTTTTTTAGGCTGATTCATCACTCGTGCTCCTGCTGGCCTTCATGCGGCTCATAATGGGTTTGAAACAATTCGTCTTCCTCAGGTTCCACCTGCTTCTTTGACCAAAACCATAAAATGGGTCCATGGGCGCAGTAAACAATCATCAAAAAAGTTAAGGTCACCGACAGTTCAAACGTAAAAATAAGCACACTAATCAGCAATATCAAGCTCAATACTCGAAATGGCCGTTTCTTGGGAAGTTTTAAAGTTTTTGTGCTGATGTATTCAAAGGTGGATATCATTCCTATGGCTAAAAAAAACAGAATTCCCAAAGCAAATTTAGATTGCACTTCTGGGATCAAAAAGAAATGGGCGATGTTTACTAAAAAGGCTTGGTATCCATTCTCGGCGGTCCATCCCATTAAGTCATGGTTAGCCATCACAAAAACAGCAATGGGCATGGCGGCCATGGGAATAGGAATCCCCGTAAAATTTCCGGAGGCTTTTCCCAGGGAAGACTGCACATTAAATCGGGCCAATCGAAGCGCTCCACAAAGTGCATAGATAAAGCTAACGGCAAAACCCAATCGTCCCAAGTCATGGAGGGCAAATTGATACATCAAAAAGGAGGGTGCCACCCCAAAGGAAACCAAATCGCACAAGGAATCCAATTGAACCCCAAATGCACTTTGTGTACGGGTGAGTCGCGCGATGCTTCCATCTAATCCATCACACACTGCCGCAACTATGATGCAATAAGCGGAAAACAAATAGCCCTGTGCCAAACCATTAAAGCGAGCGTCCACAGCGTAACGCATGGACAAAAAACCAAAAAAAAGAGAACAGGCTGTTACCAAGTTTGGGAGAAGATACATGGATGGTTTTGCTTTTTTAAGGGGAGCAGCGGAAACACGTGAAGAGGAATCTCCAAATTGGGCATTAATAATTTGATTCATGATTTAGCTTCTTCCATCTTGGTTTTCGATCTTAGTACTAAAACAGGTGTGGGCTCTCTTCCATAGTGAGGTGAAATGGGCAGGGTCGAAGTCGGACACCTATTGTGATAGATTTGATACAATGCCAGAGCCAGATCCCATCTGCAAATGGATTCACGAGTGACATCTTCTTTTGAAGAAAGGGCAGTATGTGCCGAGTTTTGGCCTACTAAAAGTGGGGTTGAAACCAAGAAAACAGGAGTGTTTCTACCCAGACAATAACCATTTAAAAATCCACTTCCAAGCCTTAAGCCCGTAAACGAACCCGGACCCACACCCCAAAAAAACTCTTCCACGGGGGAAATCATCGCTTCCATTAATTGAGACACATCCTCAGCCAAGTGCTCCGCCGTTTTATTTTCGCGGTAGGCAAGCCAGCTATTCCCCATTTTATGTAAGCCTTCCTTAAAGGATCCATTGGACAAACCCCAACTCGAGATCACGCTATCTAGTGGAAGGTCCGGATTCAGAGGCATTTTCAAAGAATCCCCCCCACCAGTGGCCAGCCGGCATTCCTCTAAGAATTCATCCGAAAATCGCTGACCCGTCCATCCAAACAGCAAACTTCCTCTTTTATGGGTCAAAATGAGTAGTCCCATCAATCCACCAAAAACGCTCGCCGTAGGTCATTAAAAAGCACCACAGCCATGAGTACAATCAAAAACAGAACTCCAGCTTTTTGAACGGCCAGTTGAACTTTTAAACTCAGAGGTTTTCCGTAGGCCCCTTCAGCGAAATGCAACAACAAATGCCCACCATCTAAGGCGGGAAACGGAAGTAAATTGAGCATCCCCACATTTATGCTAATCCAAGACATAAGGAGCAGAAAACTCATCCAACCATGGGAGGCGGCATCACTAGCCACTCGGGCAATGGTGATCCCGCCCCCCAAGCTGGTGATGGGCAAACTTCCTGTGACAAGTTTCCGAATTCCCGCAAAAATGCTTTCCACCTGCTCCCAGGAGCGTTTAGTGCCCAGGACCAGAGCCTCCACGGGACCACTCGTTTTAAACGTCGTCCAAACCGGCTCATTGCCTTGCCCTTCAAAGCGAAAGGGAAAAGGCAACGCCCATTGCTTTTTTAAATTTTGCGTGGTGATTAAGATGGGTTGTAAGCTACAGGTCTGAGTGAAATATTGGCCGGCTAATGAAATCAATGCAAATTCAAATTTCCCCAATGAGGTGCTAGCTCCATCGGCATTCACATCCTTCGAGGAAAGAGAATCCCCTTTTTTCTGTAGCCAATTGCCAAACAAAGTGGCGGTAGTCAAATCATCCCAAACCTCGGGATATGCCAAAGCCCGCGCCGCAATCAATGTCACACCAGGCTTCACACCGCATTGTTTCCAGGAATCCTCCGCGTTTTTTAACGTTGCAGACGTCTTTTTGGGGTTCAGCGGTTCCGCCAGTTTTGTATCCAGGGAGTAAGCCCATCTAGCCCAGGGGGGTGTTTGAATGGGTTCCGCTGAAGGGGTCGGCCTGTCTAAAGTAAATTCCAATTCCTCTTTTCCATATTCAATCACTCCATCTGCAGATTTAGATTTGGGGCGAACCACCTTCCAAATGGGCTTAACTTCCTTCCAAGCCAATGAGTTCGCAGTCGGGGTTCCCTGGGGAGTGATGGGAGTGGCCTGCTTCCACAAAAACTCGTTTTTAGCTCCTGAAAAAGATTCCATGAGCAACTGAGCCTCATCCAAATTTGCCACCTTTACGCCATTGATGGATTTTAACAAATCACCCGTTTTGAGACCAGCTTGTTCCAGGACACCCTCTTTTGGGATCACGAGCTGTGCAGAGGGAATGTATTGAGAAATTCCAATGCGACCTTGCGATTCTTTTTCTCCAAACGGATTGGGCAAAGACTCCGTTGCAGGAACCATTTTTAGTCTCAATGGTAGCCCTTCTCTCTCCACATGCACTTCCAGTTCTTTGCCAGGCTGGGACGAAATCACCTTAACCAGTTCACCCCAACTAGGAATTTTAGTTCCTGAAATTTCAATGATTTTGTCTCCGCTTTTTAGACCTGATTTTTCCGCTACACCCCCTGGCAACACACCGATATAGGGTTCAGCCTGAGGAATTCCCGAAAAAACCAAGATACTCATAATTAAAATGGAAAGGAGAAAATTAAAAAAGGGACCTGCAAATGACACCAGTGATCTCTTGTAAAGCTTGGCGTGAGAAATTGACTTCTCTTTTAAGTGATCTTCAATAGGAGCTTGCAAATCCGCCCCTAAAAACCGTACATAGCCCCCTATCGGAAGCCAAGACACTTTAAAATCCGTTCCCCATTTATGGAATCCAAACGCTTTTGGACCAAACCCTATGGAAAACTCTTCTGCTTGAATGCCCAGCCACCTGCCCACCAAATAATGACCAAGTTCATGAAAAAAGATTACGGCACCGGCCAACAAAATAAAAGAAACAACGGGGTTGGTAAAGAACTCTGCTAACATTAAAACCGCTCCCCATTATCATAAATCTTGAAAACAATCTAATCCATTCTTCCTTGGACCAATGAAAGCTGCCTAACTTGGTCCGAGGTTCTCCCAAACCTTCTCTCACGTTTGGCAAAGCATCGTAAAATTTGAGCCAAAGTTTCTTTACTGAAATCAGGCCAGAACGCAGGTTCAAAATAAAATTCCGCGTAAGCACATTGCCATAACAAAAAATTACTCAGACGCTGCTCTCCGCTGGTTCGAATCAACAAATCCACCTCTGGGAGTCCGGCGGTATCCAAAAAGCTTTCAAATGTGGCTTCATCCACATCCTGGGGAAACTTCCCAGACTCGTTTAGACTTAAAACATATTTTCGCAGAGCTCTTAGAATTTCTCCGCGGCCACCGTAACTCAACGCCACTTGGAGTTTAAGACCCTGATTTTGCGCTGTTTCTTCTTCTAGATCCTTTATCATTGCCAAAATGTCGGAAGATAACTTCAGCCTATCCCCAATGACTCGAAAGCGCACACCGTTGGCTAGGAGCGTTTTTCGCTCCGCCCTAAGGTACCACCGAAGAAGAGACATTAAACCACTCACTTCTTCTTCCGGTCTACGCCAGTTTTCATCCGAAAAGGCATAAATGGTGAGAGCTTGAATTCCACAATTACCGCAAAATTCTGTAATTTCTTTTACGCGCTCTACACCCTTTTTATGTCCAGCCACTCGTGGCAAAAGCCTCTGCTTTGCCCACCTGCCATTGCCATCCATTATGATGCCCAGGTGTTGGGGCAACGATTCTGACTGTAAGTGGTACTGCAATAATGGATCGGTCATGCCAACTTCCCAAATGTTTCCAGCCAGAATGTACTTTTCTAGAAAAAAGAATCATCCCCAGGAGGTTTTTTTCTTGCTCGCAAATCTTAAACTTAAAGTTTGTGACAGGCAACCCATCGATCTTTTTGAATGAGCCTTAGCTCAGGAGTCGTCGTATGGCATTGATCTCCCGCCAATGGACACCTTCCCACAAATCGACACCCAGGGGAAGGATTCACCGGGCTTGTTAACTCCCCTTTAATCAAGGTTTGTGGCTTACTCCGCTGCAAATGCGGGTCAGGTGAGGGATTAGCTCCAATGAGTGCAATGGTATATTGATGCAATGGATTGGCAAAAAGCTCATCTGCTGGCCCTACTTCCACGAGTTTCCCAAGATACATTACAGCCATGCGATTGGAAATGTATCGAACCATAGACAAACCATGGGCAATAAATAGATAAGTTAGACCCATTTCTTTCTGTAGTTCTTGAAGTAGTGTAACCACCTGAGCCTGCACAGAAACATCTAATGCAGAGATAGGTTCATCGCACACCACAAATTTTGGTTCCAATGCAAGAGCTCTAGCGATTCCGATGCGTTGCCTTTGCCCGCCGGAAAACTCGTGGGGAAACCTGGCGGAATGTTCTGGAAGCATTCCCACGCGATTTAGCCAGTAGTTGATCTTCTGTTGCTTTTCTTCTGGTTTCCACAATCCATGAATCCCCGGTCCTTCCGCAATGATATCCCCAACGGTCATTCTTGGGTTTAAACTCTGATAGGGATCCTGAAAAATCATCTGCATCAGCCGAGAATATTTTCGCCGCTGAGCGGCACTGGGGGAGTTTGGAATGGGTTCACCATCAAAAATCAGCTCCCCTTTGGTCTGATCATACATGCGCACCACCACCCTACCCAGTGTGGATTTCCCGCAACCAGACTCACCTACCAGGCCCAAAGTTTCGCCTTTAAAAATATTTAAAGAAAGTTCGTCCACTGCATGAAGAACGCTCCCACGTCCTAAATCAAAATACTTGCTAACTGATTTAATCTCCACAAGTGGCCGAGTCGAGGAACCCTGGTTCAACATATCATTTATTCCTTTATATCCGACGGTAACAAAGCAACCCCAGCCTGAACACGTGCGTTGGCAGGAGCCATTTTATGGTGCAACCAACAGCTCACTCGAGCCTTTTCTGTTCTAATTTCCACAGGAGAATGTGTATGACAAATCACCATGGCATTAGGACATCTGGCCGCAAAACCGCAACCAGGTGGTGGTGAAAATAAATCAGGCGGCGTGCCCGCTATGGGAGTAAGAGGATGGCTTTTAGAATCCCAGGTGTCCAACGGCATGGCACGTTTCAAACCTATGGTATACGGGTGTTTTGTTTGGTAAAATAGTTCATCTGTGGTGCCTTCTTCCACAATCTTTCCAGCATACATCACGGCAATGTGATCAGCCATCTGAGCCACCACACCCAGGTCATGGGTGATGAGCACACATGCCATATTGAGTCGCACAGACAGTTCCTTAATTAAAGTCAAAATCTGAGCTTGGATGGTAACATCCAGTGCGGTGGTGGGTTCGTCTGCGATGAGAACCTTGGGATTACAGGCCAATGCCATGGCAATCATCACTCGCTGACGCATCCCGCCCGACAACTCATGGGGGTACTGGCCCACTCTTTTTTTAGGCTCTGGGATCCGAACCAAACTCAACAACTCCATCACCCTTTCCATTCTTTGGTGGGAGTTCATGGAAGTATGCAATTTTAGAGTTTCTTCAATTTGTTTCCCCACCGTCATGGTGGGATTCAGGCTGGCCAGAGGATCCTGGAAAATCATAGCAATTTCTTTGCCCAATACTTTGTTTCTTTCCGCCGCATCGAGTTTAGAGATATCACTTCCCAGAAGTTCAATCTTTCCGGATTCTATTTTGGCGGGAGGTGATGGCAAAATTCCCATCATACTCTGTACGGTCACGCTTTTTCCGGAACCCGACTCCCCTACTATGCAAAGACATTCTCCCTGCCTCACTTTAAATGAAACATCTCGAACGGCTTTTACAGTGCCTCCATGAACCGTAAAAGTAACCTTAAGATTTTCAACCTCCAATACAACATTACCTTTACTGCTCATCCCCTGCCCTTTTGAATCGGTTGAATTGGAAAACAACGGAATCACTTTTTTGCCATGAACCGTATTTGAAATCGAAGTGTCCATTTACCCTTTACTCCCTGCCTCGAAGTTTTGGATCAAAGGCATCTCGCAGAGCATCACCCAGAAGGAAAAAAGCCAGCAAGGTTATAGCCATTACTGAAGCGGGAAGGAAAAACTGGACAGGTGTGGTTTGAAATCTTTGGGCGGTTTCTTCCAGTACCGTACCCCAGGAGGCCGCAGGTGCTTCTAGACCTAAACCCAATAAAGATAAAAAAGCTTCAGATACAATCACTCTGGGAATCTGGGCCGACCACAATACGATGATAATGCCCAGCAGATTAGGAGCAATGTGTTTTAAAATGGTATGAAACAATCCACCGCCCAAGAGCCTACTAGCATGCACAAATTCGATCTCTCTGAGCCTAAGAACTTCTCCCCTTAAAATCCGCGCATAACTGATCCATGAAAAGGCGGTTAATCCCACCACCAAGCTAAAAATTCCTTTGCCCAAAACCACTTGAAATAAAATCAAGAAAAGCAAATCAGGCATGGAGTCCAAAACCTCTATCACGCGCATCATGAAAAGATCGACTTTTCCACCCATCAAGCCAGATATGGACCCAAACATCAACCCAACAAAAATACTGATTAATGGGATCATGAACGCCAGGAAAAAATCAATGCGTGTTCCTTGAATCATTCTAGAAAAAATATCTCTTCCCAGTCGATCCGTACCGAAGGGGCTCCACCGGGAAACAATGGTTTCTCCCACCTGAACATCTGATTTGATGGCCTGTGCTTCAGACAATTTCATACTGGGAAGCAACTCAACCCTAACCGTCCGAGCATTGGGTGAAATCAGACTTTCTTGAGCCTCCGGAAGAACCACTATGGAAACAATGGAATAAAGGTAGGCTTCCGATGCATCTAGGCCAGCCGAATCCGTAAAAGAAGTCTGGGCAGGATTGGTTAATTCAGCAATTTGCAGTCCACGATTTTCAGGATCGGATTCCATTGCATTTAAATCCGTTTCACCTGCTCCAGGACTACTCACGTTACGGTAGATAATATAACCTGTCACGCCTGGAACAGGGGTCCATTCCAAAGTCACGCCGTTTACGGTGGACCCCGGTCCCACTCGAAAATCCGAAGGTGCTTTCAGTTGATCCGGACTAGCGATTAAGGGACCCTGAACGTAATCCTCTTGAAACCGGTCTTCCACCGCCACAGGAGCATCATCCGTCACAATTACTTTTTTTCCAAAATGGGGATTTTGGGTAATGGCGTCTGCATTTTGATAATTTTCGTATGAAATATCATCGGGCATCTTGGGAAAAAAGAACGGACCTAAAAATCCAATTAGCCCCACAGTCACAACGATCCCCAAACAGACTAAAGCGAGCTTGTTTTTCTTAAGCCGTCGGATGGCATCCTGCAAATACGTTAACGAAGGTCTAACAATGACTTCGGCTTCCTTACCCTGCAAAACCATTGGCTTAAACAGCTCAGCATGGGGCTCAAGCGTTTCAATGGAGGCATCGGGTGCTTGCTCTGGGATTTTCATGGGATATTGCTGCCTTTCTCACTCTTTCTCAAGAACTGGGTATCAAAAAGTCATTTCAAAAGCGTCTCATGGATTAAATGCACTTTATCCACGTTTAAACGATAAATGGGCCTGGATTTAACTCAATCGAATCCTAGGATCAACCAGACCATACACAATATCTGTAACGAACGTAACCAGAATTAAAAAGGTTCCAAAAAAGATGGTTAAACCCATGATAACATTGTAATCAGAGTTCTGAATGGAGCTCAAATAGGCACGACCTAAACCCGGCAAACCGAAGATGCTCTCAACCAACAATGACCCACCTAAAACCCCCACAAACAAAGGCCCTAATATGGAAACAATGGGCAGGATGGCGTTTCGAAACTGATGAAACAGGATCATTCTCAATACCGACATTCCTTTAGCCTTTGCTGTTTTAATGTATTCACTAAACCCAATTTCCACCATTTGGGCTCTCATCATTCTGGAGATGGTAGCTACAATTCCAAAAGATAGGGTTAGTCCTGGTAAAACCAAATCCCGTTTCTCACCCCATCCTGCTGGTCGAAACCAAAAGTTAGGGTCCACACCTAAATTCACTAGGGGGTAAACAGCAATAAAGTACTGAATGAGATAGGCAATCAAGAAGCTAGGAAGAGCAATCCCGGTTACACAGTATAATGAAACCAATCGATCCATCCAGGAATTTCGTTTCAATGCAGCCAAGGTGCCCAAAATGAGACCCAGTGGAACGCCGAAGGCAATGGCAAACAGCCCCACACTAGCACTCACGGGAAATTGCTCTCGGATGATCTCATTGACTTCCCTACCAATGGTCCGAAAAGAAGTCCCCAAGTCGCCTTTAATAAAGACATGATTTAGCTGTATAAAATACTGGTCAATCAGAGGCTTATCTAATCCATACCGCGCCTCAAGATTTTTACGCGTCTCTTCTGGGATTTCTTTGGTCTTGGTGAGGGGGTCTCCGGGAACACTACGCATTAAAAAAAAGGTTAGGGTAAAAAGCGTCCAAACCGTTAATATTGCTAACATAAATCTCTTGAACGCGTACTTTAAGATTCTCATGTCTATTTCCCAAACTGATAAGACCATCATGTAAAAAAAGCAGCCACACCCGTAAATCAGGGCATTCCACTAAAAATGAAACCACCACGCTGCTTCTCGCATCCTAGTGATTCGCATCTTTTCGATCCGTTGTCAACGATAAACTTTAGGTATAATTATCAATCATTTCATACGATTAAAACAATAATAGAGCTTCCCAGAGACCCGGAAAGCTCTAATCATGAGGGTTTAAATGCCAGCCATTATTTTTTGGCAGAGGCATTGGACCAAGATGCAAAACGATAGTCAGGGTCCGCTCCAAAGACAGGTCTACGCACTCCCGTTAATCCGGGAGCTTCCGTATAGGCTCGACCCCGTTGATAGAATACAGCAATGGGAGCTTCATCAATAAGAAGGGCTTCCGCCTTTTTAAAGATCTCCACGCGTTCGCCCAAGTCATTGGACTTTTGA
>JBIIVH010000122.1:0-3290 GCA_044339525.1 Silvanigrellaceae bacterium | reverse complement strand
CACTCCCAACGATCGTCACAGTGGCCAAGATGCTGAAATTTTAAAGAAACGTCGTACAACCTATGAAGCAGCTAAAGAGCTTCATCCCGAGCGCTGGAGCGGGAAGATTAGGAACTGGGACTTGGAAACGCGTATCGAATTAAATCCCAAAAAACGCGCGTAGCGCGTTGGTATTTTTGTAGTCCGAGTTCGTCAGCGTGTTACGCTAGTGGTGAGGGTTTCTCCATCCCTAAAAGTCTTTCGGATCAGGATATTCAACTAGAAAAAACACCAAAAACAGCCCGATACCGAGATGCATGGAATTAAAGTAACATTTTTGACAAACTTTTTGACAGGGAAACCTCTTCGTGATAGTTTCCTTCTGTTTACGTCAGACATCTTTCCTGAAAGCTACCGCCCTTTTCGGCCGTTGCCCCTGCCAGTCGATCTGAAGGATGGCGAATTTAGAAGAATCGCACGCATATTAAACAACTTGGGTGAACCCCGCTTGTGGGCCTGGGACAAAACGCGAGCGTCTAGCAATGAAGGTTCCTGTCTAACGGCCTGTACTCTGGCACGCTGGCCTAAATCGGCACTTGCTGCCCAGAACGGGTTTTCGCTCATGGTTCTGGATAAATATGTGAGAGGAACGCGTCAGAATAGAGAAATGATGGTGACCGATATTGAGACTGGGACACCCCTTGCCAAGATTGTGATGGATCTGGGGGACGCCATTTCACTCATCTACATGATGAGCTACGAACTAAAGGATAATTCCTATGTAAGTCATGTGCGCGTTTATGATCGAAATGCAAATTCACTCTTTGCTGGTGAGATAACCCTCCTGGAAAATCTAACACAGGTGCGTGACATGATCCACAAAGCGGCCGCCACCCCCTTGGGAGGCCAAGATGTGGCGTTGGCGATTTTTGAGAACGGCCTGCCCGCCAGAGATGGAGAAAAAAGCCCCACCTTGCTTGTGGGTGATAGGCGCGGATCGATCCCATCCATGGGGTGGTTATCAGATGACACCTATTCACCCAGGGCCCTTCTGAGCGGACTTGCAGTTCTCCCATGGAACGGGTTTTTCGCTACGAATGGAGCCGGATCAAACGCTCACGCTTTAAAAGTAACCGATACTATAAGAGAAATTCTGCAAAAGTTCGATCCTACTCGCTCATTACGGGTGGCCTCTTTTGGGGCGGATATTACTCAGCCAAGCATGGCAGCCGCTTTAAAATATGCACGGGAGAAGTTTGGCGACAGGCTCCGTGTAGGCTCGTTCCAGCAGCTTCTGGAACTGTCGAGAGAGGAATGTAAGGCAGCCCTTGCTTCATTGCGCGAAACGGGGCTAATGATGGTTGCTGCGGCTGGCAACGAATCCCTCTTCTTGGAGCCGGGGCCGCTGTGTCCGCAGAATCTTGCCCCCGCGGATGATGTTGTGATTGTTGGGGCTGGAGGCCCTGATTATATGGAGAAATTCTCCAACCGAGGTTCCAAGGTAGTGGATCTTGTTGCCGAGGGAGCTGGGGGAACTTCGTTTGCGGCTCCTAAAGTAGCCGCCACACTCGCACTGATGGCCCGTGAGTTTGAGTGGGCAAAGCCGAGCAATGGCGAGCTGAAGGCGGCTCTTCTTTTTTCGGTGGATCTGAGCAGTGAATTCCAGCCGGTCCGCACAGGAGGAGCTCTCACGCATGATATCACGCGGGTGAAGAGGGTTCTCCACCACCTTGTGACGCGGCCAGCGCCCGAACGGGCGGCTGTGACGCACCAGGTGCCATTCGCCACAGCCCTCGCCTTGGCGAGACTCAGCGAAGGACAAAGTGCTTCGGCCGTGGTTGCTCAGCAGATGGAACACCGCCTGACTCCTTTGATCAACAACGGTGTTGTCTGCCGCAGCGGATCATCATTGCTGTCTTGCACCGAAGGTGATGATGGTTGTGTGCGGTTGGCCAAGAATGCGGACAGAGCCACCGTTTGTGCGGGAGGAAATTGAAATGACAAAATATCGAGGTCTGGGCCTGGTGTACTTGGCGTTTTGTGGTGTTTTTGTGGGACTTCTGATTTGCCTAAGGCCAGCGAAATCCGGTGAGGGGGCAGCTCCCGTCGCAGGCTCTGAGGACCCTCAGGCGAAAGAGCCACATAAGGCCTTGGCCTCTGCGTCAAGAATGAATAAGAGTGGCGATGCTTCCAAGATCGCCCAGGAAAATGACCATCCGCTCATTCGTGTCACACCCGTGGGGAGTGAGGATCTTGATAATGTGCAAAACCTTGGGCTTCCAGAGGAGCTTGTCCATTTTAAGATGATCGTGACCAAGGTTTTGACGACGCGCGAGGACCGGGAAACACTTGCCCGCACACTGGCATCACCCGTGGCTCTGCGTCACGCCGTTGCCACGCTTGCCGCTTACAATCCGCAGGAGCAGATGGCCATTGCCCGCCGCCGAAGGATGGTGGCCATCGATTACATCGCGTATCTGGCCGAAAAAGGAACACCAGAGATGCGTGACAAGGCCCTTGAGGAAGCGCAGCATTTGGCCTTGGCCGGTCTACCTCAGTTGCCGCTCTCTGTGTCTGCAAAGAAAACGCTCCTTGGCGATAAGATTGAACTTTTGGGGATGATCCGCCATTTTTCTCCGGATCGGTTTGAAAGGATGCGCGAGAAGAGCAGAGGAACCCCTGCCGAGAAAATTGTGGAATATGTTCATCTGCTGTGGAATAAAGGTTGAGTGGTTGGCACGGCTGTAAGCACTTTTTGAAACTGTAACCTTTTTCTGATTTCCTCTCTCTGGTAACCCAAGTGTAAGTTAAAAGTATTTGAAATTTTGCTCTCTATGATCGAACTTTGTACAAATGTAAAAAATTCCATCCAAGACAACAAGAAGCTACTGATTCTGCTCCGAGAAAAAATGGGTTTCATCCCTAAAAAAGGACGCGAAGGTAAAAATGATAAATCCATAGTTCCCGAGTGGAATAAAGAGAGTTCATCCTGATGGATTTGATGCCAAATCCTCAACTCGAGAGGATAAAAAATTTATCCTCAGAACCTGTTTTCTACCCGTCAACCGTAACCGTAAAAGATGAAATGAAAGAGGATTGGCAGCGACCTTACAAAGCGCTGCATCCTATTTTTCTCCAACCAGAATCTATAGGCTATGTATGTATGCAGCCCAAGCATTAGTA
The DNA here is from genome assembly GCA_044339525.1 of Silvanigrellaceae bacterium. Classification (GTDB taxonomy): domain Bacteria; phylum Bdellovibrionota_B; class Oligoflexia; order Silvanigrellales; family Silvanigrellaceae; genus JBIIVH01. The sequence goes on along the minus strand of JBIIVH010000122.1, from coordinate 128 downwards.
TCAGTTTATTTAGAGCTTTTTAGGCAGCTTGCTCGATGTGATTTTTTGAGTGGAGATGATACAAATACCCGCGTTTTGGAAATGAAAAATGAAGAAAAAATCAAAACTGAGGAGGAATTACAAAGAGA
>JBIIVH010000020.1:0-61648 GCA_044339525.1 Silvanigrellaceae bacterium | reverse complement strand
GATTTTCTAAACACAGACCGACTGGAGGATTTACCCTTTTCATTCCTGGCTCCTTACACTTGGGTTACCAGAGAGAGGAAATCAGAAAAAGGTTACAGTTTCAAAAAGTGCTCAAGCAATGCCTACAAATAACCCCTGAGCACTAGGACTGGGGGTTTTCATAAAAGACATATTGAGTGGAGTAGTCACTCACCTCAAAATAGACCTTTTTCTCTGAAGCGTCTTGGACATAGTTTTGGTTTAGATCCAAAACGCCATAGCTGAAACGATAAGGTCTCACCTGGGAAGGACCTTCTGTGGAGCTTGCCGTGGTGAGTTTTTCCACCTGAATGAAACGGTACATTACTTTTCCCCCATTCAGCACATCCACCACCCCATTTGTGCCGGTCCAATTCTGAATGGTGCGGCTGATCTTGTTCCTTTCTTCGAAGGTGCAGGTGGTTAAAAAGAGAAAGCTGATCCCTATCATCTTTTTGGTTTTTTCAAGTAACATATAATGATTCCTTTACCACATCTCTAAAAGAAGTAACTTTCATTTAATCTCTAATTTACGAAATTTTAGTACCTTTTGGGTCTGGCAACGATTCTAAAACACACCATATCGCACCCCACAAAACGACCCCCCTTCCCAAGAGCCAAGTGAATTTAGCAATTTTCGGGGAAAGGTGTAAAATTTCCCACTGTGAAAACAAATTATACCAATCATGGCCCTCTTGGTTGTCATGGAGCAAAGGTAACACTCTTGGAATGGAGTCCACCATATAGATAGAAACATCTACCAAACTCCCTCCCGTGAGCATCAAGGCCAACGCAGCGCTCCCTTTGTGACCTTTCAACCAAGCGGAAGCCGCCAAAATGCCCGGCACCATCACTTGGAAAGCGGAACCTCCCAATTGCATCCATTGAATCCCAAAGTGGTCTGGAAGAAAAAACAAAAGCCGGGGAGAGAAGAGAACATGTCCTGCTTCATGTATGATGAGGTAGAAGCCATGTAGAAATCCAAAGACCAAGCCAACATCAGAGGTAGGAATCAAAGGCACTGCAAACACCTTCCATACTCCTATCACCCCCAGCACCACTAGAATAAATCGAACCCAGCTAAAGTTCTTATTCTGTGGCATACACACTTCCTCTGCCCATCTTCTCCCACTCAAATACCACGTTTTGACTCCAAGCTTTAGCCTTTAAAAAATGAGCTTTGGTACGTATTGTCCAGGTGAATAAAGGGATTCCTAATTTTTTCAAAAGTTGTACATGATTTTGTGTGAGATCCTCAATTCCATACGACACAAAATCCAATTTTGGGATCAAAGGGTGAGTTAAGTTCTGATAGGACGTGGCTTCCTGTGAAGGCAAAAACGGAAAATCACCGTCTTTTTCATAGCAGCAACTTAAAAATCCCACAGGGATCCAGGGAGGCGCGTGATCCTTTAAATAACTCACGCTGTGGGGATTAAATGACTTTAAGGCCACGGCTCCATCATAAGTTTCCAAAAGTTTCAACACCTCTTTTTCTAATTTGAAATCCTGATGAAATCCATCATGATCAAACGATTTTAGTTCGATCATGATGGGTGCCTGACCGCGCACCAACTCTAAAAGTTCGTCGAGAGTGGGAGGTGAAAAGAAAGTGCCCTTCCATTTCAACTCCGACAGATCGGCTTTGTTTATTTGATTCATTTTCCGAGAATCCTGACAAAGCCTTTTGAGATCCTCATCATGAAACACCACCACACTTTTGTCTTTCATAAGTCTTGCATCACATTCCATACCAAAGCCAAAGTCCATGGCTCGCTGAAAGGCAGGAAGGGAGTTTTCAGGCAAGGGAGTTGGCCAAACGAATAAGCCACGGTGGGCCAAAGGAACCTGTAAAAAGGGGTTCATTTTCGAGGTCTTAGTCACAAACGCTTGAATTTTGTTTAAAACGGATTGACGGATAAAATCCCTTTCTAGAAACAACTCATGCTTGGCCTGAGGAACCTTAACGAGTTGGCATTGAGGTTGGCGAGCGGCCAATTCTATGCATTTTTCACTATCCACCACGCTGTCTTGCAGAGGTGCAAACACCAAACTAGGAAAAGGAAGGGCTTGATCAAAAGACTCTGTTTCCCTTTCCGCCGCCATGGCTTCCTCTAGCCAATTCATGCTGGGGGCCCCGCAGACAAGCTGTGGGTGCTCTTTTAAAAGTTGAATGAAATTTTCCAGGCGATACGAGCAAGAGGTGAGGTCCCAACCATAGCTTTCCCAGATAGGATAAATGGGCGTGTAGGCCGGCGACTCCGAATCCTCACGCCATTGTTTCCATTTGGCCACCATTTGCACTGCCCGTTTGGGAATGGGTTTGGCACTAAAAGAAAGCATGGGAGAGCACAAGATTAGTCCTTGCAAAGGAAGAGTCATTTTGTAAGACAAATGCAAGGCAATCAATCCTCCCAAACTGTGTCCCATTAAAAAGAGGGGAACAGATGAATTGCATTTGCTAGATTCCATTTTAAGAGACCGATTAAGAGCCAGTGGCAATACAAGCTTTTCATAAACTTGAAACGCATCTGTCACATAGCTGGAAAACTTATGAGTGTGTCCCAAAAATGGAGTCTTTGTTTCCCTGGTAGACAACCCCTGCCCCCGATGGTCTAAAATCACCAGATCAAACCCCATCTGAGACAGATCAAACAGTGTTTCCTTGTATTTTTCAATGGGCTCTGTTCTACCCGGGAGGATGTATAAAACAGCTATGTGTCTCTCAGTTGAACTCAAAAATGTCATTGCTCGAATTTTAACCGATGATTCTACTTCAACCCAGTGAGTTGTTCCCTTAGAGAACCAAGGATCCACACATAGTTCCATTTTTTTTCGATAATCTGAAACGATGTTTTCAGGGGTGTTTACAGACAGGTTTTTAATTTCAGTTAGCTGACTCAGCTTGCCATTAGACATATGAAAAGAACTCCCTCTATCCTGTTTACCACCACCCACTAAACGGCTGCGCCCATCGGAGCATAGCGACTTTGGCGTGTTTTGCCAATCTCAGCTGGTTCAAAACGAAGCTCCACTGCCGACCGCCTTAATGAGAAAGCGTTCTCAATTGACTCAATTTTAGGCTGATGTTTTTTGACTGCAAAACTTGACTAGCCAGTCAGCTTGAGTTATTCTTCCTGCATCTAATGAACTTCTTCCATATTTTTTTTTCGAGTGTCCCACAAAACCCTAACAGGAGTGTATCATGATGTTAGTTGTAAAAGGCGTGTCTTTTGTTTCTTTACTGGGTCTGTCTTTGTCTTTGATTGGCTGCGGCTCTAACAGCCCATCTGCCAAACTACAGTCAGTTCCAGAGAAAGTGAGGATAAAGGGCCGTTACATCGTCAAAATGAAAGACTCAAATTCTGTGGAGAGACTAATTCGCGCAGAGTCCAATCTGGATGTTAGACACAAATTTGAACACGCTCTAAACGGCTTTTCCGCTGAACTTTCTGAAGATCAGTTAGAAAATCTTCTGAAAAGTGATGAAGTAGAATCCATCTCTGAGGTTGCCAGATATCGTCTCTCTGAGACTCAGCCAAATGCTCCCTGGGGTATTGACAGAATCGATCAAGAAAGCGGGACTCTTGATAAGAAATACAACTACAATTTTACAGGAAGCGGTGTAAACGCTTACATCATTGACTCCGGAATCAATGTTAAACATAAAGATTTTGAAGGGCGCGCCATCAACGGAACAGATGTTACGGTAGACAAAGGTACCAAACTGGAAGGTGTAGATGGCCATGGCCATGGTTCCCATGTGGCAGGCACCGTAGGCTCAGCCACTTATGGTGTTGCGAAAAAGGTAAACCTCATCGCAGTCAAAGTCTTTGACAGCACTAGAGGCGAGGCTTCCCATGAAACCGTGATCGCAGGCATTGATTTTTCCATTGGAGATCACAAAGCCAAAAAAGGACCTTCTGTGGCCAATCTTAGCTTAGTAGGAAGTGCTTCTGAAGTACTAGATAAGGCCATCAATGCTGCCATTGAGGCAGGAATCAACGTAGTGGTGGCCGCTGGAAACGACAATTCAGATGCTTGCAAATATTCTCCCGCTCGCGTCACGGGTGCCATCACGGTGGCCGCCATGGATCAGGGCGACCGAAAGGCTTCTTACAGCAACCATGGTGCGTGCGTTGATGTTATCGCTCCTGGAAGTCGCATCAAATCCACTTGGAAAGGATCAGACACCGCCACCAACACCATCGATGGAACCTCTATGGCAAGCCCCCATGTGGCAGGCGTAGTGGCACTTTATTTGGAAAAAAATCAGAAGGCTACGGTAACTGAAATCCATGACTTTATCATTAGCAGTTCCCTTAGCGGAAAGGTGAGAGGCTTTAGCAGTACCACCCCCAATCGATTGCTCAGCACCCAATGGGGCCTTTGAAAAATCCCCACAGCTTCCCAGCATCACTCCTGAATGACCTAACGATGATTCGTTTCCTTGTGCTCCACCGGTGTTTTTTGTGGCTTTCCTAGAATCTTAATGGGTGCCGAAGCACCAAAGTGGACCACTTTTTCACCGGGCTCCAGATACCCCATCTGTCGCCTCATTTCTTGAAGAACCCTTGGTTTTCCTTGAGCCAATTCCCGGATTTCTTCGTTCAGTTTTTGGTGATCGAGCTTGAGAGCCAGCACTCTATCTTCCAGAGAACTTTTACTCTTTTGGAGTTGAAGATAGTGTTGCACTCCAAACTTTCCATTGGCCATGGAAAATAGAAGGATTGCTAAGAAAAATAAAAGTCCCCATCGAGCGCTTTGGTCGAGCACGAGGGTAAGAACAGGACCTCCCCAGGCGGGGTTTGAGTGGAGGCTTCTCCTTTCCCACAAAGTCGCTGAATCTGGGTTAGCTCGATCCGAGGAACGGGAGGATTGGGAGTCTAACATAGAACCTACCTTTTAAAGTTTAAGGTGATTCTAAAGGAAAGTCAGTCACAGAGTCTAGAGGGTTCTTTTTTCCGCCCTAGGGACTCCGAAGGTAGGCTCCTGAGACCGCAAAAATCCCTATCGAATGCGAATGGAATTTCTCGCTAACGCATCTTGCCTATCTTCCGTGATCACCATGATGTAAGGACAATCAATGATGTTCCGAGTCAAAAGATTCTGCCTTTCTTTATCAAATAGGGCTGAATCGTTGGTTTGAATGTCCAATCGGCGGTTTATGGTGTTGTAGGCACTTCTTCCTGGACCTGCCATGCGCCTTTTTAAACCACCCAAAATCCGCCCCACCGGATCTAGCACCAGGAAGTATCTCATGTAATGATCTTCGGAAACGTCGTCATGCATGGCTGCAATTTCGATGGAAAAATCCCCATTTGGGGAAAGGGAACGGATTTTTGATTTCACAAAATGGGGATCAATATCCACAAAACGGTGGAAAACAGTCGTAAAGTAACCAAAACCAGGGGGTGCCAAATTAGAATCACTCGGGAAAGCAAACTGATGGGACGCTGCTTTAATATCATCCACAAAAGGATTCATCACTCGGCCCACGGCACCAGGGGTTAGATGGGAAAAATCAAGACGACTTTCCCTCACATTGTCTGATGAAATACGGTATCTAAAGTAACTTAACTTGGTGCCCAATTCCCTCACCGAAAAGTAGATATCCAAAATATCCACCCTTTCTTCCACCATCAATCCTTCAAAAACGCAAAATGGAGTTTTGCCCATGGAATTTGGTACTTTATCGGTAAAACACTGAACCGCCACCAACTCCGTGGAATTTTTATAAACATGCACACTTTCCACGTAGGAATTGATGTTGTGGGGCAAATCAATAGACAAGGCCAATCTACAGGTGGAAAAGGTTTTTGGGCCTTCTTTATGGGTATAGGCGCTGAGTCTTTGAAAACCATCCAGCCAGTAATAGATTTGATGATCCGTCACCACAAATTCTGTGCTTGTTTTGTCGCACTGGGCCGCGAATCCGGAGTCGAAAACTCCTGAAATTCCCAAGGAGGAAATCAATTTAAAGAGGTCTCTGCGGTGGGTTACAATACGCTCTAACACGTTCATTGGCTCACCCTACCCAAAAAAAGCTTCTTAGCCATATGGGACCCCTCTCTTTATAAATCACAAAGCTGTTGTCCTGGGTAACCATCGCTTCCACAGAAAGAGCTTCGCCCATGAGATTTTCCACCAAAACTCGAGAACCAGGAGAATTCAAATTGGGAGTGGCTGAGGATGGAACGGCAAACGTAGCCCCATCACTAGCCACGAGGTAAGGCCTATCCACCACCCCACTGGGGGTTTTTTGTATCGCCCCGGGTCGGAAATTAGTGGCACCACTTCCCAAGGTACTGGTCCAATTTAAAATGTCACCACCAAAAGGCATTAAATCCGTATAGGAAAACGTCGTTCCAGTGGCATCTACTGGCAAGGAGGCCAATCCCACCACATCCACGATGGGTTTCTCTTCTCCCCCCACCCCCTTTTTTCGATAAAAGGCACTTTCCCTACAATCCAGTTGGTACCACACTGATGTTTTATCTTTACCGGAGATTTTAATCAAAAGACTTTCAAAAGAAAGGACATTAAGGTTGTCAAAGCAAAGGAATGGTTTTTTGGTCAAATGCCAGGGAGTCACCACTCGCATGGCCAAAAGGGGAGCGGAAGAAGAACTCACCTGAGCCAGGAGCTCTACCTTATCACCCGGCGCAAAATCAAAGACTCCAGAGCTTAATTCCATCACCATCAGTGTTTGAGAACGCAGCCCATAAAATTTTGTTTTTCCAGGAAAAAGGGCGACGGGTTGGGGAGGCAATCCCCGATCCATGGAAAATAGTTGTTTACAACTTTCCAATTCCTCTCCGGCCTCACCTCCATTGGCGTCCAGAGACTCCTCTGCCGATACCGACGACCGGCCATCACTTTGCTGACTCTGAACTTGCACATCAATGGCTTGGGAGTCTGAACCACCGGGTTTAATCACTTGTCTGGTTGTTCGAGTGGAGGGAAAGCTACAATAGGTCAATAACAAAGGCAAACCCAAATAGGTGAAATTCCTTCTCCCAATGGGAAAATCTGGCCCATCAAAGTCACTTCTCATTACATCTTTTGATTTAGGTTTAACCATAATATTCCACCAATCGAGTTAAAAAGAGGGTTCCACATAACGACGACCTTTCTTCCTCTCAACCTCATCGGATGTCGCAACCATAAATCCAGTTATTGTTCCTAACCAGCGATTTCTTCTCCCTAGCCTTGCCAATCTAAACGACCTCCATCTAGTGTGCTTTTCCATAGAACCAAGCCATCTAGAAGAATATTCTCAAAATTTTCCTTGGCTCGTGCTGTTGCCATGCTCATTTTAGGGCAGATGCTAAAATCCCAAAAAGCCAAATGGATGATCGCAGTTGAAAAAACACGGAACAACATTTTTACAGTGTCAAAATACTTACACGAAACTGGCCCTATTTTCTTAAACTACGTTTGGGGTCCTCAATCGTTTTTTTCCAGGTTATCCTTCCTAAAGTACAAGGTTTTTTTGTAAAACCAACCGGGGAAAACGTTTTGGTAAGATTTTTGCTTCCTATGACTCAGCAACACCGTTGCTAAAAAACCAAAAGGAGAAAATCATGCGTTATTACAGTCTACTAAGCCTTTTTTCATGCGTTACAACTCTAGCGTGTGGAACTCCATCCACCAAAAAATCTGATTTGAACGCAGAAACTAAACCCGGCACAGCTACACCCCGACTGGTCAACGTCTCAGACAAACCGGTATCGGTTGTTTTACAGCTGGACAATCTCCGAACCAAAACCTCCGACGAAATTCTTTTTGTTCTTGACCGTATCAACTCAAAAAAACCTGAATCCGAGCGAATCCGAGTGTCTGGCTTGGGAACAACCTCCCAAAATGCCATGGAAGCTTGGGAGGAACTACAAAAAAAGCTGAAAAATGCCAAAACAAGGGAACAAACCATGGCAATTCATGGAGAATTAAAACTGGTAATGCCTTTTGTAGCTCCTTTTTTAGATCTGGGCTTAACACTCAGAAGTGATTCCAATCGCATTCCAAAGTTAAATTTTACAAAAGCGGATCACTTCGACACCAGATGGGCAAGTATATGGGCCCAGGATTATGGAGAATACGGCATTGACTCCAATGGAGAAAGTGTTTTTTTATACACGGGATTTTTTCTGCAAGACGCTCCCAACTCTTCCGTTTTAGAGAAGCCATTTGGAGCAAAATTGATCGACTTAAAGCTGGAAGATAAGCAAGAAGATTATGGAGGCAACATTGAATCGCTGCCTAATGGTTTGGTGCTCATTGGAAAAAACTCATCAAAAGAACTTGAAATGGGTCTTAAAAACTTCGGAATTAAAACAGAAAATATGCTAAAACTTGAAGAACAACTCATGGAATCTTTCCATCTAGACGAGCAATTTACCATCATCCCTCAAGCGGATGAATGTGGGTTTGGGATAGTAAAAGCAAACCCAAAAGCTGGAAAGGTCCTTGCACAAAAATTCATTGAATCCCCCGAGGAATTTGAAGGTCCTGAGATCCTTAGGAACTATCCGCTTCAGGGGTGGAATTATGAACTCATCGAGGCCATGGACTTTGACCAAGCCACGGTTGACAGCCTCACCCTTATGATCGATAAAAACGTAGAGATGATCATGCAAAAAAGCAAGGAAATGAACCCAAAATGCCAGCAGCTAAAAGTCGAATCCATTCCCGTACCCATCCGGCATTGTGAAGAAACGGGATCCAAACCCAAAGGATGCATCGTCGCCACGGGAAATCCCGTCAATGGCGTCATTTTGGGAACCGATATGATCACATCCGATCCCATGTACCGATTTTTGCGAAAGGAAACAACACAGGCCTACCAGAATCTGGGCATCACAACCCACTTAGTGGATGCAACTGTGCTTAAGGCCAATGGTGGGGGCGTGCATTGTGCTATGGCTGTGCAGAGAGTGCTTGGCTCCACTTCCACGGGCGGTCAAACTCCCCCCTTCGCTAAGCCGGGAACCGCCACGGCCTTGAATCGAGTAGAGGGGGGAGCGTTTTTGCGCAAAAAACCTCAACAGCTCAAAGACTTAATGCCAGACGAAAAATGAAAAATGAGCGCCGGTAAATCCATAGGATTCAAAAGAGTGATTTCGGAAACAGAGAAATTTATGGAAATTGAAGTGAATGAATTTGCTCCCTCCACAGAATGTTCAGAATGGAAAACTGCTTTTATATTCAAAGAAAATTTTCAAATAAAATAAATAAAATTCAAAAAGAGTCAATATCCATTTTACATGTGGACCACGGGAAGCGTGGCCACTTCCGCCCTAATGTGTTCCGTCAAAAACGTACTCAGGTAACGTTCTAAATTGCTTGCGGCAATGGCAACAATCAACTTTCCTTTATTTTCAGGCCTTTTGGCAAGCTCTAGGGCAGCGTAGGTGGTGGCTCCACTGGAAATGCCTAGGGGTATGCCTTCAGAAAGGATAACCTGCCTAGCCGTGTCAATGGCTTGCTGGGAGCTAACCTTTAAAATTCCATCCACAACGGTCCTATCCAGATTGACGGGAACAAATCCCGCACCAATACCCTGAATTTTATGAGGTCCGGGCTTTTCCCCTGAAAGCACGGCGCTTTCTTCCGGCTCCACGGCATACACCTGAATTTTTGGATTTTTCGCCTTAAGGGCCCGACCCACTCCCGTGATGGTGCCCCCCGTTCCCACTCCGGAGACAAAGATATCGATTTTTCCGGAGGTATCCACCCAAATCTCTTCGCTGGTGGTTTTAAAATGAATTTCCGGATTGGCTGGATTTTCAAATTGCTGGGGAACAAAGGACCCTGGGGTGTTTTCAGCCAAAGCAAGGGCGTATTTGACCGCGCCAGGCATGCCTAGTGTGCCAGGGGTCAACACCAACTGTGCCCCCAACATCTTTAGCACCATGCGTCTTTCCAAGCTCATGGTTTCAGGCATCACGATGGTGAGTTTGATTCCCAGGGAGGCGCAAACAAAGGCCAATCCAATTCCGGTGTTACCACTGGTAGGCTCTATCACCACGGTTTCTGGTTTGATCTTTCCTTCTTGAAGGGCGGCTTGGATCATGGAAAAGGCCATTCGATCTTTTACGCTCGACATGGGATTAAAAAACTCTAGTTTTAGAGCCACTTGAGCGCCTAATCCCTTGGGAAGCTTTTGCAATGCCAAAATGGGTGTGTTTCCAATTAACTCTGTTATATTATTATAAATTTTTCCATGCATACCAAATCTCCTACTCTCGTTGTTCCGACTTTCCATCTCAAACCTTTGACGCGGGAATGCCATACACACTTTCATGGGAAGCCACTGGCTTTAAGATCACCGCCCCGGCACCCACTTTGGCGCCAGTACCCACCACGATATCCCCTAAAATACTTGCGCCCGCCCCCACCACCACTCCATTTTCCAGCGTGGGATGGCGTTTTCCCTTATGAAACCGAGTGGCTCCTAAAGTAACTCCCTGATACAAGGTGATGTCATTTCCCAATTGGGCCGTTTCCCCCACCACCACTCCTATGCCATGATCGATCACCAACCTTCGCCCAATTTTGGCTCCGGGGTGAATTTCAATTCCCGTGAGAAAGCGAGCTACTTCTGACACCAAACGCGCCACAAAAAAAAGATTGCCCTCCCAAAAAACATGGGCCAGGCGGTGAAGTAGAATTGCTTTAAATCCTGGGTACAAAAAAACCACTTCCCATTTGCTTCGGCAGGATGGATCCACACGCAAATAAGCTTGAGGAAGTTCTGAAATATCCCAATAAATCTCTTTCCAGGCTCTCCCAAAAAAGTTCATTTCCCCATTTTCCTAAACGCAAAAAACATGAAGAGAGCGTCTCAATTTGGAATGACTCGCAGGGCTCACGGAAAGATTAAAAAAGGCCAAAAATTCCGTTTTTTGTCCCAAGTGCAAATTGACCACCAGCGCCTCACAACGTCTTAATACTAAGTGAATTCCGATTCCCCCACTGGGGCCTTGTTGGTTTAATGTGATTTGCCCTCCCAGTCCGCCCACAGAACTGGGTTCTGGGTTTTGTAAGGATTCAAAGTATTTCAGCATGGTTTCTTTGTCCAGGCTCCCAAAGGGATCCACAACGGCCAGCACGAGAGTTTGTTCAAAGGCCGTCCAGGCCACCTCCACCAATTCAGAGGTTTTTAAGAAGATGGGACTGGCTCTTTCTTTATGAAATTTTTGGGGATTGGCGTCCCAAATGGCATTCATTAAAAATTCATCTAAAACCTCTCCCGCTCTTCTGGCGAATTCCGAGGCTCTTTGGGGAGGGATACCCTCTAGGTGAGTCACAAAGTTCACCAGTTCCTCAATCACAGAATCTTTTTGAAAACTCCGACTTAAGGAGTGCAAATAAACAGGAATTCCAGGTCTGAGATACTTTTCAATACCAAAAAAATCAAACTCAACAGACTTTTTGATGGCAGGCACAAAGTAACGGTCTACGGATACACCTGGGCTCACATTGATCATGCTCTCAAAAAGTTTCGTGTTACTTTTAATTTCCGGGCTTACTTGAGAATCCGGAACCAACACCAAAGCCAATCGCATGCGTTTTTTGTAGATTTTTACCATCGCAATTAAATCGGAATTCACAATGGTGGTGAAAAGCAAAAAAACGGTTTGGGCTTGGTGATTCAGTCTTAAAAAGTCCAAAAGCTCTGAGGCATCTGCCAACCGAACGGGGTTCGCCGCCAATTGAGAGCAGGTTTTAAAGACACATTCCGCAAGTTCTTGTTCAAATGACCCAACACTTCCTGGAAAACAGATAAGAGGCACGACACTGCTTTGCAACATTGACACGCTTTCCCAAGGTTTCAAAGGGAACCTTGCACAGTACCTGGAAAAAAGGACTCTCGAGTAAATGCTAATCCATGAACCAAAATCTGTAAAGGGAGATCTCCCATAACTCTCGATAAAATTTGGACTTCAAAAGGGAATCCCTACCTTACTTTTCCCGGCGCGTGGAGCAGTTGGCCACACTGCCCTGGGTGATCCCTTCATGCTCCAGCTGAGCGGCGGCCAAATGACGACTTCGAAATGTAACAAATGGATACTCTTCTTTGGTTCCTTTGGGTGAGTAGCCTAAAACGACTTTACAAAAGAATGCCTTCAAAAATCTCAAAAAGGATTCAAATTCTTTTGTCATGTCTGCAGACATCGTCCACTTAGAACAATCGATTAAAAGGGAATAGGGAGAGTGCCAAGCTTTCAAATGATTTGTGACTTTAGTTTGAAGTGTTTTAATTTGACTTTTTTCAGACAGAACAAAATGATCTAGAAATGAAATTTCCATTACATGGGCATTAAAGTCGTTTTCAATCTGAATCAAGGATTTAAAGTCCGATCCCGACTCTTTGGGCACCGCTCCCCCTTCTAGACAGAGGCCTGCCTCTTCGTAGTTGAGATGATGAACGTACCAATCGGGAGTCTCGGACTCTTCAAACAGTCTGGTTTCATTAATGAAATGAATCTTTCTTAAATGAAATTTTTTCAAAAAAAGCACCATTTTCCTCAAGGCCACGACGTCGTCCGGCTGAAGGGCATGTTCCCTTACCCAAACCAAGGCCGTGTAGGGGTAGTGCCAGGACTTGAGCTGAGCCACCCAGGCTTTTTTTAAGATCTCCCACTCCACGGCGGTGTGCCGCCTTTGGGCCTCATCCCACTCTATGCTCAACACTCGTCTTTGATAATGGGGTTCAAACTTAAAAAGGGATTCCATTTACTTTTCCTATTTCTTTCACTGTTCAGTTTTTTTTAACAAAAATCCCGGAAGCGCCTTGGTAAATCCCACTCCCGAATTTCCACCTATGCATCTTGATAAGCTATGCAAAGCTGTTAAAAGAATCAAGAACTATCGTCCTTTGAAGGGAGGTAAAAGACATGCCCCAGGCGCTCGTGGTTTGGTGTGTTTCAGGGGGTTCGGGAGCCCAGGGGTATCTCAATGCCGTCTCTGAGCAACACGCCCGCGGTTTGGCTCAAGATCTCGTGCAATGGTTGGATCAATCCTTAGGGGTTCCCGGGCTTTTTCCCAATGGGGAGCGGGCTGAAAGTCTGCAATCCAACTTGAAATTTAAACTCTTCAAAAGTCCCGAGCAGTTTGCTCAGGCCAGGGCATTGGCCATAGAGCATTATTCACAGGTGCTGCTTCTTTCCTCACCCGCACCCCACTGCCTCCAATCCATTCAATTCATTTCGGAGGAAACGGCGTTGCCCGTGGTGGTGTCCCCCCATCTGCATTCGCCACCCTGGCTGGCCGATTCCCCCACCCTGCAGGAGGTGACCCACTGGCGTAAAACCTGGGAAAAGGAGCTTCTAGAGAATTATTCAGAACCCCACCCAAAGGTGTTGGTGGTGCAAATTGACGCTCTTTTTTACCTAAGCTTATGGAGCTCCCTGGAGTTCACTTCAAGTGCCCTGCAGACGGAGCCCTCCCACATCTTACGAATTAAGGAGGCACTTCAGAATTCTAACCTACAGCCCCTCGTCATACCCATGGGAGTGCAGTGGGAGAATTTGTCCCCTTGTCGCTGGATCTGGGACCACCCGGAGGAAATATGAAGCCCCTATCTGCTTTGGAACATCGAATTCTCATTCAAAAAGCCACCGAACCTCCCGGCAGTGGAGAGCACCTTTGGCGCCGCGCCAAGGGACTCTATCATTGCAAACAGTGCCAAACCCCCCTTTTTCCTTCGGATGGAAAGTTTGATTCCGGATGCGGGTGGCCCGCCTTTGACCAAAGCCTTCCCCTAGCCGTTTCCGAAGTTCCCGATCCGGATGGCCTGCGGACGGAAATCGTTTGCGCCCAGTGCCAGGGGCATCTAGGTCACGTTTTTAAAGGGGAGGGCTTTACTTCCAGTGGGATTCGACATTGTGTGAATTCATTAAGTCTGGAATTCACTTCTGATCCCAAGGCGCCGCTGGAAACGGCTTATTTAGGCTCTGGATGCTTTTGGGGCACACAGTTTTTCCTGAACCGATTGCCAGGTGTGGTGGGGAGCCGGGTGGGGTTTATCCAATGCAGTTCCCCCAACGCCACCTATCGGGAAATTTGTAGGGGTGTTCAAACGGGGATTGAGTGCATTGAGTTGGTGTTTCAACCTCAAGAAGTCACGTATCAAGAAGTGCTTCAAATGTTTTTCGAAACGCACGACTTTGAACAAACCGATGGCCAAGGGGTAGACATTGGCCCACAATACCTGAGCGTCATTGAGCCCACCTCCCCAGCCCAAGAGGAGATTGCTCTTCAAATGCTGGGTCAACTTCAACAATTAGGCTACCACCCGGCCACACAAATTCTTTCCAAAAGTGGTTTTGTTTATGCGGGGGAAGAGCACCAAGATTATTATCTCAAAAGGGGTCAGACTCCCTCATGTCATCGGTATCGAGCCATTTTTTAACGGATGCCCTCCTGTAACCCCCTTTAAGCTACTCCTATTAAAATAGGCCTCGATTTTGAAAGTCTTTTAGATTTGTTACGTCCTTTCCCACGCCAATTCGGGGAATGGAAAGGATGCCGGGATGGCCAAAATCCCCACGCTCGTCTACAGAAAACGCAGCCTTAAACCCCTGCTTTGAAATATGATCTAACACTTTTTTATCATAGTCTCCAAAAGGAAATGCCATCACTCTTGGTTTGGAGCCCAATTCCAATTCTAGGGAGGCTTGGGCTTCATCCATCTCTTTTTTCCACTCCTCTCCATCCCTTCCGCTCGTGCGATCCCCAAAATCTTTAAGTAAGGAGGAGTGAAATCGGGAGTGATTGTGAACATCAAAAAGTTCAGACTGGTGCAATTGCTTCGCTTGTTCCCATGTCATGTGAGGCAACCCCGATGCGGTTCCCTGACCCCCATGGCCCTGGAATCCGGTCACCACAAAAAACACGGCCTTCATCTTTCGGGCGGTGAGTTGTTCCTTTACGAATTCCGCATTTGATAAGTAACCATCATCAAAGGTAAGCAACACTTGCTTGGGTGCTGCGGCTGTGGGTTTGCTCACCTGAGAAATGTATTCATCAATCGTGAGTGTTTTATAACCTTTTTGAAGCAAAAAATCCATCTGTTGCACAAAGTTAGCCTCGGACACATCACTAGACTGCACCGGGGTTTTTGTTACGTTGTGATACATGAGGACTTTAATTCCCTTAAAAGGCTGCTTCGCGGGGGAAGGCCCGGCTGCCAATTCAAAATGGGACTCCGGAGATTCTCGCTCCGTCCAGTCCAAGCCCGATCGGGAAGTGCATTGAACGCCATAAGAAAGCACAGAACCTAGGAAAAAACTCAGTAAAAAACACCTTCCCACCTTCTTGCCTCCCGTTGCCTAAAAGACCTCAGAGCAAAAAATGAATATCCGAGGTCCTGACTTGTATTTGGGGATTGTATTCTTCTTGAAGCACGTTTTCAATGGCTTGTAGCGTACCAGCGGTGCTGCTGGGGCAGGAACCGCAAGCCCCTTCATATTGTATGATTAAAATCAGGTTTTCTAAGGAAACAAGAGTCAAATCCCCGCCATCTGCTTGAAGTCCGGGGCGAATGGTATCGTCTAAAATTTGATCGATTTTTTGCAGTTCAGGATCCGTATAAACGGCTTTAGCTCCCGCATTCTTTTTCACTTCAAAATCCAAATCATGATCGTCCATGCACTCGATTACGGTTTGTTTCACCTGTTCTTCCAAAACCTCCCAGGGCAACCCACCATCCTGAGTGATGCTCAGTACATTTTCAAAAAAATGCACCTGCACCACAGACGGCAAACTCATCAAGGCCTGGGCCATGGGGATCCCCTCGCATTCCCCCAACTCGTGAAAGGTTGCTTTCCCATAGCGTTTCACATCATGGTTTAATATGAACTTCAACGCATTTGGATTGGGAGTTTCTTGAATTTGAAATCGCACTGGGAAGCCACGCATGGTCTCTCCTAATTAGTTTTTCTGTGATGACAATGGGATAGCGGGGGGGGCCATGTCAAGGGATCCCGACTCCGTATTGGCCACCTGAGGGGTTTTTTGAATGGCAGAAAGCAATGTATGCCAAGGCAAAGCCGCACATTTAACCCTTGCAGGATAATTCCAAACTCCCGCAAAAAGAGTGAGTTTTTGAAGATCGTGGGGCCCTTGCAAATCGAGTTTTTTTTGAAGCAGCTGTTGGAACTGGCCAAATAAGGCTATGGCCTGCTCGGTGGAGCTGGATTTCACCCGGGTGGTCATGAGTGAAGAGGATGATTTGCAGATGGCACAGGCCTCTCCCACAAATCGGATCTCTTGGATCACCCCTTGAGGATCGATGGACAGATTCACCTCGATGCGGTCGCCACACAAAGGATTGTGACCCAATGCCGAATGGGTAGGGTTTTCCAACTTTCCATAGTTTCGAGGATTTTTATTGTGATCTAAAATGACTTGTTGGTAAAGCTCATCAGAAATGGTCAACATCTTTTCCACCTTAACGAAACATGGGAATGATTTTTTTAAGCCCTAATATCAAAGCATCCACATCTTCAGCTATATTATAGACCCCAAGACTCGCCCTCACTGTAGAATACACCCCCAATGCAGACAACACGGGCTGGGCGCAGTGATGCCCCACTCGTACGGCAACCCCCTCTTGGTCTAAAAGCGTGCCCACATCATGGGGGTGAACGCCATCCACCACAAAGCTCACGATTCCCGCCCGATGGGAACAAGTTCCAATTTGTTTCACTTCGGGCATCTCCTTGAGCCGATTTTCCAAATAAAGGCGGAGGGCCTTTTCTTGTTGCTTAAGTTCATTCTTAGGCAAGGAATTCATAAAATCCAAGGCGGCCCCAAAGCCAAAAACCTCGGCAATGGGTGGGGTTCCGGCTTCTAAACGATGGGGCAGATCGGCATAGGTGGAATGGGTGAGAGTCACTTCTCGAATCATGTCTCCTCCGCCCAAAAAGGGCGGAAGTTGCTCCAAAAGAGCCTCTTTTCCATACAAAACCCCCACACCGGTGGGGCCATACATTTTGTGTGCCGAAAACACAGCAAAATCACAGCCCAGCTCGTCCACCTTCAGGGAATCATGACCCACCCATTGGGCAGCGTCCACCAAAGTAACGCATCCCATTTCCTTGGCCCAAGAGATTAAGGTCTGGGCGGGAGCGATGGTGCCAATGGCATTGGAAGCGAGAGTAAACGCAAAAAGTTTTACTTTAGGCCCCAAAAGGGCTCGGGCGGCCTCCAAGTCCAGACTCCCATCGCTGAGCAAAGGAACGGCTTTTAGCACGGCACCTTTTCTTTCACAAAGCATTTGCCAAGGAACCAAGTTGGCATGGTGCTCCAGAGTGGTCACCAGAATTTCATCTCCAGGCTTTAAAAACGCGTCTCCCCAAGCCCGGGCCACGAGGTTGATCCCCATGGTGGTGCCTGAGGTGAAAATAATCTCCCGTTCGCTTTTTGCACCCACAAACTCCACGCATTGGGACCGGGTTTCTTCATAAACACGGGTGGCTTCTTCCCCTGTGGTGTAAACGGCTCGATGAATGTTGGCGCTCACTTGGGACAGATAATGCTGCACCGCCTGACACACAGACAAAGGCTTTAAGGAGGTGGCCCCAGTGTCTAAATAAACAAAGGGCTTTCCATTTATCCTGCGGTTTAAAATCGGAAATTGAGGTCTAATCTTTTGCGCTAAAGTGGTTTCCACCATACTTAAGTCCCTCCCTTTTCAGAGGCGGAAAGAGGGTCTTGAAGAGCCTCTTCTAAAAGCTGCCTTAACTCTTTTTGGCACCGAGCTTGAGTGGAGGGGGTCATTTGGGAATCAATCAAATCTTCACAAAACGATCGAGCCAAAAGTCCTTTTGCTTCAGACTGGGCAATGCCTCGGCTACGCAGGTAAAAAAGCTCTTGGGGATCCAGGGATCCCACCGTGCTACCGTGGCTGCACACCACGTCATTGGCTAGGATCTCCATTTGAGGCCGTGAATAGGACTTGGCAGTGGGAGCCAAAAGAAGGGATTTGTGAAGTTGTCTGGCTTCTATTTTTTGAGATTGGGCCGGAACCTTTACCATGCCTGAAAAACTACACACTCCATGATGGGCCACCAAAGATTTTACCACCTGCTTTGCCTTTGTGTTTCCACTATGGTGGTTCACTTGAGTCCATAGAGCCTGGGGTGTGGATTCCGATTTTTCGGGGGACTGGAAGCCCAGCTGAATGTGATGCAAGCGTGCCTGGGCGCCTTCTTCCAAAAGTTCCACTTGACTTCGGGAAAAGTGGGCTCCCTTGGAGGCCTGAATCTCCAAGAGATGAAATTGAGCTTGTGCTTTCAGTCCAACGTATAATCCCACCCAATTCCAATCTGCAGAACTCCTAGGCCCATGGCTCATGGCCAAATTCAGCTCCGAGTGGGGCATCCCATGCACCCACATCAGCTGGCTAGGCCAATGGCTTGAGGCAGCCCCGGTGTTCCAACTGAGATCCAATTTGCAGCTGGGATTTAGGTGAACGATCCAAAGGGTGGATCCCGGAGTACGATCCTGTTTTTCCACAGTTCCTATAAGCTCTTCTAGGGAGATCTCTGTGCCTTTTAAAGAAACACCATCCAGGGTCACCCCATTTTCGAAAGCTTTGATTTCGTGCACTTGAGTCACAAAGCACAAGGTGAGCAAGGCATCAAAGGAAAAGGACTTCCAGTCCCAAGAATCCGGTAAAACAAAGGGAAGGCTTTTTTCCATGCTCGTATTGGGATGGAAAGCGGAGGTTTTGATTTGCCATTTTTCTAGCCTCTGCACCCATTGGCTGTAAAGATAATCTTCCTTTTTTCGAGAGGGAAACCCTTGCGCACACAGCTGCTTCCAGGCTTTGTCCCGCAGTTCAAAATAATCTTCTTTGGAATCTCCCCCTCCAGGCCAAGATGGGAGCCATTGGTCTCGTTTTTCCCGAAGGGCTAGAATGGGGTCTTGTTTGGGTTCCATGGAAATCCACCTAGCCTTTCCACCAAGTTTCGTAGCCGCTTCGTTCGATCTGCTTAGCCAAAGAGGCATCCCCCGATTCTACGATTTCTCCCCCCAGGAGCACATGGACAAAATCCGGGGTGATGTAATCTAAAAGTCGCTGATAATGTGTCACTAAAATCACGGCATTTTTCTTGGACTTCAATTGGTTGATGCCCGTGGCCACCTCACGCAGGGAATCCACGTCTAGTCCGGAGTCTGTTTCATCCAAAAGGGCCAACCTTGGATTTAACACCGCCATCTGTAAAATTTCGTTTCTCTTCTTTTCACCGCCGCTTAAATCCGTGTTTAAGAATCGATTTTTAAAGGAGGGATCAATGTTTAACATCTTCATTTTTTGATCCAAAAACACATCAAAGTCTAAGGGGTCCATCTCTTCCACACCGTGGTGTTTGCACACGGAATTAAAGGCCGCTCTGAGAAAAGCGGAGTTGGCCAAGCCTGGAACTTCCACGGGGTATTGAAACCCCAAAAACACACCTTCTCGAGCCCGTTCTTCGGGACTCAGTTCCAAAAGATTTTTGGGTTTGAAATTCACCTCAAAGGTAACGGTACCCGATGTCACGTGGTAATTGGGATGACCTGCGATCACCTTTGATAGGGTGCTTTTCCCAGAACCATTTGGTCCCATGATGGCGTGCACTTGCCCCGCCTCAACCGTTAGATTTATGCCTTTTAAGATCTCTACTTCATTAACCGCTGCTTTTAAATTACGAATCTTTAGCACAATACCCCCTATCCCTTTCCTTAACCCACCGCGCCTTCTAATTTCATTTCTAGAAGCCTTACCGCCTCCACGGAAAACTCTAAAGGCAGTTCTTTAAAAACCTCCTTGCAGAAACCATGGAGCAATAAAGAGATGGATTCCTGTTCGTCGATCCCTCTGGATTTTAGATAAAACATTTGTTCTGCACTCATTTTGGAGGTACTAGCCTCATGTTCCACTCGGGCTGTTTCGTTACGCACCTCTATATAAGGTAACGTGATGGCCGCACAGCGATCTCCTATGAGTAAGGAGTCGCACTGGGAAAAATTTTTGGCGTCTTGGGCCTTCTCGGAAATGCGCACCAACCCGCGATACGTATTTTGACTTTGATCGGCGCTTATTCCTTTGCTGACGATTTTACTTTGGGTGCGTTTTCCAATGTGGATCATTTTAGTGCCCGTATCCGCCTGCATCTTTCCATTGGTGAGGGCCACAGAGTAAAACTCTCCAACGCTGTCATCGCCCTGCAAAACGACGCTGGGGTATTTCCAGGTGATGGCGGAGCCTGCTTCCACCTGTGTCCAGCTGATTTTGGAACGCTCCCCAGCGCATAATCCCCGTTTCGTTACAAAATTGTAGATGCCTCCCACGCCTTGTTCATCTCCCGAATACCAGTTTTGAACCGTGGAATACCTAATTTCAGCTCCTTTTTGAGCAATGAGCTCCACCACCGCCGCATGGAGTTGATTTTCATCCCTCATGGGAGCGGTGCACCCTTCCAAGTAATTTACAAAACTATTTTCATCGGCCACAATCAAAGTCCGTTCAAATTGCCCGGTTTGAGCGGCATTGATTCGGAAGTAGGTGGAGAGATCCAAGGGGCATCTCACCCCTTTGGGAATATACACAAAGGAACCATCACTAAACACAGCCGCATTTAACGCCGCGTAGTAGTTGTCTTTATAAGGTACCACCGTTCCTAAATATTGTTTTACCAATTCGGGATGCTTTTGAAGGGCCTCCCCAAAGGAACAAAAAATCACACCGTGTTTGGCTAATACTTCTTGGTGGGTGGTGCCCACGGAAACACTGTCAAACACAGCATCCATGGCCACTCCCATAAGTCTTTTCTGCTCGGTCACGGGAATTCCAAGCTTTTCAAACGTCTTTAAGATCTCCGGATCCACTTCCGAAAGATCTTTGGGACTAGAGGCTTTTTTCTTAGGGGCGCTGTAATATCTTAAGGCTTGGTAATCCACAGTGGCGTGATCCACCTTTGCCCACTTTGGGGCCGTCAAGGTCAACCAGTGGGAAAAGGCCTTTAACCGATATTCCAGCATGAATTCGGGTTCCTTTTTAATGGCCGAGATCTTTCGGATCACCTCTTCATTTAAGCCAAAGGGAAAGGCTTCGGTTTCCACATCCGTCACAAATCCATATTTGTACTTTTTATCGGTTAATCCAGAATGGGGAATGAACTCTGCCATATCTTTTCCTTTTCCATGGGCCCCTCCAAAGCAGCGGGCGCACATAAATCACTCAATTTTAAGGCCAGCAAGGGTTCCTGAAGCCGGGTCCAAATGGTTTCCCAGGCCCGTTTTGTGCCACATTGAGACACGTAGTCACAGGAATCGGGGGCGTCAAGGCACATCACCGGCACGAAACCCTCTTCCACACTTCGAAGAAGATCCCAAACGGAGATGTCTTGGGGGTGTTTTGCCAATTTCAATCCTCCCAGGGGGCCTCTATCCGCCACCACCAGGCCCGCCGAACGCAACCGGATGAGAATTTGATCCAGGTATTTCAGAGGAATGTTCTGCACGGAGGCCAGTTCCTTCCGGGTCACCAGAAGGTCTTTACCCTGGCTTTGGCTGCCCTTAAGGACCGCACCCTTTTGGGCCAAATGCATTAAAATTTTTAGCGCGTATCGGCTTTTTGAAGTGATATTCAATGGAGCACACCCTCAAACGCAAATTCGAGGCAATGTTTATCAAGTTAGTAAACTTTAGGCAAGGAGTGGATTTGCAGAAGCTTGGTAGAAGCCACCCAGGCCGCACCTAATGTTCCGGAAGCATTACCCAATTTATGTTTCCAAATGGGGGTGGTTTGGTGACTTAAAAAACTAAATTCCTGAGCCCTTGCTTCCAATCCCTCATATAAAATGGCCTGCTGACTCACCCCTCCCCCCAAAACAATGTAATGGGGATTTAAGGCTGTGATGAGATTTCCACAAAAACGAGCCAATTTGTCCTGATAATCCTTCACGCAAGCCAGCGCAAGGGGATCCCCCTGGCAGGCCCGTTCGAAGATGGCAGAGGCACTCAAAAGTTCTAGAGCCTGGCTCGTCCGGCGCGCCCCATACGCCGCCTCCAATGCACTTCCAGAGATGTATTGCTCAGCACATCCCTTCTTACCACAATAACAACTATGACCATTAGATTCTAGAAGAGTGTGCCCCCATTCCGAAGCCCCTCCCCGAGCACCTCGGAAAATCTCCCCTTTCATCACCAAACCAGCCCCACATCCCGTACCCAAAATCACCCCAACCCCAATCTGCTGGTCCACGGGCACACCGGTTTGCTCCGCAAAGGCCCAACCCACCCCCTGGCAAACCTCGGCAAGGGCAAAACAATTGGCATCATTTTCCACTTCCACCACCAAATCAGGTCTGCCCAAGTGGGTTTGTAAGAGGGAATCCACAGGCACCCCCTGCAATACAACTGTATTACCTTTTTCCATGCGTTTGGTGTCTGGGTCCACAGTTCCCGGAAGTCCTATCCCCAGAGCTTTCAACTGATTCACGTTTAACCCCTGGCGATCGCACAATGTCCGAATCACCTGCACCATTTGAGCACAAATCCAAGGTGCGCCCTGATCCCGGTGGGTGGGCAAACGCACGGGTTCCCCTTGGGCCAAAAGGGGATCCGTTCCCGTTCGTCGGTGAAACAACACCCCCTCAATTTTTGTGCCACCCACGTCCAAACCCACTATCCACATGCCCTGCACTCCCTTTAAACTTAAAAAATTTAAACTTGAAAAATAAAATCTTGAAAAATTTGAATGCGTAACCCAATGTGCCCCCTACCCACCGGCCATGTCAATGCCCCCATAAATGCTTGGAAAGTTTCCCTACCCACTCCCCAAAAACTCTGGTAGAGTGTTTCCCAGTATCCCAAGGTAGAGGCTGAACCCCGAATGAAAGAATCCGAATTTTTACATTCCCTGTCCACCCAACTCACTGTGGCAGAATTTTTAGCAAAAAAAATAGCGGATTCTCTGCCTAATCAGCCTGAATTTACCAAATTCTTACACCTCATACAGACCATGATTCAGCACCTGGAATCCCGTAGGGCCCAATTCATTCAGGAGAATCGAGTTTCATGACATCCAGCTCCAATCAAATCTTTGTGATCGATGACGACACTGACTTCCTGGAACTCCTCCAAGAGGAACTGGAAAGAAGCGGTTACCAAGTGGTCACGGCTTACTCTTTGGAAATGGCTCAAGCCGCCTTTTTACAACACCGCCCCAGGCTCATCTTATCAGACTATCTTTTAGGTGATGGCACCGGGCTCGATCTCCTGGAAACGGTCAAATCAAACCCTTTTCGGGAACAGTACTTCTTTCTCATGTCTGGAAACACTTGGTTCAATAAGGCCAAATTTTATCAATTTGGCGGGTCCTACCTTTGCAGCAAGCCTCTGGATTGGACGCAACTTCACTTTGAAATCTCCAAAGTGATTCAGCCCACCATCATTGAAAAGGGCAAATTAACCAAGCCCAGCCCCACCAAGCCCGCTGTGGAACTTTTGTGGACCCCCTCCTCCGAAAATCTGGCTCTTGGCACTCCCCAGATCCGCCACGCCAATCTTCAATGGCTTGCCTTTGTGAGCCCTGGGGCGGCCATTGCCTCTAAATCTAGGTTTAACTTTTCCCTCACCTTTGAAGGACGAACTCTAAAAGGCTTTGGCCAGCTCCTTCTGACCCATGCTTTAGAACCACAGCAACGGGAATACATCCAGGTGGTTAAAATCCAAGAGATTGAAAACATGGATGCCTATCTCCGATTTTGCACCTACTTTCAAAACGCTTCCTTTCCTCTATGGTGAAAGGTCCATCCCGTGAATGAACCCAATGCCCCATTGGCTGCTCGAAAACCCCTCGTTAGCCTCGTGATTCCTTGTTACAATGAATCGGAAGCTCTTCCCCATTTCCTACAAAGGCTAGAGCCCCTCTGCCAGTCCCTCACTTCCTTTGAATTTGAGTGGGTCTTTATTGACGATGGAAGCAAGGACAATACTTGGGACATTCTGACACAATTGTGCTCCCTTCACCCCCATCGCCGCGCCCTCCAGCTTTCTCGAAATTTTGGCAAGGAAGCGGCTTTAAGTTGCGGAATCCATGCCTCCCATGGGGAGGCCGTGATCCCCTTGGACTGCGACCTCCAAGATCCCCCAGAACTCATCCCCGTATTTCTGGAGATTTGGCAAAGGGAAGGGTTTGAAGTGGTTTTGGCTCAACGGGTGAATCGGGATTCGGACAGCTGGATGAAACGGCTCACCGCCCATTGGTTTTATCGCCTCCAAAGCAGTCTTTCCCGAGTGCCCATTCCCGCCAATGTGGGTGACTTTCGCCTCATGGATCGCTGTGTGGTGGAGCAGCTTAAGCAGTTGGGCGAAACCGAACGATTTATGAAAGGACTTTTCGCCTGGGTGGGTTTCAAAACTAAAACCGTTCCATTTACCCGTCCCTCCCGAGTGGCCGGCTCCACCCAGTTTTCCGGATGGAAACTGTGGAATTTTGCCCTAGACGGCATCACGAGTTTCTCCACGTTTCCCCTGCGGATTTGGACATATCTGGGAGCCTTGATTTTTTTGTTCAATAGCGTTTACATCGGAATCATTATGCTACGAGTGTTTCTCTTTGGCGTAGATGTCCCTGGCTATGCCTCTCTGCTGGTGGTACACCTAAGTGTAGCCAGTCTTCAGTTCATTTGTTTGGGGGTCTTGGGTGAGTACATTGGCAGAATCTATATGGAATCCAAAAAACGACCGGTCTACATCGTTCGCAAGAGCATCCCTTCCTCGCCTCGTCCTTAGCTTTTTAATTGTTTCAAATTATAGCAATTATTCCGTAGCTCAAAACACCACGGGGCAGACATCTCCCGAATCTCTACCCCCCGCCCAGTCCCCCCCTAGCCATTACCCCTACGCCTTTGGAGTGCTTCTCAACTGGGGACAGATCATCGAATCGGGGGTATTGTGCAACGGGGCTCCCATTGGAAAAAATTTATTTCTCGCCAGTCAGGAAGGTTGCCCGTATCTGGGGTTGGCCTTGGCCAAAAAAGATCGTTTGCAGGTGGTGCCCACCCGCTCCACCGGGGATTTTTCCCGGTCTGGAGTCAATGTGGCTCGGGTAGAGTCCTTGCCACCCTTTTATGTGCTCCAAACCACCCAAAGCCTGGTGGATACCCCACTTCTGACCCAATGGATAAGCCTACCTTCCCAACCAGGCCCTGAGCAAACCGTGCTGGGATTTCCTGGATTTGAATACAATGACCGCTTTCTGCGGTTCCAAAAAATGTCCTTTTTTTCGAGTCAGGGGAAGCTCTTTTTTAATGTGGCCACCCACCAAAAAGCAAGCTGGGCTCTTAAAAGGGGTGCCTTGGTCATCCAGGAAAAAGACAATTCCAAACTTCAATTCCTAGGTTTAGCCGGTGCGCTTTCCAGCACTTCTGCGCCCGATCCCGCCTTACCCCGCTTTGCCACACGGTTTCTCCCCCTCACCGATCTGTGCCCCCACAAAGACCATGTTCTACTCAAAGAACTAGACACCTTGCGGGAATTTTGTAAAAACCCTCCCGTGCTCTAAATCCGTTTTCTGGGAACTGGACCCCAGAAGCACCCTCAAAGTCCCTTTTGTCCAGCCGAGGCAATTATGAAAAAACGACTCGCTTGGAGTTTGCTCGCTCTCAATTTGTTTATCATTCTTTGGGGAGCATGGGTGCGCATCAGTGGGTCTGGAGCCGGCTGCGGAGACCACTGGCCTTTGTGTAATGGTCAGGTCATGCCCCTATCTCCCAGCCTCAAAACCCTCACCGAATTCACCCACCGCTTCACCAGCGGCCTTGATTTGATTCTTGGGGTGGCACTTTTGTGGGTGCTTAAAAAAGATCCTCACACAAGCCCCAAGGAACGCCGGTATTCCAAACAATTTTTTGGGTTTTTGTTGGTGGAGGCGCTTTTAGGGGCCCTACTCGTGAAGCTGGGCCTGGTGGATCAAGACGCTTCTTTATGGAGAGGGTGGGTGCTTTGCGTTCATCTGATCAATACCCTTTTGTTGGTGAGAGCCTTAGCTCTCTTCGTCTGGCATTTGGAGGTTCCCCAACCACCATCCTCCCCCATGGGCTCCCGGAGCCAAACCCTCTGGGAATGGGGACTGTCCTTTCTCTTTGGGCTCACCGTGATGTCAGGTGGCATTGCCGCCCTGGGCAACACCCTCTTCCCCTCCCAAAGCCTAAAATCGGGGTTCCTGGCCGATTTTGAAAAGAGCTCCCATCTATTTTTGAGGCTTCGCATTTACCATCCCGTTTTTGCTATCCTTTTGTGCTTGGCTGTGGTGGGTTTTGTTTGGAAGAAAAACCACTTGACCAGTGGGGTAAGCCTGGAACCTGCAGGTCCGTGGAGTTCCTTAAAGTCTTGGACTCCGCCCTACACCGCATCTCTTTTGTTGGGGCTCATCGCCATTCAAATCATTGCTGGATTTGCCAATTTAGCCCTGCTGGCTCCCGCCTGGCTTCAAATCACCCATCTGGCACTCATGAACGGAATCTGGGTGGTCTGGAATTGGTATCTGGTACAATTGAATAAGGAAACGAGATTTGATGGTCCCAACCCAAAATAGGGAGTGCCGACGGGTTAAGGTGAACCCTTCATCCAAGAAAAGTTCCCGCCAATCCCAGCCCCTTGGGGCACCTGCAAAAAAGGCGCTTGAAAAGAGAATTCTTCAGATACTCCTTGACTATCTATGAGAAACAGGGGATCCAAATCCACCAAAGGCGGTGTGGAAAGACACGATGCCAAGTGAAGTGCCGCAAAACAGCCCCATGGGGTTTCCAGCATGCACGAAATCAGAACTTTTTTACCAAAGTTTTGAGTGGCTTCACAAATCTCCCGGGCGGCTTTTAGCCCCCCACACTTCATCAGTTTTACACTAATGATATCGGAGGCGTCCTCTTGAAGCACTCGCAGGGAGCTGGCCACATTCTGGGCCGATTCATCGGCCACCAGCGGAAATGGGCTTCTTTGTTTTACAAAAGTCATACCTTTGATATCATCCCGGGGAAGGGGCTGTTCCACAAAGGAGATGGCCATATCCCATTTATGCCACAAGGAAAGATGTTGCATAGTCTCTTTTGAGTCCCACGCCATATTGGCATCCACTCTCCATTGCACGGTGTGTCCCAAAGCTTGGTGCAATTCCCCCATGCGTTTTTGGTCTAAAGTGGGGTCTTGTCCCAACTTAATCTTCAAAAATCGAAACCCTCTTTGGCGGGCTTCCAAAGCGTCCTGCACCATCACAGATGGCTCACCCACACTGATGGTAAGGTCGGTTTCAAAGCTTTGGGCCGCATTCCCTCCCCAGGCTTGGGATAAGGAAAGTCCAAGGGACCTGCACCACAGATCCCACAGGGCCATTTCCACAGCCGCCAAAAGAGAGGTGTTTCCATAGGTGAGACGGGACATCAGGGAAATTCCATGAATCAAGCCTTGTGACCATGCCTCTTCTTTTGAAAGCCAGGGCCAAAGCTGTTCCTCAAAAATCCTTTGCATGGAATGGAAACTAGAGCCTGTGAGCACGGGTGTGGAAGCGGCGGTGCCCCTGCCCACATTTCCCTTTTCGTCTTCTAGTTCAATCACCAAGTCACAAGCGGCATGCACCTCCCGAAGGGCGGTGCGGAAGGGTTTTCGAAGGGGCACCTTAAATTGACTAAATGCATAGCGTTTAAGAAGCATGGGCCCCCTTATCTCTTTTTAAGCAGCTAACTTTGTGTTTCGCTTGTCCACCCAAAAAGAATACAACACCGATCCCCCAATGCAACCGGTGATGATGCCCAAACTCCACCCGATGGGGAATTTACCACCAAACGCTTCATTCAGGTAAACCATTTTGAGACCCACAAAAACCAACACCGCCGCCAAGCCATATTTGATGTAAGCAAACTTATCCATCACACCACTCAACATAAAATACATGCTTCTTAAGCCTAAAATCGCAAAAATATTAGACGTAAAAACGATAAAAGGTTCCTTGGTCAGCGCAAAAATAGCGGGCACAGAGTCCACCGCAAACAGAATATCTGTGAGCTCCAAAAAAATCAGGGCAATGAAAAGGGGCGTTACGTAAAGCAGGCCATTTTGCCTCACAAAAAACTTGTCACCTTCTATCTTAGTGGTGACCCTAAACATTTTTTTCAAAAACTTAATGAGCCAATTATCGGCCAAGTCCTTTTCCCCTTTGGATGCAAAAACCATTTTAATTCCAGTAACAATCAGCAAGGCACCAAAGAAATAAACCACCATTTTATATTCCATGAGAATACTACCCATGGCAATGAAAATCCCCCTAAAAAGCAAAGCCCCCAATATACCCCAGAATAAAACGCGATGTTGATATTTTTTAGGTATTTTAAAGAAGGAAAACACCACTGCAAACACAAAGATATTATCTATAGCCAAGGACTTTTCCACCACAAAACCCGTTAAAAATTCTATCCCTAAATTCTTAGCCACCACCTCAGGCACCATTCCAGCTAAGCCGCTATAGGCCGGGTCATTGGTGAATTTCCAAAGTGTGTACTGATAAAAAAGAAAATTAAAAATCATAGCGAGTGCAATCCAGACCGCCGTCCAGATAGATGCCTCTTTAACGCTCACCTCATGGGCATTTTTATGAAACACCCCTAAATCCAAAGCCAAAACCACCATCACAAAACCCACAAAGCCAGCGTAAAACATCCAATAATCCGCAAATGGAAAATAGACCATACAAACTCCTCTTCTAAAATCATTCTCATGAGGGAATATCGGTGGGTTCTTAAAGTTGTTCAAATAGATAATTCATGACTTTTACTTCGTTTAAATCGATGTAATTTTTGGTTGCCAAAACCGGGTCTAACAGATAGTCGTCAGATAAACACCAAGCCCCATGCGCCGCAGGTGGTCCGACTGCACCCGCAATTCATTCCTTGCCGCAATTAAACGAGGGAAAATGCTTTGAAAAAAAAGAAGATCAGGTCCCGTGAGCTCCGCCGCAGGAATCGATTCCCAAAGTGCACAACCCTGATCTAAGCAGCTCTTATCCACCGCTATCACATCTTCCAAGGAGGCGGCCAGCTGTGGAGTGAATCTATCCACCTGCCAAAGGGGGCGAATTTCCTGTTGGATGAGATTAATTATAGATAATCTCTGGATTTCACAAAACAAATCCAAATTTTGATTCCAAATCGGGACCAGTTTAGGATACCCCCAGTGGGAAAGATAAGTGCTATGAACCTGAAACTGCCAATGGGCTGCTCCAGCCCAGTTGAGGGTGGATAGGGCATGTGGCTGAGATTGCATAAATCCAATTCCTTTCTAGAAATTCCATTCGGAGTTCATCAAAAAAATTCTAGTTCCAATGCCTCCGGGAAGCAAAGGAGCGGGGTAATGGCTCACTCTAGATCACACGAAATTCCCCATTTTTTTAAAAACGATTTGTTAATTTTTCGTTTTTTTTTAATCATATTAGAGGGTAAAATCCAGAAACTTTCGGGACTAAAGAAAAATCCCAAACCCCCGATGGAGCCTTCAATCAAGTGAATAGACCACTTGATAAAAGAATGCTCAGAGCATCTTAAAGCTAAAAAACTTCTTTGGAGAGAAATAAATGTCTTTTATTAAGCTGGTTCGGATCTCCCTAAATTCCAAATTGACTCCCTTTACCATTCTGACTTTGGCACTTTCATGCGGCAAATCCACAAACTCTTCTGATGCTAAGCTTAAATTAGATCAAAATAAAGTTCATCAAGGCACAGGAGATGTGGTTGCAAAGAAAGACGACGATCTTCAAAATCAGATCAACAAACTGAATGATAAAGTGGATAGACACTACACAGAATTTAGTTCCTTTAAAGAGTACGCTAAAGAAGAGTTTCGAAAACTGTACGACAAACTCTCTAGCCACGACAAAGTGCTCAATTTAGAGGAACTTGCTCTGCAAGGAAACGACAATTTGGTGAGCATCATCAAACAACTCCGCAGCACGGTTGGAACTCTCCGCTCGGAGGTGACCAATCTCAATGACAAAACCACCAAGCACGATTCTCAACTCTCTGACTTAGGAAAAAGCATTGACACCAAGGTTTCGGAACTAGAGACTAAGATCAACGCTTCTTTGGCTAAGATGAATAAATCCACGGAGGCCTTTCGTCTCACGGTTGAAAAAAGCAGCTCCACCTCCACTCGCCCTTTTAGCGCCGAAAAAGAAAAGCAACTTCAAGCATTGCTCCTAGAAATCCCTGCCAGTGAAAAAGACTCTTATGTGGCCATCGCCGAATCTTCCCAACAAACAGCAGTGAGCATTGAGCAAAAATTGGCTGGTTTGAAAAACCACGTGGGTGAACTTAGTCTCGCCCAAAAAAACTATCAAACTTGTCTCAGTCTGAGTTTAGAGGTGGTGACGGGTAGTGCCTTCACCAAATATGATGAATTGGAATCTTGCTTCAATGCTCTCACGGAACAAGAAAAGCTAGAGCTTTCGGCCATTAGAAGTTCCGTTCAATCCATTGTGGATAAATCAGTCCAACTGGAAAAAACACAGGCACAGTACCAAAAGGATTTCCAAGATTACAAAAAATCCGCCGCGGAAACCTTCGCCACAAAAAGCGAAGTGGCAGACCTGAGATTGGCCGTGCAAAAACTGGAAAAAGCCAATACGTTGCTTTACACCAGCATCAAAACAGTGGATGCAAAGTACGAAGGAAAAATCAAACAAATCAGCGAAACAGTTGAAGGTTTAAGGAAAGATTTCTCCAAACAAATCAGTGATATGCATTCCCTAATGCAATCCCAAGAAAAAGCCATCGAACTCAAACTGGCTTTACTGGAAAAATGCCTTCGTTCAGGACAAGCGCAGCTCGCCGAAAAAATCCAAGACGAACTGGAAGAGATGGCAAAGGAATTTGGATCGAGCTTAAATGAAATGAGCTTCGCCCTGAATGAAAAAATGGAAGGCATGAAAATTAGCATTGGAATGGAAAACCAAGAGTTAAAAGATCAGCTGGGTAATCTGCGAAATGTGCAGCTGGAACAACAAAAAGCAACAGGCCGCTTGGCTGAAAAAATGGGAGAAATTTTAGACCGACTCTCGACCGTGGAAGCCGTGGCTAAAAAAGCTCTTGCGGTGTCTGAGTCCAATACACGGGCCATTGATCTTTTAAAGTCCGACTTCATAGAACAGTCCAAGGCTGTTGCGGCCCGATTTAAAGTAACTGAGTCAAAGGTTCAATCCTTAGAAAAAAATCTGGAAGATTTTAAAGACAAAACCAATGAAAGATTCAAAGAAGTCGAAAAAAATGCAGCTTCACTCGTGGCGCACCTGGATTCCAAAATGCAGAGCCAATTTTCAAAAGTTTCAGGGGATTTGGCTAAATTAAAAGCCCAAGCGGACGCCACCCAGTCAAGCGTGGGCTCCCTGTTCCTAAAAGTAGAATCCATTGAGGGTCGCACAGATTACCTCTCCAAACTGGTTCAATTCCAGAACTTATACAAGTCTAAACTCAATCTGAGCATGGACGGAATTAAGGCTGCCCTCATCGCTATGGTGGACGTGGAAACGGAGTTTGTGAAAGCCTTGGCGGTGAGCAAACAAAACACCGGTGAATTTGATTCCGAATTCCGAGCACGCTTAAATGTTCAAGACAAATGCGGAATCGAACCTGCTGATTTGGATTTTGCTCGGGCAGCAGACGTGGATTACTTTAGCTGGCTTGCTCGAGTTTATGTGCGGGACCTCGCTTTTGGAGTGCGCACCGCTACCACTGATGTGGATGGGATCTTCTTTGGAAAAGAACGGCTGATAGAAAAAGACTCCCTTGCCGAAATGTTATTCTTAAACATGACAGCATTCCAAGGCAAAAAAGAGGTGCCAGCTGGCTGTTTTGCCGCCATTGATGCCTTTGCCAAAGAGGCCCACTTTGGGTCAGGGTCGGCCAGTCAGGCCTTGAGAACCAAATTGATCCAGAGTGAGCTCAAAGAAAGAATCGCAGTTCTAGAAAGCAGAATGGCCAACGTGTCCGGGTCTTTAGGTCAACTGGAAACTTGGCTCAACGAGCAGGCCAAAGACATGGGAGTGAGCGGCGACGACATTCCCAGTTGCAAACATGATTTGGCACGTGCCGTGTACGAACAAGCCAAAACCATCATTGATATCGATGACAAAAGGGCTGAATTCCGAAAAATTTCGGAACTTTCCATTGCCGTTGCCACTCAAAACATGGAACTGGCTAAAACCAATCAGTCCGTTGCAGAGCAAAAAGCCTTTGCCGAAAGCATTAAAAAAGAACTGAATGCCTTGGCTTTGAGACTCGAAGTGAACGTGACCCAGATCACCGTTAAAATCACTGAACTTCAAGCTTCCACACTAGAAAGCGACAAAAAACTCGTAGATGGGCTAAAGGCGCAAAAGCAGGCGTTAGAAAATCAAAAGAAAGCCAATGCAGATCAAATCGCAGCATTAGAAAAAGGAATCCAGGAAGACATTAGCCAAGCCAAGGCGTCCATCGAATCTAGCATGAAAAAGCAGTTTGATGCATTTGAAGACACCTTAGAAGGCATTCAGGCAGAACAAATGTCTTACGGAATTCCAAACCAAAAACAAGACGTGGCCATCAACGCCCTGTTCAGCATCGTGGCCACACTGGCTGCCCGATCGGGAAGTGCGGATTTACTTTCAGCCACCATTCTGGCCTCTGAAAACTTCAGTGGAAGTGCTCCTAAACTTCTGGAAGCTTATCTTCCCAAAGTGAGTCTGGTGCAACACTACTTTAGCAGCGGCTTCGTGAGAGGGTCTGCCAACGCTTGCTTGAGCCTCGATGAAAAAACCATCCAACGAAGCCCGTGGAGCTTTGCGTGTAACGTCAACTTCCGTAGCCTTTCCAATGATCAGCGGGTGGGAACGGCTTCCTCGGGAGCGCTGCGCATCCATGGACAGTTCCAAGGGGTTGTTGTTGAAGCTTGGCGCAGCAACACATGGTCTTGGGCACAAGCCGTCGCCCCTACTGTTAAGACCTTTGGACCATCGGAATACCAAGTTCCAGGGGCCAACCTGGCCAATGTTCCATCGTTAACTAAGGTGGCGGGACCCGTCGGAAACACAGGTTTCGGAGACTCCGGTGTGTTTGATGTGCCCAATGCAGGTCAGATCTTTAGCTCTTTGATTGACAACAAAGGATCACAATTCAATGGATTAATTAAGGTAACTCCTTTCAGACCTTCTTATGTGGGAGAGGTCGCTCCCACAGGCGGCAGCATCGTAAACCAAAGGCTCTACACCAGCACCTTTAATTACATTGTGGGACTGTATAGTCCGTTGGTGCTCAAGTTTGACAACCAGGCCCTGGAAACCGTGTTACCGAGCCAATCCCGGGTGAACTTCGACATGAACGATAACGGCATTCAGGAAAAAACAGGCTGGATCTTCCAGGCAACTGCTGGATTTTTGGCCCTGCCCAACGATAAAGGTGAAATCACTTCTGGCGCTCAGCTCTTTGGACAAGCCACCCGCATCGGGGCCCGACGCGCTCGCAATGGTTATGAAGCCCTGGCGCAGTTTGACACTTCCAACAAGGGTTTTGTGAACGCATCAGACCCAGTGTTTTCAAAACTGGTGGTGTGGTTTGATGGAAACCAAGACGGCGTGGCTCAGCCCAGTGAGATGAAGTCCCTGAAAGAAATGGGTGTGACGCGCATTGATACGAAGTTCCAAGAGCTCCCCAATCATTTGGCGAAGCAAGGAAGCTCTCCAGTAGATGTAAACATGATTAAGTACCAAAGTAAGTTTTACGGTCCAAAATCTTGCACCAATCAGGAGTGTCAGAGTTATGATGTTTACTTTGGAGCGGTGGAAATCACTCAGGCTAAAAAGTAACACGCTCTCATCAAGATCCGATCCAAAAAAGCAAAAGAGCTAGGAGAGTGGCCGGTAATGCTCCTAAAAAAAGATGAGCCGGACTGATGCCCTCCTCCCCAAAGGAGGGCTGCAAAATCCCATAGCCAGCTGGGTTTGGGGCGTTGGCTATCACGGTTAACCCTCCTCCCGTCACGGCCCCTGCCAATAGAAAGTACTTTCCCGAATCCGAAAGATTAGGCACTAAGGTTCCCAGGTAGGTGAGGGCCGCGTTATCGGTGACGGCCGTTAGCCCTGTGGCACCAATATAGAGAACAGAATCACTCAGTCCCGCCAATAAGGGCTTGAGCCACCAAGCTTGAAGGGTACCTAGGGCCACGAGTCCCCCTAAAAAAAACGCAACAAGCAGGCTTTCCTTTAATTTTAACTCCTCCTGGTACTCGTTGGTCACGGCACACCATCCCAAAAAAAGCAAAAATAAGGGAACAAAAAACGCCATATGATGGCCATGATACACCGCTATGGCCAAAAAAGCCATATGGGAAAACGACATCCATAAAGGAATCCTGCTGGGGGATTTCTCCTTTAGAAGGGATATGCTTTTAAG
The DNA here is from genome assembly GCA_044339525.1 of Silvanigrellaceae bacterium. Taxonomy (GTDB): domain Bacteria; phylum Bdellovibrionota_B; class Oligoflexia; order Silvanigrellales; family Silvanigrellaceae; genus JBIIVH01. Next base: position 27,158 of record JBIIVH010000020.1, on the reverse strand, counting down.
TTCCTTGTAAAACACCAAGGTGGTTAGCAAAGTGGAGATGATGACACTCACCGCGGCTTTTAAACCAAACGTTTTAAACATAAAAGGAGTATCCCAACCCCACGGACCTGCAACCATCAGCACAGGAGGAGCCGCAAAATGGGTTAACGTTCCTCCAATGGAGACACTCACAAACAAAAGTCCTAATGTGGCGTATTTGAATTTGAGGCTCACAGGTGCATTAAAAAAACGTTCCTTTAATAGGAGTGCGGTTACCGTCATGGCGGCAGGTTCCGTGATCAAGGAGCCCAGTATGGGTCCCAAAATCATTAAAGTAACATATCCAGCCACCGCTCTGGGACCAGGAATCAGTAGGCTTAGCCCATCGATAAACGCCCGGGCGATGCTCATGATGGGCTTGGTGGCGGCCATACACATCACTACAAAAACAAAGGTCGCTTCGGTAAAATTCAAACTCTCTAAGTAAGCAACCGCTGAAGAAGACCCAAACATCACGGACCACAGGCAAATGAGGGCCGCGGCCCAAAGGCCAAACACCACCTCCACCTCTCCCAAAAAATGAAATAGGTTTTCCGGAATCGACCCTTCGGGAAATTGGTTGGCGAGAGTTTGAAATTTTTTCACCAAAAAGGTGTGTGCCACGGCTAAAGCGAAGAGTACCGTTGCAATGGGTTGCATGAGCGGTAAGGCCGCAGAAAAATCAACCCCCATATCTCGTTTATCTCCACTGAGGTGGTATCAATCACAGACTAACATCTAAACCGTCTTTTATCAAAGGGATCCTAATTTAGGTAATTGGATGAGTAGGTTTAAATAGAGTAGCAACCAATCATGGTTGAACAAAAAATGGACAAAATGGTCAAAAATTCTTCGTTTCCACAGGACAAAGAGATCGTGTATTCCAATAAACCCCTAAAATCACGGCACTATACAAATTTGGCACACAAATTGCTGGCCATCCCTCACTCAAGGGAACTCACCCTCACCTTAGAAAAAGGAGATCGTCTTGATCAACTCTAAAGGACTTACGTCATTGGCTCTATTAGGTTTGGTTTCCGTAATGTTCGGTGGATGCAGCTTATTTTCTAAATCCGCAAAGTCCTCTAAAATCTACGAGTTAAGGCAAGGGGAGCCTGACCCCGCTTGTCCGAAAAATCATGTGAAAATGCACTTTTCCATGGCCCCCACCCTTGCTACGGATAAAATACCTCAAACTCTGTTAATCAATGACCCAGAAAATAAAGAACTCACCTTTATAAAACCAGATGAAAACTCAAATGTGATCATCGAAACGTGCATGGACGGTGATGGGAAACTTTCTAAAATTCTAAATGGCTCCATCTATCGGAAAAATCTCCCCTCTTTCCAGTTTGGAAACATCGATAAAATGTATTCGGGCACGCTCTGGAACTCCACCATTGGGCTCAGTGAAGCCATTTTCGGAGACACCTCCCAATTGAATGCCAAACTCCCCATTGAGGAGTTTGAATCGTCACCTAGAGTTCAGTTAGTGCTCAACGGCTGGACTCTAGGAGGAAAAAACTTTATTACAGCAAGACTTGCCAGTATCGAAAACGATAAAAAAAATGAGTTTACCGATATTTTGGTAGGGGAATTGGTCGCCGATCTTCCCAAACAGGAAAATGGTTGTTCCGCCTTTGAAGTCTTTGAGGAAAAGTCAACCCAGTACTCCCATGGCAAAGTCGACACAAAAATGTGCACCGTGACTCAAAATCACTTAGATGCAAAAATCTATCGAGCCCTTGAAATTACCATTCAATTACCGGCCCAAAACGGCCTTCCAGAGTCAAAAATAAAAATTGATGAAACTGGAATGATAAACAATAAAAATTTCGTTTTTGATGGTTCTACAGTGCATGGAAGTGCCTACGGCTATCGCCTCAAACAAGGTGAGAATGAAGTGTTCGTTCTTGCTAAACACTTTCTTATCAACGGATTTCCAAGAGATCTGGTTCCAAACCCATTTCCAGAGTCACACTTGGAGGCTTTAATAGAATCCGAGGAGTTTGACCCTGAACTTTTTGTATTAAAATCCAACGGTGCCGCGTTTTCGGTAAAACGAGGATCACAAGAATGGACAACTTTTGAGTTGAAATTAGTAGATGAAGAAGGTATAATAGGGGACTGAAATTCTAAAGACCTAAGTGCGCTTCACTGATGTTCATATGTTCCAAGAGACTCCCATTCTCCATTCCCACATCACAAATTTCCACAATTCAGGATTTGAAATGGCAGTGCTCCAATGGATTGCCGTCCAAAATGATTTTTTGTTTCCCAGATAACCTCTGTACTGAAGTCCTGTTTTTACCGCCCAAAAATCTCCATCTACTATGGATTGCTTGGTCTTTAAGATGGTAGAAGAGCGATTTTGAAAGGTGGAAAAATCAAAATGACGCCATCCCACACCTAAAGGAAAAAAGAAGGAATGAATGGGAATGGTTTCTAGATACTTTCCCGAAGTGGAAATGACATGGGACTGGTTGCCAAAAACATTCCAAAGTAACAAACAGTCATTACCCTTAAACACAACCGCAGCATTTTTGGAGTAAAGATGTTCGTTCATGGAAAACTGCAACGAAACGAGTCGGTGCACTGCGGATTGCACGGCTAAGCCATAACCTAAGATACTGGTGCTTGCGGTTTTGGGTTCCCCCGAAATGGCCACTTGGTAATCCAAAATCTGATAATAGACTAAAGCTTCCCAATTTCGAAAGACCTTTTCAATGAACAACGTACCAGTGGGCGGCGCATTTGTTTCCGGTGTTTTATCCGCTTTTTCCGCAGTGGATGGAATGCCCTCAGTAGGTTTGACATCGGCCTCCCCTTGACTTTCGGGTTTGGCAGGGGATTCCAGGGAAGGCTTCAAAGGAGAAATCTCCTGCTGAGCCCAAACCCCATCAAAAGTACCTACACTCAAAAGCAACGGGGTCACTTTTATAAAAGCCAGAGAATCTTGAATTAAAGTCAAAAAACGCTTCATGGTTTCACTTCTTCTGAATCCGAGAGGTCGGGGATGGTTACTTTGGGTGCCCGTGCTTTAGGATCCATCTCTGGATCGGCAGGAAGTGATTTGGGTGGCTGATTCGCCCGATTCCCATTTCCTTTCAGAATGGGTTGTCCTGTATTTTTTGGTCGATTAGCCATGGGAATGCTTTCTTCTATAGACTGTTTAAGAGTGGAAGCGGGGGGAAGCACATCTTCCAAACTGATCCTTAGGACCATGCGGCGATTTTGCTGTTGGGCTTTTGCATTCACCAATCCATCCCCACCTGTTTCCTTAGCCAAGGGCTTGGAATTTCCATATCCAGCGATGGCGGTGCTTTGAAACTGCGCGCCTTCTGAAACCAATGCTTCTAAAAAGGAAGCGGCCCTTAAACTAGTCATTTCCAGCAGAGAGCCCACCTGAAGTGTTCCTTTAGAGACGCTGGAACCTTGATTTAAGAGCGATGAAACATTGGAATCCGTATGGCACTCCACCACGATACTTGCAGACTTTGTTAACTTAGAAAATTCTCCCACCAGCTGTTGCACCAGCTGCAATCCCTGTCGAGTCAGGCGATGGGAGCCGGGTGCAAACAAGCTATCTGTAGATAGGTGGACTTCAAAGCCAGCTTGTTTATCTTTCCCCTGGGTCACTCGGTGGGTTCTTCCATAGTTCCCTTGGACGATGTCCCTCATGCCTGCCTCCAGGAGGCTCAAACTCCTGGCCCGTTCCGAAGCAAAATTACTCATCAACTTCATATCGGATAGCCCCAACATGCGCCTGGCTTCCTTATTTTGCGGGTCTAATTCCAAAGCCTTTTGAAACGAGGCTGAGGCTTGGCCAAAGTTTTCATTGAGTAAATAGTGGTGACCCAGAACATAGTGAAACACAGACAGTCTAGCATATTTGGAAGCCAAGAGCTCCCAATCTTTCGGTGCGGCAGCCCCTTGGTGGGCAAAGACACTTTGCATCATTTGAATGTGATCTCCCACTGCTGTTTCCACCAGGGATCGGGTTAGGTCCGTGGGCAGCTCCTTAATCCATTTTTCCGAGATGGCTTGCAACTGGACTTGAATATCCGCTTGCTCCCCCAATCCTTTGGCCATGGTGATCCGCTCACTCAAATAGCCTGTGTGGCTAATCTCAATTTGAGGAGCCTGAAATCCAGCCTCTAAGGGAATTTCTAAAGGAGTACGGCCCAGGAGGCCGCCTCTGCTGCCATCCGCTTTCGTTTGATAAACGGCTGCGTCTGGTGGCACCGTTTGGATTCTGACCCGATGGGTGCAGCCAAGGGAGACGATTAAACAAATTAGCGGAACCCAACTTTCATCTATTACCTTCAAAATGAGGTCGCTCCTTATTGAAACGGGAAAGGCCAAGGCAATCTTTAGTTTCAACTGAGGGCTCACCACAAGCAAAGTCACACTTTTTCCCCTAGGTGCAAATTGACGGTACATGGGGTAGACTTAGATTTTCATCCCCCGGTAAAGGTTGAGCACATTGATGTTTGGCAAGGAAACAAATAGAATGGAACAGATACTTTCCCAACTCTTTAAAGATCCCCATTTGATGCAGTGCACTCCCATTTCAGGGGGACACATCCATCAAACTTATCTTACCGCCCATCGACTTCCCAGTGGAGAAGTGCAAAAACTTGTGGTGCAAAAGTTAAACAACTCCATTTTTACCAATCCCTGGCAAGTCATGGAAAATACAAAAAAGGTGTTAAATCATATCCAAAAAAAACAACCTCTCATTTCGTCTTATCCTGATTTTTCAGAGACCCTCTACCACCAAACCCTGGAATTTTTGAGCCCGGCATCAGGCGAGGATTTTCTTAAAGATTCAGAGGGTTCCCTCTGGCGAGTTTCAAAGTACATCCAAGATTCCGTTTCCTATCACACCGTTCCAAACCCCTCCATCGCCAAAGAAATGGGTATCTGTTTAGGGGTTTTTCATGAAATGCTTAGTGATATGCCTACCCATTTTTTGCACGATACACTTCCCTTTTTTCATCATACAGAAAAAGTGGTGGCAGAATATGAAAAAATCAAATTAAAACCCGAACCTTCCATTCCTAAAGAGATTGAAGAAGATTGGGATTGGTCTCAAAAAATCGTAGATAAATACGGATGGTTAGCCAGTAAATGGAGTTATCATCATTTGAGTCAATTAGAACCTTTTGTGGTGGTGCATAACGACCCAAAGTGCTCCAATTTTCTATTTAGCCCAAGTGGGAAAGCCATTTGTCTCATAGATTTAGACACCGTCAAGGGCGGTTTTGTGAAACATGACGTGGGGGATGCCTTGAGAAGCATCTTAAATCAACGAGGGGAAGAAGGACGCCCTGGCTTGCCACAACTAGATGAAACCTTGTCCCTTTTCAGATTCTTTGTGGAGGGTTACAGGCAGGCAAGACCTCATATGACGTTAACCAATGATTATTTTCTATCGGCCCTGTCTTTAATCTTGTTTGAGCTTGGTGTGCGCTTTTTGAACAGTTGGTTGAAAAATGACGGATATTTTCCGGAAAAATACCCCCATCAAAATTTGGAACGAGCCATGGTCCAGCTTAATCTCCTAGAATTCGTTGAACAGAATCAAAACGATTTTCTGGCAATCTAAAATTTTAATTTGAGACCCAATTTCAAATTCTTTTGAGAGAGATTAAATGGTACGCTTTCCTCGGTGTCTAATTGATATTTTCCACTCACCTGATTGGCGCTCCACTCCAGCCCAAGCCCCATGTATTTAGTGAAATAAGTTTCTAAGCGAACCAGAATCCAAGGACCCGTCGCCGCATCCATTTTGTCACTTGAGTTGGTGAAGCCCCCATCCTGCACGAGATTCGTTTTAGCGCTGAAGAAAAATCGGCCTCCAGCGGCCATCCAAATCCCCCATTTGCTACTCACTTTATATTCCTGCACCAAACCAAATGCCGTGGATCGGACCGAAAGATGCCTCAGACTGGGTTTTGGTTCCACACCGGAGGCTTTCGCGATTAATTTTGACCGGAAAACGTAAGCCTCATAAGGAGCCCAAAAAACTCCCACGGGAGCTCGTTTTCCGTAGGGAACAAATAGGGCTGTCGCACTGAACTGAAGTGCTTGAATCCAGACCTGCTCTTTACCATCCACAACGCCCCCCCGAACCAAGTCCAAGGGCGGATCGGACACTTGGTAATTTCCCTCCCCTTCAAACTGAAGCAAGTGCAAAGGAGTTCCAGAAAAAGGATTTCGAATGGCAAGGGCAAGTTGAGAGGCGGCTCCTCTGGTCACCAGTTGCCCTCCAAGAGCATGATTAATATAAAGTCCTTGGGGATTTACAATACCCATGAGGTAAAATTGATCCCATTTTACCAACCAACTCGTTGAGGAAATCTTTTTTTTAGAGTTAGCCGTGGTCGCCTTTTTGGGATCAGAAGGGGGTTCACCTTTTTTCGGAACCTCCATTTTTGGTTTTTGGGAGACTTTTTCTTGTGCTAAAACGTTATGACCATCAAAAAAACAAATGAATAGAGTGACCGTTAATAAATCACCCATCCTTAAAACACGTCGTTTTGATCCAGATCTGACCTGCATTCAGTCCTTTATCACAAAATTCCTCTTGCTAGCAGAATGGTTTAACATTTATTTTTCCTCTTTTTTTCCAGGTCCATAGAAGGGGCAAAAGCATCCATAAAGAAATCACTTTACCTTGCGAATTCCCCACCCATCCACACCAATTTCCACTTTGAATGGGACGATAAAGACTTCCCCGTCGAGGAGGGGCTGGCACTTTCCCGTCGAGAGCCTCCGAATTCAAAACCTCTGTTTTGGGTACTTCAGTTGGTGCTAGCTCCGTAAGCCCGTCCTCACTTAAGCCCGTGGTGAGCACGGGTTCGCCGGGGGGCGGAAATCCGGACGCATCGATTTCTGTCTGTGAAAATACATTTCTTTTAAATAATTCGCTAATGATTTTGGATTTTGTGGTCTCTACATCCGTTTCCGTTTTTCCCTGTTCCCTTAATAATTCCTCTGTTGCTTTTAACAAAGCACAGGACATCTGATAAATTCCGGCATTAGCCGTTAGATAGTCGATAGCGTAAAATACAATTTTGTCCATCAAAAAATGGTTGAATTTATCCTGGCCTAATTGCTCCCTTAACTTCCAAAGGGCACCGCTCCAAGCCTCACCCCAATCGTAGAAACCTCCGGAGAGCTCCACTTCTCCAAATGTGGTTTCATTGAGTGCTGTGCGCAGAAATCCTTGAGATTGCTCTACGCTCTCGGCTAATCTAGCATTCCCAGAGATGGCATAGGCAAAATAGTCTGATGTACCTTCATGGAGGGCTCTGGACTGCAAACTCATTTGGGCTGCAGGTAAGTTAAGGCTTCGGGTCAGGATATGATGGCCAAATTCATGCCAAAACACATCAGCATCCTTTCCCAAAAGAAAAAAAGGACCCGGTGCTCGGGACTGAATGGTTTCATAGCCAGACCCCACTAAAATCACAGGAGATTGGAGGGGTGAAACACCTGTCTTACGATACAGAGCCGCGTCAAAGCCCGAGTTGGTCCCCAGTACAAAAAAAGATCGCACAAAAATATCTAAAGGTGTTTTAAGTCCAAAATGATAAAAGAAGGCTTCTCGTTTACTTCCCATTCGTTCCTGATAAAAACGGGCGGCTTTTTGCACAGCGTAATAAGCCAATACTTCATCATAAAAGGGGCTATCAAAATCCTCTTCAAATAGCCCCTGCCTACCAATAAAGGAAGCGGCACATTGGGAATAGGAAACGTCTTGATCCTGACAATTATGAACTCTAAAAAGCTGACCCCATAGGAAATTTTCTGAGATTAGTCCCTCTAGTGGCTCTTCTGTTATTTCCAGGGTGGTACGTTTGTTTTCAGCATACACAAATGCACTGGCTTTTATTTTTTCAGCGTAGAGATCTTCTTCCACATAAAATTTTGTTTCCTCGGTGTTCCCTTGGATGAGGGCAAACACACCCTTACTGGCCAAGCTTGTGTTTAGACGGACGCGAATAAACGGCTGAAGGATCCCATCCTTCTCCCGGTAAATCATTTCCCAATCATTAAAGTGCATGTGTTTTGGCAAAACACCCACCAAACGTTTTTCATCCCATTCCCCATTTAAGGGAACAATGGCGGCCTGTTGGATGGACAAGGGAATGTCCCAACTCAGCCAAAAAGCTTGTGCCGAATTTGAGGGAAGAGCCTCCACCCGATAAGCGTTTTCTACCCTAACCCCCTGATAATACAACGTCCATTCCTGGGAAATGCCCCCCCTCGGTTTCGATTTCCAATCCAACCCTTGAAACAAAGGCTCTAAGGGATTCAAACCCAATGGAAAAGTACCAGGAACGGACCGGACCCCCCTTAAACCATCAGAAGTTTCAGAGGCTTGTATTTCAGTGTGGGGCCACCAGCCCCACCAGCCTAACAAACCTACGACCACCTTTCGACCCCAGTGCCACATCGTGATTTGGTACTCCTCCCCCAAAAAGCGTTGTCCCTAAAGGCATTTCGGAGTCGAGACACCATGGCAACCAGGCACAATGTAGATGCAGTCTTCTCCACACTGCAAAAAAGTTGGTCATACCTCCCAGATTTTAGACATTCCTTATAGCCCCCTGTTTCCTAAAACCCAAATGAATGAGTCTATTAACTCCCAACTCCCAGACCTTTTATTTTGGTTCGAAAATTGCAGTCAGGCTCTACAGGGCATCATCTGTCCCACCTGAAGAGGATTGCCCTTAAACTTTCATTTATAGGAAGAGCCCCATGACCAAATCATCCCTTTCTCTAAAATACAGGAGCTTTTTAGGACTGCTGAGTCTATGCTTAAGCATGGGTACTACGGCTTGCAGCTGGATGAAGGGAAACCCCAAAGGCCAGGAGGATAGTCCAGCCGAAGCCCTAAGAGCTCCCGAAGCTTTAACGCAGGAAAGAGGGATTTTTTGGGGGAGCATGAATAGAGAACCTGTAGATTTTCACGAGTTAAAGGCTTGGGGATTTACGGATTTTTATCTCACTCACAAATATCTGCCCTTTAGCGAAATTGAAACGGTGGCGCTGGCGGCCAACAAGGCTGGTCTTCGATTTCATTTATGGTTTGAGCAGGGGATTCAGCAGGGTCTACCCTTTGTGGGCACGGCCGATGCACCCGAAGAACTTTGGCTTCGCACGAAGGCCTTTCAAGAGCCCGGTTGGCAAAAGAGTCCATTGTGTAGAGAAAAACAACATAACAAAGCCTTTTTGGATATTCAAAATCCGGAGGCCAGAAGATTTTTCATAGATGCTCTTCTGGCTTATGGCCAACTCGAAAACATTGAAAGCGTAACTTTAGACGATCACACGAGTTTTCACATTGGTGCGGACGGCTCCAATTTGCCCTGTTTATCGTTCCAGCGAAAGCCCGTTCTCACCGAATCCCTCACATCCTTGGTCAATGAGGCGGCTTCGGAGCTGAAAGCAAAAGCTCCGCACCTAAAGTTTATTCTAGCACATAACCCAGCCATTTGGGCCCTTAGAACAGGACTTGCGGACTGGAAAAAATGGAACTTTGACCAGAAAAACATTCAAACCTATGTTCCCTCCAATGTGAATAATGAGATAAAATTGGGACTTCCTCAAGGGATCAGCAGTGTGACTTTATTAGCGGCGTCATCGGAAATTGAGTCCAGCATCAAAAAAGCTCTGCAGCAAAACTTAGGTGTGATTCTTTTTAAACTTCCCAAAAGTGAAAAGCGAACACGGGTGACAGAACTTCTAAAGGGTTCTCCTTCCAATCCACCCTTGGCTTTCCAAATCGATCCTAAGTCTTGTCCTTTTAAGGCCAACTTCTTCGGAATCGAAGAAGCCTATGCCAACTGTGCTTCATCCGACACAAATCCCAAAATTTTGGGAGGTTTAACGAACTGTCAAAAGATCACTTGCAAAGCGCTTTCGGGAGGAACCGCATGCGACAATGACAATGGAATTTCGAGAAAATTTTTCTGTAAAAGCTTGGCTCCCAAACATTATGGCCAGACGACCGCCGAATGGGAAGCGATGCTAGAACTCTATCGACAGAGAGAATGGGCAGCGGAACCTAATTCAGAAGATTAAAGCTTACCAGAAGCCAAGGCCTCCGCATCCTTCAGCACTTGGCTTAACCAACGCGCCGCTTCTTGATTGGCAGCCGAGATGGTGTAGCAACCCACGGGAGAATCCGTCCCACAATCATTCTTCAAGAGCTGCTCCAACTGGGACCTCATTTGGCTGACGATTTTAAAAGACCTACTCCCTTCAAAACCACCGTCCAAAAGACTCAGTGTGGCCACATCCACCACCATTTTGCTTAATCCACTTCCCCCTTTAATGGTGGGAATGACCTTTTGCGTTCCAGAACCATCGGGAAGGTCCACGGTGATTCCCTCTTTGAGAAACAGAGTTTGATTTAGGTAGTTCCAAAAGGGGGTATTTAAGGTCACTTGAACGGGATTTCCACCCAATTTGAATTGAGATCCTGGGACTCTCTTTCCGTCTAATAACACCTCAAAATCCAACGCGGTTCCAGCGGGTATGAAAAGGGTTTTTTCATAAAGTCGAAATAAGTCCGTGGCAAAGGAATAGGTTTTGTCCCCAAATTTTGCATCCTTCAGATGGCTAAAGAAACGCCTGTCACCATCTGCAACTTCCTGGACATTCTTAAGCACCCCTCTTAAAACACCGCTGTTATTTTCATGAATGATTTCAGCTAGAATGGCGGCAAAGCTTTGTTCATAAAAATCAGAAACCTGGGGCTGAAGTTGTTGTAACACTCCTTTGGGATCCCTTCCCACCGTATTTTTGAAGGCTTCTAAAAACTTCTGAGAGTCCAGATCGGAAGGGGCGTAAAAAATCTGATGGGCCAGATTCGTTAAGGCTTTTTTGGCAGACAAGTCGCCTCTTTGTTGGGAGGCGGAAAGGGAAGCCGCAAATCTTAAAATGAGTTCTTGAGAGGCACTTAGATAGGCACCCAACGTTTGCTCTACGCCAGAAGAACCTCCTGTTAAAATCCCATCAATGGCCATGGTGGATCGAAGTGTTTCCAAAAGAGTGTTCGTTCTCAACATCAGATAATCCGTATAGGAATTTCCAAAATCAAATCGCTGGCATTCCATCAAAGGTGCCACATCATCATCAGTGCAAAACGCAACCTTTTTTTCCTGAGTGGAGGCCGCCGTATCACCTTTCAAATCCAGTCCGTAAAGGGCGCTCAAAGCCAAAACATCGTAAGCCCCAAGTTCCGCAACGTCCGGGCTCACTTCCCCGGTGTCCACTTGGCTCATGGCTCCCAAATCCAGTTCTACGCCGTAGTCATTGTAATCCATGATGGAATCCGTCCGAGTGGAAACGGGAATCCCAGCCACCTGGGTGAGAGGGCTTTGTTTCTGGGAGGCAATGAAATTGTGTCGCAATCCAAACGCATGTCCTAATTCATGGGCGGTAACCATCTTGAGCAGAGCCAAAGCCGCTTCTTTAGGAGATTTGATCTGCGTGGAAGTCAGACCTGGCACCAATGCAGCAGAAAGCATTTGATCCGCCATTTTTTTAGGGTCAAGCTGACAATCCCATTTTCCAGCAAAAGTGCTGAGATGGTTACTTTTTTCAAACGTGGGAGAAATCCCGCTGGTTTCGAGGCTCATCGATGGGTAGGCCCATTTTTTAAGTTCAAGTCTTTTTTGCTCCCATTTTTGCATTACATTTGTAATACTGAGATCTAGGGGCGCGAATTTTTGCCTAAGCCTTTGGATCTCACTCAATGCCAGGACAGACGGGTCTTGGGCTTTGGCTTGGGTCCACTTTGCCCAGAGGGGAGCTGGAATCAGGCGGCTTGCTAAAGATTCCATGGCTTCATTATCACCCTTTTGAGTGAGCTTCGTGATCGTTTCGAGAGTTTCCGAATCATATTCCTTTCCGGTAACGGGATTCTCATCGGCGTAGATGTCATCACTATAAAAACCCAGTTCATTCAAGGTCGTTTCACAGCTTAAGTTCCAGATGTATTTAGTGATGGCACTAGGCACTTTAGACGCCGGTCTTTGATTGGTGGGTCGCTCGCTGGAGGTGTTCCATTGTCGTTGGAAATAGGCCTCACATCCAATCTTGGCCCACATGTGCCCGGAAAGCATCACATCTGCAGAAATCACCTCTCCCGTGATGGGATGGGCAGAAGCGGTGGCCCAGGCCGCTCCCAAATCCACACCTTCATCCCAAAGTAACATGTTCACTCTAGGATCTGCCGCCAGGGGTTTTGCATCCCCCAGCTTCAAACCTTCGGACTCATTTTTTTTAAGAAATTCGGCATAAGTCAACACTTCAAATGGCTGGGGCGAGAGAGCGGATGGGCTCAAACCCAATAAGACCTTTTCATAAGATTTTACGGCGGCCCTCAGTGTGGGTGCGGCTTTAGGTGGGGTGTTGGGGCTCAGCACAAACACAATAGGTTTGGCCAAATTCATTTTTCGAGCTTGAAGGCTGAGATTCCGGGCTCGCCCACCTGAGGCTGGCAAAAAGGGGTCAGCCGTGAAGTACGCGGCTCCTTTGGTGGTGTCTAACCCATCCACTCCTAGTTGAGCCAGTCTGGATTGAGCTTCTGCCAGAGGAACCGCTTGGCGAAACGGCACCAAGGGATCAGAGGTGGGGTGCAAACGGGTAAAAGAGTCCTCTTTGGGATCGAGTCTAAATAGCCCCTGCACCAATTGAATGGTGGGTCTTACGGCGTCTTTGCCCAATGGTGCGGTCAATGGCAGGGAATCATCAGAAAATAGAGGCATGTTGCCATTGAGTAAAATGAGCTGATCCAAAACCAATGAGGATTGCTCTGCACCCACCACAAAGCCGTCCGTTCCCAGGGGCGTTTTCTGCTGGGCTTGTACCAATCTAGGCACCACCACATCGGCGGAAAGCTGCAACCCAGGGGTAGCGGGATCTAGGTACCTTACCACAAACTGTTTGTTGTCTGGTTTACTGAAGTCCGTCTGAAGGTATCTTTTTCCCGTTTCCTTTTGCACCACCGTACGAAGGATGGGGTAGGACGCCAATACCACATCCACCCCATTGGAGCTGTCAAACTGACCACTGGAATCCTGAAGTAGGAGCAGGCGGCTGCCTTGTTCCTTTAGTTTGACCACAAAGCTCTGAAGATTGTACATTCTTTCCCTACCCACAGAAGCCTGCTGAAAGCTCGTAGTGAGTACAAAAGTCGCGTCCTTAAAAAAACCCTCTTCCAAAAAGGGGGCATCAACGGAAACTTCTTTATAGAGATAAAGCTGAAGCTCTCTACTCAAATCTTTGAGACTTAAAGAAATGCTTTCCAAAAATTGTGCTTTAAATTCCGGTTCCTGCATTTTTTCAAGCCATTTGGGAAGCCACTGTGACAATTTTTGACTCAATTCATCCAACTGGGCCGCTTGAGCTTTGTGCTCCTCCTTTAGGGAGCTCAGGGCTTGCTCCATCAAAAGTTTTATTTGGGAAGACTGATTAAAAAGCTGATTTAAGGCCACATCCAACCCGCAGGCGTTCTCAGGCGGTGCCTCGGGGCAGTATCGGTGGTTTCCCGACTGGGCCGCTTGTGAAAAAGAATTCAAGATAACCTTAGAAAGAGCTTCAGATATCAACGAAGAATCGGATGTACTATAACCATAATGGGTCTCTAAAAACCCAGCCAAATCCCCTTTCCAATTGGATTGAATGCCCAATTGAAGGGTCGTTCCCAGGGAGTCGTTTTGCTCCTGGTTCACGGACACCGGAACGGCGGAAGGGGGGGGAGTTTGGGTGCTGTTTTTAGGAGACCGGCTTTTGCCCGCACAAGCGGAGCCGAGGGAACTTAAGAGTAGGGCAAGTCCAAATACCCCAGGTACACTAACGGAATCTCTCCACTTTAACCGCGACATCATCCCCCCCTTTTTGACTACCCTTGATTGGGCAACCGGTTTGTAAATTTTTTAAAACAACCAAGAGTCATTGTAACAGAATGATCTGGCCAGTCAATTCAAATTCTATTTATTAATTCAAAAAAAGTTCTATCAATGAGTGCAAAAAAAAACATTTAATACGTAAATACTTCGTTTGTCACAGACTTAATTTGACGTGCCCCTAAAAATGGTTCATATCCAAATAGAACCCTCATTCTTTAGGACTCTCCATGCAAATCAAATCCCTTATTTCTCTCGCACTTTTAACCTCCCACTCCGCGTTTGCTGTTCCTAGTTTTTTGGGTGATTTTGTATCAAACTACGAAAATCTGAATATTGATACCACCAAGTTGGTGGAAGAAAACGCGTGCGGCATCTGTCACGTCAATCCCGCTGGTGGAGGCAAAAGAAACCCTTATGGAAAAGACTTTGAAAAAAATATGGGTGCTGATAATCCTTTTCTAGCCATTGAAACCCTGGACAGCGACGCTGACAAAGTAAACAACCTTGCCGAAATCAAAGCCAATACCAACCCTGGCACCGTTCCCTAACAAAATAAAAACAGGAGAGTGATGTCATCCGCTAGGGATTCATCACTTCTAAAAAGCTGTCGATTTTGTCTCATTTGCTTTAACAGTAGTTTAGAAATGTCTGCTTTTTCTTTCCTACCCTGCTTTTCAATGTTTTTGAGCCAAGTGGTCATGGGAACATCCAAAGGAAGCAAGCCATCGGAATAGGCACAGAGCAAAAAGGTATGGGGCACCTTTGCGGTTTGAGAAGGCCAATGGCTCAGATCCTTCCCCTCACTACCAGAGGTGGCTCCTAGGGCATGACCCATGGTCCGCAGATATTTCACGCTCCCATCTTCCCTACTTTGCATCAAAAACCCGGGATGACCACACGTGATAAAGGTCATTTCTTTTTTTTCCAATTCATAAATAAACCCAGCAGCGGTGCAAGCGTCTCCCTTTTTAAGGGAGGTAAGCCCCAAGTGCATATGTAACATAGCGCGACTTAATAGATTTTCCTTTAGGTCGGACGTCTCTAAATGGACGTGGTCCTCTAGTCCCGCGATCCAAAGGTTCCATTGGGAACACAACACACTCGTCACCAGTGCGGGCCCAACTCCGTGGCCGGTGATGTCCACCACCACCCCCACCACAAATTGGGTCTTTCCTTGAAAACGCAGCACCTTTATATCAAACCAATCCCCCGCTAGTGCCGTGGCAGGCCGATAATAGGATTTCCACTTTACTCCAGGTTCAGACCATTTGAACTCCGGTAAGGTACGCTGTTGCATCACCTTGGCCATGTTCACTTCATTGGCCATTACCGCCATGGCCGATTCCCGTTGGGCCACCATGCGAATTTTTCGAGTGATGGACCCCACATGGATCAAGGCCACTGATACCATCACCGGCATAGACACCGTATGCCGCCAATCCAACGGGCTCTTGTTTTCCCCTGCAAATAAAGCTAAAGATTCCTCAAAGTTAGCGAAAAAAGTGAGAATCAATCCCACCGCCAAAACCAACAATCGAGTCACAAACCAAATCGCACTGAGGGATTCAAATTCGGAAGGGGCGGGAACCAAGTGACCTCCTGCTTGAGATTTTAAGGGGGATCCACTGCTTTTTTCCCGTACGCGGCGCTTCCAAAACACACCCAAACCCACACCTAATATGAGAAGCCCCACCGCACTTGCCACGGCATCCGATAGGAGATCCATCACCACAAAGCTGTCTGTCAGATTAGATTCATATTTGAAGTAGAGATAACTGGACTGCAAAATCCAGACCATCAAAGTAAATAAGATCCAGGTTCGTTTTTTCAGAAAATTTAAGTTGCTAATTTGCATACAAAAAACACAAACACACACCCCAATGAGTGCATTAACTAGAGAATAGGTTAAAAAGAGGAACCCCAGTGATTTAAACGAACCAAAAGTCAGGAAAGAGGCCATAAAAGCCCTTAACGACCTTGCCACCGCGTACGCCGAGCTTACACCCACCACAGAACTGTGGTCCAAAACAATGGCCACCAAAACCACCAGGAGAGATAACCCTAAGTCCCTTTGGATGGAAAAGTGTTGGGCCACCGTCAAAATCCGATGGGTGGAGATGAGAGCCTCCCAGTGCTTGGAAGAGGTGAGGCTAATGGGATCCGTCCAGGGGCCAAAAGGGACTTTTTTAGGAATGCGTAGGTCAATACGTAGGGGTTCCTGCTCCAAAAGTGCTTTAGAGGGGACAAAAAACACTAAGGCTGTGCCATAACCACCACTAAAAGATTGAAAGCTCCCCCACCTCAAAAGACCATCCTTTTGCACACTCCTAGGTGCCACCACCACCACAAACTTTTGTTTTTCAGCCAGGGGGAGCCAAGCCGGGTCCATGGCATGGGTAAGAATCACCCGATTGGCCGATTGTAAAAAAGGCTCTAGATCTTCCACATCTTGGGGCGACAATGGAAAAGAATAGGGACGGTCCAGCTTGGTTGGCGCCAAATCATTCAGGTCCCTACATTCCTCATGGACAGGCGCATTGGCCAGCTCACATTCATAAAAATCTAATTTAAACGCTTCTAGAGAGAAAATTTCATTATTTTTCACATCGGGAGGCAAAGAAGACACATAATCCAAAAAGGGGGCATTGAGCTGATTGGAATAGACGAGGATGCAAAACACCAAGAAAAAAGAACCTAACATTAGAAGCTTAGACTTCCATCTCGAAAAGACTTCCCACCATTTTTTGGGTATTTTGAGCTTAAAGCGTTCCATCCCCTACCAAAGGTCTATGTGTTTAGACATTCCTTCGGTTTGCGTGTAGTTTGAATCCCAACCAAATCCACCTCCTAACTTCTTGACACCAGCCAAAAAGACGTGCACCAGAAGAAGTTGGCACCCAAAAGAGGAATTCACCGAAGCATGAAACTCAAATCCATCACCATCCATGGGTTCAAAAGCTTTGCCGATCGCACGGTCATTCAGTATCACAAAGGAATCACCGGTGTCATTGGACCCAACGGCTCCGGAAAAAGCAATGTTATTGATGCGGTGCGGTGGGTGATGGGAGAACAAACCGCCAAGAGCCTGAGGGCAGACGACCCCACGGATATCATTTTTGCAGGCTCCCAGTCTCGTAAACACATGGGCACCGCCACGGTAAAGCTTACCTTTCTCAATGATGGCAATGGTTGCCCACCGGAATTCTTACATCTAGAAGAAATCTCCATTGAAAGGCGCATCAATCGATCGGGCGAGCGGGAGTATTTTATGAACTCCGAATCCTGCCGGCTAAGAGATATCGTTGATTTTCTACTGTCTATTGGTTTGGGTTCCAAAAGTTATTCCATCATTGCTCAGGAAAAGAGAGATCGCATCATTCAAGCTAATCCCGAAGAAATGCGTGAAATTTTAGAAGAAGCTGCCGGCATTAGTGCGTTCAAAAACAAACGTAAAGAAGCGGAAAAAAGACTCGAATCCACCGCCGAAAAATTAAAAAGTTTAGAACAACTGGAAACAGAACTCACCCATCAACTCCAATCTCTGGAAGAACAAGTCAAAGCCGCTACCTTAAAGATGAGTCTCCAACAAGACCTTCAATTTCGGGAGATATCCATTCTCAAGGATCGGGTGGGGTTTTTAAGATCTCATCAAACTCTTGTGGAAGAAGAACTTCAAAAGCAAAAAACATTCGCCGAAACCAAACTCCTGGAAAGTGCCCAGCTAGAGTCCCAGGCCAACGAACACAAATCCCAACAAATGGAGTTGATGGTGGAGATCGATAGGCTTCGAAACCTATGGGACGACAAACGCATTGCCCTCACAAAAGTCAGAGAACGACTGGAAAATCGTGAATACCATCGAAAAGAGCGGCAGATCATTTTAAAAAATCTTCAGACCCAATTTCAGGAGGATAAGGACTCTTTTGAACAGGAAGAGCAACATTTGGAAACGCACCAAAAAAACCTGCAAGATTCAGAAGTTGAACTCGCCCAACTCGATGGCGTTTTGGAATCCCTAAATCAGGAATGGGAAATTCAAGAGGAGCGTTTTTTAGTTGAAAAATCCCAGTGTGATGAACTTCGTTACCAGCTGAATGCCACCCAAACGAGCCTTATCACCCTACTCACTCAAAATGAAAACACCCTCCAACAGATTGAAAAATTTCACCTTCAATCCCAGAAAAACGAAACACTCAGAAAACTACTTTTAGATCAGAGGCTAGAACAAGTAGAGCATCTGCAAAAAATATCACAAGTTCAAGATGGTTCTCAATGTGGTTTGGACAGTAAGATCGCCCAAAAGGCCAGTCTCCAGCAGCAACTTTCCGAGCTAGAGCCAGCGCTTCAAAAGCTTTTAGAGCAAAGGGACGCCCAAAAATCAAAACTTGTTCAAACCATGGCTTCTGTACAAAGTCTTCAAAAAATAGTAGATTCAGGGGCGCAAAGTTCCCAAGGATCCCAAGCCTTACGTCAAAAATTTCCCAATGCTTTTTCAGGGTTTGTCTTTGAAAAAATCAAAGCACACCCCCAAGATGAGCCCATTTTGGAAAAGGCCCTTCCCGAGCTCTTAGAAGCGGCCATTGTGGAAGACTTTGATGGCCTACTTTTTCTTTTGGATAAGGCAGAGGAACAAGACTTTTCAAGAATTCAGTTGCTATCCCAGGACTTTATGGCCCCTTTATTGGCAAATGAAAAAGCTGCATTAACCGAAATTTTAAAAATACCGGGAGTAAGATGGGTGGCCGAGAGACTGGCTCCCGAAACTCCAGAACATGTAAAACATTTGTTCAACAGAGTTTTGATCGCTCCAGATGAATGGATCGCCCGAAAGGTTTTAAAACAATTAGGTCCAGAGGCGCCTGCATTTTGGATCCTTACAGAAAGAGGCAGCTTATGCGCGTGGCATCGTCCCATTGCATTTGGAAAGCAAGCCCATGGCGCCAATGAAGGCCTTTTGCATTTGCGTCGGGAATGGGAAGAGCACAAATCCAAACTCACACAACATCAAGACCTTCTGGGAGAATGGGAGGCTAGGCTCTATAAACTTCAGCAAACCAAATCCCAACTCCAGGCTTCCTTGGCGGAAATGGAAACCCAACTGTCCCAAGAAACCATGGAAAATCTTAAGATCTCTAGCCAAATGGAAAATCTCCACCAAAAGATTTCTGGAACCGATTCCCAGCTGCAGAAATGGCAAGAGGATCAAAATGAATTACAGGCCGAGTGGGACCTGCTCAAGTCTAAATACGATAACGCCTCTAAAAACATCCATCAGCTCGAAATGGAGAAAAACAGAACTCAAAAAGAACTTTTATTAAAAGAAGAGGATATGTCCCATGCCCGAGATGTTAAAGAAGAAACCATGGGCAGCGTCAGCCGAACCAAGTCCGAGCGCAATATCCTTAAAGAAAGGCAACACCATTTTCGCATCAGCTACGAACAGCAAAAGCTCAATATCAAACGCATCCAAGAGCGCTTAGACCGCACCATGGCTCAGATCACCTCCCAAAACACCGCCGCAGAAAAAACCGATGAAGAGGAAGAGCAGTTCCGATCGGAAATTCTTTTTCTAGAAAGGGAAGTGGAACATCTCAAAGAGTCGCTGGATGAAAAAAGAGAAGAAGAGGCCCAGGAAGAAGAAATGGCCCGAGTGATAGAAAATAAACTCAAAAACATTAGAGATAAAGCCAATAGCGAGCAAAAGTTTATCACGGAAAAGTCGTCGCAACTCATGCAGATCAAAACCCTACTGGAATTGGCCCTAAGGGATGCCTGGGAGAAATATAAGTTAGGCCCCTCCCAGTTGCCAAGCCAAGGGGAAGATAACCCCGCCCAGCTTAAAATGTGGGAGCAAGAAATCAAGGAAATCCACGAAGCCTTGCAAACCATAGGGCCAGTCAATGAGCGTGCTTTGGAAGAGCGCAATGAAGTGAGGGAGCGAACCGATTTTCTTCTGCAACAAAAAGATGACATTGTAAAAAGCACAGAGGAACTTCGCAAAAGCATTTTTGATATCGAAGAACTCACCAAAACCCGGTTTCAAGAAATTTATGTTCAAGTCAATCAACACTTCCAAGACACCTTTCCCATTCTTTTTCCCGGTGGAAATGCACAGCTCAATCTCCTAAACCCCGCTGATCTACTTACCACTGGGGTGGAAATTTTAGTCCAATTGCCCGGCAAAAAACAGCAAAACATGGCCTTATTTTCCGGTGGAGAAAAAGCCCTAACGGCCATTTCCCTCATTTTTTCCCTTCTCAAAACCACGCCAGCTCCCTTTTGTTTTCTAGATGAGGTAGACGCCCCTTTAGATGAGGCCAATGTGGGGAGATTTAATACCATTTTAAGCGCCTTAAGCTCCGAATTTCAGTTTGTGGTGATCACCCACAACCGCCGAACCATGGAGGTATTGGACACCATCTATGGGATTTCCATGTCCGAACCAGGAGTGAGTAAAATCGTGTCTGTGGATTTGAGTGAAGCCTCCCCCACACTGAAAAAATTAGCAAATCCCGCCGGGAATCGGGAGCGGCCTGGTGCCACTGCCCACCATTGAACGATGGCATTAAAGGAGGAATTTTCCCATGATTTCTGTAGAACAAGCCTGGAAAATGGTTTTGGACCACGCTCAACACACTCCGTTAAAATTGCCCTTTACCCCAACAAGTTACCAGAATCCTTTTCCCGGAATTCTAAGAGAAGACATTTGCGCCGACCGGGATTTGCCTCCCTATGACCGGGTGATGATGGATGGCATCGCGGTGGCACTTTCCCATGGCGACCCTTCAGCCTGCCAAAGGTTTAAAATTTTAGGGAGGGCCCTGGCGGGAGAGGAGGTACAGTCGCTTCCGGAGTCCCAAAGTTGTCTGGAAGTGATGACAGGCTCCATCTTGCCCACAGGCGCCCAGGCCGTGGTACCCTTGGAGTATTTTCAGCGCGTCAAAGAAGGCTCCCACTTTTGGGCGGTATTACATCCCGGATACGAAGTGAAGCCAGGTCAGTTTGTCCATCGCCAAGGAAGCGATGCCACCCAAGGCAGCTTGGTTTTGCCCAAGGGCACGTTCATGGGTCCCAATCAGTGGGGGATTGCCGCCGCCGTGGGGGCCAGTTCACTGCTCCTTTCTCGCCCCAAAGTGGGAATCGTGGCCACGGGTTCGGAAATTGTGGCTGTGGAAACCTCCCAGCCAGGGGTGCATCAGATCCGCAATAGTAACCCCACCGCTCTTCTTGCCCTTTTGCAAAGTCATGGATTTACCTGTCACAAACCTTGTCACGTTCCCGACGATCCCTCTATTTTGGCGCAAGAAGTCCAAGACCAACTCTCCCAAAGTCATGTCTTGATCCTCACCGGAGGCGTGAGTGCGGGCAGCGCCGATTATGTGCCAGCCATCCTGAGGGAACTTGGAGTTACCCAGGTCTTCCACAAAGTGAGCCAGAAACCCGGCAAGCCCTTATGGTTTGGCGTGGGGCCCCTAGGTCAGTTGGTTTTTGGGCTGCCTGGCAACCCGGTTTCTTGTATGGTTACCGCCCTAAAATATGTCATTCCAGCCCTTCGTTTTCTCCAATTTGGCAAGCTCCCCGGGTCTAATATGGTACCACTCTTACCGGGCCAGCAAGCCCCTTCCCATTCACACCTTACTTTGTTTGCTTCAGTTCAGTTAACTCCCACAGAAGAGGGCGCATTAGCCGCCCATATTTTACCTCAAAATAATTCAGGAGATTTTGTTTCTTTGTTAAAGAGTGATGGGGTGGTGGAAATTCCACCGGGACGCCCCAATTCGGATGGATTCAGCTATATGTCCTGGTTAAAAAACAGTTCACTCTTCTAAAATCATAGCGGCACATTGCTCGTTTACTCCAGTGTGTTACCTTTTTTACTACAGACACCCACTCTGGAGTCCCTATGAAAGCGCTCTATTCCCTAATTTTTGCATTTTTTTATCCCAGTTTAGCCAACGCTGAAACTTCAAGCATCGTCAAAATCCCCATCGAGTCCCTTCAAGGTAACTGCCCCACTCACCTATCCATGGGAATCTTGGGGTCTGACTATTACTCCGGCATCCGCTATACCATTGCCACGAGCCCTGTCTTAAGCGAAAATGATCCGTTTCTCTGGCACCCCTCAGAGGAACCCACCGACATCTGGTTTGAGGGCGTCACAAAACCCGAATTCCAAGATTGTCTGGGACGATCGGCCCTCACCCGGCTGGATCCTAAAGGTGGTGGAAAAGGCCACATCGATATCCAGTTTCTTCATGGCCAGCTCAATCTATTTGTGTACTCTGGTTCACCGGGAAGATTCCTCTACCAAAAAATCTCCACCTATCGTCATCAAGCCATTTTTTTTCTGAAGTACCCTAGGCCCTAATCACACTCCTCTCTCGTAAACGGGTCACAACCCTTTTTTGTGACGGCAGAGCCATTGAGTTTTAGGTTCATTAATATAATGTGGGTGGGTCAAAAAGGATTTTTGGTCTATTCTATTGCCTTTTTTCAGTTGGAGCCTTCCCCATGAATCAAACTGCTGTGGTCCCTCGATTTTCAAGTTCAGACGCCGTGGAGGCCAATGCCTGGTTGATCGAAGAATTCTACAAGACTTATCTGGCCAACCCAGATCAAATTAGCCCCCAGTGGCGCGCTTTTTTTGATGGTTACCAAGAAGGCTTTGGATTGGCCAAAAGTCTGATGGCCGATCCAAGTGCTTGGGAGGCTCTCCTGCGGCGGGCCTCTCAGGAGACTCCAACCCCCAGTGGATCCCCATCTCCTTCCTCCTCCACGCCCGCTGCCCATACGGTAACGTCGGGGGACTCTCTTTCCTACAAATGGCAACTTTGGATTCGGGAGGTGGAGCAAAATAGCCATTTGGCAGCTTGGGTTAATCCCTTAAAAGATCCCCCATCCGAGCCTCCTTATCTTACGTCGTTTTCTATGGCCGAATTGGATGCCCATGTTCCCTTAAGTGAGACGGGTCGGTTTGGCCTTACGTCACCCCTTAATGGCCATGACTTTTTAAAAAAAATAAAAGACATATATAATCAAAAAACCGGGATCGAAATGTCCCATCTCACCGACCCCCAGGAGGTGTCTTTTTTAAGGGAAGCACTTGTGCTTTCTGCTAGTTCCGTTTCACCCACCCTTCAAAAGCATTTTTTTACAGAGTTGTGCAAGGCAGACGCCCTAGAAAAAACCATTGCCACCAAATTTATTGGCAAAAAACGCTTTTCCATTGAGGGGGCTGATGCCCAATTGGTGGCTTTGGAAACCATTGCTCAAAAAGCCCAATCCTTAGGAGCTCAAGAAATCACGGTGGCCATGGCCCATAGGGGCCGGCTAAACTTGCTGGTGAATTTCATCGGCAAACCCGCCGAAAATCTCTTTGCTGAATTTACCGGAAAACCCAACCCCAATTTAGGCGGTGATGGGGATGTGAAGTACCACGGCGGACATGAAGGAGATCACCTTACCCGTGGGGGTTCTTCCGTGCGTGTGTCCATGAGTTCCAACCCAAGCCATTTGGAATTTGTGGATCCCGTTTTGCTGGGTGAAACCAAAGCCAAGCAAGATCTGTTTTACAAAAGCAATACAGACGCTGTGGTGGGAGTGTTGTTGCATGGTGATGCCGCTTTTGCGGGTCAAGGTGTGGTTTATGAATCCATGCAAATGATGCTGTTAGAAGGCTATCAAACAGGCGGCACGATTCACATCGTGGCTAATAATCAGGTGGGCTTCACCACCAATCCTTCCGATGCTAGGAGCAGTCGATATTGCTCCGACATCGGCAAGATGTTGGAAATCCCTGTGTTTCACGTAAATGGTGAGTGTCCCGAATCGGTGCACAAAGTGATGGAAATCGCCACAGAATACCGATATCGATTTAAAAAGGATGTCATCGTTGACATGGTTTGTTACCGTAGACATGGTCACAACGAATCCGATGAACCCACCTTCTCTCAACCCACTTTATATAAGCTCATTAAAGATCGTCCCGCCCCCTATGAAGTTTATGGCCAAACTCTCCATCAGCAAGGTGTACTAGACCCTCAAGCCCAGCTAGACTTCTACCAGTCTGTTAAAAACGTCTTTGAAGGGGATTACGATCGGTGCGTCCAAAATCACACGCCCATTACGCTTCTTAAAAAAAGCCGAGGCTTGGGAGCGAGTTTTCAAGCGGCTTCCGAATCCCAACTCTTGGATCCCGTTGACACAGGTGTTCCTTCTGAAAACCTCAAGGAATTGGGCCGAAAATTGGTTCAAATCCCCGAAGGTTTCACCATCAACCCCAAGCTGGGACGCACCATCGTGGGGGAACGGCTGGATATGCTAGAAGGCAAAAAGAACATCGATTGGGGCCTAGGGGAATTACTGGCCTACGCCAGTTTGCTTCAGGAAGGCACCAGTGTGCGCTTGATGGGTCAAGACGCCCGAAGAGGTACCTTTAGCCATAGGCATGTGGTGTTTACGGATTTCTTGCAAGGCAACCGCATCACCCCCATTCAAAACTGTGCCTCAGATTCCGCCCGATTTACCGTCTCCGACAGCCTGCTTTCCGAAACGGCGGCTTTGGGCTTCGAACATGGTTATTCCCTGGTGCACGACAATTGTCTTACCTTATGGGAAGCCCAATTTGGAGACTTTGCTAATGGGGCTCAAGTCATCATTGACCAATTTATCACCTGCTCTGAAACCAAATGGGGATTGTCCAATGGGTTGGTCCTACTATTACCCCATGGATATGAAGGGCAGGGACCTGAACACTCCAGCGCTCGAATGGAACGATTCCTACAAAGTGCCGCCGAAGGCAACATTCAGCTCTGCATCCCCACCACGTCCGCCCAGCTGTTCCATTTGTTACGTAGGCAGATCAAGAGAAACTTTAGAAAGCCCTTGATCATCTTGTCACCTAAAAGTTATCTCAGAAACCCAAGGGCCACGAGCCCCATGGAAGACTTCACTGGACAGGGTCCGGTCAAAAGATTTGAAGAGATACTGCGAGACGAGAGGCATTCAAAAACCTCCTCGGAGGTTCGCCGGGTGGTGCTTTGCACCGGCAAACTTTCCATTGAAAGCCTGGATTATCTGGCTAAACAGTCTAAAGACTCTCCTACCCTGGCGGCCTCAGGTGCCCAAACCAGCTTGGTGAAATTAGAACAAATTTACCCTCTCCACCTAGACAAACTCTCCGAGATCCTTCGGTCCTTTCCCAACGCCACTCAGGTCATTTGGGCACAAGAGGAGCCTAAAAACATGGGCGCCTATTCCCATTTAGCCCCCCAGTTGTCAGCCCTACTTAAAAAGCTTTCCAACCCGAAAGGTTCTAAATGGAATGCAGAACTCGTGTACATTGGACGCCGAGCCCGGGCGTCCACAGCGGTTGGAATTGAAAAGGCCCATCAGATTGAGCAAGAAAAGATTTGGGAAGCGGTTTGGACATCCCATGAGTGCTTAGAGATTTAGTGATACGATTCCAAGGCCAGGTAACACAAAGTAGGTGCCTAAGTGTTTAAGATGGAAATTGACAAGACCATTCTGATCGAAAAGCCCGTCAAGTCTGTATATCAAGTTCTTTCTAATTTTTCCCTTTGGACGTTTTGGTCACCTTGGTTAGTTCTGGATCCCGATTGCAAAATCACGTTATCAGGTGCGGCAGGATCCGTTGGCCACTCCCAGGAATGGAAAGGTGGCCGTGTGGGTTCAGGACAGTTGGTCTTGAAGGGAATCTCTCCCCATTCCCGCTTGGAATTGGACTTAAAATTAAAAAGGGGCGCAGTGTCCAAAGTTTGGTTTGAACTGAGTCAGCTTTCCGAAAATCAAACTCAGGTGCATTGGAAAATGGCGGCCACTTTGCCTTGGTTCTTGATATTTTTGAAGAAATTTTTGGTGATGCCCGTTCTCTCTCAGGTGGGACATGACTTCGAGCGGGGCTTACTTCTTCTCAAAGATTTTTGCGAAACAGGATCTTCGGGATGCCGACTGGAGTTTCCCAAGTCCCAGTTGACCCAATCCCATCTTCACCGGGTGGATTCCTTTTCCATGGCCGGGATCCCAACCTCTGGAGCCTTGAGCCAAATTTCAGAGCTCATTCAGACGGCCTGCACCAAACTCTACGGACCAGCAGGACTTCTGAAAGATAAGTCCCTAAA
Organism: Silvanigrellaceae bacterium; assembly: GCA_044339525.1. Classification (GTDB taxonomy): domain Bacteria; phylum Bdellovibrionota_B; class Oligoflexia; order Silvanigrellales; family Silvanigrellaceae; genus JBIIVH01. The sequence goes on along the minus strand of JBIIVH010000020.1, from coordinate 1,066 downwards.
AGAAGGGATTTGCCTTTGCCATGATTTTGATAGGATGCGTGATAGAGTCAATTTCACCATCGGCAACAAGCTCGAGTCTTCTCAAACTCCCTTGTCTGAGCCTCTCGTGGGTGTCCATATGGAGTCCCATGATGCCTTAATGGTCACCTTGGTGGGGCCTTATAAGCACCTCAGCACAGCCTGGCAAGCCATCAAGCTGCTACAAAAATCATTAAAATACAGACCCCATCCCACCATTGCGCCTTATGAGGTTTACATTAGCGATCCCCTAAAAACCCCAGCACAGGAGCTCACCACTCAAATTTACCTCCCCATCCAGGTTCCAACTTAGATGGGAGCCGAACCCAGTTCACCTCGGTCGGGTTATATCCAAGCCATCTGTGCTTACAGCCTTTGGGGGATTTTTCCCCTCTTTTGGAGCGCCTTTTCCCACATGCAGGCCGGCGAGCTGATCGCCTGGCGGGTGATTTGGTCTAGTGTCTTTTTTGGCGTGGCCCTGCTTGTTTTCAAAGGTCCGACTTCTGGCTCTCTTGGTGCTTCCCAAAAGCCATCTCCTTTTGCCCTCACATGGCTGAGTGCTTTTTTGATTGGGGCCAACTGGCTCCTCTTTATTTGGGGGGTGTTGCAGGGACGTATCATCGAAACAAGCTTAGGTTACTTTATCAATCCACTTTTTAATATGTTGATTGGATATTTCTTTTTTAGGGAACGGATGAATGGACGCCAGTGGGGGGCAGTGGTCTTTGCTGGGATGGGTGTGGTTCTTCTCACGGTGGATTCGGGTGCTTTTCCTTGGCTCGCCATTTTGCTGGCCAGCACCTTTAGTTTTTATGGGGTGTGCCGCAAAATCACCAAAACACCTCCCCTGCTGGCCAGTTTTCGGGAGAGTCTGATACTGACCCTTCCTGCCTGTGCCTATCTGGGGTTTTTGCTCGTAAATGTTCCTGGGACCTGGAACCACTGGATTTCCACCCCCGCCTTTTATTGGCTCTCCTTGGGGGGTGCCCTCACTGCGATACCGCTTCTACTTTTTGCCATGGCCGCCCAACGTATCCCTCTGAGCGCC
>JBIIVH010000001.1:0-188990 GCA_044339525.1 Silvanigrellaceae bacterium | reverse complement strand
TGAATCACACGTGTGCCATGCTCCGTGACCGCCTTGCGGTGCTCAAACGTCGCACCTGGGCTACCACCAAAAAGATTTGCAATCTTCAAGATTTAGTGGATATTTACACCTGGTTTCACAATACGAAAGTCGTTCAAACACTGAACTAATTTTTAATGAGAGTCACCCTCTTGCCACAGGCAGAAATTCCTGCTGAATTTTTGCCGCGTCGCGCCATGATCCAAATCAACTTGCTTTCATCCCTATCTGATGAAGCAGTTGGGTTTTCCTCGCCGACCTTTAAAGAGCGTCAAAATGTCAACACCTAAAAACTGCCTCTGTTAATTGTGCTTTTTAAAGGGAAGGCCCTGAATTCCTGAAGATTTTTCATGGTTTCTATTAAAAGTTTTTTGAAAAACAATTATCGGTGTAATATCAATTCTTTATACATCAAAAAAGCACAATTGAAAAGGGCAGTTTACAGTTGGCTGGCCGGTTAATATAAGATACACTCTCCAACGATCCCATGCCATCTAAAATCCATCTTATGCGCGATAATCGTGCTACTGATGCCCAGGAAAGTGAGTCCAATATGCTGATTAGATTTACGGTCGTGAGTACTTGGTTCCCTTGGGTAGCTACTCTCCCAGCTGTCTTAGCTGGGGTGTGCCTCTCTACCATGGCTTATGGCCATGCACCTGGGCTCCAACTGGAACACTTTACCACCCAAACAAAACAAGCTTGGATTGGCACGGTCTCCTCCGCTGCGGAATTAGGCACCATTGCCTTAAAAGCCCAGCTCCCCAATGGCAGGGTTTTGGTGGTTGCTTCCCAAAAGTGGGGAAGCACTGGCATTCGACTCAGCCTTAGGCCTGGCCAGGTTTTAGCGTTTATTGAGGGTCCCATGGAGGCTTCTTGGAATCACCATCGTATTGCAGTGGACGCAAGTTCCAAATGGGACTCCTCTCCTGATCAGGGGTTGTTTCTATTAACTGCCAAAGAATATCGATTTCTAAGCCAGCGAACCGATCTTTTTTTTAAACTCGCCAACGTTCAGGAACTGCGAGATTCATGGGACGGAGTCAAAAGCACTCCTCATTTTAGGCTAGAAGCCCAACTCCCTTCTTTCGCTTCGCCTTTTTCCGTGTCCCCATTACCCGATATCGTGGACCCCACCAAACTCAACTCCCGGGTGAGACAAGTTTCGGGTGAGGATTCTATTGAGGTAGAAGGTAAAGTTATTAATATTAAAGAGAGACGTAGCCCCACCGCCAGGAGTTCCTTCCGCAAATGGATGGTAAACGAATACAAAGCCATGGGTCTTGGGGCATCGGAAGTGTGTTACCAAAAGGGTGGCGATTCAGGTTGCAATGTGGAAGCTTTGATAGAAGGAAAAAGTGGAAAAAAGATCCTCGTCACGAGCCATCTGGATACGGTGGGAGTACCGGGTGCCGATGACAACGGCTCGGCCACCGCACTTTTGATGGTGTTGGCGGACCGAATGAAGCAAGAACCGGTCCCTGAACACACCATTCAATTTGTGAGCTTTGATCAAGAGGAGATTGGCTTGGTGGGATCGGCTGCGTACGCCAAGGAACTGGCCAAAACTCAAAAGAGCCAAATTCTGGGAGTGATAAACATGGATATGATAGGATACCATAAGAAAAATGATGGCTTTTTCCACGCCATGGACTGTGATAGGTCTGACAGTAAATTTCTTTTAAACGCGTTACGCAGTCAACTCACTGGCTTATCAAGTCCTATGGTTTTGAAAGAGAAAAAAGCCTGCACCAATCGCTCTGATCACGCTTCATTCTGGGATCAGAACATTCCTGCCATCATCGTGAGTGAAAACTTTTTTGGAGGCGACTCCAATCCCTGCTACCACAAAGCCTGTGATACCATAGATAAGTTAAACTTCCCTTATTATCAATCCATTTCCCAGGTGGTGGGTCAAACGGTGTGGCTGATCGCAAACCAACCTTAACTCCCAAAAACTGCACTTGTTAATTGTGCTTTTTCTAGGTAAGTATCTGTTACAAATAAAAAAATAACCACAAGAGCCATACCCAAATTCAATGCTCGGATTATGAAGGTCTAAGTGGCTTATTTTTAAGGAAAAGCACAATTGATAGATGCAGTTTAGATTTTCCTCCGCTTCGCCAAATAACCCACCACTCTCGGTTCCCTCTGGATGCGCTCACAATGCTCCATGAGTTGAGGGGCAACGGTTTGTGTGAGCTGAGTGGGGATGTCGTCCAGCATTCCGGAGCTGAGCCACTGAATCACATCGCATGCTCGAAGGTCGGCAACGGTGAGCTTTTGATTGGCAAAGTATTGGCCGCCTCCTGCTAAAAGCCGACGATTTAATCCCTTCAAATAGATAGGAAGCGTTTGGTTGGCCAGGTGCTGACGCTTGGTTTTTTTCTCTTCAGGGAGGAGTCCCATGGTGGCACCCAGCTGCTGATTGAGCTCTTCAAGTGTATCTAAAACTTCATCACAAAATGCGGCCTGTAAGGGATCGGTTGGGTACAAATCTGCCAATTTACCCACATACCTACAGATGGCATTGGTTTGGGCCAATGGGACTCCATCCACGTAAAGCACCGGCAAAGCTCCATAAGGCTGCTCTGCTTTGATCTGGGGCCATCGCTCCATGGTGATCCTATCGTCTTCAAAAGGGATATTCCCCAAAGCAAGAGCCATGCGAACGCACTCTCCTCTGCCCCCATTAAAATCAAAATAACTCAACTTCAGCTTTTGCATTTTACAACTCCTTGACCTGAGTGAACCATTGTCCTATCGTAACGAAAGGAAATGGATTCCTTTTGGGTAAAACGACGATTCCGCTTTGCCAACTTGGGAAAGATTCTCCTTAGACTACACCATGAGGCGGAAGAAGGCAAATCCATGAACAACCTCCCCACGGCAGAAACTCTTTTACACCAGATGCTTATGGCTCAAACGGGCTTACGCATGGGTGCCAGTTTATTTTTTGCCCTTTCTTTGCTTTTGGGCTGGCTTGGCATTCGAAAACACATGATAGGTCAACATCCTCGGCACCGAAGAGACCTCCCTTCCCAGGATGGGTCTCACCTACTCTCCGATCAAAGTTCCCTCACTCGATATGGATTTTGGTGCTATTGGGGAGCCAGTGCCCTGGTTTTTTGTTTGCTTGTGGTCCAGTTTCTTTATCCCTTTACCCCCAGGAGCCATCAAGTCACCACGGTCATGGCCCTGCTTTTGGGAGCCACTGGCTTGGTTTTGGAAAAACGAGGCACTTCCATGCCGGCCTTTGGATTTGGAGCGGCTGCGTTGTCGTGGGTGCTCATCACGGCAACTCCTTTTTTGTTTCCCCATGACACCCGCTTGGGCGCTCCCCAGGGTATGGCCGCTCTCCACGCCTTGGGTGCCGCCATTGGGCAGGGGATCCTCTTTGTGGCAGCGGTTTTTTCCGGGCTCTACATTTGGGTGCACAACCGACTTAAAAAAAAGATTCTGGATTCCTTGCCCATTTTACCGGGTCTGGATCGCTTGGAGATCATGGGAGAACGCTCCACCCTGATAGGCCTTGGCTTTCTCACCTTGAGCATGGTCACGGGGCTATGGCTCGTGCAATCGCCCGACTATGATGCCCGGGCGTCCACACCCAAAGTGGTTTGGGCTTTTTTTATATGGCTGTGGTATTTGGCCACCGTTTTTGGTCGAAGTTTTGGAAACTGGTCCAGCCACCGCAGGGCCTTTTTGGTGCTGTGGGGGGCCGTTTGGCTGGGGTTGGCTCTTTTTGGGTCCATCTGATTGCTGGTGCCCCATGGAAAAATGGCTCACCCTTACTAAACCCCTGCTCACTTAAATACGAAAGGATTCCTCCGTTTTGAAGCGTATACTGGTCATCCACACAGGAGGCACGTTCGGCATGGTCCCTTGGGAAGAGGGTGTTCCGCTTCAGCCTCAAAGCAGCCACGCCCTTCTGGAACAACTTCACCGGGCTGTGCCTGAGGTTCACCGCCTCACATCCCACTTAAGCTTAGAAGTGCTTTGCAATCTGGACTCCTCCGACATGACTCCCGGGCATTGGCAAACCATCGCCCAGAAGATTCAGGATCAATGGAACCACCAAGATGGCTTTGTGGTGATTCATGGCACCGATACCCTCGCCTATTCCGCCAGCGCCGTTTCCTTTTTTTTGGGAAAACGTTCCAAACCCGTGGTGTTTACGGGGAGCCAACTCCCCTTGGAATCCCTTCGCACCGACGCCAAAGCCAATCTTTTGGATGCGGTGCAGTTAGCCACCTTACCCGTACCAGAGGTTATGGTCTGTTTTGACGCCAAAATCCACCGAGGCAGTTGCACCACCAAAACCTCCACGGAACATCTTCAAGCCTTCACCAGCCCCAATGGGGGCCAGCTAGGCCATGTGGGCATCCATCTGCACCTTCGCCCTGGTCTCACCACCACCGCCTCCTCCCCTGAAACACTCGATTTACGCTTGGAGCCCAACGTTCGGGTGTGGCACGCCACTCCAGGATGGAGTCCGCACCCTTTGATTTGGCAAGAGGAGGTTAAACACTATAAAGCCTTTGTGATTCGGGCCTTTGGGAAAGGCACCCTTCCCTTAGGGAACCCAGATTCTCTCCGTCAATGGGAACGGTTTTTGACCCATTGCCAAACCCATAAAATCCCGGTACTGGTCACAAGCCAATGTTCCCATGGAGGAGTGGATTTGGGGGCTTACAAAAACGGTTCCTTGCTTCAAAATTGGGGCGTTTTAAGTGGAAACTCCATGACATTTGAGGCCAGTCTCACCAAACTCATGGTGGCCTTGGGTCGGCAGGTGAGCTATGAATCCCTAGCTTCTTTTCTGGGTGAATCCTTGGTGGGAGAACTGGGAGAGTCATGGACCTAAAAGAAGAACCCTTTCACACACCCCTTTCCTTTTTTGGGGCCCATTTTTCGGCTTGCCCTGTGGAAATTCGTGAGTTTTGGTCTAAGCTGGTGAGCGATGCGGTTCAGCGAAAGCAATTTTGGGACCAGTGGAAAAAGCACAGCCCCCAAACCCAAGAGATGGTCATCCTCACCACCTGCAACCGATTTGACCTAGTGGCATTGGGCCCTATCCTTTCGCCCCTGGAAATGGCTCAAGGCCTATGCAAAATTGCATGCGCCGCTTTGGAGCATGGGTCCCATTCTCTCCCCAAAGAACTGGCCTCCCAAGTGAAAGAAGCCCAAAAGCTCCTTCCCTTCATGCGTCACTGCACCGATGTGACGGCCATGGGTCATCTCATGGCCATTGCCTCTAGCTTAGACTCACTGGTGGTGGGAGAACCCCATATTTTAGGACAAGTCAAAAACGGTTTGCATCAGTGTTTTAGCGAAGGGATATGCGGTTCCAAAACCATCCAGCTCTTTAATAGGATTTTTGCTGCCGCCAAGAGAGTGAGAGCCGAAACCGACATCGGGAAAAACAGCATCTCCGTGGCACACGCCGCCATCGAAGCCAGTCGAAGGGTACGAGAAGACACCATTCATTCTCAAGTATTGGTGGTGGGAGCTGGGGAAATGTCTAAAATCATCCTGCAAAACCTGAAAGAAATGGGCCTACCAAGCGTCACCTTAACAAATCGCTCCGCCTGGCGTGCCCAATCTTTACTGCAAACGCTTCAAACACCCCGTTTTGAAATTCAGTTCAAAGAATTGGAAAGCGCCCTTGAAGATCTTCACAAATTTAATTTAATTTTTGTAGCCACGGCCTCCACCGAACCCATCATTTTGCCTCACCACACTCTTTCCTGGAAAAAAAGATCTAAAAGTAACACACCTCTGGTGATCGTGGATATCTGTGTGCCGCGCAACGTAGACCCCGAAGTGGGCCAACAAGAATCCCTATTCCTTTTTGACATCGACGATTTGGATTCCATCATGGGAGCCAACCGTCAAGCCCGAATGGAAGCCACTCAAGCCGCTAGAGTCATCATCCAGCAAGAGTTGGATTCCTTTTTAAAACACCACCAAGAAAAACAGAAAAAAGCGGGGATTGCACGGCTTCATCAGCAAATCACAAGAGAAGTTCAAAAACACATTTTAAAGCGGCAAGGCAAAGATCCCACAAAACCTTTAAGTTCTCAAGATATCAAACTCATTGCCCAGGGAGTGGCGAAAAGCTTAGTGCACGTGGCCTTAGCTCAGTCCGCCTCCGATCCACAGAAAGAATCACCATGAATTCCAGCTTTTTGCTCGCCACCCGTCAAAGCGCCCTGGCCACCACCCAAAGCCAAACCATTGCCCAGTGGCTCACCCAATTGGGCTGCCCCACATCGCTATACCCAGTGGTCACCACGGGAGATCGCATGCAAACCGGGGCTCTTTCCCAAGTGCAAATCCCGCCCTCCCCCGATTGCGACGGAGCTCGGAAATCGTGGAACACGGGAAAAGGGTTATTTGTGAAAGAGATTCAACAGGCCCTCCTAGGTCATAAAGCCCATTTAGCGGTGCATTCCATGAAGGATCTCCCCGTGGAACCCTGCTTGCCCTTAGAAGTGGTGGTGGTTTCGGAAAGAGCCCCTTCCCGGGATGTTTTGGTGCTGAGCCCTGGGTGGAGGTCCCAATTCCCGCCAAACGCCCTTCCCAACCCATGGGAGGAAATGATTTCTATTTTGAAAGGATGTGTTCAAAATCAAAACCCTCGGGTGGGCACGATCAGCGCCCGTCGAAGTGTCTACTTAACTGAGATTTTAGGCTCTGGGGCTCAGCTAGAACCCCTACGAGGCAATGTGGACACCCGATTGGCCAAGGTGAAAGCAGGAGAGTGGGGCGCCATCGTGCTGGCGGAAGCCGGATTGCACCGACTCCGACTTTTAGACCCCAACACCCAAATCCCCCTGCCCCCCGAAGCTTGCCTGCCACCCGCCGCCCAGGGCATTGTGTGTGTGGAATCCCGCACCGATGGAGCCCATTGGCCAGTGCTCCTAGCCAACCAAAACCTACCCGCCACCCGCTGTGCCTTATGGGAACGACTGGCTCTGTTTCTTTTGGGAGGGGACTGTCAGATGGCCATTGCCAGTCATTGGGACGGTAATCAACTCCATTTAATGTGTGCACGCCAAGGGTCCTTAGCTCGAGCCCAGTTTGTGCCCAGTTCCAGCCAAAAGGGATTTGTTGAAAATATCGCTCAACTGCAAGACAAAAGTTTTACCAAAAAATTTGAAATGCTTCAGGCTTCACAAGTTGCAAAACAAATGGTTGACTTTTTAAAATTCCATGGGTTCCATGAGGTTACCCCTTTGGTTTTGCCTAGAGAAATCCTTTTGTGAGCACCCCCAAAATTTGGAAAGCCACCCTTTGGCTCGATTCCAACCGAGAGTGCACCCCGCCCTCTAGGGTCTGGAAGGTGGCCGACGTCACACCTCTTGTTCCCTTTATTTTAGCCCCTCAAGGGCAAGGGACCTTTCTTTTTACGAGTAAAATTGCCGTGGAGGTTTTTGATCAATTTGCTTGGCAAAATGCCTCTGCTGCCGTGAAACCTTTATGGAAACACCAGTTTCAATGGGGCGCGGTGGGTCCTGGGACGGCGCAAAAGCTAAAGGAGGATTTTCACCTAACTCAAGTGCTAAAACCTTCCCCTAAGGTGGGACTCCTTGCGTTACTTTGTCATTTGAAGGAACTTAAATCTCCCTTACCTTGGATGGTGTTCACCTCCCAAGACGGTGTAAGTGAGTCCAAAAAAAACCTTTTTTTAACCCACAATCCAGAATTCTCTCCCGACGCGATCACACTAGTGCCCGTGTATCAGGTGAGCCCATCCAGGGAAGCCATTCCCCAGGAACTCCAAGAGGATCTCTTTTCCAATTCCCATCTCGTCATCCAATGTCAGTCTCAAAAAATGAAACAATTTGCCCATGTTCTTCTGGAAAAATTAGAAAATAAAATAGGAAAAAAGGTAACCGCCTCGTTACAATGGCATTCAGAATAAGCCTACCCTTTATTCCAGCCGGCTTCCTGTCCATTGGCCCAATGGTGATAGGTACCCTTGGTCATTCGCTGAACCAAAGCAGAAGCGAGTTTACCTTCCAATGGGTGCTGTTCTACCGTGGGCATGGATTCGAAGCTTTCATGTTTGAACTCATACTTAAAATGATTGCCCACTTTTGCCCGCCAAATTTTGTATTTGAAGGCAGGGTTATCGCTATGGGGCAGGTACCCTAGAACCCCATCATTGGCTACTAAGAGCCCAGTGTTTATAGATTCGCAGTCCTTTTGGTTTGAAATGAAGTATTCCCCACTCCCCAGCCTGCATCGATAAAGAGTCACATCCCCATCCCTTGGAACGAGCCGCACTCTAAAGGTTTGATGAATGTACTCATGGTTCCCTTGGCCTTTATTTGATGGATTGATGTAAATAAACTTACCCCCCAAAAAGGCTTTCGAAAAATTTTCTAGCTCACCCTGGCCGTCACGCGCCTCCTTCAATACAATAGGGAAACTAAAGGTGTCTGTCCAACCTCTTCTTAAATTCACCAGATAAGCCATATCTGGTTCAAGTGAGGCATTAAAAAGACCCATATCCTCTTGGGAATCTGCTTTGGTTGTTCCTCTCTGATTCAAAGAAGCCTATGATCAAATTCAAATTTGGAAAAAAGAAGATAGGGACCAAGGTAGAAAGGTCAAGGAGCTCCTAAAGTTAGAAGATCTTTCCCAGGATCCCAGCTTATTATCCAAGTATGCCGGACTCTATATTCCAGGGGGACACGCTCCAAAAGTAGACCTCCTACCTATGAACATTCATGGAAAGCAGCTTGCCCAGGTACTTAAGTTTTTCCATTTTAATCAGCGACCCACTGCCATTGTTTGCCACGCTCCCATCTTACTCCTAACCACATTTCCTGGGGGATGGACGATAGGTCGTAAACCATCACAAGCCGATCAAAAAGATTTTATATATTCAGGGTATAATGTTACAATAGGCAGCGTGGCGGAGGAAAAAATCTTAGAGTCCTTTTTTTATCTAAAAGGAAAGAAACTAAAATTTTATGTGGCTCCCGAATTGCGCCAAGCAGGCTTATCGGTGGACACCATTCGATTTCCCACCTCCGAACAGGTGGTGGCTCATAAAGAACTTCTCACAGGTGCCAATCCCACATCCACCGAAGCTTTGGGCAAACGATTCGTTGAAAAATGATTAAAAGAATTTAAATAAAGGGCGCTAGCGTATTTTGGATTCGATAAAGGCTTTTGTAAAGATATTAGGATCTAATGGATCCAAAGAAACTTCTTTCAGTAAAATGGTTGTGTTGTTACCTTTTTCCACTTCGTCAAAGATTCTCATCTCTTTTGGCACAAATACATCTGCGTTTTTGGACTTGCTAAAAGTCTTTTCCCACTTTGGGTAAAACACGGTTCGCATGAGCTTTCCATTTAAGGAAAATTCCTGGCGTTTCAGAATATTGACCTCTTTTTCTTCCACCCAAAGCTCCAGAATGGGATTGGCTACGTCCGCTCCCTCGTTGGCGGTTAACTTCACATGGTGAGCCATAAACCGACCCAGCTTTTCCAGACCCACATATTCAGACTTATAGTCAATGGCCAAACGGGATTGGTCAAAATCCCCCCGTTGAGAATTGGTGCCCCCAATTCGAGTTCTTTCCGTGCGACGCTCCCACTTTCCCACACCCGGTTCATAAAGAAACAGGTTTTTTTCCAATCTTAGGTATCCTTTTCCGGCCTCCGTGCTGGGTTTTGAAAAAATCAACATCCACTTGTCTTGTTCATCTCGTCTAAAAACCGTAGCTTCTAATACCCGAGTGCTCTTCCCCTTTTCCGTTTCCTCAATGTACACCTGACTTTTATAATCTCCCGTATTTTTCTGCTTGTCGTCCACCTTTACTAGAAGGGATTTCAGGGCTGAGTTGTCCAAGCCAAACCCCTTCCCACTAAAAAAAGACATCAAAGTCAAAGCAACAGACCACGTTTTCAATATTTTCCTTCGATTAATCATGTTCGATACCTCTTAATTGAAGATGTTTTTTTTTACTTCTTTCTCATGGCTTCCACAGGTTGCAATTTAGACGCTCGTAACGCCGGGGGCAGAGCCGCCACGGAAGTGATAAACGTAAATGCAAGAATTGCCACCACCACATCCTTAAATCCAACCTCAAAATAGAGTTGTTTTGTCATCAAAAACGTGGAAATGGTCCAAGGCAGCTGAATTTGTAATCCGTTTAAGCCCCAAATGGCAATGATCCCCAAAAGACTCCCCAGGCTCGTGGAAATGAGCCCTAGAAAACCAGCCTCTCCCAAAAACATCCATGCCACTTGAGATCTCTGCATTCCTATGGCACGCACGGTTCCTATTTCTTTGGTGCGCTCACGCACACTCATGCTTAGGGAGTTCGCAATCCCTGTGGCAATGATAAAACCCAAAAGGGCTAAAAGAAAGTAACTAATGGCATCCAATGCCGCCGTTACCCACTGGAGAAAGCTGATCTCCTCATTCCAAATGGTGAGATCGATTTTCTGTCCCAACCAATCGGCGGTTTGAACCTTAGGGAATTTCATGAAAAAAGGATTCGGATCATAATCCATCATGGCATAGCCACTTCCTTCTATGGCTTTAAACAAGCGATTTCTCACGGAGTCACTCGCTTTAATGTGATTGAGGTAAATATAATAGGCTCCTGTGACGGTATCTTTAACATTATTAAGCTTTACTACGGTTGGCCTAGGCACAAATATACTAAAATTACTTAAAAAACCAAAGTCCTCACAAATGGCTGCCACGGTAAGGTCGGCCGTGTTACTTTGTTGGTTGTCCACTTCGGTCACAAAAGTCACTTTGTCACCCACTTGAACACCCAGTCGTTTGGCTTGGGCTGCAAAGATAATGACGGAGTTGGGGTCGGATTTAAAAATTTCCAAATTTCCTTTTCGTTCTTCCGATCCGTTTTTTACATACTCCCATTCTTTGGCAAACCGAAGAGAATCAAAAAACACCTGTTCTTGCTCGGTACGAAGTCCCGAAACCCCCGTATTGATGGAGCCCAAAGGACCAATGATTCGGCCCCAACTTCGAATTCGGTCCACCACCCGCACCGCATCAGGCACTTCACGATCTATGATTTCTTTAATTTTTATGTGATCGGCGATCAAAGGAGCCGCACCACTGGCCCGGGATTTGTAAAACCCACCCACCGTAATGTGGCCAGAGGAAAGTGTGGTGGCACTTTGGATCATGCGCTGAGAAATTCCATTGGAAAAGCCCGATAAAACCAACATCAGAGCCGTTACCGTGCTTAAAGCACTTCCCAAAAGCAACGACCTACGTTTGGCCTGTAAAAGATTTCGAAAAGCGATGATAATGACGTGGTTCATGATTTACTCCCTTTCCTGCATGGCAACCGCTGGACTCACTCGCGCAGCCAAAAAAGCGGGATAAAGAGTGGAGATCACGGAAATGATAGAAATGAGAATAGGAGAAAGGAGAAAGCCTTCCCAAACAATTTGAGGGTAAAGTCGTGGTCCGCCAAACAAAAAGGTGAGCACATTGACATTGGCTGGAATGCCTTTGGCACCCAAAAACGAAACAAATAGCCCTGCAAGTCCAATTCCCAAGAGAGCGGCAATCAAGCTCGTGACAAATGTTTCCGTGAGAAACATAAACAAAATAAAGGATTTTTGACCGCCAAGAGCTCGAATGGTTCCAATTTCTTGCGTCCGCTCCACGGTGGCCATCACCATGGCATTGTTGATGATCACTAAGGCCACCACAAAAATCACGCCCACGGAAGTGAATAATATCATGCGAACGATATCCACAAACCGCCCCACCATTCCCGCAGCGTCTTTCCAGGCCACCACCTGTAAATTGTTTTCTTTTAAAGCGGGAAGATTTTGAAGATCTCGGAGAGTTTTACTCCACTGGTTTGGATCTTTTAAAATCACAGCAGCATTGATGATTAGGTCTGTCTCCGGACGATCCGCCTGGGACGGGGCGGGGGTTGGGGTGGGCTCCACAGGTGCAGGAGTGTCTGAACTCTCACCAAAGAGCGCATCTTCCGCCGATTCACGACTCACGGATTTTAAATTCACTCCGGCTCTCATTTGCTCCAATTCTTCTAGGGCTTGACTAGACATCTGGCCATAGAGCTCCCGAAACGTCTCCAGATTGATGATATTAAACACCCCGGCCAAATCACTTTTTTCGATGCCACTAAAACCGTAGGTGCCCACCACCTTCACTCCAACACTTCTTAGGTATCCCCTCTTGGTGTAGGAACGTAACATCACCATGTCACCCAAGCCTATCTCATAAAGTTTCATAAAAGGCTTAATCTGTTCCTTAAAAAAATCAACTCTTTCCAAAGCATTGGCATCTTCTAAGGTTAAAAACAGCCTTAAAAGAGAATCCAAACTTCTCACTGGGTTTTGGGCGAGGGGGTCGGAAGAACTCACCTTTAAAAAATCAACGAGTTTTTGCGCCACTTCCGATCTTTTTTCCGGATGAATTGCCCTCATCACAGCCGCAGCCTGTTTGGGAAGGTCGGAAACAATGGTCTGGAGCTCGGATGTTCCTTTAATGGAATTTTCTTTGATTCGAATTCCTTCTTCTAGTTTATCCATATAGCGAGCCACAATATTCCTCAAAAAATCATCATAAAACTTTTGATTCATGAGGATTTCATTGGCTCCGGGGACCAAGGTGCGTCCGCTGATGAGCTTAAATTTTTGAAAATTTTCACCAAATTTTAAAATATCGGTGCCCATAAATCTTAAGTAAACAGGGGCTTTTTCTCCTGAAATCGGTGCAATGCGCGTTTCAAGTTTCTGGAACAATGGTTCTTTATCTGAAGACTGCTGAAGCTGCATCCAAAAAGATTCGTCGCTCACTTCCTTTAAGTTTGCCTGATTTGCAAGCCAAGTGGGACTTTCCCCCACCACGGAACGCAGGTAATCTTGCTCTTTTCTCAGCACTTCAATGGCTTCTTTGGCGCCTTGAATGGCCAATCCATGCTGACCTTCATCTGAGGTTTTTTTAAAAGTTTCCCTTAGGGCGTCAAAGGTTTCGTCCATCACATTTCCGCGAGACAGAAGAGCCATGTCAAACCCCTGAGGGACCAGATTTTTCACGTTGGGGTGATTTAAAAAAATCCCTTCAATGGCCGAAAAACTGTTAATTTGGCCGTTGTCATCTTTTCCGGCAAATCCCCCTCCAAACAAACTCAAGGAGTCGCGGGCGTCGGCGGCATAAACCTGCAGATGTCCTGTCACACTTCCTGTGACGCTATTACGCATGGAGTTTTCAATCGACTGAAGAAGTGACAAACCCACTGCCAACAAAAAAGTACACCCCGCCAGGATTCCCCCAACCACAATGGTTCGTACTTTATGAAGAAACAGATTGCGCAGAGCCACTTCCACCGATACCTTAATTAAGGTAACATGGATCATGGAAATTCCTCCTTCACCACCAACCCATCGCTTAGTCTAATCACTCTTTTGGCTTGCTTCACCACAGCCGGATCATGGGTGGAAAAGATAAACGTGGTTTTATTGGCCACATTAAGCTCTTTCATGAGGTCTATGACATTCCGACCGTTTTCTGAATCCAAGTTTGCCGTGGGTTCATCGGCCAATACGATCTTGGGATTGGTCACCAACGCCCGAGCGATGGCCACCCGTTGCCTCTGCCCCCCCGATAGCTCATTGCTACGATTGTTTCGCTGCTGTTGGAGTCCCACTCGATCGATCAAGGCATCCACCTTCATGGCCCGCTCGCTTTGGGTGAGATCTCCCAAAAGCAGTAAGGGAAATTCAATATTTTGCCTCACGGAAAGCACCGGAATCAGATTGAAACCTTGAAAAATAAAACCCAGTTTGTGTAGTCTTAGGGAGGTCAATTCCCGATCGGAAAGAGGGGAAGTCTCAATGCCATCAATGTAAATGGAACCGGAGCTGGGGATATCCACACAACCAATCAAATTCAATAGCGTGGTTTTGCCGCAACCAGAAGCTCCCGCTACCGTGGTGAATTCACCTTCCCCAATTTCTAAATTTATACCCTTAAGAGCTTGCACCACCAGCTTACCCATGGGGTATTCTTTGGTCACCTGACGCACACTGACACTCATAAGCACTCCTCAGCTCGCTTCGCCTATGTCCCAAGGAATGACTTTAACTCCCCAACCACCACTTTACTAGCCAATGTCGGGAAAAAATGCATACAACACGGATTTACGGGAAGAATCGGGCAACCAATACCCCTTCTCCCGTATCCACCACCTCATTTCCCCTAGCTCGGTACCTAAGCTCCATTCCATGGAACTCCATGCGACCCCAGGCCGAAAAATGAGCACCAATCCATAAAAATAGATTACCCTTACCATCCACATATCCCGTGACATTTTCCTGTATTTTATGGGGTCGCTCAAAGGTGCCTTCTATTTTACCTAGGAAATTGATACTCATTCTTGTTACTTTGCCTTTCCCCAACTGAAACCAATATCGGCCCCGCCAGGGGATATTGAGCTTTTCCCCCAGGTCTTCCCTACTTTTTTCTAATAAACTAAGACTATTTTGATGAACTCCCCCAGCTGCATTTTCCCCTAGGGAGTTGGATTCCCCGTAAACCTTGTTTTGGGTGCCCGTTAAAAAAGGTTTCCGTTTGTCCCATTGAGAAATGGGGATAAGGTAACCTAAAAAATCACCACAAGCATTCACCATCATTTTAGTTTTCCCGGGCATTAAATGGAGTAAGGGAGGAATTTCCAGCACCGGTTGCTGGAAATCAGAACCAGGATAGGTGTTAATCCCCCCAAGAGCCACTTCAGGATAGAGTTCTCCTGGCACCGTTAGCAAACTGAGACCTCCCACGCTCAAAAAATGGGACTGGGTTTGCACTTCCCAGCCACCCAAAACCTTCACAAAAGGGCGGCTCAGAAGCTTAATCACTGTGGATGCCAGTACAAACACAGGATTTTGCACCTGCAATGCATAGGACTTCTCCTTCCAATGAAGTCTTGGATTTTTTTCCTTTACCGCTTCTCCGCTTTGTAACGCTTCCTGAGCCAGCCAGGCCAAATGGGTTCCTTGGGCTTTCGCTTTTGAGAATGAAGGTTCCACCTCCCACTGTTTACTTAAAATATCCCACACAGGTGTGGTGTCTGTGGTGGTGGCCAAACCGCCAATGTTACCAGCTAAAAACATCACCGGCGCTTGGGTGGGGTTCACCAGCCATCGGTTTTCCCGGGCCACCCCCTTTTCCAGAGCTTCTCTTAAAAACCCTGGGAAATCAGCAGTGATTTTTAAGTTCCCACTCCAAAGTGTCTCCACATGATTTGCAAAATTGACAATGGTTCCAAGAATTTTTTTTGATTTTAGGGAATGGAATTGCGCCACCAAAAGTCTTTTGTCCAAAAGTTTTGGATAAGGCCTAGAATCCACCACCCCCAAGCTATCGGGAACTTCGTTTAAAAGCCCATGGCTCAAGCTCGCCTCTTGTTCCTGCTCCAAAGCCTTTTGTACCGCACGCTCCATCTGCTTCTTAACAAAATCGATATACGAAGTAGGGACACCCGTGTGGAAAAAGTCGGGCCCCTATAATCCTATCGTATCGGGAGCTTCATGGTTATGGGTGGCATGCACCAGCAAGGCATCCACTTTAAATCGTTTTTGAAGATTCTTGAGCACCTCATCGGTGTGGTGTTTAAACCATCCAATGGAGTCCATGGACACCAACACCACTCGCAACTGGTCTTGAGAAAAGGAAGCAGCTTGCAGGAGAAGGGGGGTCATTCACACCTGTGGCCATGCGGTTTTGGGAAAAGCCCGCCAAATAGATGGGATCAAAAACCCCGTTGCCGTTGCGATCTTCCCAGGGTTCATCGGCATCAAAACGCTGGTTTTGATTGAGATCCTGATAATAAGCCATTTGGGGAGGGGTGATGTCTGCAGAAACCAATGCGAACTTTAGAGGATCAGCTAAAGTCTGTTGTGCATAAGAAACACAAAAATGTAACAACAAACAGATGTAAAACAATTGACTTACAATGTAGCTTAGGCAGACCTTGTGTGGGCATCGACATCTCCTGGGGTGGGTTCCCCATAGACATCGGCAATTCTTTCCCAAGGCATGGGAGCTAACAAATCATTGACGTAGACCGGGAGAGCCTCCTGGAGCGGAATCCAACGAAGGAATGGAATCCGGATTTTCGGGCTGTTTTTCCACCCATTTTTCGTACAATTTCACTAAATAGACATCAGGGTGGGTGCTGTCCTTTTCCCCCACAAAGCACGCCTTGCCGATTTGCTGAATGAGGAGTTGATACTGTGCCAATTTTTCATCACTGAGCTGTCGCATGTTTTTCATGAGTTGGTACATACGCTTGCCCTCTAGTGAACGGGTCTGCCATTTCAAAATGGAATACACGTCCACGGGTTTACCCCCGTTCTTTTCTTCTAAGGATTTCCAATCAGAGACTTGACTTACTAATTCCCGAATCTTCTGCTCGGACTCCTGAAGCGCCCCCTCCAGCTGAGACACTCGTTTTGTGAGTTGAGCCACTTTTTGCAGATGGCCCTGGTTCCATTTCTCCTTTTCTTTTTGGAGAACTTCATTTAGGTCCGTGGTGGTGTCTTTTTGAGTGGCTGAAGGTGTCTCTTTAGGCGAATTTTGGATTATTTCCCATTTTTGGGTGAGCTCTTGATGGTTTTTTTGCAAGGCCAAATGGCGCTCTTGTAAGGCTTGATGGGCTAACTTAAGGCCTTCCTGATTTTTTTCAAACTGAGAATCCAGGGACTTCAATTTATGATCTTTTTGATTCAGTTCCTCTTTAAGCTTTCTCAAGTCCTCTTTTTGGTGGGCAAGCTGCTTGCGCAATTCCATCCGCTCTGCCTGCATTTTATCTAGGTTTTCAGATGACTTAGGCACATCCTTTCGAGGATTACCGGATGCAAAAGAGGAAAGTTGGGATTGTAGACTATGATTCTGAGCTTCTAAACTCACCAATCGGCCTTCCCGGATTTTCAGGGAGTCCAAGTGCTTTTGCTTAGATAAAGTTTGCCAAATGGCCAGACCAAGACTAAACGCGCATAGGACACTCAATACGATTAATAAGGCGGACACAAGATCTCCTCGAAATGGGTTAAAGGGTTCTCCCTATTGGTAGTACGCTTCTCACCCAAAATCAATCCACCTTCAAAAGAATTCGCACCTTTAGTTGCCGTATTGCACAAAGTCTTTCATCCTCTGGCCCACCAAATTTCGACTCACCCAAAAAATTTCAGAAAGTTGTTGCACCAAATCTCGGGAAGTAGTGGTTAAATAGTGAGCTTGATGAAAATGAGGTCCAGGCATGAGCAGGTGCAATGCAAACAAATTGAGTTTAAGATCAATCATTTCCTGTGGTTCTGTGGAGATCCGGCCTTCTTTTTGGAGCAAAAACCGTCCCATTTCCCGAGCTTCCAGCATCCGCCAATGGGGTTTTTCAGGGCCATTTGGAACACTCAACACGGCACTCACACCAGGCTCAATCCAGCGCAGTTCCACCTTTTCCAATCCTTCATCCGCTTCTTGTTTCTCTAAAGTCAGGTCTGGGATTTGGTTGATGATTTCAGGAATGAACACGGGGCTCGACATCGCCCCTGCCAATTGAACACAGTTCCAGGCCATTTTAGCCAAAAGATCTCGATGGGGGTCTAAGAGGCCATCCAGAGCCTTGGGATCGTTTTGGGTCTGTCCAAAACGACCCGGATTGCGAAAAAACTCACGACGCACATCTTCTATGGTTTTGCTGGAAATCTGAAAAAGTCCAAATCCTTTATACTCCTTGAGAGCTTCTGAACTATCCATTTTTCCCACTGCGATATCGGTAACGAAACGGGTATCCACTTCCAAAGCTTGGGCAATGGTTTGCAAAGTGGAGAGGCTCTTGATGTTCTTTTTGCCTTTTTTCCAGTGGCTACAATCGGCTGGGTCATAGCCCAAAATGGCGCCCACGTGCTGATCGATCACTTTCACCTCAAAGTTGTGTTTGTGATTTAAGGCTTCTTTACAAAATTTAAATAACTCAGCACTGCTTGGGTACTTTACCTCATCCAACTTCTTCATTCCATTTCCCCTCATATCCAAAAATGGTGTAGCCCTTAGGCATTATTTTTAAAAGCCAGCCGCTATCGTTTCGGTTTATCAATACCTAACAGACAATCATATTTAGAAAAAAAGTCAAGTCACTCCACCCCTAAGTCTCCGTTTCCGGTTTCCACGGAGCGCCTTGAACATGCTTCCCCTTTAGTTCCACCTTTGCCTAGGGTCAAAATCTCTACTTTGTTACCTTTTACGGAAGCCAAAAATCCTGTTACCCTTATTTGATGTTCCCAATTTTTTGGCATCCCATGCATTTTGCCAACACGATGGAGTAACCATGGGCTTTCGCATAATGACCAACACCACATCGGTCACCGGACAACGCCACATGCGTAACACCCGGCGGATGTTGGATCAGAGCTTAGAAAGGCTCTCTTCGGGATTTAGGGTAAATAAAGCCGGTGATGATGCGGCGGGACTTGCCATCTCTGAAAAGCTGCGAGCTAAGATCCGTGGGCTCAACCAAGCCTCGCGAAACGCCAATGATGGCATCAGTTTGGTGCAAACGGCCGAAGGTGGCCTTAATGAGGTTCACAATATTCTCATCCGCATGAGAGAATTGGGCGTTCAGGCCGCCAGTGACACCATTGGACCCAAAGAACGAGGCTATTTGGATCAAGAGTACCAGCATTTAAAAGACGAAGTAGACAGAATTGCCAATTCTACTGAATTCAATGGCACCCAACTTCTCGATGGAACGGGAGGCATTCTAGACATTCAGATCAACACAGGTGGGGACAACCTATTGGGAGTGGACCGCATTAGCTTTGACGCCTTTAAGGCCGATGCCAACATTGATAAATTGGGAATTGCAGAGCTAACGATATCCAATAAATTGGGGGCCCAAGCCAGTCTTTCTGCCATCGATACCGCCATTGACTATGTTTCCGCCATTCGGGGTGATTTTGGAGCTCTCCAAAACCGCTTAGCTTCCACCATCAACAACTTGGGGATCAGCGTTGAAAATCTAAGCGCTGCAAATAGTCGCATTAGAGATGTGGACATTGCGGAGGAAACTTCAGAGCTCACTCGCAACAACATCTTGATGCAATCCGGCACTTCTGTTCTAGCCCAAGCCAACAGCGTGCCCCGCATGGCCCTGCAGCTGCTGCAAAATCAGTAAAATTATAAACTAAAACCTTCCCATTGAATGCAAGCGTAGTGGAAAAACGCATCGGGTCGCTGTAGGAATTGATCCATTTCCAATCTCAACTCGGCTTCAATGCCTTTATCCACCATTTGATTTTGCACCATAGCCGGCAGCGCACTGCACATGAGATCGGTCCAGTACCCCACCATGCGGCGCAGAGCAAAGGGTTGGGCTTGGGTGGCCACAAAGGAAATAGGTCTTACCTTATGGGCGCGGTAACCCGCTTTTTGAAAGATTTCTCCCAAAAATTTTCCCATATCCGGATTTCCACCGAGAGTCAATTGAAGCTCATTCAGTAAGGTCCAAATTTTTTTAAAAAGAGGCCCCATGGGGTTGAGCACTAAAGAAGAGTTTAATACTTCCGTCGCCACCACCCAGGAACTCGGGCGCAACACTCTTCGGGCGCTGATCAAGAGATCCAAAGGGCTGGGCACGTGCTCTAAAATCCAACACAAAAACAGAGAGTCAAAGGAACCCGGATCAAAGGGAAGTTGTGCGCCATCGGACTGCACCAATTCCACGGACTTTTGCTCCAAGAAGGCGGCCAAGGTGCTTTTAGCAGTGGATAGCTGCTCGGCAGACACATCCACTCCCGTGATGTGCAGATGGGGCCAACGTTGGAGCAGCACTCGAGTTTGTGCTCCAACGCCGCAACCCAGCTCCAAAAGTCGGGTGCTATTGGAAAAATCGATGTCCCGATAAAGGTAAGGACTTAGAAAATTGGCTTGATCCAGTAGTCTTTGCTGTTCCGTGGGCACGGTGCCGTGAATGTACATATGGTTGGCCATGGTAGATTCCTTTGGGCCCGCCCCCAGGCGTCTGGCTTCCTATCCCAAGAGTGGCAGGCCTCGTTAAATTTTTATTAAAAGGTCACTTCTTTTAACAGCTCGGGATTGTCTAAGACCCTGCCCGATCCCATCACCACTGCGGTCAGTGGATTTTCCGCCACCAAAATAGGAAGACCGGTTTCTTCGCGCAAAAGAATATCTAGATTGCGAATGAGAGCTCCCCCACCCACCAATACGATTCCTTTATCCACAATATCCGCCGCCAATTCGGGAGGGGTTTTTTCCAGGGCGATGCGCACGGCTTCCACAATGGCATTCACAGGCTCTTGCATGGCTTCACGAATTTCTTCTGAAGTGACTTCGATGGTTTTGGGAATCCCTGCCACCAAATCCCGTCCCTTCACCTGCATGGTTCGCACTTCCTCTTCCGGATAAGCACTACCAATGGCTACTTTAATTTGCTCTGCGGTTCGTTCCCCAATCAACACGTTGAAGCGTCGTTTCAGGTAATTTACGATGGCCTCATCCATTTTGTCGCCACCCACCCTTACACTCTTGGAATAAACAATGCCCAGAAGGGAAATCACAGCCACTTCCGTAGTTCCACCGCCAATATCTACAATCATATTTCCACTGGCTTCATGGATAGGAAGGTCTGCGCCGATGGCGGCTGCCATGGGCTCTTCAATTAAGTAAACGCTGGCACATCCCGCATTTTCTGCACTTTCTCTCACCGCGCGTTTTTCCACTTCGGTGATGCCATAGGGAATGCAGATCACCGCACGAGGTCTCACCAAACTTCGATGATTATGGGCCACTCCAATAAAGTGAGTGAGCATCTTTTCCGTGAGTTCAAAGTCGGCGATCACCCCATCTTTCATGGGTCTCACAGCCTCAATGGTCCCGGGAGTCCGACCTAACATTTCCTTGGCAGCCCTGCCCACTGCTTTCACAGTGCGCATGCCCCGAGAGTCCCGCTGAACTGCCACCACGGAAGGTTCATTGGCCACAATTCCTTTTCCTCGAACATATACAAGAGTGTTGGCCGTTCCCAAGTCAATTGCCAAGTCATGGGAAAGGAGCCGATAGAACCATCCAAACATTGTTTAGCCTCCGCCGTCACACAAAATTCAGTATCACCAAAAGCTTATCTGATAGCCGTCCATTTGCAAGGTAAATCCCATACCCCCTCCCATCGAAATGCGATTATGCTACCCTTAGGGCAAACAAAAAGAGTTTAGGAACGCTAAAATGCATCATTCCATATCATATTCGTTAGTCACATGTGTTTTAGCCGGCTGGCTCCTAGGCGCTCAAACGCCCATGCCATCTGTAGCCAACCCAACTCCTGTGTCAACTTTATTACCAAGCCAGGCTTCTACCACACCTGAGGCACAAAAAGCCACTACAGGAGCCCCAAATTCTGCTCCCCCCACTCCACTGGCTACCTCAACGGTCACAGCTCTCCCATCGGCTGTGCCTTCCCCCTTGGCCACTGCCTCGTCTATGCCCACTCCCTCACCCACTCCCTCACCCACTCCCATGCCCGTAGCATCCCCCAAGGCCGAGCCGACCTCCACACCAGAACCCACCCCTACCCCTAAACCACTCCCGGCTAAGAAGCCCTGGCCTTCGACTTTGCCCTTTTTTGAAGGAAATTTCAGTCAACTTAAGCCTAAAGGATGGTATGAATCCACTGAGATCTTTTCTCCCTCTCCTGGGGAGCAATTCCAGTTTGTGGGTGGTCCATTTGGAGTCGATCTCCAAAACATTCACTTCGGCCGCCGATTGCTTTCCCAAAGCGGAGGCCTCCAGATTTATTCCACAACAGAACCAGAAGGCTTATCCATTCCCCCGCAAATTCCCATGCCTTGGCGCCCGGAGAGTTACCATGTGTGTCCCGGCACTGGGGAAGTGCTTTTTTTAAGCAAGCCCGTGGACGCAGCCGGAAAGCTCATCCCCGGTGGTCATTCCCGGAAGCTGTTTCTTTACCAGCCCAACTCTGGAACCCTGAGTTTGATCTGGAAGAGAGGCCAAGAGGTAAATGGCCAAATCAACCCACAATTCCATTCTGATAGTCACTGCAAACAAATCTTTATTTCATTAGATTTGAAAGATAAAAACACCAGACAAACCCACTCCAGTCTGATTCTTGCCGAGCGCCCCCCCAAACTGGTGGATGAATGGCCACAAAAAACACTTCTCACCCACTCACCTGACGGGAGATTTCCTCAAATTCAGGTTTTGGGTTGGCAGGTGCAAAACCAAACCCAAGCGGTGCTAACCGTAGTTTCTAAATCGGCAGAAGAAAATTCTGGAGATAGGATCACTCGAATCACATTTAAGTCTGCCCGCAAAAATCCCCCTTATTTTGTGCATGCTTCAACTGAAAAAGAAGTTATGGAGATGGAAAAAGAAGGATACAAAGTAACAGATGCAAGTGTTGATTCCATGACTCAAACCTTGTTTGTTGCCACCAAGCATCTGAAAGGTGGCCAATTCTACGCCTCCCTTTTTAGCTTTACGGGAGGTACCCAACCCATTCAAAAATTCGCACAGTTTCAGTCGGGAATCATCCTAAGTATCCATGCCCATAATTCTGCCTTAGCAGGGAGCTTTATAGAGTCGCTTTCCCCACAAAGTAGCGAACAGGAAGATAGAGGCAATGGGGGGATTTTTTGGATTCCTGCCCCAGCTGTTTCCTCAGAGTCCGGAAAACCGGCATTAACCCCTCATTTACTGAAACGCTTTACCACCAGCATTTTAGCCGACTCTAAAAGTTTTCCCACGGTACGTTGGCACGGAGGAGTCTTGTTATCCACGGTTCCCGAAGTGAGTGGTTGGCTCGAGAACTCCCATTTTAGCCTCCAAGGCACACCCGACCCTGAAAAAGAATTTCCCAGCAAAATGATCATGTGGAGAATTGAAAAATGATAAGTCTGAAACGGACCATTGGTGTACTTTCCCTGATGGCCCATGGGGCATTGGCCCAAACTAAGGAAACACAACCCGCACCCAACACGGCACCCCAACCTGTGACTGGCCCAGCAGTGCCTGCTATAGACCCGTCCTCCAAAGGTCCTTCCCTTCCCAGTGGGCCCAAAAAGCCCATGAATCCTCAGGCTCCCAATGCCTCTGCCCCTGCGAGCAGCGGGCCATCGAATCCCTCTTCTGCCCCCCACTCCGTGGCTCCGGTGGCTCCCCAAAGTCAGCCCAATACAACTAAAAAAGGTGGGGACTCAGCCCCCAAATCACCTCCTCGAAAAGAACCTTCTGTTCCTGCAGAGGAAGCCAAATCGGGAAAGATAGGGTTGGGATATCATCCCCTGCTTCTCCCGCCCAAATCAGAACTATCCTGCCACTGGGGTTACTCGTGTTACTTTGGGCTGCCCGCTGGTTTTGCCATTGGTTCAGATCTCCTGGGGATGTCCCATGCCGTGGGCGTCCAGCCCACACAAAGTCCTGGTAAGTGGTTGTTATGGGACATTAAATTAGGTTGGGAGCTCCCC
The DNA here is from genome assembly GCA_044339525.1 of Silvanigrellaceae bacterium. Taxonomy (GTDB): domain Bacteria; phylum Bdellovibrionota_B; class Oligoflexia; order Silvanigrellales; family Silvanigrellaceae; genus JBIIVH01. The sequence continues at coordinate 165,431 of JBIIVH010000001.1, read as the reverse complement.
TTTAGCAATGAGAAGTTTTCGCAGTTTATTGCTTTAGGTTACAAAAATTTAAATCACGACGATTCCGAATATCGCCATATTACCAAAGAAGGATTTACCTTAGCTTTAGGAAACGTGATGGATCTGGGCGACAAAACCGCCTTTGGGCTTTGGGGAGAAGTTTGGCTTGCAGAATCCACGAGTAATATGGAACCTGAAATCCATTGTGAGGGAGAGTGCAAAGGAAAAAGCGGTCCCGCCGCACGAAAAACCTTTTATCGATTTTACTCTTATGCTCGCAATCATCCCTACATCCGATTTCGAACCAGTCTAGACCAACATCTTTTTGGGGTAAATTTACCCTCCCTGGGATTCACTGCCCCCATCCATTTCTATCTTCCCATTACTGGTGTATTCGACCTCGTGAAACACTCCCAGAAAGATACGGCAGACATCACCGAAACCAACTTTGGTGCAGAAATGCAACTTCAACTTGGATATTCCACAGACACAGAGGAAGACGGCCGAAGGGGATTTTATGTGGGGTATGGCGCACTTTTTCTAGCCTCAATCGTCAAGGCCAAACAAAAAAACCTAGAGGGAGTGCCCAACGGCCAGGAGGCCATCGATATCCGACCAACGAAACGTAGCCGAATCACACCCTTGGGAAGTCTGGGCTATGTGAAGGAATTTTAGTAGCTCAATTTAGGAGAATTGAAACCTTTAAAAACCATTAAAAACACACCAATCAACACCACAGGAATGCTTAGAAGCTGTCCCATATCCAAAGGTAGACTGCTTTCGAAAGCCACCTGATGTTCCTTTAAAAACTCAATCCCAAACCGAAACGAAAAAATCAAAACAAAAAAGAGCCCTGAAAAAAATCCGGGCTTTTCTTTGAGGCGTGTCGTTTTGAACAATGTATGGAGGAGCAAAAAGGATATTAGATAACTCATACTTTCATAGATTTGAGTTGGATGCCTAGGAATGTCATCCACTTGTTTAAAAACAAACCCCCAATCAGAACCCGTTGGTTTGCCAATGATTTCCGAATTCATGAGATTTCCGAGCCGAATAAAACACCCTGCCAGAGCCACGGGAATGACATAACGATCCAATAACCAAAGATAGTTGATTTTGAATTTTCGAGTAAAAAGATAAAGTCCGGTGAGAATCCCAATGAGGGCACCATGGCTCGCCAATCCCCCTTCCCAAACCTTTAAAATTCGGATGGGATCATTTAAGTAAACATTTGGTTCATAAAACAAACAGTGTCCCAACCGCGCCCCTAGGATAGTAGAAATCATGCTGTGCATCAGAAGACTGTCCAAAACCTCAAGGCCAAATCCCTTTTCGGCTAACCGGTGTTTCATATACTGATAGCCTGCAAAAAAACTCGCCAAAAAAAGTAGCGAATACCACCGAATCCCAAAGGATCCCAATTGCAACGCCACCATGTTTACATTCCACTCAATGGTGCCCATAAATCTATCGAACTCCTTTCCAAAAACTCTTCCCCAATTCTGGCCCCTAGCCTATCCTTTTTAAGGCCATCCGAAAAGTGAACTTTCGAAAAGGTGAGCTTGCCATCCCCATTTAAACAGGGCTAAGCTCACCATTGGAGAGCACGATTGCCCTCCAGAGCGTCTAGGAGCCTCTATGTTGCGTATTAAACCCACTTCTTTATTGTTGTTACCTTTGTTAGGAACTTGTGCCCTACTTTCAGGCTGCGGCGGGTCTGAACCTTCCGCCAAAACCATGCAGGAAAAAATTGACTGGAGCTCACGCTCCCAAAACTACACCCCTGAGTCTTCCTTTTCCTGTAAGGATTTCTCCCCCGCTGATTTTATAGAACAGTTCACATTGGGATTAGATGTACTGGCCAATAACTGTGAAAAACAAAATGAGCAATTTCGCAAAAACGGCCAAACACCTTGTGATTATAATTTATGTAAGCAAGATTTAAAGCCCGGAGGGCAAACTCCCCCCACTTTGGACTTTAAAATCGTGATCAATCTTCCCTTGGGAAGTGGGGGAAATGGGAGGCCCACCACCAGTTATTCTTCCTCCAGCTCGGGAGGTTTTGGTGGGTTTGGATCTTCAGGGTCCTCCACAGGTTCCATTCAAATTAGCCTCGGACTAAACTTTACCTTAGGGAAAAAACCAGATGAATACACCTGTTCCAATCCCTACAGTTTGGATATTCAGAAAGAAATTGTAAAAGCCGCCCTTGATTTTGCAAAGGCCTGTAAAACTTGATAGCCTTTTTTCAATGTGGTTTTTCCTTCCCTAGGGCCTATCGCCTTTGAACTGGGATTGGGATTGGGGGCTCAACAGTCCACCCATCAACTCACCGTGAATGGACGAAGAATTTTTATTAAAAAGCCCAAGGACGGGGATTTGGATGCTTGGCTCAGGGCACATTAAAAGCGGACTTTTACTGTCCATCCAATTGCCGCGATGGCTTAAAATCTTCCACTGATACCAGTCAAACCCCGTCCACCATTGACGAATCTTTTTGGAAATCCGCCCCCATTTTGGACGCCAAAAAGTTTGGGTTTCCCTCTGAAGAGTTTTACACAGGATTTAATTCTCCCGCAAAGGATTATACCCTCATCCGCAGCGAATCCGATGCCGTGGTGTGCAAGGCGGCTAATTCTTTAGAGGATGATACCAGGATTCTTTTCGTGTTCCGGGACAAACCTTCCCTGCGGCTTAGGTGTTCCATTGAGCTCGATAAGAACTAACACCTCGATTTCTCAGATAGGCAAGACAAAAGGATTAGGTTCAGAAGTTTAACTGCATTCCCACTCCGGCCGTCAAAGAGCCAAGATCAACCTTTGTCTTTACTTCCTTTGTTGTGGTTTCCGTTCCATTCGTTTCTTCCGTCTCAGACTTAGCGGTGGCGGAACCTAAATGATAATGAAATTGGCCAAAAATCGCCAGCAGATCGGAGATTCGGTACCCAGCGCCTCCCCTGATCCCATAAAGTAGGAATGAATCAAAGGGCTTGTCTTTGGTTTCCTTTTGCCCTAAGATGGAAAGGGTTGCAGATTGGGAAACCGGGTAAAAAAGCTCAAGCCCCGCAAAATAGGCAAATCCCGCGCCCCCCAATGCCCCACCGGTAAAGCCCAAAAAAGGCGCCAGACTCACGGTGGAGTAATTCACCTCCAATTTTCCAAATTCTCCCAGGTCTTTAGAGAAGCTCAGGGAGGAGTAGTCTACTCCCAACTCAAACTGGAGTCCCATGGACTTACTTAAGTTTGGCCGATAGGCCCCAGCCAAGCCCAGTGCATAAAAACTGCGCTCACCAATTGTGCTTTTTGGTTATTAACCATATGTTATATATAGACTAATCACCAATTGGCCCTGTGCCAATTGGCGACTTACCTCCGATCCTTTTCCTATGCGGCTAAGTTTTAAGAGAAAGCACAATTGATGGATGCAGTTGATGCATTTGCCCCGATCTTGCGAGAAAGATCTCCCTATGTTAGGCACGTTTTAAACTAAATGGTTATTTGTGACCAGGAGAGTTCTCATGAAATTTGACTCCATTCCCGAAGTCCTAGAAGAATTAAAAGCCGGGCGCATGATCATCCTTGTGGATGATGAAGATAGGGAAAACGAGGGTGATTTTGTGATGGCGGCCCAATACATCCAGCCCGAACACATCACCACCATGATTCGCCAGGCCAGTGGGATCATCACCGTTCCCATGCCTGCAAGCCATTTACACCGTCTGCAGATCGAACTCATGGTGTCTCATAATCGTGAGTCCATGGGCACGGCATTTACCGTAACTGTAGATGCCAAAAATCACATTTCCACAGGCAGCAGCGCCTGGGACAGGGCCTACACCACTCGACTTTTGGCCGATCCCAACTCCATGCCAGAAGATTTTAGCCGACCAGGCCATGTTAACCCCCTTTTGGCCCGACCCGGAGGGGTTTTGCAGCGGGCTGGCCACACGGAGGCCGCCGTGGATCTCATGACTTTAGCCGGTTTGCAACCCGTGGGAGTGCTTTGCGAGATCATGGACGACCAAGGGGAGATGACCCGTCTACCAGGACTTAGGGAACTGGCCCAAAAACTCCAGCTAAAGATCACCAGCATTGCGGAACTGATTCGCTACCGCAGCAAATCCACCAGCTTAGTGCGGGAGACATTTCGTAATACCATCTCCTTAAACTACGGTCCTTTTGAGGCGGTGGGTTTTGAGTGTGAGGTAAGCGGCACCAAAGTCACTGCCCTAGTCAGAGGAAACCTTTCCCCTTCCCAGGAGGTTTTGGTGAGGATGCATAGTTTGGAGGCAAATCACGATCTCTTCACTTTAATCTGCTCTCCGGATCGACATCACCATAAGTTTGTAAGAGCTCTTGAAACCATTGGTAAAAGCGAATGTGCCGCCCTGATCATCATTGAGTCGGATTCTAGTGGAATGCAGCTCTTTGATGCATTTAAAGCCCAATCCCCCTTATCCCAATCCGGGGGTCCATCGGCTGGATCGGCACGGAGCCTACACTCCCACTCCAGTCAGGCCTTTCGCAATTATGGCTTAGGAGCGCAGGTGTTGAAAGCTCTCAAAATCCACAAAATCCGCCTTCTCACAGACCAAGAGATCAAGCCTGTGGCCTTAGAGGGATTTGACATTGAAATTGCAGGATTTCAAAAAATCACCCCCAACTTAAAATAACCATAGATATTTATTCTCCTTTGGGCTAACAGTGGGGGTGCACCCTTACTACTGTGAGCTCCCGCCATGAACCACTGTTCGTACCCTTATCTGGAAACGTTGAGCCGATTTGGTTTTTCTGCACCAACCCCCATCCAACAAACCATTCAGGGTGATGTGGCCGAAGGAAAGTCATTGTTTGCCAAAGCGCCCACAGGCACCGGAAAAACCTTAGCTTTCTTACTACCCTTGGGAGATCGAGTTCTTGCCAATCAAGCCGGGGGGACTCAAGTGTTGGTGCTTTCCCCCACTCGTGAACTGGGAACCCAAACCGCCAAAGTGGTGAGGCAATGGCTGAATGTGATGCCTTCGGAAAATGAGTCCTTTACCGTGGGCGTCTTTTTGGGGGGAGATTCTTCCCGAACCCATCTCCAAGAAGGAGCTCCCTGCGGCACTTTCGTTATCGCCACTCCGGGCCGGGCTCAGGATCTCATCTTGCGGGGGCTGCTGAATTTAGACCATCTCCAAACGTTGGTTTTGGACGAAGCCGATAAACTTCTAGAACTGGGCTTTGAGTCTCAATTGCGCGTGATTTATGAAGCCATACCACCAAAAACCCAATTGGTGTTGGTGTCTGCCACTTCGTCCTCCCCTTCTCAAAAACGGGACACCTGGCCCCGTTGGGCCCAGAAATTACCCGTGGTGGAGGTGGAAGGCCCATCCCTAGACTCCAATGAAAGCGAACTTTTTTCAGAAGAAACCACTCTAAAATCCCATGTGAAACATGGCATGATCCCAGTGGACTCCCACGAAGACAAGGTCAAAGCCTTAGCCCGTTTTTTCAACCACCCTCAAAACACTCTACCTGGAACGGGAGAACCCTTAAAGACCATTGTGTTTTGCCAGACCCGAGAAAACGCACATAACGTAACCGAATCTTTAAGGAAACAGCAGATCTCGGCGGCCGTTTTAACCGGTGAAATGGGACCCGTGGAACGCACCAGTGTTTTAAGACGATTCAAATCGGGGGGCCTACCCATTTTGGTTTCCACGAATTTGGCCGCACGGGGCGTGGATGTTCCCGACCTTCCCTTGGTGGTGCATTTTGATCTGGCGAGCCGGCCCGAAGAATACATCCATCGTTCGGGACGCACGGGCCGAGCGGGAAAGTCGGGTTCGGTGTGGAGTTTAGTGACCAACAAACAAAAAAATTTCTTTCAAAATCTCCTTTTGGAGTCGGGGCTCAACGTGGAGTCCATGGAGGTTTTTTCGGAGCACGTTTCTCATTCACACGAAAAAATACCCTTACCTCAAGGGCCTTCAAAATCCGCAGATGGCTTTACTAAAATTCACCTCAACAAAGGGAAATCTAGTAAAATCCGGCCCGGAGATATCGTGGGTGCCCTTACCAAAGACCTGAATTTCTCCTTTCAGGACATTGGCAACATTTACATTTTTGACCACTTTAGTTTTGTGGAACTTCACCCTCAAAAGGCAGCCTCATTTAGTCACAAACCCAAAGGAATGCGCATCAAAACCCACATGGTGCAAGCAAGCTTACCCCGGGAGGAATAAGGAAAGGTCAAAGACACCAGCCCAAAAAAATGCTACCCTGCTCCACTCCGGGAAAAAACGACTCCTATCGGGTTGCTTAAGAATGGGATGGTTTATGCGTCAAAATGTTGACCTAAGGGTTTTTTGGTTTGTCTTGATTTGGCCCGTTTGGGCTGCCTTTCTACCCATGGCTTGGGCCCAACCCAAATCCTTTCAGGAACCTCTGGATAAAATAGAAACCTTAGACGCCAGTCACGTGATCTATTTCAAAGTGGTGGAATCCAAAAGGCAACAGGAGCACCAGCAGGTTCAGGTGGAAGTGCACACCCGTGGCGGGTTTAGGCTCTACCAAAAAGGACTTCATGTTTACGATCTCTTGGATACCGCCAAACGAAATCCCTTGGAGGTTACGATTTCCCCTACCCCAAAAGAGGTGTTTGATAAGTTTTATAAAGAGAATCGGTATGTAATTGAGCCCCTAAGCCGGCTGAATTTTAATACCAAAGGGGACTCTCCTTTTGTGATCCAATTTGAAGCCTGCAGTGTCAACATCTGTTTGCTGCCCGCTTATTTTAAAATGGAGCCCTTGGAAGGGGCCATCAGTCTTGCCGTGCAAAAAAACAATTGGAGTTTGGCTTTAGGCCAGTCGGAAGCTGGTTTGGCCGAAACCAAAACGGAATTTGGTTCTTCAAAATTGCCAGACTCCAAGGAAACCTTTACACAATTTGACTCCTTAAACCCCTCGGACCCCGAACCGGTTTTGGGCTCCCACGGGGCTCAATTGCCCGCCTCCCCCTCCGTAGTGCCCTCCCATTTGGCCACGGTTGGACCTGCGGTAACACCTCCCGTGACGCCCGTCCGTGGCCTAGCCCTAAGCGACCAAGTTCAATACTATGTGCAATCCAGCCTTCTTGCTAAAAGTTTTTGGCTTTTTCCCGCACTGCTATTGGCCGGATTGGCTATGAATTTAACCCCCTGTGTCTATCCTATGATTCCCCTCACTCTTAACGTCATGACGCAGTTTGGCGCTTCCAAAGATCTGGATAGTGACGCGCTACGCCGGCGCCGGAAACTTGTTCCCTTATTTTACTTTTTGGGGATTGTGTTGAGTTATTCCCTTTTGGGTGTGGTGGCGGCCCTAACGGGAAGTCTTTTTGGAGGTTGGCTCCAACTCACCTGGGTGAATGTAATGGTGGGACTCTTTATGATCCTCATGGGTTTTACTTTGCTTGGGGCCTTTCAACTTTCCGGACTGCAGGCATTAGGTCAAAAAGTGCCCCTCACCCAGAATCACCCTCAATGGAATGGATTTCTCATGGGAGGAGTCTCAGGATTGGTGAGTGCACCTTGCACAGGGCCTGTGCTTTCCGCGTTGCTACTCCTGATTGGTCAGACCCAAGATCCGGTGTATGGCTTTACGTTGATGGTGTTTTTTTCCAGTGGTTTCGGTTTGCCATATGTGTTTATGGGTCTTTTTACAGATAGGTTGTTTCGTTTGCCCAAATTAGGTAGGTTGTTGGTGGGCACCAAATTTTTGTTTGCCTCATTAATGTTTGGATTATCCTTAAATTTTCTGAAAAAGATTTTAATCGATATCCCTTTATTCAATCAGATTTACGAGACTCCCAATTTCGCTTATTTCATCATTTTGTTACTTTGGATGGCCATAGGCTTCGCATTGCATGCCCACAAGCCCTGGGTGAATTACGTGAAGCAAGTCTGCTGGGTGCTCCCCCTTTCCCTGCTCTCCCTTTGGCTCACTCTCTGGGCCACCAGCGGCTTCACCAATCGTTCCACTTCTAATGCTGGAAAACCCACCTCTTCTCTCCCCCAAACCCCCGAGGTCCAATGGATCAAAGATTATGATTTTGCCAAACAAAAAGCGTGGGCCGAATCCAAGCCCATGCTGGTGGACGCCTGGGCCCAATGGTGTGCGGCGTGCTTAAAAATGGATGAAACCACCTGGAAAGATCCTGATGTAGTACAATTGTTAAACCAACATTTTGTAGCGGTAAAATTGGATTTTACCAATGAATCTCCTGAGCTAGACAAGATCATTCAACTTTGGAAACTGGCAGGGCTTCCTGCCGTGGGCATTTACCCCGTGGGATCGGATCTCAAGGCTGCTCCCCTTTGGATCTACCGAGAGGCCGTGGAGGCATCCAGTTTGCTCCGAGACATTAAAAAAAAACTGGCTCCCTCCCGTGGGGATTCCCTTCCCTCCCTACCCTGAATACGCAATTGGACGATTTCTTTCAGAAAGAGGTTTTTACATATGGACATTGTTTTTCGCATCTTGGAGATCACCGTTGCTTTTTTGGGTGTGTTGGGCATCTGCCTCATTGGACTTGCCTTGATGGGGTTTGTAAACCTCCAAAAAAGGCGTTCTAAGCCTAGCGCTGAGGGTTTTCTTACCATCACTTCCCTGAGTGAAAAGGCCACAGAACAGGATACTTCCCTTCAGGAGGTGCTCCTATCCAAATCGCAGTTTAAATCCTTGGAAAAAAAGCTTAAAAAACAAGAAGAGGAACTTGAAAAAAAAGAAAAGTCCCAAAACACGGAAGGTTCTGATAACCCTAAGGAATTTGGTCCTAAGTCGCGGGTTTTTGTCATGGATTTTGATGGAGATATCCATGCCCACCAAACCACCCAACTAGGCAAAACCATAGACGCCTTACTAAGGATTTCAAAGCCTTTTGATCGCTGCATTTTGCGCTTAGAAAGTCCAGGAGGGGTGGTCCATGGTTATGGATTGGCTGCGGCTCAACTCCAACGCATTACAAATGCAGGACTTGAACTGTGGATCTGTGTCGATAAAATTGCCGCTAGTGGAGGCTATATGATGGCCTGTGTGGGACAAAAAATCTTTGCCGCTCCCTTTGCGGTGTTGGGTTCCATTGGGGTGGTGGCAAGCTTTCCTAATTTTCACCGAGTGTTAAAAAAATGGGACGTGGACTACTTGGAGCTCACGGCGGGAGAATTCAAACGCACCCTAACCCCTTTGGGAGAGGTGACCCCCCAAAAGCAATCCAAATTTGTTTTACAACTGGAAGAAACCCATGAGCTCTTTAAGCAACATGTGACCCAATGTCGCCCCCAAGTTTTGGCAGATAAGGTAACAACTGGAGAACACTGGTACGGCAAACAGTGTTTGGATCTAGGACTGGTGGATGCCATTCAAACCTCCAATGAAGTCATAGAACCCTTTTTGTCTACTCATAAGGTGTTTTTATTCGGCTGGGAAGAACCTAAAGATTGGCGTAAAAAACTAGGGTCTTTTGTAAGAGCTGTCTACCAAAAATGGGTGTTTCCCGTTTAGTTCCAAAGCGTTCCCAAATGATCTCAACAAATAGAATTTTAGGAGCTTAATATGTGTGGAATTGTAGCTGTATTTGATTGCAACTCTAAAAAAATATCTGTAGAAAGCTTAAGGGCTGCCACTTTAGCCATGGAACATCGAGGCCCAGATGGTCAAAACACCTGGTTGGACGTCCCAGGTTACGTGGGTTTTGGCCATACGCGGCTCTCCATCATCGATCTCCAAGGGGGAGCTCAGCCTCTCCAAATCCACGCCTCTGGTACCGCTGCCGTGGTTAATGGAGAATTTTATGATTTTGAAAGGATTCGAAAAGAACTCCAAAATTCAGGTGCCCAATTTCAAACGAGTTCCGACAGCGAAATCCTGCTTCATTTGTGGGAAAAATACGGACCGGAATGTGTCCATCATCTCAGAGGTGAGTTTTCCTTTGCTCTTTGGGACGCGCGTAAGGAATGTCTTTTTGTGGGTCGGGATCGATTCGGAATAAAGCCCCTTTATTTCGCCCACCACCAAAACCGATGGCATTTTGCTTCGGAAGTAAAAGCGCTAAAGGCCTTAGGAGTTCCCGTTGCCTTTGATGATCTCAATGTTCAACTCGCCATGACCTTTGGCCTGACGGAAAACCAAACCCTCTTTCAAGGGATCTCCCAAATCGCCCCAGGGCATGTCATGATGATCCACAAAGATCAGTTTTTCACGCGAAAATATTGGGATTTTAACTTTCCCAAACAAGGTAACCATTTGAACGTCCCTTTTGAAGAGGCCAAAGAGGAACTGCATCGTCTCCTGATGGAAAGCGTCTCCTTGAGATTGCGAGCGGACGTGCCGGTGGGCATCTACCTAAGCGGAGGTCTAGATTCATCTGTCTTAGCAGGAATGGCTGCCCAGCAAGGTTACAAGCCCCGAAATGCTTATACGGTTTCCTTTGAAGACTCCGCCTTTGATGAATTTGAGCTAGCACAAGAGACTGCAAAAAGGTTAGGCATTTCACATTCGGTAATTAAGGTAACTGACACGGCAGTGGCGGATCATTTCTTTGCTGCCATTGCAAAATGCGAAGGAATTCTGGAAAATCCAGCGCCCATCGCCAAATATCTCCTGAGTAAACACGCCCACCTTAATGGAGAGAGAGTGGTGCTCACGGGAGAAGGCTCCGATGAAATCTTTGGGGGGTATCCCCATTTTCGCCAAGATATGTATCTCCATAATCAACAGGGGCAACTTCCCCAAGATTTAGCGGCCTTTGAAGACCTCCTCACCAAATCCAACTCCACCATGGCCGGGGGACTGTTGGGAGATTTCAAAAGCCCGAGCTTACCCGAATTTGACTCCCTTTTGGGATTTACACCTATGATCTATAAAACCTTTGGCAAGGTCTACGAAATCCTGTTTTCCCTCTTCCGAAAAGACCCTCACCTATTGGCCAAAAAAGACCAACTTTCTCGGATTCACTTAAGTTCCTTTGACATCCAAAATCAATTGGCCAAACGGGATCCCATGCACATCTCCATGTACATGTGGTCCAAAACTTTTCTAAACAATCGCCTGCTGCGCTCCTACGGTGACGGCATGGAAATGAGTCATTCGTTGGAGGGTCGAGTTCCCTTTTTAGACCATGTCCTGGTGGAATTTGTAAGTCAGTTACCCGTGCACTTTAAAGCCAAGGGAGTGGTGGATAAATTCATCTTGAGGGAGGCAGGAAAGCCTTACATCACGCCTTCTATCTATGGCCGACAAAAACACCCTTTTTCCGCCCCTCCGGCCTCTGGCATTCACGAAGGTAAACTCAAACAACTTATTTTGGATAGCCTCCACAGCTCCCAGATCCAAAAAATTTCAGCCGTAGACCCCGATGTGTGCAAAAGTTTGGCCAAAACCCTAAAAACAGGATCTCCCCAAGAAACCATTCCATTGGAAGGCATTGCTTTAAGGGTCACGAGTCTTTGTGCCATTCAGGAAACCATTGTGGGATAGACCTATCCCTTCGCCAGTTTTGGCACTTAAAAATTAATGTTTGAAATGCCTTGTTCCCGTAAAAACCATGTGGATCCCTAAAGACTGAGCCGCGGCTATGACTTGGGGGTCTTGAACACTCCCTCCTGGTTGCACCACCTGTTTAATGCCTGCTTTTGCCATGATTTCCAAACTATCTGGAAATGGAAAAAAGGCGTCACTGGCCAAAATGCAGTCCGACAAAGAAAGGCTTGCTTTTTGAATGGCATGGGTCACGGCGTCCACACGATTGGTAAATCCACCTGCCAAGGCAATGGTTTGGTGGGAATTGACCAACACAATGGCATTGGATCTCACCGCTTGAACGATGGTCATGGCTTTTGCCATTTGGCTCAGCCGTTCGGGGGTGGGACTTTCTCCGCTCACCACTTTCAAATCCTCTTTTTTCCAAAGCAGCGAATCAGAATCCTGTACCAAAAATCCCCCAGAAATTCCAGTGATTTGAGGCACTTCAGAGGATAGCTGCCAATGAGGATTCTCCACCAGTCTTAGATTTTTTTTGGAAGAAAGAATTTCGAGGGCTTGGGGGGTGAACTGGGGAGCACAAACCACTTCTAAAAAAACCCCGCTGAGTTTGAGGGCGCAGGCCGCGTCAACGGGCACATTTAAGGCCACAATACCGCCAAAAGGGCTTATTTTATCCCCTTCAAAAGCCCTGTCAAAAAGCACTTCTGCCTGATTTGAGCCCCATCCCGCCCCGCAAGGAACGTTATGCTTGACGATCACACAAGCAGGCTCTCCCAGGGCGATTACCAACTTCACCGCATTGTCCATGTCTAGGCAGTTGTTGTAAGAGAGTTCTTTTCCCTGCAGTACCTTTAAATCTTTAAAATGAAAGCTGGGCACGGAACCTGAAGGCATGCCTTCCCAAGTGTACCAAGCCGCTTTCTGGTGAGGATTTTCTCCATATCGAAGGGTCTTCTGTTTGGTGAGCACCAATTGGCCCACGGAGGATTCACTTTGGGTTTTAAGAGTGAGATGCTCTCTCAATGGACCCATGGAAAGCCCACTCGGAGCCTGGGAAACCGCTTGTTTTAGAGTCGTTGCGATGAGAGTGTCATAGCTCTGGGTTTCTTCAAATGCTTTCACAGAAAGTTGCTGCCGTACGCCAAAAGGAACGATCCCCTCAGAACACCGGTGCACAAACCAAGCGTAATCTCGAGGATCGCACAAGACGCTTAAATAGTCCACGTTTTTAGCGGCTGCTCTTAATAAACTCACACCACCAATATCGATGTTTTCATAGAGATCTTCCAGACTCGCCTGTGCCGCTACCGCTTTCGAAAATGGATACAGATTACACACCACCAAATCAAAGGTCTGGCAATGGAGAACATCTAAGTCTTTCTGATCTTTTTTATCTTCACCACGAGCTAATATTCCTGCAAAAATTTTGGGATGGAGGGTTTTCACTCTCCCCCCCAACACTTCTGGAAAACCGGTGAGGGATTCAGCGCTTTCACACAAAAAACCTTGTTCTTGTAAATAAGCTCTGGTGCTGGAGGTGGCAAAGAGCTGAACATTTTGACCTGCTAGAAAGGAACACAGTTCCACCAAACCCTGCTTGTCAAAAACAGAAATAAGAGCTTTCTTTAGATTTCGTTCCGATTGGGAAAAAGGGACACTTCGCATTGCCATGAATTTCATCCTTTTCTTTGTTCACGAAGGATTCATAGCCTAGGGGAAGTTAAACGTCAAAAAGGAGAACATGGGTTACCCTTAGGCACCTGAGCCAATAGAAGTTTTTAGGATTTGACGGCAAAACGCATTTATCTTATTCTCATTCTAAATCCACAAGACGTATGCCCTTTCTAAAGATTCCAGGATCTTTAGATTCCAAAACAAACGCCTTCGTTTAAAAGTAAAGGAAGGAACCTTTGATTCGAGAATTGGTAAGCGAAACAGCCCATCGTTCGTTAACGGTCACACCCATTGATGATCACAATGCCCATGTTTATTCCAATCTTTCCCAAAGCTATGAGGCAGAATTCTCCCGAATGACCCACAAACTGCCCAATGAGAACGGACTTTATGAGATCACCCCTTGTGATGCGGTCCATCAAGGATTTCTTTTGTGGTTAGATTATATACCCGTTGGGTTTGCGCTGGTAAATACCAGTCTTTCCCGTTATGATATTACAGAATTTTACGTCATACCCGGCAAACGGAAGGCTGGTTTTGGCAAATATCTTGCCCACTGGGTGTTTTGCCGTTATCCAGGGAATTGGCAGGTTCGACAAATCTTAGGAGCAGACAGTGCCTATCAATTCTGGATTCAGACCATCCATGAATTTTCCAACGGTGATTTTACTGACGCTAAAGAGCCTGACTCCGAATGGGGGACGGTTACCGTTCAACGATTCAAATCGTGACGATGGATACATTAAAGGAAAGAATGGTGGGAGTATCGTGACTCGAACACGAGACCTTCACGATGTCAACGTGACGCTCTAACCAACTGAGCTATACCCCCAACGAAGAGTACTTGACTTTTTAGCTACCTAGATTTTCTGGACCTGTCAAGAGGTCTACCCACAACCGATTGGGAAACTTCATTTAACGATGGAACAGCCGATTCGAGCTCCCGCATTTCCAGTGGGTTGGGTGGTGACATCGTCAACGGCTCCATGGATGATCAGTGCCCGTCCCACTAAACCTTGAACATTTTTTCCCAAATTGATGCCAGGTTTAAAAATGAGATTCCTTCATAAACTTGATTAATGGTGGCTATCCCCTCCGTATCTGCCGTCAAATTACCTAGGTCTCCTAAATGACGCGTGGGGGACGTGTGATTGCCATGGTCTCTGTTTTCCGGGTTAAAGTGACCCGCTGCCGAGGAGGCGTCCGAAGTGGAGCAATCTCCCACTGCGTGAATGTGAAATCCATGTTTCGTGGTGGGAGCAAATCCTGAAAACTTCCCCTGGATGCAAACTTTTCCACCCGATTCTTTCCAAAGGTTTAAGACGCCTCTCACCTTGCTACCAGAACGGGACACCAAGGCCAAACTCAGATCGGGGACCACAATTTCAGCTACCACCACGGGACCTGCCGTGGTGTCGGTAGAAGGTCCACTGGTACCCGACTCGTTCGTTAGAATCGGGGAGAAATTCTCTGTGGGTGGATTCCCCGAGCTCTGTGCATCGTTTTGTACGGCATTTTTAACCCCAAACTTACGGTTGCCTACGGAATTACTTTCTGAAGAACATCAAATCAGAATGACCATTGCAACGTTTATCCAAGCAAAAGCGGAATGCCTTGAAATCTGGCCGTTATTCATACGTCCACCTTTCGCAAACAACCTGAAAACTAGCACCTCCTCTTTTATCGGATGGTTGGCTTTAAAATTGAATGACCTTTATGTCCCCTTGTTTCCCACGAACCAGAATCAATGGTAAACAAAGCCAAAAGGGACAAAGCTAAATACGATACGGGTAAAAGAAGTCCTAACCCCAAAGCACATAGGGGATTGGCCCGATGTTTAGGTTCCCAATTGCAGGTGCAAACTCCATAAACCAAACCATACAGTGCCAGCACACCCAAGTGAAAAAATACCCCCCAAAAAAAGGATTCCCTCAAAAAAACCGTCCATAAAAAAATAGGATAACACATCAGCATGGCGTGTAAGGAAAAATAATGCAACGACACAAAGGGATTCAATTTCCAGAGATGGAACACTCCCCCCATCACATCCACAATGTTGCTTCTTCTCCAACGAATTTGCTGGGAAAAGTAGCCACTGAGCCGGTGAGGAGCCTTTGTGGCACATCGAGCGTCTAAGTTTAAAACCGTCTGATACCCAAGCTTTAAAAGTTGGCGGGTTAAAAACCGATCTTCTCCGTATTTGATGGGAATTCCAAAAAGATTTCGGTCTTTTAAAATCGGATCCACCTCTTCTAAGGCTGCCCTTCGATAGGCCGTTAAGCACCCAGACAAACACAGCACGCTCTTAAACCGATTTTCAATGTTTTTTAAAAACCGGTATGCTAAAAAATACTTAATCGATTGAAGACCCGTAAGCCAGTTTTGGGTCGCATTGCTCACTAGCACTTGCCCCCCCACAGCCACCACACGAGGAGAGGTAAATTGGGACATGAGTTGCACCAAGGCTCCTGGCAACAATTCCACATCAGAATCCACTGATATAATGTAGGGAGCCTGAGTCTGCTTTACCGCACTGGCAATGCCCAATCGCTTTCCTAAGTTAACTGGATTTTTGATAACCCTAAGATAACTCATTTGAGAGAGGAACCCACAAGCCACATCATAAGAATTGTCTGTGCTGCAATCATCCACCACAATCACCTCAAGTGCGTTTGGAGGGTAGTTTTGCGAAACGATGGATTGAAGAGTTTTCTGGATCCCAATCCCCTCATTATACAAAGGAATGATCACGCAAATATTTGGATAATCTTCTACACTTTCTGAATCTTCTTTCATTGGCTTTGTTTTAAACTTATCGGGATGAGTAACCCAAAGAAACAACCCAAAAAAATATCGATTAAAAAACACTATAAATATCAACAAAAAAGGAATATAAAAAGCCCAGCTCATAACAAATCAATTTGGCGAGGAAGTAGTAAGACTTGATTCATTAGCCTCCTCCAATTGAAAAAAAGCTTCCACATTGTCCATTCGCACACCTGCTTTTAGTGCCGACCCTTGAAGCTCCGGAGCAACAGTTACTTTAGCCCATTTTTCTTGGTTGAAATAAACCGTCAGCTGACCATCCTGATAAGAGGCGCCCAAATGAAGCTCCAGGGGAACCTTGTTGCTCAAATTCATCTTGGTTTGAAATAGGGTCTGATATCCACGATTCAAGCACTGGGAATGGGTGCTCATCCCCTTGTTTAACTTTTGTTGGACCACAAGCATAGGCTTTGGCTTGAGGCGAACCATCACATAAACCAAATTACACTGGTTTAGGGCTTGTGTGTATAGCCCCAATTGAGTTCTGAGCTCACCACTGCCTAAAGGCTTTTGAACAGCCGAATCTCCCATATACTTAAACTTAGCTCTCACGGCCTTACCCACTTGAGAAGAGGAAAAGGCGCGAAATCCGCTGCTTTTGGAAAAATATTGGTAACCTTTTTCCACCCCAGAATCTTGCCACTCACCTTGGGTTTTTACCAGGGGAAGACCCACTGACAAAGAAGACTTAGTCTCTTTTTTTAACGAAGATTCTAAAGATGGCCTAGGGGGACTTTGGGGAGCTTCCTTCGCCACCAGGTTGAGATCCCAGGGAAACCATTCCATGGAGTACTCCTTTTGTCCTTTCCACTCCAAAAGATAACTCGAAGAGGTAACGAGTCTTTCAAAGGCTGCTAGCCACTTGGGAAAGTCACGACTAGGTGAGGTTTTCTCCCGAAGTAAGGATTGAATGAGTTTTTCCTGCCATTCATATTGAACCACCGACTCTTCCAAATGTTTTTTCTCATTCAATAAGCCCAAGCCTATGCTTTCCAGTTGCAGATACCACGATGGTCTCCTAAGTTCCGCCTCCCTTTTTTGAGCGGGAGTGAATCCTGGGTGCCAGCGGACCTCGAAAGAGGCGTAAGGGTGAAACGACGACCGACCTGCATTCGACCGCTGAAGACCCAGTTCAGAGCTCCAATGCACCTCCCGGGGCTCATCCTGGGAGCTCGTTGGAGAACTCCACAGCAGGTCTTGGCGCGCTGTAAAAAGGCGTTCAAAAGCCTCTATAGAGGCTGGATGGTGTAAATTTCGCAATCCCCCTGTGGTGGGGTCGGTCTCCCTAACAGGGGAAGAATTCTTTCCTTGATTCAGCCAAGATTGCGTCAACTGAATTTGGGACTCCACCTGGCTCAAGGAACGGCGCACCGACTGGAGAGTGCCCAATAAAAAATCCATTTCCCACAGCGTGATTTCACCTTGAGACAATAGTGGTTTAAAGTTTTCAAACTGCCAGAGAAGCCACTGACTCGATTTATTGAGCAATACCCTAACTTCTTTCAAATTAGCCAAACGGGGTTCAAAATATTCCTTTTGGAGAGAACGCAATAGATTCAGAGGATCTTTTGCAGTAACACACCTCTTTTCCAACACCTGTTGCCTGGCTCTCATGCGGTCCCACTGCCAGCTAAGACCCATCTGCCACCGACTTAAAGATGGGCTTTGGGATTCGTCAGCCCAATGGCTTCTACCCACCAGGTCGGGCACGTAGGGGAGCAGGCTCGAACCACCCTCGTTTTCCTTATCACAGAATGATGCCTCCTGACCAAAGGAGTCAGGTAAAGAGTTTACCTCATCAGCCTCAATCTTCTCCACAATGACCAAAGGGAGACCCGCCAAAGTAGCAAAAAAAACGCCTCGAATTCTAGAACCCACAAATGAATTCTTAAAACACATCATATTACAACCAAAAGGGAGCATGGCGTAAAAACAGATGGGTTTTGAATGCCCAGGAAGGTTGATCCAACGTTAATTCAATATATCTTCCTCGAAGGCTTGATCCGGTGACGGGATGTTCCATTTTCTGCTCACCCGCATAGAGTTTTCCCACGTGTCCCACCTTTTTACAGATCACTAAACCAAGATAACAGCCATATAGAGGAGTTCCCTCTTTGGTCTCATTTAGAGTAACATATTGCACCCAGCCCACTTGAAATGACTCCGCCAAGCCAGAAGAAGAGGCCTGAATCAAAGGATCTTGCTGCATGGCTTGTAATATTTGAGAAACCTGCACTCTCAAGTCCTCTTGTTTTGGAAAATGGGTTTCCAGTGACTGCAGCTGTGCCTGGAGATCGGATATGGCAATTTGTGTCTGTAAAAAAGTATGATCCTGCTGCAGGGCCGACAGACTCACCAGGTCACTGGGAGAGTTTACATGGCGACTAGACTCCAGTGCTCCCTTCAACTCCTGAACCTTGATTTGAATTTCCGCCAAACGTTGTTTGTAGGACCAATCACTCATCTCCATCTGCTGCATCATAATCTGTTTTTGCAATACCTCGCTGGAGTCAATCAAGCGATTTTTAAAATGGGACGCTGTTTCTTTCTGGCTTGCATCCCCATATTCTTTTTGCACTTGATCCAAATGCTGCACAGAGCGCTGTATCCCTCCTAATAAATTTTGGAATTGCTGAAGCTGTGATTCCTTCAGTCCCCGCTCCTTGGAGGCCACCAGCTGAAACCGACTTTGAAACTGAGTGAGTCTTTCTAAGGCAAACAAAATGTGTTTTCGACTCAAGTTTAAAGTAGCCAATTCGCTTTCCAGCTTTTGAAGCTCCGCTTTCTTTTGAAGAAACTGCGTTCTGGCATGGATCACTCTAGGATCGGAGGGGGTGAGAACATCTGGTACCACCCAGTTACTTTGCAAGATGAAATACAATGCAGAGATCAAATAAGCCGACATGCCCAACACAATCAACGTCAAAACAACGAATCCAACCCCTTTATACACCAGGACAAAAAAAGAATTTCCCCACTGGTAGAACTGGTTAAGATGGGAGAATGTTTTTTCAAGCCTCAAGCACGCACCACATTTTCTAATTCCTTGCCATGAAACACACCACGGGTGTCTATCACAATCTTTCCATTTTGCGCCAGTGCTGCGTAGTCAAAGTGATCGTGATCGGTGGAAATCACAATGGCATCAAAGGATTGCAGAGCAATTGGATCCCAATCTAAACTTTTTAAAGAAAGAGTAAATTCCTGGTGGGGGTGCACTTCGGGCACAAAAGGATCACAGTACGAAACAAGTGCTCCTTTTTGAGAGGCCAACTGCAGAATTTGTAAGGAAGGGGATTCTCGCATATCGTCTATGTTTTTTTTGTAAGCCAAACCCAGAATCAAAATGCGACTACCCTTTAAACTTTTCTCCACATGATTTAAGGCGTCTTGCAATCGGGCGATAACCCACTCAGGCATCTGTCCATTCACTTCATTAGCCAAATCAATAAACCGGGTTTGCACACCAAACTCTCGGGCTTTCCAGCTTAAATAACTCGGATCCACCGGGATGCAGTGCCCACCAATTCCAGGCCCGGGCAAGTATTTGGTGAATCCAAAAGGCTTGGTGGAGGCCGCCTCCAACACCTCATGGATATTAATACCCATCTTTGTAGCCACAATCTTAAGCTCATTCACTAGGGCGATATTTACGCACCGATGGATGTTTTCCACCAATTTAGTAAGCTCTGCGGCCCTTGAGGTAGACACGGGAACCACCTGCTCCACAATCGTTCCATAGAGCGCTAAGCCCACTTCTAAACTCAGAGGTGAATCGGCACCCACCACTTTGGGTGTGTTGGCCGTGCTGTAACGTTCATTTCCGGGATCTTCCCTTTCAGGCGAATAGACCAGCGCAAAATCAACCCCGTCTTTAAGACCCTTCTTTTCAATCATGGGCTTCAGAATTTCAGAGGTGGTGCCCGGAAAAGTGGTGCTTTCTAAGGACAACATCTGATGGGATCTTAAGTAGGGAAGGCAGGATTGCATTGCATTTGTGATACAACTTAAATCAGGTTCTCTCTGAATCGTAAGTGGTGTAGGAACACATAAGATCACCACATCACAGTTAGAAACTAAGGCAAATTGAGTGGTGGCTAAAATTCGCGATTTTTGTTCTCTCACACGCTTCCCATCAATGTGTTTGATATAACTTTCACCAAGCTCCAGAGAGTTAATCTTCTTCACATCCACATCAAAACCAATGACGTCAAAGCCCTGCTCTGCAAATCGAAGTGCAAGTGGCAAGCCCACATATCCTAAACCAACAATTCCTACCTTTGCTTTCTTTTCTAATATAAGGTCCATCAATGGGTTCATTTCGTTACGGCTCCTTGCTATAGCAGGGTAGGAGTTTTGTTCCTACTTGATTTCTGTCAGGGCCCAAACTATCTTCAGTATTGCACAAAATCAAGAGTTCCGTTGAGACTCTTCATCTTCCATTTTTTGATTTTGTAACGTCATAGCCGTTTGGTACTTTATTGTAACTTTTTTATGAGAGGGATTTAACATTGTCACAACTATCAAACCAGATGGAACGTGTTTTTATTTTAGTTACAATTCCGATTTTTTCGGTTGTAGCATTGTCTCAATGCTCTAAAAAGAAGGACGAAAAGCCAACCATAGGAATAGAAGATACAATCATTAAACCCACAGATGAACAGAGGGATTCTGATTCTAATCCCGAGTCGGAAGACGATGATGGAAATTTGCCCACCTCCCAGACTTGCTCCGAATTCGAAGCCAGTTCGGTTCGATGGACGAGATCTTACCAGCCCGATCCAAACACTCCCGAACGTCAGGTGGAAGGGTCCCGCACGCTTGAAATGAGAGCCGGGAAACAGTACGGGCAATACGCTTCAAACGCTCCCAACATCGGCTACACCAATCGAGCGGGAACCCTCCAAAGTGGTTCACCCAGCTCCCCAGGCCCTGAAAGTCTAAAGTGTGTAAACAACAGGATTTTCGTGGCCTGGAAATACTCCAACAACGTTGGGGGACTGGAATTGGTGCAACAAGTCCAAATCTCACAAAAGTTAAACAAAGATGGGAAATTTCACCATTTGCTCAAAAAAGGACAAATCAAAGAAGTCTTTCTAGATCCCAAAGATTCCTATCCCTATAAAGCAGACCCCACCGAAGCCTACTACAACGAAGCCAGTAATCGATTGTTTCTCACGTCTCAAAAAGCAATTGGCACCACCAACTCCCCTTTTGAACTCATTTCACAAAAAAGCCAAAACGGCTCCGATACTCAAACCCAGGAGCTTAAAGTTTGGACTACAGAAACCAAACCACTTGAAGTGTTGAGTTCGTATACCCTCAGGCCCAGTCGGAAAAAATTCTCCGTTGTGATTCACTCAGGAGAAATGCAAGTGCTCTATCCAGACGGTCTCCAAGCCACCTTGAGTCCAACCCATTTGGTACTCGGCACCCGGCCAGAGTTGCCTTTGCCCACATCGGGACGTTGTATCCCTCAAGACGGAATTTTGGAAACGAGATACAAGAATGAAAACAAAAAATACGCTTTTTGGGTAAAAGAAGCCTATGGATCAGCTAAAGACACTCAAATGGATTCAGGAAGCCTACTCCAAGAAAGCCAAGATTCCAAGATTTGGTTTGGATGTGACGGGGATTTAAGTGTGACTCAGTGCGCAAAGCTGGTTAATGAGGCTGTGAATGAAAGATACACCCCACGCTGCCTGCTCAATTAACCAGCTCAAAACTCTCGCAAAAGAATTTCAGCTCACTTAGGAAAAACCAAAATGGGCTTAGAACATTTACCCAGAAGCGTCCGCGCCGTACTCCCTAAAAGGGTATAGGACAAAGGTTTTTCAGCCGTTGTTCCCACCACCACCAAGTCGTGTTTTTTAGATTCCAGGAGCAGCTGTTCTGTGGTTTGACCATAAGCAATCTGAGGCAGACATGGGATATCCCTAACCGTAAACACCGATCTGGCTTGTGCCGCCAAATCTTTCTGTGCATTGGCATCCACCAAGTCATAAAGAAGATGGAAATCATGGGCCGGAATCCCGGCCACACCATCCACCATGGGAAGAGGAAAGTATTCTGCTCTACTTTCGAGTACATGGAGCAGAGTCACATTTTTAGGCTGTAAACAGCTTAAAAATTCCGCCGTTTGATGGGCCACCTTCTCACTGGCGGGGGAAAGCCCCGTAGCCAGGAGAACGGACTCGAAAAACGAAACATTGCCCAAATCCATGGCAGGAACAACCATAATAGGGACTTTTGCGCCATCCAACACATGGGTAGCCGTGGAGCCCAAAATAAACTCTTCCAACAAGTTGCGTTTCTTCTTAGCTAGAATGAGCAAATCACAAGGCTGAGAAGAGGCCGTGCCCTGCACAAAATCCAAAATTTGAGCGACGGGCTCTCCGCTTAGGATTTTGGTGCTCTGCCCAGGGTAAATCTGCCCACACAGCTCCAGAGCCCTCTTTTCCAAGGATTTTTGTTTCAGACGACCCACTTCCTCCTCTTTAGCACGGGCCGCACTGGCGGCCATACCAATTTCAGCGTAGGCATAATAACGGGTAAATGAATCCGCAAAATCATCCACATGCAAAAAAGTAATCCGTGCCTGATGGGCTTTTGCGAGCATTACCGCTAATTTTTCCACACCCAAAGTTTCTGGGGAAAGATCTGTCGCAATCACAAAATGTTTAAAAGGGCTCACAAGAAACCTCCAACCCACAAGTGTTTTAGTAATTCTCTTCTAAGTGATTTAAAGACTCACCATTGAGAGTCCTCACATGCAAGAGGATATCACCTTCCAATTTTTCGTCTACCACAACCTGTCTTTCAAATTTTTGGTCTCCTCCTCTTAATAGACAAGTTTCCCCTTGAACCACTTCCGCTATGGGCAATACCACCATTACGTTTCCAGGACTCATGTACTTGCGCACTCGCTGAATTTCCATGCAGCCGTTAAACATGTAGGGATACTCACCTTTCAAAGTCATTATAGAGCGAGTGGTGTTGTTTTCCGCCACGGTCTCTTTTCGGATAGCTACAGAGCTAATAGGTGCATACAAATAATCATCCGGATTAGAAGATTCGGTACGTTTGATGCTCAGCCGTTCCGTCTTGGCATTGGGTTGATTTTCCACCACCACTTTATACTCGCCTTCTTTCACCACTCCCAAGCGAACGGACTGAAGAAAGGGTATCTGCATTTGCAGACAGTAACCATCTTTATAGTGCAGGGCCGTTGGGCTTAAAGTGATGGATTTAGTAGCCTCATCTAGGGTCACTTTCACGTCGCCGGTTTTATAGCAGCTGTTGCTAAAGTGTCCATGCAAAACCACTTCCACATTATCATTGTCATCAAATCCCAGCGGAATAAAGGCTTGTTCCACAGGAGAAGGGACGACTGAGGGTATCTTTTCTGCCATAGCAAGACCAGACACCAAACCAAAACAACCTAATGCAGCAACCTTAACAGAGTACATAACAACCTCCTAGAGTGAAGTACAGGTATTGGCAAAACAGAAAACACATTTTTAAAGTCGTGGTAGCGATAACTTAATTGCAATTACCATGCCAAAATTAGTTCCCGAAGTAAAGCCTTTTGCACTTTTCGTTCCGGGCCAAATGTGACAATAGATCCCAAAACACGAGGCAATTTGTCTAACCCCGGTGGGGTCCCTTGCGATTTAGACGCAGCCGGATATAGTGGGTCTTTTTAAGAGAAGCTAAAGGAAAATTTCATGAGTCGTTCCCATAATCGCACCCCCTCTCAGGCACGTCCCATTCGCATTTTGACCAACTTCACCAAGGCCCCATTGGGCAGCGTTCTGTGCGAATATGGAGAAACAAAAGTGTTTTGCACCGTCTCCTCTGAAGAATCCCAACCCAACTGGCTTCGAGGACAACGGGGGCAAGGTTGGCTAACCGCCGAATACAGCCTTCTGCCCGGCAGCACGCCCGATCGCACGCGCCGAGAGCGCATGCAAGTGTCAGGACGCACCCAAGAGATTCAAAGACTCATTGGCCGATCTTTAAGGAGCGTGGTGAATTTAAAAGTGCTTGGAGAGCGTACGCTAACGGTGGACTGCGAAGTGATCCAAGCCGATGGGGGAACGCGAACGGCGGCCATCACCGGAAGCTATGTGGCCCTTCAATTGGCGGTTGCAAAGCTTCTCAAAATGGGTAAACTCAAGACAAACCCCATCACCGATAGCGTGGCCGCCATTTCGGTGGGCTTGGTGGAAGGGCAAACTCTTGTGGATCTAGACTACCAAGAAGATCTCAAAGCAGACGTAGATTTAAATTTGGTGATCACCGGAAGCGGCCACTTTATTGAAGTCCAAGGAACGGCTGAAAAAGCCCCCTACACCCGTGCCCAACTCAACCATCTTCTAGACCTAGGCGTGGCTGCCCTCACGGATGTTTTTGAAGAGCAAAATATGGCTTTTGAGAGAAGAGAGGGAGAATGACCGCGCCTGATCCCTTTGCCATTGATTCTCTCATGCAAAGAGGCTTTGGCGAAAACAACCTGCCTAGCCCTTTGAAGGAGTCTTTTGGCACAGAAGCCTTTGTGGATGAAGAAAAGGACCGGGTATTGCTGGACGTAAGGTTACAAACCGTTGCCCAATCTTTCACCACCAATCGGCAAGGTGAGGTGCTACTGTTGCCCCAAAGTTTGGAAGTGGCAGGCCCCCGGCTCCACCTCTATTGGCGACCAGAGCATCTAAAAGTAGGCATTGTCACCTGCGGAGGAATTGCTCCAGGGTTAAATAACGTCATTCAAAATATGGTGCATGTGTTGTGGGAAAGATATCAAGTCACACACATCTTTGGCATTCCCTTTGGATACCACGGCTTTACCCACGACAGCCATACCAAAAGGTTTTTATTCGCTTGGCGTCGGTTAGACCCAACCGTGGTGCAGAACATTGATTTTGAAGCCGGAAGCATCTTGGGGTCTGGAAGAGGACACTCGGAAGTCCCCCAAATCGTGGATGCCTTACAGATGCGTGGCGTCCAAATTTTGTTTACCATCGGGGGGGATGGAACATTGAGAGGGGCTTTGGCCATCCAAGAGGAGATCCAAAAGCGAAACCTTCCCATTGCCATTGTGGGCATTCCCAAAACCATCGACAACGACGTCTTGTATGTTAGCAAAAGCTTTGGCTTTGAAACGGCTGTATCCAAAGCCCTTGAGGCTCTGAGGTGCGCCCAGAGTGAGGCTAGAGGAGCTTTTAATGGGGTAGGCTTGGTGAAGCTCATGGGACGAAACAGTGGAGCGCTGACCGCCATGGCTTCCGCAGCCATGAGTGACATCGATTTTGTGCTGATCCCTGAAATCACCATCCAACTGGAAGGCCCCAACGGCTTTTTACAAAAACTTTTCGAAAGGGTGATCCACAAAGGCAATGCGGTGATCGCTGTGGCAGAGGGTACCGGTCAGGAGCTGTTTGAAAAAACGAGTCACAAAGATGCCAGCGGCAACGTTGCCCTTCAGGACATTGGCCTGCTTTTAAAACAAAGAATTTTGGAATATTTTAAACGAAAACAAATGGAAGTGAATTTAAAATACATTGATCCAAGCTATATGCTTAGGGCTCAGCCCACCTCCGCCGATGATTCCGTGTTTTGCCAGAATCTGGCCCATAATGCCGTGCATGCTGCTATGGCCGGCAAAACGGGTTTGATGGTGGGTTACACCCACGAAACATTCACACATGTTCCCTTATCCCAGGTGTGTACAGGTAAAAAGAGATTTGACACCTCCAGTCAAACGTGGCGAAGTGTGCTAGCCACCACTGGCCAACCCTCGGTATGGCTGTGACCCTAGACACCCCCCGTTTCACAAAAATCAATGAAACCTTTGAGTGTTCCGCGTGCGGTAAGTCCGTTCCTTTAGCCTCTTCCACCTGCCGCGACCACTGCCCCTTCTGCTTAGTCAGCAAACACGTGGATGATCTCCCCGGCGACAGAGCTTCATCTTGTTTGGGCTCTTTGATCCCCACGGGTTATGAAAGGCACAAGAAAAAAGGATTCATGATCCTGTATCGCTGCCAAAAATGTTCCCTGGTGAAAAAAAACAAATTTTTAGAACAGGATTCCATTCAAGCTGACTCCTTAGAAGCGTTGCTTCGTCTCACTCCAGATCCAAATGAGGTCCAAAAATGAGTTCAAACCTATCGGTACCCACCCAAAAATCAAAAGGAATTTGGCCCCTATTTGGACTTTCCGGCGTGGGGCTTGGGGGTGTGGCGTTCGCCCTAACCTTTTTTTTTCCAAAAGTTCCTTTGGTGCAAATTTCCCACCCTCAAAGCAGTAAAGCTTCAAAAATTGTTACTTTATTTTTCCTAGGTGACACAGGTAGACTCAGTGAGGGCCAAAAGGAAGTGGCTCTGTTATTAGAAAAAAAATGCATGGAATTAAATCCAGATGCCGTTATTTTTCTAGGAGATAATTTTTATGACCATGGGGTGACATCGGTAAAAGATCCCCTTTGGACTTCCGCTTTTGAACAAATGTACAACACTCCCTGTTTAAAGGAACTTAAATTTTATGCCGCCTTGGGAAATCACGATTATCAAGGTAACGTCCAGGCGCAAATGGAGTATGCAAATTCAAGCGAAAGCATTCCAGGCTCATCGGGGCGATGGCAAATGCCCCAAAACCAATACGTGGTGAATTTTGGAGAATTGGTTTCCCTACATGTGATTGATACGGAAAAGGCGCAGTGGTGTGGTGCTTGGCTAGGGTGTGAGATGGATCAAGCACAGGAAAGTGTAGAGCAAAGCAAAGCTATCTGGAAACTCGTGGCGGGCCATCACCCCTTCCTTAGTGGAGGAAAATATAAACAAACCAAACCCTGGCATGCCTTTATTTTACCACGCGTTCTTTGCCCCCAAGGACATTTTTATTTTGCCGGGCATGATCACAATCTCCAATATTTAGAAAAATCAGTTCCGGACTCTTGCCGATTCCGACAGGTGATTTCAGGAGCGGGAGGTGCGCCCCTCGTAAACGTGGATTCCCTCCCTGGACTCACCCACTTCGCCAAAAGCACCCATGGATTCGTGGCCGCTCACTTTAGCCTGGCTCAGGCCAAGCTCGATTTTTTCGAAACCTCTTCTTCAAATGCCGGGCCCATTTACACCAAAATCCACCAGGTAGGTGAAAACGGAGGATGGGGAGAATGAAAACGCTGGACGGGGGGAACTGCGCGTGTCTTATCATTGTGAGTGATGTGCATTTGCTCCATCCCACCGACGATAAATCAAAAATTTTTTTAGAATTTTTGAAAACGCTCCCCCCTTGTGAGACGCTTCTTTTGGCCGGAGACATCTTTGATTTCATTTTTGCCCGAAAATCTTTTTTTTATGAGTATTGGTCTGAAGTATTTGAGGCTCTGGCTCAAGTCAAAAATAAGGGCATTCGGGTGGTTTTTTTGGAAGGAAACCATGACTTTGGTTTTGATTTCAATACCCACCCCAAAATTCAAAAATGTCTCAATCAAAGTCTCGATGGATTTTGGAGATGCACCCACCCCCTTCTGGGTAACATTCAAGTGGCCCACGGGGACAATCTCATCTGCCCCAAAAACTACTTTAAATTTCGCGCGGTGGTTAAGTCAAAATGGTTCCAGTGGATCGCAGGCCTTTTTCCCGGGGTATGGCTCCATTGGTTTTTTTTAAAGGTGGCCTCAGGATCTAGAGCTAAAGATCGGTACAGACCTCTTCCTCCCGAGAGATTTAGCCAACGTCTCCAGGATCACAGCCAGTGGTTTGGTTTTCCCAATTCCGGAGTCTGGATCTTAGGGCATGTTCACCTGTTTATCAAGTGTGCTTGGTCGGGGGTGAAATTGTTTTGTGGACCAAGCTGGAATCAAGCGCCAAGTTATCTGCTCATTTCGCCTTCTGGTCAGTGTGAGCGTGTCTTTATAAAAGGAAGTGGCGTTGAAACCTATTTTCCATCGGGGGCTTTGGGCATCAAGTGAAACACTTTTTAGTGGTGGGAAAAGGGATCCTTGGCCTAAGTACTGCTTATCTTTTATCCAAAAATAAACATCAAGTGACTTTAGTTCATAATCCTCTCAAAACGGAAGGCTCCAAAGCTGCCGCCGCTAATCTCGCCACAAAAGGTCAACAGTACGCCAGAGATCCCCATTTTCATTTAAAGTTACAAGCCAAGAAAAACTACTCATCGTGGCTTCTAGAAATCATACAAACGGCCAGAAAGGTTTCTTTATCTGATGCCCAGCGGATTTTAAATTACCATTTTCAGGAAGGCTTAGGAATTGACTCTTTTGAGTCGGAAATTCAGTGCCGGAAGCAATGGCAACGCGTCATTCAATCACCACCCAACCCTTCTTTAGAAACCTTCGATCCACAATTCATTGCCGCGTTAGATTCCAAAACCATTTCGTATCAAAATGAAATGTGGGTAGATGGCCCGTGGCTATTGAAGTTACTGGAAGAAGCCTGTGTTCATCAAGGGGTCTGCTTTAGCCAGACGCCGCTAACCCAACTAGAAGAATGGGAACCTTTCTTAGCATCTCTCCCCCACCCCCTTCGTCTCATTCTTTGCCCAGGAGCTTATAGTCTAGAGCTTTGCGAAACACTTCAGCTGGCTCCATCTTTCCCATGGCCCACTCCCCGCCACACCCTGGGGAGCACCTGGGCTTGGGTTCCCTCTCTAAATTTACCCAAACCCCAAACCCCTTCTTCCTTTTGGAAAATCCACACCGGAAGCAGCCTCAGGGAGTTTGTATCTGCAACAGGGGAAGTGGTCACCTGGAGTGGATCAGAAGCCTTTTATTTTTCCTCATTGAGCTATAAATCCAACGAGAGTGATGTATCACAAATGCATTACACCAAAAAACATTGGGAAGCGTTTTTTGAAAAATTTGGACCCACCTTGGTGGCGAAATTAGGTTTTCCCGAAAGGTGGTGGGACCACGCCTTGAAGGAAGGATACCTGATGCAAGGTAGGAGAATAGGATTTGGCCACAGGGAGTTATTGGCCACCGAGCTCTTCTCAACCCATTCTAAAAGCCTTTTTCTTAAGGATTTTCGTCCCTTCCTGCTAAGCGGGGCTCACAAAAGTGGTTTTTTGTTTGCTGCCACTTTAGAGAAGGTATTCAAAGAATACTTAAGCTAGGTTTACCATTTAAAGGAACATATTGACTCCCTTGAGATTGTCCATTCGTAAATTATTTCTTTTAATTTAAGACGTAAACACCAGTTTACATCCTGCAGTATGCTGTTTTTTATGGTTTTTAAATTTTTTTTGTCCCTTCCAAAAATCTTTTTTAATGAAATAATGACTCTGTCTAACCTGTTGTTAGACTTAAAAGCCAGGGGATACTATGAATATCAGTCACATCAAATCAATTGTTTCATTCTTTGGTCGGTTTGGTGTTTTACTTTTATCTGGAGCCATGATTTCCTGCGGAGATGGCAAGGGAGAGCAATCCTCCCAAGCCGATGAAGTGGCCGCCATGAGTAAAGTGCTCATCACTCCGCTGAGTCGTTACCGCGTTAGTTCCACCTTTGGGCCAAGAAGGGGACGCCAACACGCCGGGATTGACTTGGCTGCGCCCTCTGGTACCACGATTCGGGCCACTTCCGAAGGTAAAAAAATTTCCCAAAGTTGGGAAGGAGGCTGCGGTAATACCGTACGAATGAGCCACTCTTTTTCAGGCATTCCTTGGGTTTCAAGGTATTGTCATATGAGTTCATTTGCGGGAGTCGCTGGAAGATACTATGCTCAAGGCAGCAAAGTGGGACTAGTGGGTTCCACGGGCAATTCCTCTGGACCCCATCTCCACTTTGAACTCTATCGAAGAGGTCAATTGCAAAACCCTGCAGGATGGATTCGTTTTTAATTGAATTTCAAACCCATGAGAAGGAGAAGCCCTTGGTGAATTCAAAGAGGTTCTGGATTCGGAAGAAAGAATTTAGTATCATAGCTGTTACCTTATCGCTGGGTTTCCTTTACTTTTTGAAAAAGAAGGCTGAGACATCTCCAACTCAAGATTTGCAGGGAAGCTTTTCTCCTACTCCAACTTCGCCGGAACCCCTCCCAACGGATTTTTCCAGCGAGTTCGAAAAACAAAAGGACCAGCTGACAAATCAACAAAAGAATCCGGCTCTTTTAAAATCCTCCCAGGAGAAAGAACCAAGTCTTTTCACACCCCAGTCTTTCCAACTGGGTGACAGTCTGGAAAGCACACAAACCCAGCTCCAAAGGGTTTTCCTAGAGTATGATGTCACTTGCACACCCCAAACCTCCCGCCCCTCCACGGTGGATGAAATGGTGTCCAAATGGAGCTGGAACTTAGGATCAGGTCTGCCAAAATCAGGTGAAATCATTGATTTTGCTTCGTTTTACCAGGTAGATGGAAAATATGTTCAGGTGGGAATGGCCTGGAACTATGACCTCCCACCCAAATACAGCATTGAGGTAACGGCCTTCACAAACCCTCAGTTTTCTAACCCTAAAGAGTTCTTTTTAGGTTCCTGGGACGGAACGGCAAAAGAAGTGCTTTTCTCAGTTTCCGATGCCAAGGAAAAAATGGAGCAGATTCATAAAGAAATCACGCAGGTGGCGGGAGGTGTTTTTCTAAATCGAGCTTATTCCCTGAGCAAGCGTCTTGAAAAGGGTGAAAAGCCAGAGCTAGAGTCCCTTAAAGAAAATGCCGTGGTGGAGGTTTCAGGAGGCATTCCAAGCCGTCTAGCCTTTGATGATGTGGTGTGTCACAAGGATCCCAAAACCCAGGAATTAAAACTTCAATGTGGCTGTAAAAAGTTTCAAGACGTCACTTTCGAGTGAGCCAGAAAAATCTGGATTCATCGTTACCGACGCTAAGAATGGGCACATGATTTTAACTTTCCGTCAATTTAGCCCACTCCTTCCCATTTCCATCAAGCTTTAAAGATGTTACCTTGCTTAATGCAATTCCACACTAACCTAAAAGCAAAAATTGGCATTCACGGAAGGGCTTTTTATGAGAATCAAGTTTTTTATTTTACCATTCATCATTTTTTCGGCGGGCTGTGTGCAACGGAGGTTAGGTAACTCTGGCAAGCTTGCTGCGGTTTCCACAGAATCGGAATTAAAGGGGTGCACCGTGCAGATCCCTCCCAGTTTGCAGGCGCCGTTTTTAAAGTCACAAGACCCTTTTTTCATCAAAATCATTCAAGAATCCATCCCCGGAGGGTGCATCAATCCATTTAACAGTGATAACTCTGCTACCCATGTGAAAGCCATGGCCAAAATGTTGGTGGCAAAAGGGTGCACGGCCGAAGGACGGGCTCTCCTCTCCGAAGATGGAAACTATAAAACGAACCATTCCCACCGATTCATCGATGTTTTTCAATGTGGAACTGGAGAAGAAGGTCGGGTTTGGGTAACGGACACCAGACAAGTCATGGCCATGGACCCAGCCACCGGCGGATTTAACTTCTACACCTCCACCTCCACTACTCATCAGCTCCTATTCCATGGAAACTCCTTCCAGCAGGCTTTACCCACAGAGTCTCAAGGCTTTTTCAACCACCCCTGCACCAAGTGTCACAACAACGGGGCCCTCGTTATGAAAGAGTTGCGCTTGCCTTGGGTCAATTGGCAAACCCCCATAGGAATTCCTGCAACGCAAGTCTTTAGTCAGCTCAAAGATGCGCAAAAACTATTGAATGAAGCCAATGAGGAGGTGGGTACCAATCGGCTTTTTATTGCAGAAAATGTGGAAATTTCATCGATCTTTTCCCAGGTGATTGTTAACAAAACAAGAATTCAAAAACTTCTCGCCAATGAGCCCATCGCCGTTCCTGCAGATTCTGCTCCACAGCCGCCCAAACTTCAGGATACCTTAAAACCTTTATTTTGCGATACGGAAGCCGTGATCAGCACCGTCGAGGATCCCTTGCCCGCTGATGGCAATACCAACGGCGTGATACGTCTGCCCTTAGACCTTTTCATCAATCGAGTTCTCATCCCCGAAAGGGGCCCTAAAATAAACCTGAAGGGTGTGGCTCGGGGGGGAGACAGCCGATTGGACATGACGGGCTTTACCGACACGGAAGACGAAAGACCCAGACTCACTCCCAGCTTGGCGGCCGCATCTGGTCAGGGTGGACTTTGGGTGGTTCCCGACCTACCGGCTGCCACGTGGGTTCCATTGAAACAAAGCAAAAATTTAGTGGTCCCAGGAGCAGCTAGCTCTAGTGCACCAGCCTCCATCAAAACAGGCCGATTTCCCATGGTATTTCCCAGCCGTTCCTTCGTGGATGACGATTTTATCACTCGGGCCATTCGGTCCGGTCTTTTTGACGAAAAGATGGTGGCCGACGTGCTCATGGTGGATTTTTCCAACCCGGCCTTTTCCGAGAGAAGATGTCAATTGCTTCAAAAGATTCCCAATGTGGAATTAGGCTCCTTGGGATCGGGGACAAACTTACCGTCGGGGATCAAAAAAGCAGTGGACGACGCCTTAGAATCGGCAACAGAACCAGGAGCTGTAGAATACAACAAAAACAAGGTGGCTTCGCTGGACGACCATGCCAACCGAATCATGGCCTTTCAGGCCGCCTGCACGGATAAGGCCAACACAGCACGCATCGCCAATGACCCTGAAAATCTGTACCGTTTGATCCGTTCCCGACGCACCCGCTGGTACCCCGAGGCAGGATCATCCAACATGAGAGATCCCGCTTTTGCCGTAGAAAACTTTGTTCGTCGACTGATGGTGCCCGATCATGACAATCTATCCCAAGGAAAATTCCAAGAAGATCGCCTTGTGGGTCTGGATGAGAAATGTCGATTTAGAGCCAGTCTATAAGGTTACAACTGTAGCCTATTGTCAATCATTTCTTCAGAGACCTGCCTAGGAAGCCTAACCGTAAAAACGGTTCCCGATTTGAGCTCACTTTTAAGATAAATTTGACCGCCATGGGCATGAACAATGTGCTTTACAATGGCAAGTCCTAATCCAAACCCTCCACCGAGTCTGGTATGGCTTTTATCCACTCTGAAAAATCGCTCAAACACTCTATGTTGGACCTGTTCGGGTATCCCTGGACCATTGTCTTCCACATATATAAACGTAAATTCCAAAGTTTGACGGATGCTGATCTTCACCCACCCCCCGGAATGGTTGTATTTGATGGCGTTGTCAATGAGATTCAATACCACAGAATCGATGCGTTGAGAGTCCAGTCGGACCGGTTCGATAGAAGCAGGGCAATCCAGGTGCAACTGCACTTTGGCCTTTTGAGCCTTTGGCAAGAGAGTGGCCATGAGAAGGGGAAGTCTCTCTTTAAAGGAGTAGTTAGACAGGAGGAGCTTTAATTTTTTGGATTCCAGGTCTGTGAGATTTAGCATCTCATCGATGAGGGTTTGGAGCTGCAAACTATTCGTTTCAATGACTTTAAGAAACTCCTTTATCTTTGGGTTGGCCTCCACCACCTCAAAATCAAGCAGGATTTCCGCATAACCACGAATGGCCGCAATAGGGGTTTTGAGCTCATGATTCACATTGGCAAAAAATTCTTTGCGAATGGCTTCCGTTTGATGAATTTGGGTCATGTCAAACAATAGTAAAACAAAATAAAAACGGCTATCCTCAAAAATCGTAACCACTTTGACGTTTACAATACGGGTGTAGTTCCCTTCCAACACCAAACCTTCCACCAGAAGGATTTCTTCAAACTTTTTTGAAGGATCCTCCATTAAAGTAAAGTTTGACACTTTTACTACAAATTTCCTTAATTCCTGACCCAATTTAGGATTTTTCCAAATCTCAAGCAAAGGGTACCCCAACATGGGACCATAAAAATGAATCCAGCCCCTAAAAATTTGGTTAACCTGTATTACAGTTAACTGGGCATCCAACACCACCACGGCTTCACCAATGGAATTGAAAATCTGATCTATTCTGTTATGCGTTTGTCTTACAAATAACGAGCTAGATTGGGTTCTTAATCCCAAATCGAGGAGTGAACGAGCCATAATGGAAAACTCATCCTGCCCTTTTATCTGGTAATTTCTAAGCCCCCCTAGGTTTTGTACCACTTGATTGGTGAGTTTGGTCAGATTGGTCAAGGGTCGTTTAAATCGTTTATCAATTCGCCACCAAGCCGCTCCCATCCAAACGGGAAAAAGATAAATAGGGCTCACCCAAAGGGACAACACCGCTAATGATAAAAAAAGAATGGCAAGGTCTAACCACAAAAAGAATCGGGCGGTAACCGGAAAAATGGAATACAAAAGGAGAAACCAAAGCTCTTTTATTTCAACCCAACCACGCCGTTTTAGGTTCACGTAAACCCTTCCCCATTCCACTGGGTCATTAAAGTAACAGGACCTTGATTCGTCATTTGAAGTTCCATGTGAGCCGCGAACTGCCCCTGAAAAACAGTTGTATTTGGTAACTCTATCTTAAGTTTTTCCAGAAAAAGCTCGTAAATCATGAGTGCCAATGAAGGGGGACAAGCACCCGAAAAAGAAGGTCGATTTCCTTTTTTGAGATCGGCAAATAGGGTAAATTGGCTCACGCAATAAATCCCCCCACCCGCCTGAACCACATCCCAATTCATCTTTCCGGATTCATCCTCAAAAATCCTCAATTTACCAATCTTCTGACTGAGTTTTGTTAGACTTTGGGTCCAGGTGAGCGTGAGAGGGGAAGGGTGATTCCATTCCGGACCCACTCCAAAAAGAATCATTAATCCCAAGGGCAAATGCCCCTGGGACTGTCCATCAATGAACACCTGAGCATGACGCACACGCTGAATGCAGAGTTTTATCTCTCGCAGCGGGCCCCCAAGCATCGAATCCATGGGTTCCATTTCAGGCGACACTAATGAGCTGATTTAAAGGTATCTCGCACCACACCCACCAACCTCACGAGGTCGGACTCTTCATGGCAAAGACTTAAAAAGCCCACCTCAAATCCGGAAGGCCCAAGGTACACACCTTGGGCTAAGCAATTATGATAAAATCGATTAAAAAGTACCATGTTGGTCTGGCTCACTTGCTCAAAATTTTTAGGCGCAGTAGTGGTTCCAAAAAAGAAGGAGAAAAAACTTGTTTTACGAATGTAAAACACTTTTCCAGTCTTCAGCTCTTCTGCCAGAGTGACATTTACGAGTCGGTCTAGCAGGGTTCCTGTTTCTTCAATGGAGCGATAGGCATTTTTCTTTTCAATTTGCTCCAATGTGGCCAAACCCGCCACCATGGCCAAGGGATTTCCGGAAAGGGTGCCCGCTTGATAGGCTCCCCCAAGAGGAGCCACCACCGACATAATCTCTCTTTTGCCCCCGTAAGCGGCTGCGGGAAGTCCTCCCCCAATCACCTTTCCAAAGGTCCACAGATCGGGTTGCACTCCAAAAATCTCCTGAGCTCCCCCCCGAGCCACTCGAAAACCGGTCATCACCTCATCAAAAATCAGAACGGCCCCGTGCCGAGTACACAACGCCCGCAGCGTTTCCAAAAAACCGGGTTCGGGCAAAACCAGTCCCATATTGCCGGCCATGGGTTCCAAGATCACACAGGCCATCTGGGATCCCATTTGGCTAAATAACTCTTCACAGGCTTGGATTTGATTGAAGGGTAGGGAAATGGTATCTTGAATCGCCCCTGGGGGGACTCCCAAAGAGCTGGCCTGCCCCAACGTGGCCAATCCTGAACCCGCCTTATGGAGTAGGCTGTCTGAGTGTCCATGATAACATCCCTCAAATTTAAGGATTTTGCATCGACCCGTGAAGGCCCGAGCCACCCGAATGGCACTCATGGTGGCTTCCGTACCACTACTCACAAACCGAAGAAGCTCCAGACCGGGCAGGAACGATTGCATTTTTTGGGCCAATGCCAGTTCCGCTGGACAGGGGGCTCCAAAAGTCATGGCTTTATGAAGCTGATTTTGCACGGCCTCTAAAACCTCGGCATTTCCGTAGCCTAACAAAAGAGGGCCCCAGGATCCACAAAAATCAATGTATTCTTTTTCATCAATGCTTCGAATCCACTTTCCCTTTCCGGATTGAAACACGATTGGGTCACCACCCACACTTCTAAAACTTCGCACCGGGGAATTGACCCCACCTGGAAAGATGGATTTAGCAAGTTCCATATAAGATTTGGAAGCAGTTCCAGCGGTCATAGGTGTATCCCCAATTAAATAAAATATAAACTCGGAAAGAATCCATTTAAAAAAAGTGGTCTGAAGGTGAGCTTAAAAAACGAGGCAAAACGCGGTCTGGCGCATCAAAATCCTTTATCCGACCTTCCTCCAGCCACAAAACCCTATCACATCGTTCTAAGGTAGACAATCGGTGGGCGATTAGGATTTGCGTACGGTCATTCAACACATTTTTCAGGCTTTGGTCCATAATTTTTTCGCTTAAGGGATCCACTCCACTGGTGGCTTCATCCAGAAACAACACTTTTTGTTGAGCCACCATCATGCGCGCCAAACAAAGCAACTGCCTCTGCCCAACGCTTAAATTGAGCCCTCTTTCTTGGATGAAAAAGTCTAACTTCTCCTGACGCTGTGCCAAAGTCAAAGTCTCTACAAATCCTACTTGCTCTAAGAGATCCCAAACCTTTGTCCTGGATAGTTTTCCAAGTGGATCACAATTTTGAAGCAAATTTCCCTGAAACAACACCACTTCCTGAAGCACCGTTCCCACTTCGGCACGCCATTGGGCCACACTCCAATAGGACTTTTCTAGCTCCCGTGAGTCCAAGTTTTGATGGGGAAGATGAACTTGATTTCCAAAGACAGAAAGGTTCCCATTCCCCCATGGATACAAATAAAGCAGAGCCTGAAGGAGTGAACTTTTTCCTGATCCCGTCCGACCCACGATCCCCACATGTTCTCCTTGGTGAACGGAAAACCCGACCCCATTAAAGAGAACCCGATTTCCATAAGAAAATTGGAGATCGTGAATGGAAAAGGCCGGGGAAATCGTAACGCGATCCCCACCCTGAGTGCCCCTGTGCGCCGAAAAATGGGAATGGCCGATTTCCCGTAAGGAAGTGTTCTGTTGCTCCCTTTTAAATTCTGGAGATTGATGCGCTAATTCACCAATATTTTCTTGCGGAATTTCCAATAATTCCTGAAGCCTCCCCAAACCCACCATGGACTCTTGAAATATAGAAACATATTCAAAAAACTGAACAATCACACTGGAAACCAAAGTTAAAAGCGTGAGGGCTAAAGTCAACTGCCCAACGCTTAGGATTCCCGACTGGGATCGATAAAAACCAATTCCCGCAGCCATCCATAACGTCAATGCCGAAATGGCTCCCGACCCCACAAAAAACAACTGAACCCACTGATTCACCTTTATTTTTTGCTGAACAAAATCCTGAATTCCCTGTTCAAACCAGCCCACAAAATCGCCCGCATTGGGTGAATTTCGAATCACCACCCGGCCCTGCACCGTTTCTGCAAAATGGGATATACTGGGTGTCCGTTTTTGACTTAGAATTTCCCTTTGAGAGCGAAGTTTGCCTCTAAGAGAAAAGAACAACCCCAACTGAGCCATCACCCCAAAGGCCAGCACGGGTAGCATGCTTGGTCCCATCATTACCATAAAAAACAGAATGATAATCAGATCAAAAAACAAACAAAAAAACTCGCCCATGGGTCCACCAAACATGCGAAAAATAGCCCCATAGTCTGAAGCAAACCGACTCACCGTCCTTCCCACGGGGGTTTTATCAAAGTAGGCCATGGGGATTTTGCCCACATGCTCCGTCACAAAGTCGTAAAAATCTCCCACCATTCTCACGCAGGATCTCGAAAGCACAACTCTGAAATAGGTGTTCAGAATAAACCCAATCCCGGTGATCACAAACAATAGCCCCACAAACTCTCGGGAACCCCACGTGGCCACCGCAGGATGTAAAACACCACATTTTGCGCTGCCAGAGGCTAAATAACAAAGTTTGGTGACCCACTGGGAAAACACCTGGGAATTAAAAAGCAAGAGGCCTCTCGCCACAAAACCCAAAGACAAACTGACCCCAAAAATCCATCTGTATTTTTTAGCGTGAGGGATCAGGGCAAGGATGGGGTGATTAAATTTCATGGGATAGCACTCTGATTCAGATATTTTCTAAATGACTCGTTGTTTGAAATGAGAGTGTTCCAAGGACCAATCGCTTCCAATTGTCCCTTTTGCACAAACCATATCCGCTCTGTATTTTGCAGCAAGGAAGGTTGGTGCGTGGCGCAGACCACCCATTTTTGAGCCCAGGTGCCTTTAAGCACCTTTTGGGTGATGGCAGATAAAGTGACCTCATCCAAAGCAGACAGGGCGTTGTCTAATAGGTAAACATTTTTTTTCTCTAAGATCGCCCGTGCCAATGCGATTCTCTGTTTTTGGCCCCCAGAAACATTCACCCCTCGCTCCCCGATGGGTGTGTCTAAGCCCTGTTTCCAGTGAGAAACATCATCACTTAACTGAGCCAGCTCGAGCGCCTCCCAAAGTTGCTCATCAGGAAGTGTGGTGTGATAGGCCAGTTCCAAATTCTGACGCAGGGTAGCATTCATTAAAAAAGGCTCCTGGGGCAGATAACCAATCGCAAAAGGCAAGCTGTTTCCCAAAGACTCACTCGCTGCCGAAGGTTCCCAATTCGATTCATACCAACTTACCCTCCCTTGATAGGTCCAGGTTTCCTGTATGAGTGACTTCAAAAGCAGGGTTTTTCCTGATGCCACTGGGCCAGCCAGCCCCCACAATCCAGGACCTTTTCCTAAAAGTAGGGGAATGTTGAGCATAGCAGAGGATTCTATAGACTGAGGGTGATTTAGTTTAAAGTGGTCTAATTTCAACGCCAAATGGGTATCCCCTTTTCGGGCCGCAACTCCTTTAGCATGAAACTCAGGTGGTAAAAGAGGTGAGGAAGGGAACTGGGATTTCTGCTGATCAGGTAAGTCTAAAAATTCACTCAATTTTTTGGCTGAAGACCATCCATCCAAGGCCGTCACCACGACCCAAGGAAACATCCGCATGGGTCGAATCAAATAAACTCCAAATATCCAAAACAACGAAACAATATCGCCCATGGAAAACGAAACTTCGCTCAAACCCATCAATGCAGCCGCTCCCACGGCATTCACTAAAAAAGGTGTAGCCTGCATGATGGAGTTCATGGTAGATCCCAATGTCACTTGTAAGATCCGATTGTTCGTTTCCTTTTCCCTGGATTTTTGGATTCGGGCTTGATAAATGCCCTCCCACCCCGTCAAACGAATCACACGCTTGTTCTGGATCCACTCATTCACAATCGCCAGTCTATCTTCCTGTAATTCCTTTGCTTTTGTAAAGGTTTGGGATTGAAAAAATGCCATGACGCACACCACCGCCACACAGGAAGTGCACACCAACAACGGAAGCATCAAAGGGATTGAATGGATCAAACTCAAAGCAAAGGGCGCCAAAAAAATGGGAATCAAACTCAAAACCAAGGAAGGAACGGTGTCTTCCAACAACATGGAAACAGCAGGAACATCCGATGCAAATAGGGAAACATTGCCTCCCACGGAAAGGGAGGCTTCATGGGAAGTGGCTAGATTCAAACTTTTCAAATATAGGGCTTTTGAGAGCTTCTTTTGTATCTTTCCCGCCAAGACCCCTCCCCAAATCCGAGTCCCCGCCGCAGCAAGAAGAAAAACCAAACTGGCTAAGGTGGAAAATGCTATGGATTCCAAAGGGAATTGGGATCCCCCGAGGGGAAGTTCCTCTAAAAATTTCTTTTGGAAATAGGGAGCCGCCACGCCAGCTAAGCTACTCAGGGAGGCAAAAAAAATCAAAATCAGTATTCGCCAACATTGTCTACTAGGATGGACAAAAAAAAGAGAAACAAGAGCGGAACTGCTTCGCAAGGGGCCACGCCTTTCTAGATACCTTAACCCCGATTTGGGGTCATCTTTAGAGTTTGGCCAAACGGAGGACACTACCCGCACGGACGACAAGGTATGCCTCAGAACTTTAATCCAATCCAATGCCATTGGTCAATTCATTGGTCATTTTCCATGGATCCAGTCACTGGCCATCTCAAGCTTCGTTCTAGACGTTCCGAACCCTATGGGTGCAAAAGGGTGACTATCACATTTGATAAGAATCTTTTGGCTCTGTGATGGATTCTAGGGAGCACATGAAGTGAAAAAAACAATTAATTTCCTTTATTGGACTATTCCTAGCCTATTTTTATTTCTCATTCAATGCAACAAACGTTCCACGGAAACCAGCTCCGAAAGCGTCACTTTAAGCATGGGTGGGGGGCAAAGTTCGCCCACATCCCAGCCAGCTGGTTTCGAGCCCATGGTTCAACCTCCAGATGGCAGGGATGCGCTTTCCAAACAAATTCAAGAAGAATTAGGGGTACTTCCCTACTATGGTCCCCCCCATTTGGCCATGGAGTGGTTAGAGTATGCGGTCAGGCTATCCCCAAAGTTGCGTCAAAAATTTGTGGGTTATGAAGAAAAATATGGCATCAATCGGTTTGAATTCCTCACCGTAGCCCTTGGGGAGGGTCTAAGTTGGACCCCTAATTTTTACGATGAAATGTACCTTGAAATTCCTAAAGAAGACGAAGACAAAATCAAAAATTTTCTAAAGCTTCCCCCAATCCAGGGTCACGAAAGAGCTCCCACCACGGTTCCTTCCACCATTCCTACCACATCGACCCAAATGGGTGGACCCCTCTTTTTAGTTCAGCAAGGAGAAGCCCAGGATCCTCCAGGTGTCACGTTGGAACCCACCCAGGAGCCTGAAAATTTAAAAAAACTCCGAGAAAAACACTCCTGTCCCAAACCTTTTCAGCCCATTCCTCCCCGGTGGAGGGATCGCTATAAGGTATGGGGGTATGGCACCTTAGGCACAGATTATTTTTCTAGCGAATACAAAGATTTAGTATCCGAGGGACTCTTAAGTTCCTCGTTCCAAGAAGGAAGAGAATTCGTTTGTGCTCAAGTGAAAAATGAAAAAAATGAAACCGCCTATTCCGCTCTTTTTTCCACTCTAGACATGGCCTTAGACGCGTTTGCCGCCATGTATGCCCGAAGGCTAAAACTCGCAGAACGTGATGTAAAAGAATTGGGTTTGCGCTGGGATGATGGAAACTCACCTTACAGCGCCCCATATCGGAAAACATACTGGACCTATCGGTACTACCTCACCGGAGCCAATGGTAGCCGCAAACTATTAGAAAAAAATAGAAGCACTGGCTTTACAAAAGGGCAGGCGCAGGAAGATGGCCGAAGACCTAAAGATCCCAGAATGAAATGCATGAAGAGGCTAGCAACCATGATTTATCTGAATAAGATTAATCCTTGGTGATTCACCTTCGGCCGGTAAAACAATCCCAAGGTCTAAAACTCCCCGCGTTTAAGTAAACGATTCTGGCGCACTTTGCGTTAGCGGATGGATTTGTCATTGTGTTTCTAAAATTTTGAATGGACAGTCTTCCATACCCGCAAGTCGATCGATGTAAATCGGAAATTTGAAATAGTCCCGTGTGCTGCCGACCCTGCCCGATGGCAAACGAACCGACTCCAAAGGAACTTTCACATTTGGCAACTCGAACCGCCGTATCCACTTCGGCCCCTTTAAATCCGGCTTGCACCACGAGATTTCTCACACTTGCTTGAGACAAAAAAGGTCCTTTTACCGCCAAGGTTTCACTAGACGTGTCCCCCTCCTCCATTTTTCCGCAAGAGGCTATCAGCCCCATGCAGCTCACGGCGCCTGCCATCCATAATTTGCTTGAAGAAAATGGAAAAAAGGATCGAATAAACAACTGTTTCATACGTGGCCTCCACTAAGTGCCTGTTAAGGGGCTTTCCCTTGACCTAGTGTTAACACCTAGCCACGGAGGTGTAAACAAAAAAGTAACAAGATAGATAAAATAATTTTATTTATATTTTAAAATCATATACTTAACAAGTAATGAAAAACTCATTTTTAACGTAACGCAACGATTTTTTTTAAGTCCAATTTATTATAGGTTGATTCAAAAATAATAGGTAGTAATTCTATCTAGTTTGCAGGCATACAGGTCAGATTATACCCACCACCTCCCGGTGCAGGAAAATTTGAAGAAGCCTGATGGTCATAAAAGGTCGCCGTTATAGGTGATGTGGTGTTAGTTGGGCAAGGCAAACAACCCTCTAAACTTAGATTTGGTGCAGCTGAATTAAGTTCCATTATTTTCTTTCCATCTGTACTAATTGGGCAATAACCGCCACCCAATGGTGTAAGTTCATTGTCCGCATTACCCACTTGATGCCTAAACGGATTGCCCCCACCCAAATGAAATTGTTTTACATTTCGCTTACCCACCGGATTAGCAACAATTGGGATAGATCCTGCGGGAATCACGATACTTTTAGCAGCTAAAAAAGGCTCAGTGGTAGCCACATCCAGCGTTCGAATCAAAACCGCTTTTCCCACATTAAAAGCAATAGGCACTTCCAAATTGGAGCCGTTATTTGATAGTACCAACTTGGTGCTGCCTGAATATTCCCCAGGCGCTGTCAGGGTACTTGCGGCCAGCATCCCTGTTATGGTTCCTTTTGCGAAGGCTTTCAAATAGACTTTTTGACTTCCAGTTACGTTAACAGAAGAAATAGATGCGCCACTCTCATCCTCATAACTAAACTCCACAGGACCCAATTTGGCAATGGGGCTCAGGGTGAGGGTAACAGGAACATTCGGATTTTGTGGGCTAAGGCTAATTTCCACTCTTTGCGGCAACATCTGGTGCAGGCTGATGGAAGATCGAACGCTGGCAGTCACACCCGCTGCGGTTACGTTAGAAACACCACCCGCGGTGGCGACAGGGGTGGGGGTTGCGGTGGGTGTGGCCACTTCCGTAGGATTTGGGGTGGGTGACGCCACTTCCACCACACTTTTGCCTCCCAAAACCAGTTTAGACGGTAGACTAGATTCCACCTTGTTGCTGTCCTGATTGGAAGAGTCATGGTTGCTGGGGTGATCCACGGTGGTTGGAACCACCAGGGTGTTTTTGGCTCCTGAACAAGAGATGCCCCAAAGCAACCAAAAGAAAAGAGAGCCACTTTTTACACTTGTCATAAAATCTCCTAGCCGTTGTGACAGCGACGAAGGAGATCATCGGACATTTCTATCAAATCATAAAATCAAACCGAAGGGAGCATAAAATACGGTGCTAAAACAAAGTATTAAATCAGACCCATTTTAAGCTCAACCACTCCATGGGAAAGAATGGGGTTCAATTTCTACGCAATTCGCCTGTAAAGGAGGTTTCACATTGAGTCAGGTTGTCACCCCGGGCAAATTGATGAACTTTATTGCGATTGGTCTCGCGGATCACCACATTGGCTTTAAGCTCATTGTTAGCCACCACCACAACCCTGATTTCACAGGACTTATTGTATTCTCTTTTTTCACTGGTGCCGTCCACCGCAACGCTCACAAAGCCCGTTCTGGAAAGTTCGCCACTATTCTGGGAAACCACACCCACAGAAGGGAGGCCTGTGACAGCACACAGAGCCAAGGAAACCCTACCGGTTCCGTCGTTTTCCAGCGCAAAGGATTTACCCACAATGGAATCACTGGAGTCTAGAAGTTTGGTTCCACATCCATCCACATAATCACTGAACTGAGTAAGGGTGTACTGTCCTTTGGTCAAGGCAAAAGCTTCACCTTCCTTTTCATCATCTACAGGGGGAGGAACCGTTTTTTTAGCATCATCAGAATCACCACAACTTGCAAAAGCAAAAGCCAATAGGCTCAATGAAAAAATCGATTTAATCATAAATATCTCCTTCTTATCTAATCTTATTCACTCAGAGCACTGGCGCCAGTGGCTTGGTCTTTTACCGCCTTGCGATCTTGACTATTGTTTTTTAGGTGCTTAATGGCGCGATCTTGGCTGGCTTTGGAACCCACTTCAGGTACCTTACGAGTGGCTACAACGTTTCGATTTTTCAACTGAGCCAAATCTTTATTCAAACCTTCATTCTCTTCTTTTAATTTGGTGTTTTCCAACTTCAATTCCGCCAATTCCTTTTCCAATTCAGGTAATTTAGCAGAGGTTTCGGTGGATTTTTTAAGATCCTCTTGCAATTGAGTCACTTGACCATTTAAGGACTCAATGGTCTTTTGATCCTGTGAATTTGTGCAGCCAACTAACAATAAAGACGCGACCAAAACTTTCCAGTTCACGATAAAACTCCATAAAATTCAATTGTTTACATCATTCCCGAACTCAAAAATGTCCACAGAATGAAGACGCAAGGGATATCGCTGAAATCCATCTTTGTCAACTTGGAATTTTGGATAAAAACAGACCCAAATCCGCATCAAATTTACCTGGAAGGAAGAATTTTTTGCCAAAAGTGAGCTAAAAAACAAGATAAAGGTAGGGACGGACAAAAAGGGTCCTAATGATCTGTTTTTGTCCTTGCGTTCCTAATCAAGAGGAGGGTCAATCCCGATCAGAGTCCGAGCCCAATCCACTTCCCCCAGACTTTCCCGAGGGAAAAGCAACGCTCTCAAAGTCCTCTGCCTCATCTCCTAAGCCATCAAAGAT
Organism: Silvanigrellaceae bacterium; assembly: GCA_044339525.1. Lineage (GTDB taxonomy): Bacteria > Bdellovibrionota_B > Oligoflexia > Silvanigrellales > Silvanigrellaceae > JBIIVH01. The sequence continues at coordinate 120,864 of JBIIVH010000001.1, read as the reverse complement.
GGTAAAGGCTGGGTTACGTTTCACCCTACCCGTGTCCATTTTTACGCTGTGACTAGAAGCCCGCTTCTTCAACTTTTCTACCAACGTGGTACGGTTCATGGAAAGCAGCTGGGCGGCCCTGTTTTTATTGTGATTTGTTCTACGAAGCGCTTCTGCAATCAATCTATTTTCAAATTCCTCAACCACTCGGTAAAAATCAATCCCCGTGCCCAGATCGATGTCCTTTTTGATGAATTGGTCGATTTCTCCAGGTTCGTCAAATCCCACTCCGCCATGGACTCCTGCAGAGGGATGATAATTGCCACCAAACCCTGGTGTGGCACTATTTCGATTTACAAAGCTATTATGATTTACGGGGGATCTAGGTTCATTTACAGTATTATTTTGGCGAGCCACGTGCCCCACCGAAGTGGTGACTCCCAGCGCATTGCGATGAGCCACATTGGAATGGGATGGTGACCCTGCTGATGCATTCTCTCTAGTCTGATTTTTAGTCTGATTGGCACTAGTGGATCGCTCATAAAAGGCATCGATGTTATCGGTCACAAGGGTCCTAAGCCGGGGGGGAAGATCGGCTATTTCAATGGTGCCTGAACCTTTTAAAACCACAATTCGTTCCGTTAGGTTTTCCAGTTCATCTACGTTGTGCCCCCAAGTGTATTGGAGCAACGCGGTCATGGCGTCGGGGGATACCCCTAAAATGCCTTTGTTTTTGGCAGTGTTAAACTTATTGATAAAGTGCTCCACCAAATGAGGAATGTCTTCACGACGCTCCCTTAATGGAGGAATGTAAATGGCATTGGTGGCCAGGCGATAATACAGATCTTCTCTAAACTTTTTCTCTTTTACCAGATTTTCAAGATTAGGATTGGAGGTGGAAAAAATACGGCATTTTAAAGGAACATTTCCATTTTCAGAAGGGATTGAATTTTCTAGTATTGATTTCATCAGTGCATTTTGAAGCTTTGGACCTAGGAATCCAACATCTTCCAGAACCACTGTACCATCTCGGGCGTCCTCTAATTTTCCTGGGACGTAGCGGTCTTCATGCCATACTCCAAAAAGCTCTTCCTCACATTTTTGAACATCGGGCTGATTGCACTTAAGCGTGAACAACGGAGAATTTGCTTTAGCCGATTTCATATGAATTAACTTGGCCACATGCTCCTTACCTGTGCCTTGTTCTCCCGAGATCAGCACAGGAGTTTCTTGCTCGGCAACCTTCATCACTAAGTGATGCACGTGTCGAATTACCGTACTAGAACCATTTAAAGCAGATAGCACTTTCACAAAAATCCCCTCATCCCCGCTCCCTGCGGACTAAAGTACAACCAAACCTTCCCGAGTCATCCCTGACAAACCAAAGGTAACTTTTTAATTCTTAGATTATGACTTGATTATGACACCCTGCAAAGGCAAAGACAAGAACTTAGTCTAAAATTTTTGTTACGTAAGAAAAACCTTAGAAAAACACAACCTCACCATCCTCTACTTTTTCTTCAGGACGATTTTCTTTTGGCGAACTAACCTGCGTTTCATTGAGAATTTTTTTGGCTTTTTCCGAAGAATTTAAACTGGAACTTTCTGTTTTAGGCACGGAATCGGGTGCCAAGTTTTTGGTGGGCATGGCATTTGAGGAAGGTTTAGTGGAGTTATCTTTATCTTCAGGATAAGAAGGGGTAGATTCAATGTTAGAAAAACTTCCAGATCCAGAATGGGAGTCTTTGATCCTATCTTGAAAAGAACTCAAGACAATGCCCGTTTTTGTTTTAATTTTATCTAGAGGAAGATAGATTTGATTGATTTGCTGTTTGGTAATATCCTGAAATTGGAGACTTAGAATTATCTTATCGATGTTTTTAGCCACCTCTTCCGAACTGGTTACGGCATTCTGTACAAGCTTATGGAAAACTTCTGTGCTTTCCTCAGCCATGCGAACCAGGTCATTTACGGCATCATCCACCCTTGATTTTTGATCCGTATTTTTCCTTATATTATCAAGCAGACTCTTAGATATATCTCTAATACTAGAGTTTACTTTACCCACAATTTGAATGATGTTGTTGCTTGCAAGACTTGTTCGATCCGAAAGTTTCCGAACCTCTTCTGCAACCACACTAAACCCTCTTCCGTGCTCACCCGCTCGGGCCGCTTCAATGGCAGCATTTAGAGCCAATAGATTGGTTTGGTCGGAAATGTACTGAATTTCATCACTAATTTTGTTAATTTCTGCAGTGCTTACTAAAATAGTGTCGATGGCTGTAGAATATTCTTTGTTGAGTTGGGAGTTTTCCTCTAACATCGAAATCATTTCTCTAAGTAAACTTAATGAACTTTGAATCACTTCCTTTAATGAGGCATGTCGATTGTTGCCCCCTCCTTTAAAGTGAGCAATAATTTCATTAGACTCCTTTAAATGCTGCTTGGCTTTTTCATAAATAAAAGTAATTTTATCACCAATTTCAATAACACTTTTTTCGGTATGAAAAGAAATGTTTTTTAACTCCAGCGCAATGTGAGGCACAAGACTTACAATGTCTTCCAATATCCTAACTTGATCTCTGATGTTTACCTTAGAGCGGACGATGTCCTGATTTTTATTGTTTACTTCCCCTTGAAGAGTCAAAACCTGCATTTCAATTAAGCTATACTTCCGTTCAAACTCCCTCAACACAAGATCAAAATCACGCTTTTGCTTTTGAAAACTCTCTTGGGCTTTTAGGGACTCCGTTTTCCAATTTTGACTCTCTGTCTGACATTCCTGAATTTTGGTTTCATAAGATTTTGTGAAACCCATCAAACGATTTTCCCAAGCGGAGTGATCCGATCTCTGGTCTTGAAGCCTTTGATGCACTCCAGTCAGTACTTGTACCAAGGAGTCATCAGAAACAAAAGTTGGGGTGTGAATGATGGGTTCGTTTAAAGTTTGATTACTGGATTTCTGAAGGGTTTCAAGCTGGGCTTCTTTTTGTTCGAGTAACAGGTTCTTTTCTTCTATTGCATTTGTTTTTACTTCCAGTTGATTCTTAACGGATTGAATTTCCTGTGTTAATAAAGCAATTTTTTCAGCATTTACAACAAGTTGACTCACAGAAGCTTCCGAAGCACTTTGTGAATTTGAACTGAGCTGATGCACGGTACCCAGCTGTATGACAAGAGTTTCATTGCGTTTTTGATACTCCATGTTTTGTTTCTTTAACTGATCTAGCTCTTCGGACAAAGTATGAAGTTCGTTTTGGCTTTCCTTTGTCAAAGATTCAGCGGCTTGAGCGGCTAAAAAGCCAAGACGGTCCTCAATTTGTTTGTCGGAATAGCTGGAAAACCAAAAGGAAACACCTGCCAAAAAGAGAGTGACTAAGGCCGCCACCGCCACGGAGGTGGCATTGTCTCCCCAAAAGAGCCCCACGAATAGAATGACTCCTATCCCAAGTAAAGGAGCCACACTAAAAAACGTGATTCGAGATGAAACGCTTTGCATTACAATGCCCTTCCACTTGTTCTCGCGCAACTGCGCCTAGTTTCTAGAGTCGGATCATTCTTTACATCTGTGATGGACCTAAATTACCGAGTGCCATCCTCCCACCTAATGAGGTACAAATAAGCAGCCTTACCCCAAAGATTTTATGTCGATTCCACTGAAGAAATCATAACTAAAGCCAGGGTAGATAGAATGAAAGACTTGGATTCACACCTTAAAAACTTGGACACGTTCCCCCAAAATCAATGGGTAAGTTGGTTGATGAATCGAAACTCCCAAAGATGGTGGCTCTTCAGTTTAGTTACTTTGTCTGCCGTTGGGGTTTTGCCGCTTCTATTTAGTTCCAACTATTTATCTGTAATTCTTTTGTTAATTGAAACCGTATTAGTGGTTACAATGATCATCTATTCATTAAGAATATCTAAAATTCAGCAAGAATATTTTAGACGGTACATTAGTGATCCAATACAATTTCTTCAGGAATCTTTGGATGATAATCAGCTTCAATTGTCTCTTTTTCCCATTGCAAACCCAAAATGTGTGACTTTTTCACTTCAGCATAAAATCATAAACTTAATTCAACATTTTCAGTCCCAAATTGACTCTTACAGACTGATTTCTGAATCTACCCATGATATGCTCGTACATGTGGAGACAGATGGAACCATTAAATTTGTAAACTCTTTAATTTGTAATACACTTGGATTTCATGAATCAGAACTCCTGGGGCAGGACATACGAAAAATATTTCCCGAAAGTTTCGATCCACTCACCGATGAATTTATCTACCTAGAAATGACTCTAAGATCACAAGACACTATCAAAGACTATCCGTTTTTGCTAAAACAAAAAAATTCAGAGATCATTCAAGTAAACACAAACGCCGCTAGGTGGGTTTCCGATTCAGGAGAAGAGGGATATTTACTTACTTTTAGCAATCGATCTGAATTTCATGCCGCACAGATAAAGTTACGACGCTTGGAACAATACATCTCAGCCAGTAATCTGGTCCGCCAAGCCCCTCCTCTACCCAGTCCTCAGCACCCCATTCCAACGGGGGGGGCGGTCAGTCCAGGCCTTTCAGGGTCCACTTTGACCCTACCTTCTTCAGACCCAATTCAGGTTCGTACTCAGATCCCTGTCCATCCTAGAATGCAGTGTTACGTGGAATCTCGAACCAACCGTTCCTTGGGTGGTGGAGGTGACTGGATCCGCGTGATTTCGGAACCCCACCAAATGATCATCTTGGCTTGTGACTGCGTTCGTGGGGGCGAGGACGGAGCCCTTCTCACATCCTACCTCCAAGGTGTCAGTTATTCGTTAGAGCTCAAATTAGGCTTGGATCTCCTTTCACCCACTCAAATCATAGGTCATCTCCAAGAGGCCTGCCGCATGGGGGCACAAGGCTTTCATGAAAACGACTTCCATCTCGTGGCCATCGTCATTGATTTTGAGTCCAATTTGATACGAGTGGCCAACCAAGGTTATACCTTTCCACTGCTTTTGGATCGCAGCGGCCGTTGGACGGCTTTGTCTCATAATCAAGACATCATTCATGCGAAAATAAATGTTTATGAGAGTCAATTACCAGAGGGAGGTGGGGCCAGCTTAATTCTTTATTCCAATGGTGTTTTACAACATTCAGGAACCCACGGCGAAACAAAATACAAAAATCGACACTGGCTCCGAAACACCCTGGCACAACATGCCTCTCAAGATCCTCAAAGCATCTGCTCCGAGATCCTGGGAGAGGAACACAACAGCACTCCTACAGATGATAAAGTTCTATTTATCGGAAAATTTTTAGGACAAGTGGCCTGACCACGTTCCACCTGCCACCTTTCCTTTATCCTGCCGGAGCGCCATAAATCTTCTGAAAATGGGCCAACGCCGAAATTTGTCTCAGACTGGGCAAACCATTCAAAGACACAATCACACTACTCTCAATCAACCGATCAAAAATTCTTGGTCCCACTTTTTCCAAAAGAGAAACATCAAAGGAATTTCTCATGCGATGAACAAAACTATCTCCTTTCCAAGGGGAGGGATCAGGTTCCGACTTATTTTTACTGGCCACAACCTCAATGCTCACCATCTCACCCGGCGAAACGGATCTGGATGGGGTGGGTTGGGATCGATGCTTTGCATTCATAATGGGATAGTTAGTGGTAAAGAGGGTGATGCGGTTTTGATTGTAACGGGTAGCAATGATTTCATCCAATTTCTCAGCAATCCACTGTTTCTCAGGCTGACCCTTGCCCAATTCATCCACCACCAAAAAAGGAGCATCCATAATGGGTTGAAGGATCTCCCGTTCGGATCCTTTGGAGGCATAAGTGGCTTTTAGTTCATAAAGCAAGGTCTGAAATTCAATGAATTTTCCACCTAGTCCTTTGTTTAAAACAAGGTGCTGTAAGGCCTTTACCGCCAAATGTGTTTTGCCCGTGCCCACTGGACCTGTTAAAATGAGAAAAGGCTTATTGAACCCCAGCTTTCCTTCGGTTTGGTTAAGAAAATCCCCAACTTGACCCAATATTATCTTAAACAGGTCTGTTTCTTCCTGTGCCAACAGAGGCGGAATGGAGTCCCAGGCTTCTAGTGATTTATATCTTTCGGGAATTCCAGAAAGGTTGAGCCGTTGTAAGGCGGTTTCTAAATTTTTACACTCACAAAGATGGGGTATCCACCTCTCGTGGGACTCGATGCGCTCTGATGTGATATGGGTATCTAGAGTAACCACCCTACCCGTTCCTTTGCACTTGGGGCAATGCAGAAAAGGATTACACACGGGGCACAATCTAAAGGTAGTGACCAAACCAGGAGCCCGATGCAAATACAGCCCCCCCTCTTTTCCCTCGCACAAGCATTTTTCAATAGGATCAGGGGGAAAGGCGTTTTTATTTTTCTGGGATAACGCAGATAACTTGTTAAAAAGATCTTCTAAAGCCTTGTTTCCTGGTTTCAAATTTCACCTTACTTAGCGTGATTTTGGAGTCTTAGGAATTAAGGTGTCCACCCACGGATTAAAATAAGCCAGATTTTGAGGAAATCGTCGTCCACGTTTGCTGTTTTTACAAGCTATTTCCGCAAAAATCATTTCAATCTCACGGGGGTCCGTCCCAAGCCGAATCCACGTCTCCATGGTATAAAGATCCATGGGGGAGAGGTAAAGGCCCCTCCCTCGAAACTCAACAAATTTTGTCATAAGTTCTTGGAACCCTTGGGGCCAAGGTGAAGACCCCAATTCCAATGCCATGTGTTTAACCCCTTCGATTTCGTCCTGGTTTGAAGAAGTACTCCTGAGTGCCTCCCAATTCCTCTTCTATTTTGAGGAGTCTATTGTATTTGGCAATGCGCTCCGAACGGGACAAACTGCCCGTTTTGATTTGCCCGGCACCCGTGGCCACGGCCAGGTCTGCAATAAAGGTGTCTTCCGTTTCCCCGCTTCGGTGGGAGATCACGGCGGTGTAACCGGCATGGCAAGCCATTTGAATCGTTTTCATGGTCTGAGTAACGGTTCCGATTTGATTCAATTTAATGAGAACGCTGTTGGCCACTCCCCGCTCAATCCCTTTACTTACGAGGTCTGGATTGGTTACAAACAAATCATCGCCCACCAATTGAACCTTAGAGCCCAATGCCTGACTGAGCTGCTGCCAGCCTTCCCAGTCATTCTCATCCAAGCCATCTTCGATACTTACAATTGGGAATTGAGCCAACAGGGAATCATACAATTGAATCATTTGCGAGCTCGACAAGGAGGACCCGCCCTGTTTGAAGTGATATTTGGAATCCTTGAAAAAGCTAGAACTGGCCACATCCAAGGCCAAGCTGACTTGGGTACCCAATTTATATCCCGATTTTTCAATTGCATGACACAATATTTCTAAAGCTTCTTCATTGGATTTTAGATGGGGAGCGAAACCTCCCTCATCCCCAACGGCCGTGCTTAAGCCTTTTTCCTTAAGCACTTTATTGAGGTGGTAAAAAACCTCGGCTCCACATCGGAGAGCTTCCTCAAACCGAGAAAACCCATGGGGAACAATCATAAACTCCTGAAAATCCAAGGTGTTATCTGCATGCATGCCACCATTAATGAGATTCAGTAATGGCACGGGCAGCCTTTGAGAATAGCTGCCTCCCAAATAACGATATAAGGGCAGACCCGATTCTTGTGCCGCAGCCTTAGCACAAGCCATGCTCACCGCCAAAATGGCGTTGGCACCCAAGGATGACTTATTGGAGGTTCCATCGAGTTCTAGTAAAAGGGAATCGATGGCGCCTTGTTCACTCACATCCCAAGCCTCTTCCAGCTCAGGAGCGATGCGGTCTACCACGTTTTGAACGGCATTTAATACACTTTTCCCAAAATAGTAGTCTGATTTTCCATCCCTCAATTCACAGGCTTCATGCTCACCGGTGGACGCTCCGGAAGGGACCATGGCGGTGCCTACAAAGCCCTCTTCTGTGATCACTTCCGCCTCCACGGTGGGAGTTCCTCTAGAGTCTAAAATTTGTCTCGCACGGATCGCACTGATCTTGGACATAACGAATCCTTTCCGTAAAAGGTTGACCCTTCAAACCCTTTATTTATTTTGGATCCTCTTAAGTTTGTCAACCTTACAAAAAACCAGGAGAAGTTCCTCCTCATTTTGTTCGGATGGGACGCAAGATATCATCTGCAAACAATTGTCTTCTCTTACCCACTTCCTTGCATTGACAGCCCTGGGTGCATTCCACTCGAAAAAAGACTGCTTCTGTATCATCGTTCATTGTATAAGAGGGGGCCTCCGGATCCATTTTAAGCCTCAGCTCGGGAGCCGCTCCCAAAAAGCCAGGTCGGGGGGAAAGTGCCTGTTTTTTCTGGTTTGAAATTTGAAACGGAAAAATAAATTGGGGCCAAGCCGAAGTGGCCGTATAAGATTCATAGTAAGCTTTGGCGTGTCCCATGCATTCGTTTGCGGCCATGGCGGGTTTGGGGCAAAACTCTCCCCCCTTTACCGCACACACCACCTGGGTAACATGTGGGTACTCAAAAGGAATAAAAGGGGGAGCCAGACTCGTTAAGACAAATTCACTTTCCCAAATTTGTTTTGGCTCTAGCACTTTACCCTTCAGTGATTTTTGAGTGGGGTCTTTCGGGGCCACAGCCAAAACCGTTCCCGCCCTTTGCAATCTAAATTCAGAATCCAATAAAGTGACTCGAGTGGAGGATAGGTTTTCAAATCGGATGGAGAGCTCTTGGCACCACCCGGACCGACACGATTCGTTTACCGTCACTTTGACTTCACTTTCCGTAAACTGAAGGGGGGCCCTCGGTAGGATCGCGCGCGTACTATAGTATGAGGCAGATAAACAACTCGTAAAAAAAATAAAACTTATCAGCACTATACCAAACGCCCGCCCAGGTTTAGCATTCGCTACATTCATCATTTTTCCAGCACCTTTCTAAATTATGACTCAACCTGCAGCCCGCTCTGCCGATCCTATTAGGGGCACGAATTGGAGCAGGAAGTGACCTTGAGCAAGTTTGATTTTCATCTTTTTGGAGACAAAGCGGTGTTCCAATTTAAGGACCCAATGCCCGTGGAGCTTCAAAAAAACATGGTACACGACATGCTCTCCGCCGTTTCCCAACTCCCCATATCCCAAGTTGAGATTGATATTACCTTGTGTAAGGAATTTTCGCACCTGGGGTTTGGATCTATTGTTACGTTTCGGCTCTCTCCCTCATTTGTCAAAAAAACCATTGTTCTTAAGTATCAAAAGTCGTCTCATCACCAGCATGTTCAATTGCTCAAGCTGGGTCAAATCTTTGTGACTCAACCACTAGAATAAGCAATTGAGTGCGTTTTAGCTACCTCTAATTTAAGGATCTGTGGCACATTCACCACATTGCAACAGTTCGCACGCGCAGCTTTTGAGGGCCATGGCCTGATCCTTGTCGCTGGTCAGTCGCGCCCCCAACACGCATGCTAAGCCCTGGGAGGATTGGGTCAATTCGCACTCCTGAGGTTTCTTAGATTTTCCGCCAAAGCAACTTTCGCTTAAAACAGCCAAAGCCTCATCTACCTTCTGAGACTTTGCCAACAAAAAACCATAGCGTGCACACTGGGCTCCGGTTGCGTTGGAAGCACAACTGGTTTTCCAAAACTCCAGCTCTTTTTCGGTCACTATCCTTTTGGCCTGAGTCTGCTCCAAAAAGGTTTTTGGCAAGGGTTCTTTGGGTTCTTTGCACTGGGCGCGCACCAAAACCGCGGACGACTGACTCACCTGTTGTAGTTTTTCCCGCTGCGCCGTGTTTTCGGTTTCGTCCGATTTTTCTTTTTTTTCCTCAGGGGCTTTGGGCTGATACGTGGTGTTGCCATCGGAATCTTCAGGCTTTCCTTCCGTTTTCGTTGGATTTTCCGATTTGGGCGTGGCCGACTTGACCGGAGTGGGAGTGCCCTCATCCACCGTAGATCTTGTGGTATTGGGGATATCACATCCCACCGCCACTAGCCCAATCATCACCCAAATCAACCGAAAGGGAGTCCCAAAGGCCCCACGGCGTGAACTCGCTGTGAAGTGGTGCATCGATGTTCCTCATGTCTTGTGGAATCTCTATAAAACCCATCGTGCCATAAATCCTCCACTTTCTCCAACACAGAAGATCCCTAAAAGGATCATTAGGGTCAATATTATGAAACTTTTAGCCAAGCGTTTTCAAAATCCCCCATAATATCCAAAGGATCCTCAAGGCCTACACTTAGGCGCACCAAACTTTTGGTGACCCCCAACTTTTCCTTCTGATCCGGCGTAAGCCAAAAATGAGTGGTATAATAGGGCATTGTAACGGTGGTTTCCGTTCCACCTAAAGAAGGTACATTTGCCACCAATTCCAGGTGTTGAAGCATTTTTTCCACATCCACCTGGGGTTGAAATTCAATGGCCAACATTCCCCCAAATCCAGAAAAACCCTGAAACTCATTGTGCGTTTCAAGCGCCCGATTCCATCCGGAATAGACTTTTGAAATCCATTTTGGACGCTGACACAGCAGTTCCACGAGAGTTTTGGCATTGGAATTGTGTCTAAGCATCCGCAGTTCCAAAGTTCGTAAGCCTCTGGCCAGCTGGGCGCATCCGTTGGCAGGTAAAAAGCCCCCTAAATACATGGCGACGGCATCTACTTTCGTCAAATGCTCCGCAGACCCAGCCAAAGCACCACAGATCAAATCGGAATGACCATTAAGATACTTGGTTCCGCTATCTAAAGTTAAGGTAACACCCAGCCTGCACGGTTGTATATTCATAGGACTCGCAAAAGTGTTATCACAAAGGCTGAGGAGGTTGTTTTTTTGAGCAAATGCGCTAGCAAAACCCACATCCTGAGGCAAACAAAACGGATTGGATATACTCTCAAAAACACACATTTTTGTGTTTTGCTGAAGCCGAGCATCCCACTCCACCAGTGGTGCGTAGGTCACCTGGATCCCAAATTTAGAAAGCACTTTATTAAATAAACCCTGGTTTCCCCCATACCCATTTTCTTGAACCAAAAGATGATCTCCGGGAGACAAAAATGTCAAACAGGCAGCACTCATGGCAGACATACCACTGCCAAACACCCTTCCTCCCGAGGTCCCATTTAAACGGGCCACAAGGGCATTGGCCTCCATGTGATTTTTGGTGTCGGAAAGTCGCGCGTACCGCGGCGCCTTTTGGCTGTCTTCATTTTCAAAGGTGGCGGAGATTTCCACAGCCCCCACCAGTCCCGAACCCAGACGATGGGAAGCTCCTTCGTGTTGCAAAGCCGTGGCCAAAGTCCAATTTCGATCGCTCATATTTTGCTCCTGTCTTGAGTCCTAAAGCCGATAGATTTTTAGGCATGGGATGGCTATGGAAAAATCCCATGGGGAAAAAGTACAAAGTGAATGTTTTGATCCATTGGGTCAAGAACAAGGCTGCTCCCCATGCACACATTGGACAATCCGGTGGATGGTCTTAAGAGCTCTACGGATCCTGAATATTTTGCTCCCTCAATGAATAACCTGGCGGGATAATCGAAATTAATCAGGGAAAACACCTGATCCTGCATTCCACACAAATGTAACTTAACCTCTTTAAATAGAACTCCAAACGGTTGTAACAAAACCACCAACGGCCCCGAAAAAGCTCTCACAAACCGTTCCATTTCCCCATAGTTAATCCACTCATGATCTTTTCTCCCCCCCCAAAATCCAAACACATCCATGAGGAGCAAATCTAGATGTTCGGGAATGACTTTAGCTTTTATCAATTCCAACTGGGCTGCAAAATCAGAACAACTTTGATCGATTTTTTCATAAACTTTCCACTTTAATTTTTCCGTTGGATAGGGAAACGGGCATGTTTTCATACCATCTAAGGAATCCCCATCCCCCAACCAAATCACCTCCTCAAAGGGAAGGATCTGTGAAACATCCGGAAAAAAGCAAGAAAGCCAATTCCACCCGCCATCGCAGATTCCCAAACTCCGCACCACTGGGGAAGAAAAAGCCTTTGACTGGTCCAGCGGGATGTGCCTGGGATACATTCCAAGAGGAGTTTTTCTCAGCTTCAGCTGTAGATTTTGGCTGGAAGAGTTCCGAGGGAGATCCATTTCCATCAGCGAGACAAAGTTTCGCGATTTAAATTCCAACTCGTTCAAAAACACAGTCTGAATGCGCGTGGTAAAGGGGCTAGCTGGGGAAATCACCACTTAAACCTCGGGCACAGGCAGCCCTGCCTGCCTCATGATCACCAGGGCGTTGGTGGTGGGGCAAGCGCCTGGATGAAGCAGGTACTCAAACCGCAATCCTCCTTCGGGGTCCACTTTCTCCCGAAAATGCATATTCACAAGCCTAGGTGAACTCTCTTCCATTTGGGCCAAACTCAAGTCATGGGTGGTGACCAAGGAGATGGCATGGGAACCCATTAAAGCGTCTATCACGCTTCTGGCACCCAAAAGTCTCTCTTTATTGTTGGTGCCCTTAAAAATCTCATCGATCAGCACCAAAAATTGGGGCTCCGTTCCAGACTCCCCCTTGCCAATGGACTTCAAGATGGAAGCAATGCGCTTCACTTCCGCATAAAAGTAACTCGTTCCATCCACCAAGGAATCTTCTACTTTAATGGCGCAGTGAATTTGAAGATGGCGATGAGAGATCCGAGAAGCCGGTGCCCGCGACCCCATATTGATCAGCAACAAATTGCAGCCCAAGGTTCTTAAAAAGGTGGACTTGCCCGCCATATTCGACCCTGTAAGCAAAACCAACTGATGGGGAGGCTCTAGAATCAATGCATTGGACACTCGCTTCTCCAAAGGCAAGCAGGGATGACTGGCCTCCCACATTCCCCAAGCTTCGGACTGAGAGGAAACAGCGGTTTCTTTAAATCCGGGATCTTCTTTTGCCATCCTTGCCAAGCAAGCCAAAAAGTCCAAATGGGCCACTTGTGACTCCCAAGACCCCCATTTTGAATCCCACAGACTTCCTTTTTTCAGAATCATCCAATGCAAAAGGGAATCAAAAGGGAGAAGAATTTGAAGGATCACCCACACCACGGGATTTCGGCGCACTTCACCCGCCACCACCCACCGTTTCAGTTGGCGAAGATCGGATTTTACGGCGGGGTCTAAAATGTCCAGGTCCCCTTGTTCCCATTTCACCGATCTTAAGGGATGAATTTCCTTCTTAGAATGAAGTGCATCCAAAAATCCGAGAGTTCGATTTACCTTTACACTAAAATTTTGTAGCATCGATTCCTGCGATTTTAACAGAGCCGCAGCAACCAAACAGAACGGGAGATACACTAAAAAGGCCCGAGAAACCGTTTCCATTCGCAAGGAATTGGCCTCCCAAAGAATGGCCATCCAAATCCACAATCCCAACCATGCCGTGGTGTGCACCCCTAAAAAAATCAAACTCCCTTTTTTTCGAAAGGGTACTTGGGAGGGCAATGGGGAGACCTCTCCTACCTGAGGTCTTTGTAGGTGGGAAAGGGATGTCTCCTCAACGCTTAAGGACTGTGCTTGGTGCCACCTAAAGATCTGTAACTTTCGAAGCCATGAAGTGTGAGTCAAAAACAATGAAATGCCTTTTAGGCGCTGTGATCTTTGCAGGTCGTCAATGGGCTCCTTGCCTCGGGTAAGTAGTTCATTCACCAATTTTTGAGAACCCAACTTTGTACAACAAGTGTTTAACAAAGGGTAAAGTTCCTGCCCTATTCCCAAATCATTAAGGTAGGAGTGGCCAGATGGGCTTAGAGACTGGACCTCGAAATCCCATGCGGGGCGATGCCAACGGGGCAAATCCTCATCCATTTCTTTCCAATGACGTTGCCTTCGTGAAATGCGTTGTTTCAGGGAAATTTGGTAGGCTAGCCAGCTGTTTTTTTGGTGATTCATGCGCTGCTGCCAGCGAAGTGACCAAACAAAAACGAGAATCATTCCAAAAGCCACACCCCCGCGGATGTCCCAGGACCAGTTGCTAAAATACCTAAAATACCAAAATAGACCCACGCCTACCAAAAAAAGTCTGGCAAAGGCCAGTCTATTTTCGCAGATCTCCCAGTGGGATCGAATTCTTTCAGCCCGTTCCCACTGACGCTGAAGAAACGTTACAAAATCTGAGACCACTGGCTCACCACCGTTGTAATGAGACCATATCCTTGAGCCTCTTGAGCGGACATCCAGTAGTCTCTTTCGATGTCTCTTTGGATTTTGTCCAAAGGCATTTTGGTCTCTTCGTGGTAAAGTTTGGCAATTCGTTCTCTTGTTTTTAGAATCTCATTGGCGGTGATTTCAATATCGGAAGCCTGACCTTGAATATTGCCCCCAATCAAAGGTTGGTGGATGAGCAATTGGCTATTTGGGGTAGCAAATCGAGAGTCTTTATCAGCTCCTAGCAAAATGACGGTGGCAATGCTAGCGGCCAGTCCCGTGACCAACACACGCACTCTAGGTCGCACAAACTTCATGGTGTCATAAATGCCGTAACCGGAATTCACCTCACCCCCGGGGCTGTTTAGAAAGATCCAAATGTCTTCTTGAGGGTTGTTGGCTTCCAACAAAAATAATTGTTCGATAACCCGCTTAGCCACGGAACTATTGATGCCTTCAGAGATGACCAGCATGCGTTTGTCTAAGAGTTTTTGGGTGGTCTCCAATTGGGCCAAAGAAGGCAAAGACACAGAATTGGCAGCAGGCGTCATAGGTACCTCATTTAAAGAATTCAAATGTTTGGGCGTCACTTTATTCCCAACAAAGTGTATCTGCCCTTGGAAAGATTCGCAAGACGAGTTGACAAAATCCATGCAATTCTAGAGTATCTCCCACCAATCGGACTCGGAGTGTGGAGAGCTCCACTACCCCGCTTTTCTAAGAGGACAAAAAAGTGGCAAAATCTGTTACTCAAGATACTGCAAACCGTTCCAATGATGATATGTATACTCTACGGCTTCCAACGAAGCTTAAAAAAGAGTGGTTGCGTTTGCAGGATCGCCACGGTGGTCGTGCCGCTGACTTCGTTCAAACTTTACTTAAGCTTTACACCTCTTCTACCGCTCTTCCCTCGGAAGAGATTAACCGCGAGGATGCTGCGTTTTATGAGAAATTTGTTCGGCTCCAGCAATCCATGCAGGCCGATCTTTGGGAAAGACTCAGTGGTAAAAAAGGAGAGGTTACCTTTGTTTCCAAAAAGATGGTCTCCAAAAACGCCACTCCTAAGCCTTCCCCAAAAGCTCCTGGCGCCGCTCGACCTAAGAAACCAAAGTAACAACCATGCGCGTGGGATGTGACCTCGTCACCGTATCTCGTTTTGAAAAGCTACTGGCAAACCAACACTTCTTAGACCGCGTCTTTCATCCAGTGGAAAGGGCTTATTGCCTTCAGCAAGCCAAGCCCATTCATCACTGGGCGGCTCGTTTTGCCGCTAAAGAAGCTTTCGTTAAGGCCCTAGGCACAGGGTTTTACACGGAAAACGTCACACCCGACCAAGTTTGGGTGAATCGTGAGCCCAATGGCAGACCATTTCTGTGCCTTTCAGACCATGTCTTACAACTGTTAAACAATTCCGGCTTTAAATCATGGGACGTTTCCTTATCTCACCACGGAGACGCAGCCATGGCCGTGGTCCTTTTGGTCCCCTAAGGAGCCTTTCCATGACTTTTTTTTTCGGAAAAGACTTTAATCCAAATTCTCGGCTCCAGGCCCTTTTAGCCCTTTTGGTTTTGGGCCTTCTTTCTTCCCTCCAGGTGGGATGCTCCGGCCCCCAAAGCCCCTGGTATCGAATCAAACAAACCTTGTTGAGTTTTGTACCACGAAGCGTGGATAAGGCGTTGGATTCCCTCTCCCTAAAATCTCTCCAATCCACAACTCCCCTCGAAAATTCACCCCAATTCAACGAAAACATTAAGGAATTCAGTGCTCCGATCTTAGCATCAGCCAGCCAAAAATCAGGAATCCCCCTCCATGACTGGAATTTTTACCTGTCCCATCAAACCACTCCCAATGCCTTTGCCCTGCCCGGAGGCTCCATCGTCCTCTTTTCCAAACTCTTGTTGGATTCCCCCCAAGGGGAAGAGGTTTTAGGGGTTTTGGCCCATGAGCTTGGCCACGTCATTGCCCGGCACGGGGTTTCTCAGACCATCACGCGGGTGGGAGTTTGGGGGGCACTAAGTGTCTTTCTAGGGGATCTTTCGGGCCTGGCTGGATTGGCCATGGAAGGTGCTGCACAGCTGGGCGTCCTTAAATTTTCCCGCGACGCCGAACGGGAGGCTGATGAGATTGGGGCCGCTTTGCTCATTCAAAATCAAATCAGCGTTAGAGGATTATCCAGATTTTTCAATCAATTACAGAAGGAACAAACCCAGAACAGCCCCCTGGGAACGTCTGGTAGCTGGGCCGCCAAACTCCTCTCCACCCATCCCATGTCTGAAGAACGTGCTAATCGATTTGAAGAATTAGAAAAAAAGTACCCCCAGCACACCTGGCCCACCGCACAGACTCAGATCTATCAGTCCAAAATCAAGCCCCACCTTTCCAAAATTCGTCCTTTACCGGAAAAGTAGTGCTTGATTCTTTTGAGTAACGGCCCTAAAAGAACGGGGCAGTCATTACAAAATGAAGATCCTAAGGAGACTTCCATGAATCAAATCCCTCCCTCCTCCCCCATTCCCGTGACCGTGGTCACTGGATTTTTAGGCAGTGGCAAAACCACCTTTTTAAATCACTTGCTCACCAAAAACCACGGCAAAAAATTAGCGGTTGTGCTCAATGAAATTGGTGACATCAATTTAGACGCGGAACTCATCGTAGAGAGTTTGGACGAAGATCTTAAAGTCATGAACAACGGCTGCGTGTGCTGCACGGTTCGAGGAGATCTTTCCAAAATCGCCCTGCAGCTGCTGGAAAGAGGCGTTAAAATGGACGCTTTGGTGATAGAAACCACAGGCATGGCCGACCCCAGCCCTGTGGCACAAACCTTTTTTATGGACGAATCCCTAGCCGATCGATTCGCTTTGGATGCCGTGATTACGGTAGTGGATTCCCTAAATCTACAAAAAAACTTAAAGGAGCTCGATGAGACTCAGCTGCAAATTGGATTTGCAGACGTGATATTGCTTAATAAAATCGATCTCGTCAATCAAGCCGACCAAGACTCCATTGTAAACCAAATTCGAGAAATCAATTCCTTGGCTAGGATCATTCCCACCACGCATTCCAACGCTCCCATGGAAGAGGTGTTTGGCATTCAGGCCTTTGACCTGGGGGCTCGCACGTCAAAAGACCCAGATCTTCTGGTTTCTTACCACAAACACCGGCATGATGACGCCATTCAGTCTATTTATATTGAAGAAAAAAGACCCCTAGATTTGGAAAAGTTAAACAAATTTTTCTCTTTGGTGTTGCAAGAATTGGGGGAACAAATTCTAAGATTCAAAGGAGTGGCCTACCCCTTTGGCGAAACCCAACGCATCGTATTTCAAGGAGTGCACATGAACATGGCCTCCCACTTTGATTCCCCATTTGATCCCCAAAACCCACCCCCTTCTAAAATGGTGTTCATTGGGCGACATTTACCCGCCGATGTGTTACAAGAGGGCCTCAGTATGTGTGTTCAAGACTAAGGGCCCCCTTTGCTTCTCTATAAGGAAACACCAATGCTCAAAGTGCTACTTGATTCTGAAGATCTTAGCCCCTCTCCCTTGCCCAAGCTCTTTTGCCCTTGGAACCTCCTGAAAAAGACCCAGCCCCATTCCCCGCTCCATTACGCTGAACTTCAGAAATGGGTGGAGGCTTCCCCCTTTTCTCACTCCGAAAAATCCAGAATCTTTACTCCCAAAGTCAATGATGCCAAAACCATCGAAATCTTAACCCCTTTTTTTCCCTCGCTTTACATTCCTGGCCATTACTGCCGTCAGGCCGACACTTTAAAGGCGGCCAAAGAGTCTTCCCGCTGGATTTTGGTGGAACGGGGCACGTTTTTGTCGCCTCAGGATATGCTTTTTGCATTAGACAGACTTGATCCCCAAAAAACCATCTTGGTGGATTCGGGAAGCCATTTTGGAGCCGATGATGTGGTTTTTGATCCACGGGCCCTAAGTGTGTATCATTCTCGGTTTTCCCTGCCTGTTTACTTAAACTTGGGCGGGTTACAACCAGGGTACCCAGATCCCAACTTAGCATCCGCACCACCTCCCTTAAGTTCCCACTATGCGGGCTGGTTGCGACAAGATTTTACATCCTGCTTTTCCAAACTTCTTCTCCCTCTGGGAATCTCCGGCGTCATTGTGACCAGTCCCCATCAGTGGCACACCGTGCGCCAAAATGCGCTCTTGGACCCCAGAGAGTCGGCGATTCCGCACCCCTGGCAAAAGGAGGCCACCCCATGTTAAAATCTCCCCAGATCACCATTCTCGCCGGACCCTGCATGCTGGAGTCCCTAGAAATGGCTCTCGAAGTGGGTCAGAAAATGAAGACCATGTGTGCAAAACTGGGCTTTGAATATGTGTTTAAAAGTTCTTTTGATAAGGCCAATCGCACCTCCGCCACGGGAGTGCGAGGACCAGGACTGGAAAAAGGGCTCCAACAATTGGCTCGGGTAAAAGAGAAGTTAGGTGTTCCCTTAGTTACAGACTTACACGAAGCCTGGCAGGTTCCTCTCGTGTCCGAAGTGGTGGATATCCTACAAATCCCTGCCTTTTTATCCAATGATCCCCTTTTGCTACCCGCTTGTGCCGCTTCCCAAAAAATCATTCACCTTAAAAAAGGACAGCATCAGTCTGTGGAAAAACTGTTGGCCGTGGCTCAATCTCTCCGGGAATTGGGCTCTAAAGAGGTCTGGATTTGTGAGCGGGGGACGGCCTATGGTTATCAAAATTTAGTGGTTGATTTTCGTAATTTAAACAACATGCTAAACTCCCCTTTCCGCACCGTGTATGATTGCACCCATTCCCTCATGCTTCCGGGAGCCGCCACCGGCGCCAGTTCGGGCTTACGCCAACACATCCATCCCCTGGCCATGGCCGCTGGTGCCGTGGGGGTGCGGACGTTTTTTATGGAGGTCCACCCCAACCCCTCCCAGGCCCTTTCCGATTCCGCCACCCAAATGACTCCGGAGCAAGCCCAGCATTTGTTGACCGATCTGCATCGCCTTTTACCACCCGCGGTTTGAGAGGAAACCGAATTATGGTTTTATCATTTCCGCGCCATCCCACTTGAGGAGGCCCCTATGTTTACGGAACACCCCGTTCGCGTTCCCCCACTGCCTTTGAGCCAGGACGTGCAGTACAAGGCATTGGCCAACCCACCCATTCAAGAATCCCCCTCTCCAGAGGGTACCGTGCACCTCTCCATTGTGGCTCCCATTTACAGGCCCGAGCAGCATGAAACTTGGGCTAAAATGGTAGCCCAGCAGCAGGCACTTTTGACCCAAGGTGGGGTCTGTGAGGCTTACCTGGAGGGCAGAACCAAAATGGCCTACCCCACCAACCGCATCCCAACCCTTGCGGAATGCAGCGCTGCGCTTTTCAAACATTCGGGCTGGCGCGTGATTCGGGTGGGAGGTTTTGTACCCGAAGACAAATTCTTTTTGTTGCTGGCGCAGAAGGTTTTTCCCTGCACCGATTTCATCCGACACCCCAGCGAGCTCCCCTACACCCCAGCTCCAGATATGTTTCACGACTTAATGGGTCATCTCCCTCTGATTAACATTGAAGAATTTGCCGTGTTTTTTCACAATTACGGATTAGCCGGACAAAACGCCAAAAACCCACAAGATATTGTGGAGTTAGGACGCATTTATTGGCATACTGTGGAATTTGGGTTGATCAACCCCTCCGCATTTAAAGGCCCCCATCGGGACCCCTCATGCACCCAAGTCTATGGTGCTGGGATCGCGTCTAGCGTGGGAGAAATCCCCCATGCCCTTTCCCCTCAGGTGCCCAAATACCCCTTTGATATTGAGAAGGTGGCACAAACCGCCTATGATATCCATGAAATGCAGGCTCACTACTTTGAAATTGAATCCTTTTCCCAGCTTCAAAAGGATTTTTACACCTGGGCTAGCCAAAAAGGACTTTTATGAGTGCGCATTCGGCTGCGCCCACCCCGGTTCACACCCGACTCGTTGTGAACCAGTGTCCCATTTGCAAAAGTCAGCCCAAAAACAGCCCGCAACTCCTCCAAGACCATGTGGGACTGGAGGTTTTTACCTTAGTTCAATGCTCCCAATGCCTGCTCCATTATTTAAAAGATCCTCCCCACCCCGAAAACCTGCCCCAGTATTATCAGAATCCGTCGGGCTCCACCATGCGGAGCCGCTCCAACCGATTCAATGAAGCCCTGCGCACTTTACTAGTGAAACGACAGATGGCTCCCCTTCTGAAAAACCTCCCTCCCAATCATGTTTTTGTGGATTTTGGGGCGGGGGGAGGCATCACCGCCTCAACGCTACATGGATTGGGAATTGCCGTGGAGGCCTGGGATGTGTACCCTTCCCGAGATTGGCCCCATGCCAAAGTTCCCTACCGGCAGGTGGACTTTAATGACCTACTTAATCTGTCCCCTCCTCCCCCTTTAAACTTTGATAAAGTTCCCAAAACCCTAATCTTGCGACATGTATTGGAACACCTGTATCAGCCTGTTTCGTTTTTTAAACAGGCACAGGATCTGGGGGCGCGACGCCTCTTTATCATTGTGCCCAATGGGGCCTCCCCGTGGGCCACCTGGCTGGGTAGATATTGGTTTTTTTGGGATCCCCCCCGCCATCTAGTGCATTTTCAAAAAGAAAGCCTAAGGGAACTGGCCCGGCAGAGTGGATGGGAAATGGAATTTTGCAGGGATTCAGGGATAGACGAGTGGATCACAAGTCTTCACCGCTACCTCTCCATTCGTTTTAAAGGAAACCCAAAATGGAATGGGATCGCAAAATGGTCCCAACGATTTTTATCAGAGAGATCCGCCCTCACAAGTTTGAGTGCGGCCTTCTCCTCACTTTTTTTAAAAAATGTATTAGAAGCCTGTTTTACTAGAAAAGAGTCTGCCCCCACTGCTTAGGCAAAATCCGAGCAGGCACTCTAATATTGAGGAGACTTAAATCACTTCTTCTTTTTAGCGGCTGCTTTTTTACGATTGATGCCAACCGCCTCTTTCAAGGATTTTGCAGGACGGAAAGCCACCTTTTTAGAGGCGGGGATTTTGATTTCTTCGCCTGTTTGAGGGTTTCGGCCCATACGTGCGGCGCGATCTTTAACTTGGATGATTCCCAAGCGATCGATTCGAACCTTGTTTTGCTTGGTGACTTCTTCTTCAATTAACGTCAAAAAGCGCTGAAGAACTTCCTTGGTAACTTTTTTGGGAAGTTCATCGTGTGCGGCAGCAACGCTAGCAATCAATTGACTTGTAGAGACAGTGGGGCTTTTTTTCATGGGAACTCCTAAAGAATGAGTTAGCTGGACAGGAAAACAACAATTCTTCCTTGTCACCAAAAACAGTACAAAATTTTTTTTTTCTCGTCAAACTTTTCGTGTATGTCACGTGCATATTAGGTTTCCGCGTTACCTTACAAAAAGCCATTTGAATTATTCGCTCGTGCCATGTAAAAAGGTTTTATATTAAAAAAACACTTAAAACAAAGGTTTAATATTTTTATTTTTTTACAATTTTGAGATAGTCCTTCACACAAAACGCCTAAGGCCAGGCACAACCCTTGGGATTGAGATCACGACCTTGGTTTGGTTTTACGTACCGGAAACAAAAATGGTAAAGGTTGAGAAATGGAAATTTTGATCAAATTTAGAACAAATCTAAACTGAGTGCCCGCCAGCTCATCACGAGTGCGCAACGCAATAAATAGGGAAATCAAAAAACTGGAAAAAACATTTAAAAATCCAATCAGCATCACACCCAACACACACTTTACAAAGTAGCCCTGATTCCAGGCCATTAGGCGAAACTGATGGGGGTCTAGCATCATGAGTGACGTCAGAGCGAGAGTTAAGGCACCCGTGGATAAGGTGACGTGTCTCACTTCCAACCCCAGCCCAAAAAATTTGGACACCACCGGAGCTAGCCCCAGCAGAAATCCCAAAGAGATATTTCCCGCCCATCCCCCGATGTTTTGCTCGAATTTTTTGGCCGCACTGTGCAAAGATTCCGCTCCTAATGTGGCCTTAAGCGGGTGAAGTTTAATCCATAAAGACATCCGACGTTGAATGGCTAAGTTTTCGATCCAGCCCGCGGCAAAAGAGGAACACCATAACAAAAAGCCTGTAAAAACGCCAAAAATCATAAGACTGGGGTTTAATCCATCTAAACTTTTTAAAGCGTATTCAATGGAATCCATTGTTAAAATGGGTTTTTTATACCTCCAGAAATAAAGACGATTGGTTAACCAAACCACAGGGATAATTCCCAGTACATTTCCCACCACCGCAATGCCTTGGGTTCGAGAAATCTGCTGAAGCAGATTCACCAGGTGCGTGGAACGATGGGTTACTTGAGTGAGAGCCTTTGCCAAATAAGCAGCGGTCATGGAACTTTGTTTGGTGGCCAAAGTCCATCCCAACATCTGCAGCACCAAAAAACTAAAGGCATACACTAAGCTGGTCAGGAGTCCCTCTACAAAAAGTGCTTTCTGACCCGAGGCAAGCGCATTTTTTCCCAATAGCGTGAAGGTCGTGACCGCCCCTGCCGCAAGAGAGGTTCGAAACATTTTCCAATATTGCTGGGGAGTTTCGGTAATGTAATGTTCACCTGTGTTTCCCGCTCCCTCCGTGATCTTTCGGGCCAGGAGCCGTAAGTTGGCCTTGAGAAGATGGGAAATTTCCCCGTCCTGTTTGTGCAGAGCCAGGAGGTGGCCCATGGTGGGAAAAACCAAGGGTACCACTTTTTGATCCACTGTGGCTTTTAAAAGTTTCACCAGATCCCCAATGCGGTGCAAGGACTTTCGAATGCGCTCGGTTCGATAGACCAGGTCCACATCCACGCCTTGCTTTTCCAGCACACCTAAGATCTGACTCAGCATTTGATTGCACTCTTTAGAGATCTGAGCCACTCTCTCCAATTTCTCTTGATAGGCTTGATGATCTTGAACCCGCAGGCTGTGCACCAATTCTCTACTCACCAAAGGGATGGCTAAGAAGGGATTCCCATTTAGATTCCCCATATTGCAAAATCTCAAGATGGGGCCTGATGTGCCTAAGGCACAAATTCTCAAGGCCAAAAGCTCTACGGAATCACAAATATCCTGTCTAATAAATCGCCAGAACGTGCGTCGTTCCCCTGAGTGGTGCTGGTGAAGTTTGTTGATCAAATTCAAAAAACGTTCCACAAGCCCGGGATCCAACCGATAAAACCACTCCATCTGGATATCTCTCGCCAACACGAGGTCCAGAATTCCGTGGAGGTCTTCAATGCGATGACCCCGCGGAAGAATAATGTTTTCCACCCTTTGCAATACACTGGGCAAAAAACCTTGGTCGCCCGGGATACCCACTTCCGTAAAGATAAAGGTGCAGCTGCCAGGAACAAATAATTTGGTTAGGTGGTCGTAGAGTTGCCGGGATTCGACGGGAGATCTCTCCCACTTTTCCAGGGCTTTGCCCAATTCATGAGGGGAAAAGCGGGAAAACTGACACAAAATGTGCGCCAGGTGCAGTTGAGACCGATAATTCCCAGCTGCGTCCAGTTTCCCCAAAAGAGCATGGGCCGGTGCCACTGGATTTGCAATTCGGGTGGGTTCTGCCACGGGTGGCTCCTTGCCGCGTCCCATCCCTAAGGAGCGACCCTCTCTTCATCCATTCCCTCCGAATTTATCAGGCCAGTCTGCGGGCAGCAAGCGCCGTATTAAGGCAAAGCATGGCTATCGTCATGGGTCCCACTCCCCCCGGCACAGGTGTTAGGGCACCTAATTTACCCACACATTCTCCTGACACATCCCCCGTGAGCTTTCCGCTTCCATCGGGTTTTCGATGAATGCCCACATCCACCACAATAGCCCCTTCTTTGAAGTGCTTGGGCCCAAAAAACTCTGGTTTGCCGATGGCACAGATCACGATTTCTGCTTGGTTCGTGTGGAGTTCCAGCTGGCGCGTGTGGGAATGAACCATGGTTAGAGTGGCGTTTTCCATTAAGGCCAACAGACCCATGGGTTTGCCTACGATATTACTGCGGCCTGCCACCACCACATGCTTGGAAGCTAAGGAAATTCCATAACTTGCCAATAACACCATAATGCCAAAGGGAGTGCACGACAGAAAACCCTCACTACGACCTTGCGCCAGCATACCCAGATTTTGGGCCAAAAACCCATCCACATCCTTGGTGGGATGAATGGCATCCATGATAACTTGAGGGTCAAACCCTCCCGGAAGTGGCAATTGCACCAAAATGCCATGCACAGATGGGTCCTGGTTCAAGGCCCCTATCAAATCCAACAATCGATTTTGATTCCATTCTTCTGGATCGCACCGATAGGTCTGAGTCTCCACGCCGGCACTTTGGCAGGCCTTCTCTTTATTGGCCACATAAACTTGGGAGGCAGGGTCTTTGCCCACCAACACCACCACCAACTTTGGGGGTTGTTTTCGACTCAGATGGATCTGTTTGAGTTGCGTCAAAAGGGTTTGACTCAACTTCTTTCCATCTAGTTTCTGACAGGATGTGCCTTCCCAAAGGCTATCTTGTCCTTTCCACAAGGGGAGTTCGATTCCCAGCTCTTGAATGCCACGTAATGCTTTTTCCATAGGGTTTCCTTTTTCCAAGGTGCCGATCTACTCTCAAGAATCCAAGCCCAACTGGGCACATGTCTGCCTAACCGATTCCACCACATTTTCCCAGGGGTGCTGCCCCCAAGTAAATCCCTCCCCCACAAAAAACAACCCCTTCCAGGCCCCTTTCACCTGCTGATGAGACAGGGAAGGGTTGGAAACGGGTAATTTTGCCACGGGCAATAGAATGATTCTCTCTTTAAACCCCTGGCTAGCACTTTGCCAAAGGGAAACGGGTGAATCCGCTTTTTGATAGCTAGGTCCCAGAATCCTCCCCAAGGCCTTTCGCATTCGGGAAATCCCCTCCCGTACCGCAGGTGCCTGAAGGGATTCTTCGTAACCCATGGAAACCATCAGACACAACGTTCGAGCCTCCGTCACGCGGGCCTCAACGCCCTCCTGGGGAAACAAAATCCGGTCCAAGGGGTTCCACTCCCAATGATTCCATAGGGACTCCAGGGAAGCGCTTTGAACTTCCAGGAAAACGGCGCTAACCGGGTTTGTTTTGCTAAAAAACTTCCCCGTTTGAGAATGCCAGGCCTCCCTAGGCATAATCCCTAGACTCCTCCAAAGGGGAGCGGCCCAAATCACCCTCTCACAATCCAAGGAGCAAAATCCTTTTTTACCTGTGGTGTCTTCTTTCCCGAGGGGCGCACCTCCTGACCACTGAAGCCTAAGTTTGGGGGCCCCTTTTTCTATTGGGTTAGGCACTGCGGCTTCTTGAGTTAAGTGGGTCACGAGCGCGTTCGTTAGAACATTTACACCGCGATTTTTTAAGCAGTTTTCCAAAAACAACTCAGCGCCATTCTTCCTTTGCCATTTGGTAATGAATACTCTTCCCGCCAGCCCCGCTGCGGACTCAGCAGCCAGGACCATTTTCCAATTTCGGCAAACTTGAATCAGTGGAGTATCATCCATGGGCATTCCCAAAACCAATTCCATGAGATTCCATAGGGGGGTCTTGGATTCTTTGGACACCTCTTGCCAAAATTTGGATTCTCCCACGGTGGTTTTAGGATCTGGACACCACTTATGAGGGGTCCAACCCTGCGATGTCTCTACAAGTTCAGGAATGAGAAAAAGCTGCTCCCATCGCTCCAGGTCTTTTTTGGAGAAAAGCTCTCCCCCGGTCTTGAGGGTGTTTTTTAGAGAGAAGGACTCCTTTTTGAAAACAATGCATTTGGCAGGAGGCAAAAAAGAATCGCTGGATTCCGACTTATCCACAGAATCCCATTCTTCTTTTTCCTGGGGGGTAAGGTGGTTTTCCACGTGCCTTAAAAAGGAATCTTGAGCCACGGGATCCCAGGCACTCCACCCAGGCCCCAGAAAAGGAGCCCCTAGTGCCAGTCGGGAAAGATAGCCGTCTTTTTGGAGGGAAGCATCCGTGCCCAAAGGTTTGGGGTCGGAAAAAAAAAGCCGCCCTCCTAAATGGGATGAGGCCTCCAACAAATACAAATTTTCTGGAGATATCAAAGATGCACCTGAAAAACTCAGCTTTAAAGCGGTGAGTAAACCACTGGGACCTCCGCCCACAATCACCGTGGGACCAGAAGAATGGGAAAAGGCACTCTTTCCATGGGGAGTGGTTGATTCCAGCATGAAAAACTCCCTTTAGGTGTCTTGGTGGGTTTTTAACAAAAGCTTTTTGCGCAAAAGCGCGTTTTTGGGTAGGGGCTTGGGCTCCGTTGCCAAAGATTCCATAGGTATTGTCCCGAGAGTGGTCTCGGAAGGGGAGGACAAATCTCCCAAGGCATGAGTATCGGTGCCTTCTTCATCGGATGAGCCCTCCGATTCCAGGTCCTCTTGTCCCTCCTGAAACTGAAGCCGAGCCCGCACATCGGCCTCTGTGGCGGATTGGCCTGCGTCCGTGACGGCTCCTTCCCGAAAGCTCACCCCTTTTAAAATCCCCAAATAGGAACGGTAGCGATCCTTTGAAATTTCTCCTGTTTCCACCGCCTTTTTGATGGCACAATCCTGCTCTCCATCGTGGGAACACTCCCTAAACTTACACTGATGTCCTCGAAACTCCCGGAAGAGGTAAGACAAACGTATGGCATCTGACTCTTGAATGTCAAAGCTTCGAATCCCAGGTGTATCGATGGCGTAGGCGCCGATATCAAGCCTAATCAAAGAATTATAGGTGGTGGTATGTCGGCCTTTGTAAAAAATTTCAGGGGTGTCATCCACCACCTGATCAAATTCGGGACGCATCAGATTGAGCAAACTGCTTTTTCCCACCCCGCTGTGTCCGGCAAATCCAATGAGCTTTCCTTTGATAAGCTCCCTCAATGCGGTGAGGTCCCCCTTGGTTAAGTTCTGCTTCAGGGCGGAAACTTCAAAGACTTGATAGCCAATTTTGCGATAGTTTTCCACTCTTTGTTTGTATTTTTCCCGAAAGGCCGGAGTGGCCAATTTCGGATTTTGCAATAAATCGATTTTATTGAGCACGATCACGGGTTCCACCCCAAAGTTTTCCGCTTGAACCAAAATGCGATCGATGAGCCCCCATCTCACTTCGGGGTAAAACACGCTGGCCACCACCACCACATAGTCTATATTGGCCAACATAACATGGGACCACTGGGGTCGAAGGGGATCCCTCCGGGCTATGGAAGAAACCCTTTGGAAGGCATGTTGAATGGTTCCCCTGGGAAGATCCGTGTTGATCACCTCCCCTTGGTCGTCATAAACCACATCCGCATCGGGAACAAAAAGGATTTTATCGCCCACCACCACAAAGTTCCGCTCCACATGAGATCTTTGAAAGTGTCGTTTGGCAATGGTGCACAGCCAAAGCAAATTCGTATCTGGCTTTTTCTCTTCCATTTCCTCAGCTACAAACACATATCTTTTGTGGGCTTCCACCACGCGGCCCACTCGATGGCCCTGGACTTTTAATTCCTCCAAGCGAGCTAATAATGATTTTCCGCTTTCTGAGGCATCGATGATCCAATCGTCCACGACCCTTCCCTTGTTGGATCTCTGTTTTTTTCCAATTTTTTCTGTTTTTTTAAACATCTCAATCGGTTTGTCTTGATCACCAACCCATTTTCTCCAGGATCCTTTGTTCATGCTTGTCCTTTTCTATGGCAAAGTAACTCCCACGCCTTACGTGTCTGCTTTGGGCTTCGAGCTCTCCCTCGCCAGAGCTCCGTTCCCGTAGCGGGTGCCACCTGGTGATCCGCCAGGCAATGGGCATAGGCAATGCCTAAGGCATCGGAGGCATCTAATGGAATTCGGTCCAATGAAACATTTAAAAGCCGAGATAGGCATTGGGCCACATGGGTTTTGGGGGCTCGACCTTCCCCTGTAACCCGTTTTTTGGCTTGAGTGGGGGACACCTCATGCACCATCAACCCATGATTATGAGCGGCCGCCATAAAAACACCGCGGGCATGCCCCAGATACAGCGCCGAACGGGGGTTTTTGGCTAAAAACACCTGCTCAATGCACATGGTGGTGGGCTGATAGGCCTCTAGTAGCCTTAAAAATTCCGTTAAGAGCTGACCAAGGCGGCTCCCCAGGGCCAACCGGGAATCCATCTTCCAAACCCCCAGCGCCACTGGGAAAAGCTTACCTTCCCGTTGGTCCAAAAGGGCGTATCCCGTGACCAGCGTCCCTGGGTCAATGCCTAAAATTCGGGCAGATTTCATTTGCTTTCCAAAGTGAGAGCATAGTTTGCCAGCCTGGTGGCATTAAACCGACCCAATTCCTTTTCAAATCCAGGCATTACCCCAGATCCCTTCATTATGAGTTCGGTGACGGCTTCTGGGGTTCGGGGAAGTTTGAACGGACCCTTGGCTAGGCTAGTAATGGGTGTTTTACTCATGCGATTCATTTGTTCATTGCCCGTTCCATCGGCTCCGTGACACATGGCACAAAACTTTTGATACAAGGCATCCACAGGAACCTCATCTAAGGGGCTTTTGGTGGGAATCATGTCCACTCCCGAAGGTGGAGACTCTTTGGGTGGCAGCTGGGCGGAGTCTCCGGCCACCAGATTTGGCGTGCTGGAATGGAGCGGTCTTGTGGTGACCCCTTGCAGATTTCGGGCAGGAGCAAACCACAACACAAGCCCGGCCAAAGCCAGACTGACTAAGGTGCCCACCACGATGATCTTGGTGCGCGTCACTTGAAACGGATCATGAGGATCAGACATCATGTGCTTTCCTTGTGGGCTTTATACCTGCCCAAGTAAGAGTCAAAAATTAGGCAGTGCCCCGCTTTCGTTCCACCGCCACCAATAAACCAATGGTGCTCAAGGCAATCAACATATGACTACCTCCATAACTCACCAACGACAAGGGAACACCCACCACCGGAAACACGCCCAGGACCATGCTCACATTAATACTAAAGTGAAAAAGGAGAAAGGCGGCCACTCCCAGAGCCACCAAACAAGGAAAAACGTCTTTTGCCTTTTCCGCAATTTGAAAGACCTGTAGTACCAAAATCACAAAAAGGCCAACCAACACCAAACAACCCACAAAGCCATGTTCTTCCGCAAAAACACTAAAGATGAAATCGGTGTGTCGTTCTGGTAAAAAATTCAAATGGGCCTGGGTGCCCTGTTGAAATCCCCTCCCCCAAGTGCCTCCACTCCCAATGCCAATCATGCTTTGAATGGAGTGGTATCCTGCTCCTCTGGGATCTCGCATGGGGTTTAAAAAATTTAAAACGCGAAGCTTTTGATAGTCATGCATTACAAAGTTCCACGACGTCCAGGAGGAGATCCCCCCAATTGCCAAGACGGCCAAAATGCTAGATAGCTTTATGCGCACAAAAGCAATTTGAAGACCCGCAATAAACAATACCAAACTCGCCGTGCCCAAATCTGGCTGAATCAGGATCAGAACAAATGGGATCAAGACCAAAACCAGCTGCTTCCAAATCGTGAACAGGGAAAACTCATGGATACCCTTAAGCTTTGTAAAGCTTCCCGCAGTGGAAAGAATGATTACAAATTTTGCGATCTCACTGGGCTGAATTCGGATGGGACCCACAATCAACCACCTTTGGGATCCCTTTGCCGTATGGCCTGAATAATCCACAATTAAAAGCAAAATACAAACGATCACATATAGCACGGGCGCCAATCTTTCGATGGTTTTTAAATCCAAAAAAACGCCCCAAAAAATGAGGCTGGCCGTTCCTATCAAGGTCCACTTAACCTGATCGTAAAATTTGGAAGGATCCACCTGAGCCGAAGTGGCACTGTAGAGGTTAAAAAGTCCCAGTCCAATCAAAATGTAGACCGTGGCCAACAAAGCCCAAGGCATGCCACGCAGTTTCTCCTTCAATATTTGCAGTAATATCATTGATTTGCACCCTCTCTCACCCCAGGATTGGGCTCAGGATTGGGCACAGGGGTCGCCGTGGGAGGCAGAATGGGCCTCACCTTTTTGACCGAAGTCCCGCTTTGAGCCAAAGCAAATTTCTCAGGCTCCTTCTTTCGCCAGTAAGCCTCTATCACCTTTTGAGCTATGGGAGCGGCCTGGGATCCTCCCCCCTGTCCATCGTACTCACTCAACACCACCACAACGATCTCGGGGTTTTCCGAAGGGCTAAAGGCCCCAAACCAGGCGTGGTCTTTTTCTAGGAAACTAATGTCTTCTTGGTCCTTGGCCTTACGCAGAACACTCGTTTGAGCCGTTCCCGTTTTTCCAGAAACGCTAAATCCCGGCACCTGAGCTTTTTTTCCCGTGCCACTTGGCCCGTTCACCACATCATAAACTCCTTTTAAAATGGGCTGGATGGCTTGTTCCTTTAAAGCAATTTTTCGAATGAGTTTTGGTGACTCTTCTCGCACAATTGTGCCCTGATGATTCACCACTTTTTTAAGAAGATAAGGCTTATAAAGATAACCCTTTGTGCCAATGGCCGCAAAAAGATTGGCCACTTGAAGGGGGGTGGTTAAGTTGAAGCCTTGGCCAATGGAGAGGTTGATGTTGTCTCCCGGAGTCCAGGGGATACCTTTCGTTCTAAGCTTCCATTCTTTAGTGGGATTTAGTCCCGGCAGCTCCATATTAAGGTCTAGGTTGGTCTTCTCGCCAAATCCAAATAAGGAAGCCCATTTGGAAAGCCTGTCCACCCCCAAAAGATTTCCCGTTTGATAAAAAAAGACATCACAAGACACCTCTAATGCCCTTGATACATTCACCGATCCATGGCCCGTTTTTTTGTGGCATCCCCAGGTTTTGCTACCCAAGGTATAACTTCCCCCGCAGAAAAAGGATTTTTCCGGAGTGATCAGACCCTCTTCCAAAGCCGCCAGTCCCACCAACATCTTGTAAGTGGACCCAGGTGGGTATGCCCCGCCTGTTACTTTATCCAAAAGGGGTTTAAAAGGGTTGGTTTGCAAATTTTGCCAATCTTCATTAGACAGCCCGTCTTGATAAAGTGTGAGTTCAAAATTGGGATTGGAAACATAGGCTAAAATCTCCCCAGACCTGGGGTCTAGAGCCACCACCGCTCCATTTTTGTTACGAAAGGACTCCATAGCCACGCTTTGAAGGGTGGAATCCACCGTTAAAAAAACATCCATGCCCCGCTGAGATTCCTGTTTTGGGTACAGTCCAAAATCCAAGTCACTGTTGGGTTGCAAGCGTCCATAGGCATCCACCTGTAGATATTCCTTGCCTTCACTGCCATGTAAGAGCGTCTCAAACTTCCGTTCCGCTCCCATTTTTCCAATCACAGAGTTTTTTTGATAGGGGTTATCCCGAGACATATTGGCCAACTGCTCAAATTCTTTGGAGGTGATTTCCCCCAGATACCCCAACAAATGGGCAGACTCATTCCGAGTGTAATCCCTCCGAGGAGCGATTTCCACATCCACACCCGGAAGAAAAAATTTGTTACTTTCCACGATGGCCACCTCATGCATGGAAAGATTTCGCTTTAATCTCACGGGTGCAAACTTGGGCACCCCAGACTTAATGGCATCTTGAATTTTTTTCTCCAGATGCTCCGGCTTCATATTAAAAAGTTCACCAATGATGGCCAGAGTTTTCTGGGGCTCTTGTAAAAACTGGGGGATCACCACCAAATCAAAAAAAGGTCTATTGCTCAGGAGTGTTTCTCCATGGCGATCAAAAAAAATCCCCCGGGGTGCAGAGATGGGCACTTCCCTCATTCGATTCCGCTCACTGGCAATGGAAAAATTTTTACCATTTAAAATTTGAAGGTACCACAATCGTCCAATTAAGAACATAACGATGACCAAAAAGGTGACCACAACAATATAGATGCGCACAGGATCCACTAATAGGTCACTTTTAATACGTGAATTAGCCATACAATTAAAGTCTTTCTAATCTTTCTTTTCTCTTATTCATCAATTCCGAAAATTTAAGACTACTATCCATTTTTCCAAAGTACTCAAAAAAAATGCCTGCCAAAAAACTAGACACCATTATACTTCCCACTGCATTTTTAAAGATTTCTTCCACCACAAAGTACTGATTGGACATGTATAAAGTTAGCGTATACAGAGCATATTTCATTACAAAAAACAAGAACACCATCACGCTCTGAATCGAAAGCATGTGCATCACCACAATTCGAGAGATCCCAAGCGCAATCACCAATATGAGAAGATAATACATCATAAAAAAACCTTGGGGCGCAGGAGACAATGCGTGCAAAAGCAATGCCGCCACAAATGCCCTAAGGGACGAGGCCATCACCCCATATTCAAAGGCAATGTACACAACATAAATGGTCAAAAGGTCCACCTGCAACCAACTTGACAAAAAAGAGGCCAAAAATTTCGCTTGAATAACCGCAAGTAAAATCATTAATAAACAAGATGAAAAAAAATGATTCTTAAATGGACCGCGAAAAATCAACCGAGGCAAAACAAACGCCCCCATCTTTTAGCCTCCCCCCGTGGCAGGTTTTGAGTCCATCTGCTTCATCCAATCATTTCCGCCAATTTTCTGGATGACTTCCATTTCGTAGCTTGGTCGGGTCAAAATCAGGGCTTCCGTGAGGGAAGAAAACTCCACAGCGGGCTCTACTTCAATCAACTGGGTAACGCCATCGGCTTCATATGTGATGTGAGTGACTTTACCCACCTGCAGCCCCCGGGGAAATACCCCAGTTAGACCACTGCTCATGAGTTCATCTCCCAGCTGAATGCGACTCCCTTTTTCCAGATATTTAAACCGGAGTTTGTCGCCGTTAAAACCCTGCACAATCCCCCGCCTTCGATTCCGGGCCACAATCACATCCAAATCCGAGTTACGGTCCACCACCAGCAAAACATCACTATGATGGGAAAAGGTGCGCATGACCGTTCCCACAACGCCTTGGGAGGCCACCACTCCCATGCCCGGCATCACTTGATCTTTTTCACCGCGATTGAGCCTGAGCGTAGAATACAAAAAACTAGGATCCCCTGACTGCACCGAGCCACTCAAAAAATTCAAATTCTGCTCATCCACAAAATGAAGGAGTTTTCTTAATCGCTCGTTTTCCAGGCGAATCTCCTGAAGCATTTGAATCTTGACGTTTAGTTTTGTATTTTCCTCCCGGGCGTCCCTGGCCTGCTGCCGGGCTTGCACCAAATAAATGTAGTCATTCCACAATCGACTGGCACCTGAGGTGACTTGTGATAGAGCAGATTGAATTGGCCTGGTAACGAAATACACCAGCTTTTCTGCCACGGAAACATCCTGCCGAAGGCTTAAATCAGAGGTATAGAACATAAATGGGAACAGCACTGCCGCCAGTGTAATAATGAAAAATCCGTACCGCTTAAATAATTGCATTTTTACTAACCCAACCTTATGTTCCCCAGCCAGGGTTCTGATCAAAGACACTTTTAGTTTAGGATTCTTTTCCTAAAATGGGAAGTGTGGTAATTTCCAGTGTTTATCATCACGCTCCGCAGGGGAGAATCTATGAGTTTTATTTCGGGTATTTTTAACACAATGAGCATTAAATCCTTTCTACTTTCCCTAGGTGTGGCTGTGGGAGTGGGAGCATTTGTTTTTACTGGGTTCGGAAAAATGGGTGGGATTAACGATCATGTTGCTGCTGAAGTTGGCGATCAAGTGATCACCATGAGCAAGCTTTCCCAAGCCGTTGGCAACCAAGGATCCTCCGACGACCCCGAAAGAAGGAAGCAAGATATTCAAAATGCATTAAATCAGCTCATACAGGATGCCATTTTGGTAGAAGAATCTTATAACATGGGATGGAAACCCTCTCCCCTAGAAATCACCCACTGGATGAGCCGTTTGGAGGTGTTCCAAAACAAGGACACTAAAAAATTTGATAAAAAAGCCTACGAAAAGTTCTTAAAATCGGGGCGTATGAGTGAGCTGGAGCTCTACAATGAAGGGCAGGAGTCCATCGCCAAAGATCGCATGATCCAGGCATTGGTGTCTCTTTCCGATCATCAGCCCAAAGCCTTCTTAGATGAAGTGGCCAAACGCGACAAAATCGAGTTCCAACTGGAATACATTTTGGTAGAACCCACCGACGCCCAAATTAAAGCCGCTGCCCAAGTGGAGGCTAAAAAAATGGCAGAAGACCCGGCTCAAACCGAAGAGCTGAAAAAATCTTACGAACGAAATAAAACGGACTTCGTAAGGCCTGCTCAAGCCAATATTCGTTCCATTTTAATTGGTTTTGAAGGGGCTCAGCGGGCTCAAGGAGAAGGGGCAAAACGTAAAAAAGAAGACGCCAAAAGCCTAGCCCAACAAATTTTGGGAGAAATCAAATCCGGCAAGAGTTTTTCCACTCTAGCTTCCACCCACAATGATGACCCCACTCTAAAAGAGAAAAAGGGCGAGCTGGGATTTGTGGACGCCACCTTAATCGATCCCGGAACCGCAGAAGTGGCTCTTTCTTTAACTAAGCCAGGCAGCCATTCCGAAATCATCGAAACCGCCTTTGGATACCGGCTGATCGAGCTCATCGAAAAACGTGAAGCCAAAGAAGTGACCTTCGAAGATGCCAAAGTGGACCTCGCCCTGAGAAAAGTAAGCACCACCGCCAAAGAAAATCTACTCACCCAACTCAGCCAACAAGCCACTGAGGCCTTAAAAGACCCTGATCCTTCTAAATTAAATGCATTTTTGAGCGCCAATCATTTTCAATGGAAAAAAATGGACAAACCTTTCACTTTGGGCAGTCGATTCATCACGGAGCTGGGAATGGCAGATGGGCTAGCCAAAGAGGTATTCAAACTGAAAAAGGCAGGTGAGGTATTACCAAGTCTTGTAACTTTCACAGAAAAACAAGCGTTGGTTAAGTTGGTGGAACGAAAGGATCAACCCGTAGTGGATGGGGAAAGCGCCGACAGCACCCGACGCATCGAAACCATGCGTTTTGCCCAAAATTTTTACACGCAAGCCCAAAGAAAACTCGCAGAGGATTACAACAAAAATAGGCGAATCCGGCGCAATGAGTCTCTTCTGCGCTAAGAAACAATGGATTCAAGTTTTTGGTCCCATTGAGGTACACCATGGAATTTCCATCTACTCTTCCTTCTGTTGTACTGGTATCCAAACGCTCCGCCTTTGAACGTTATCAGGATCTCTTATCGCCAAATCCCGCTTCAGATGATTCTCATCTTAAAAAGGGACACGAGATCAATTATAAAACCATTCACCAGGTCCAGCAAATATTGGTGGAGAGAGGTCTGAGCTTCAAAACCTTCACCTTGGAGGACCTTCTAAAACACCCACCTCCCCTATTTAGACCCGGACTTACCCCTTGCCCCACAAGTCCCTTGGCCAATCAGCTGGATCTGGTCATTTGTGTGGGGGGTGACGGTACACTTTTGAATGTGAGCCATTTTGTGGGGGGGGCCACCCGACTGTTGGGCGTGAATTCCAATCCCAAAACCAGCATTGGGTTTTTATGTGTGGCCTCCGCGGAAAACTTTGGGAGCATTTTAGACTCCATTGTCTCAGGCAAACGAACCCCCCGAAAGGTTCACCGCATTCAAATTCAATCCCAGTCCCCTTTGATTCCCCCATTCCCATTGGCACTAAATGACATTTTGTTTTCCCATGCCCACCCTGCCGCCACCTCCCGATATCTCATGAACTGGGACCACCACCCTCAAAGATGTATCTCCAGCGGGGTTTGGATCAGTGCCCCCGCCGGGTCCACCGGAGCCATTTCGTCCTATCAGCTAGGCACGGCAAACCTGGAAGACCGGGTGGTTCGGTTTTCCACTCGAGAACCCTACTCTTCTCACCTTCTTCCGTTTCCAGAAAGCTGTAAAAAGGGTGTGAAGGAGGTATTAAACAACGAAACCTTTTTGACTTTGAAGTCTGAAATGCGAGAGGGGTTGTTAAGCATTGATGGAGAAAGGTCTTCTGTACCCATTCAATATGGCCAGGAAATCTTATTGAAACTTCCTGTGCAGGCCAATTTAAACTTGTTTTGATGGGATCTCTAAACTGATCCTCGATTCCTACTTTATATTGCTCACAAAGTAATTCTATGTGATGACCAATCCATCGATTGCAATACTCAAGGAGTCCCGTGGAAGAACATCAGATCAAGCCCCAAATACAAATTTGGGTCTGCAAAAATGAACGCCCCTGCTCCCACGCTCTTCCTTCCTGCACCCATTCAAGAGGAACGCAGGTTTACCAGGCACTTCAAAAGGCTCTTTTGGTCCAGCCCATCGAAAACAACCCACAAATTTGGATCAATTTCACTTACTGCCAAGGCAGTTGCACCAAAGACGGGGTTTCTGTAACCATTGAACCATCCCAAAAACGATTTCGAGGGGTGTTACCTGAAGACGCTCCACTCATCGCATCCAATCTAAAGGAAACAAAAACGTAACAAATGAAAAGATTTACTTTAAAGAGCCGGGCCGCATGTCCTTGACAGCACTGAACATATCGACCATACTACCCTCTCGTATCAATTCACAAAGAGGTGAATCCCATGGGAACTAAACTCGTCAAAATCTATTTTTGGATATTTACTCTGTTGAGTTTAAGCTTTTGCATTTCAGCGCAACAAAAATTTGCAAATGACATTGGATGTAAACTAGAAGACACCAAACTAACGACACAAGTAAAGGCCCCTGCTTATTCCGCCCAATCTGGAACCTGTAAAGAGGTGCCTTACACCTGTCGACAAGCCCCTTTTTATTATTCTTGCAAACCTGATTCAGAATGGAGCAAATCTAAATAACTCCCCGTTTGGTTTGCTTCACCCCCTCTCTTTGAATATCCCTTCATTTGACCATCTTCCGTCAAAGAAACGATGTCTCGTCCCGATTGTTCATCTGGTCCGACCATCCACATGCTAATCTGATAGGAAAGATCTACTACGAATAGGATTTCAGATGAAGATAGGTTTACTTGTGATTCTCCCTTTTCTACAATTAGGTTGCACCTCCAGAAATTCAGAAGGTCTAGACGAATCAGAAACACTTGACATAGGGCCCCATAAGCAATGTCGATGGATCTATAACGAAGATGCACTCGATCCCTTTGAAACTAAAGTAGAAAATCCCAGCTTCGATGCTGTGCACAATCCTGTGATTCACGTTTCCAGAAGAGGTTTAACCGTGAGGATTGTAGGAACCCTCAAAAATAGCTTTCTCGCAAAACACGGCAATGACATCCAAAAAGTAGTTTCAAAATTTCCTTATTTGACACCAATAAGTCAGACTGCCATCCATGAAGTCACTCCCGACAATCCTAATTTAAGCCCTCAAGAAAGAAACAAAAAACCCCAAGGTAAGGTTGTAAAAACCACCATCAAAAATTTACCACCCAATTCTGTTATGATTGTTTACCCTGCTTCCATCGCCGCCAATGAATTCAATACCCTGGCCGGAAATCATCTTGTAGACCTAAAAACAAGAGAAAAAGCCAACAATGACAAGGGTCCATTTGGAAATTTTCCTTTTATTTCCTATAGTGCAGGAACAGGTCATGCCATGCATGGGCCCATCACTGGCGAAGATAACGTGTGGCGTTTAAAACGGGGACGCGTTTCCCATGGCTGCAATCGTATGCAGGGTGAACACATTGTGGAACTGTCCGTATTGCTGCGATGTGGAAAAAATCCCGGGCAAAAATTATGCCCAGATCCCACTTCCAATGCCAACGACAATGAAAAAGTGGTGGTGATGGAGGAGTTCGATTTCATTCCCAAAGAGAATTCCAAGCTCCCAGAAGGTGAGTTTACGGGCAACTGGGGAGATGTTTTAGCCCGGTTTGAAGGCGTTGACGTTGACTTCCCCAGACTAGAAAGCCTACCCCAGTTTACCAAACTTCAGGGAAAAGATGGATTTTTGTTGGAGCAAGTATTAACTAAACGCGAACCCAGGGATGGAAATCCAGCCAACAAACCCTTTATACACAAAAAAGTTTTCACCACTTGGAACAACATGAAAACTCCCTTTGTTAAGGGAATCAACTGTAGGTAAGCAAAAATCTCTCAAAGAGCTTAAATCACAAGCACCATCCCAAAGTTAAAACCAAGCCGAGATTTCCCGTTCCCATTCGTCCAATCCCAAATGCGGCTTTTCCATCCCCCCAGTCGAATCCGCAGGGCAAAGGTTCACCATTTCCTTCCAATCGGCCAGAGTCTTTGTCATGGCCAAAAAGGCCTCGTTTTTCAGTGCTTGAATCCACCTCTTGCCTTCCTCCAAATCGCAGCAGGCAAAAAGATTAAGCTTCTGAGACTGGAGATCTTTTCCTGGGGTTTTTCCCAAGGTTTCAAAGGAGGACGTGACATCGAGAAGATCATCTTGCAACTGAAAGGCAATACCAAATAAATGGCCCATCCTCTCCATTGTGGGTAATAAAATCTGTGCCTTCTGATACAGAGAAAAGGCTTTAGGCTCGTCGGTCATTTGGGAACACTTTTGAAACAGTGCCAGCAAAAAGCCACACCCCAAGCTCGCTCCAAAAAGAGCTCCTGTCTTTCCCGTATGAATACAGGTGAGAATTTTTTTAAGCTCTTCCTGATGAGTGACCACTTGCCAGGTCTTTTCCATGGAAAGATCACACCACTGCCCCCAAATTAGACCTTGGGATCCAGAGGCAGAAGAAAGAATTTTCCCTAAGGACACCTGAAGCCTAGACAAGAACCCTTGGGAATACGTGAACCCAGAATCCAAGTTAAATATCAGTTCAAAGGCATGATTCAACAAAGCATCTCCCACCAAAACAGCCTTACCTTCCCCCACTATGGTGTGAAGGGTGGGTTTGCCGCGCCTTAGGGAATCATTGTCCATACAGGGTAGGTCATCGTGAACCAAAGAATAGGTGTGCACACACTCTATGGCCAACCCCACCTGCTGTAAAAGCTCCAAATCCTGTCGTTGGGTGCCTTGGTATCCAAAAAGCTCAGCGGTGGAATGGCACAAAAGGGGCCGCAATCGTTTTCCTCCAGCTTCCAAGGGATAACGTAACATTTCCAAGTATTCCATGTGGAGTTCTTTAAGGGGAAACATAGCGTTACGATTTTGATGTTCACAAAACTGCTGTGAAATTAATTTTTCCAAGTCCTTTTTATTCATTGGGGTGCCTTTATTTATCTAACAAGCAACGTTGGTTTCCTTCCATTGAGGAACTCACAAAAAAAAAGGGGGGAAAGAGATCATTTAGCCTGGCTCAAATAAGTCCTAACCTTTTGAACGCACTGCATGGCATGCTCAGGATCCCGGGATTTCAAAACAAAATGACCCATTTTTCGTCCCACTTGCGCTTCCGTTTTTCCGTAAAGCAAAACATTTAACACGTCCGCCTGGTCGTATATTCCATTCAACGGGAGCACCCCGTTTTTTACATCCTGTGCCATAAATATCTCGCCCAGTAGATTTCCCATTGCGGAAGTCTCTCCTGGAAACAATAACTTGGGCTGAGTGAGACTAAGGCCGGTGATGGCTTCCACGTGCACATCAAACTGGCTCACTTGGCACCCCCCCCTCGTCACATGTCCTGAGTTGTGAGGTCTAGGAGCAAATTCGTTCACAAAGATTTCAACACCGTCACAGGAAACTCCCCTACCCTTAGACGCCCAAGCTTCGTGCCCCCCGTCGCAGATAAAAAACTCGGTGGTGAGCAGGCCGACAAGTCCTAATTTATGTGCACAGATGGTTGAAATTTCGCGTATTTTCTCCTGAACCTTTTCTGAAATCCCGTAAGCTGGCATGAGAGTCGTATCTAAAATTTGCTTAGAATGATAATTCTCAAATACGGGAAACACCACACACTGACCACTCTGTGAGCGACCCACAATGCAACTCACTTCCGTTTTCAGAGGAAGAAGCTCTTCTGCCACTAAAGGAAACAGGGACGGACTTTTTTGCATCTGTTCTACAAATGCATGACGATCTGCCAACCCCCTCAAAACCCATTGCCCTTTTCCATCATATCCGCCTGTAGCCGTTTTAAAAACCACATTTTTAGGCCAGGAAAGAGCACTTTGGGCAATCTTTAGATCAGAGGCGGTTGCAAAGTAACACCACCAAGCAGAAGGCAATCCATGCACTTTTAAAAACTCTTTTTCCATTTTGCGATTTTGGGTCATTTCCAAAACCTCAATGCTTGGGCAAACGGGTTTTTGAGAGGTGGATTGAACATAGTCTAACAAATCAATTTTTATATTTTCAAACTCATAGGTCACCACATCCGCCTGCCCAAAAAAGTCCTGAAGGGCCTTCACATCCGTCCAGGGAGCACACACACTGGCAGGACTTCTGGCATGTCCAGGTGCGGAAGGATTGGGATCGTAAAAAATCACTTGATGGCCCCGGTTCCAAGCGCTTTCTGCCAACATCACCCCTAGCTGGCCTGCACCCAAAATCCCTATTTTCATCCTCTTTTCCTTTTTTATCCTGGGTTGCCGAAAGATTCAGATTCTTTTCCCAGGCTTAGGTAAGCCCTAGGGGAAGATGATCTGAGGAACTTAAGGCATCTTGATCCAATTTTTCTTTGTACGCTTCCAGTTTAGATTGCAGTTCTTTAGATTGCAACGATAAAATCTGGAGGGCAAATAATCCCGCATTTTTAGCACCTGCTGGGCCTATGGCAAAGGTGGCGGTGGGGACCCCTCCCGGCATTTGAACAATGGACAACAAGCTGTCCAATCCTTGCAATGAACGGCTTTGAACGGGCACACCCAACACCGGAATCGTGGTCAATGCCGACAACATTCCTGGCAAATGGGCCGCTCCTCCAGCACCAGCAATGATAATTCCGTACCCAGCGGATCGCGCTTCCTGGCCAAACCGAAAAAGAGTAGACGGGCTTCTATGGGCACTGATCACTCTCACCACTGGGATAACACCAAACTCCTTGAGAATTTGATGACTTTCTTTCATGGTCTCCCAGTCGGATGCACTTCCCATGACCACGGCCACCCGCGGTAAAGAAGCTGATGGATGGGGGCTTGAGTCCAAGCCCAAATCTGAATTCATGGTTTTGTTCTCCATCGGTTACTTTTTTTCCTTTCTCACATTAAATGTCTAATTCAATCTGAGTTTGGGCCTCTAAATCCTGATAAATCCCATCAAAACAGGAAACACACCATCCTGCCTTAGGATGGGTACGGGCGGCCGCCGGAGGAACGGGCAATGTTTGTCTCATGACTTGAATGAGTTGATCCTGATGCAAAAAATCCAAGGAATCCACTTTAAGAAACTCTTTCATTTCAAGAAGATCCATTTTTTGTGCCAGCAGCTCCTTTCGCTTGGGGGTGTCAATCCCATAAAAGCAGGGAAATTTGACCATGGGTGAGCCAATGCGCAAATGAATTTCTTTGGCACCCGCCTCCCGCAACAGCTCCACGATTTTACGACTGGTGGTACCACGCACAATGCTATCGTCGATCACCACCAGCCGTTTGCCTTGAACCAGAGAGCGCACCGGATTGAGTTTCAATCGCACTCTAAAGTTTCGAATGCTTTGGGTGGGTTCAATAAACGTTCTTCCCACGTAATGATTTCGAATAAACCCGATCTGAAAAGGCAGTCCCGACCCTTGAGCGTATCCCATAGCCATGGGAATACCGCTATCGGGAACGGCCATCACGGCATCTGCATCCACAGGACTCTGTGCCGCCAATGCCAGGCCTATTTGACGGCGCACCTCTAAGACATTTTGACCCCAAATGTGGGAATCGGGCCGTGCAAAATAAATGTGTTCAAAGCTGCATCTTGATTGGATCTGGGTTCCTTGGGATCCTTCCAAGGAAGGGAGAAGTCGGCTTGTTACCTTACCGGTGGCGCATTCGATGGATAGAAATTCCCCTGGCACCAGGTCCCTCACGAATTGTGCCCCTACAAGATCCAAAGCGCAGGTTTCCGAGCAAACCACAAAACTGGGGGCGTCCCCATCGGAGCGATCCATCTTACCCAGCACCAAAGGTCGGTAGCCGCAAGGATCCACCGCAGCCAAGAGATGGGTGGGCGTAAGCACCAATAAACTAAAGGCCCCTCTGGCCATTTTCAAGGAATCAAACACCTTTTCTTCCATGAGGGTCTGGGAGCAATGGGCCATCGTATGAAGGATAAGCTCGGTATCGGCCGTTCCCTGAAACAAAGCACCTTGAGCCTCCAATTGGCGGCGCAAAGCGGAATCATTCACTAAATTTCCATTATGGGAAATGGCGACGGGTTGGCCAGTGAGTTGAGCGCTAAGCGGCTGAACATTTGCGGCTCGATTTCCCCCGGCCGTACTGTAGCGGACATGCCCTATCCCAGCCGTGCCTTTAAGCTCTTGCAGCCGGGACTCCGGAAAAACATCACACACCAGTCCAAAATCCTTGTGGGTCTGGATCGATGGGGGATTGCCAATACCGGTGGAATCCGCGGGACTCACCAAACTCATTCCCGCACTTTCCTGACCACGGTGTTGCAGTGCAAATAGCCCCAAATAAATCAGCTTTGAGGCGTCCCTACTATTCGTTACCCCAAATACTCCACACATTTTAGGCTTCCTCCCAGGATTTGTCAAAGTAACATCCTAACCCAGATTTATAGGCCTTTGACCAATGTTCCCAAAACGATCCATCTGCCCCCGTGGTGCGACGTCTTAGGGTCCCAATGGGAACGATAACGATCCCAGGAGCTTGGACGGTTTTGAGGGATTGATCCGCCGGTAACCCCAAAATCACTCCCGACTGGCCTTCCGCCAGGAGATTTCGGAAGTGTATATCCAAAAAGGAGCTTTCCCATTGGATCTCAGCCTGGGAATCCAGAGCCATTTTCACAGCAGAGGTAAACACCCCCCCATGACCCACCACCCGGCACAATTTAGGCGAGGTGGGTGCCCCTGGCTTTTCCAGTGCCGATCTCACAAACTCCCAAAGTTTTTTCTCTGCTTCAAAGTCGGGAGCGGTAACGTTCCATTGATTTCGTCCTTCCCAAACCCAGGAAGCAAGCCCAATTTCATAGCTTTGCCTGAGGGTTCCAGAGGGGTTTTTCCCGGTGGAATCGGTGCCATTTACCCAATAGAGAGGGATGCTTTCCTTGGAATGGGGAGAGGTGTATTTCCCCAGGGAGCTTGCGGGAACTTGAAAAACGTTTTCCACTTTCCCCACAGCTCCAATCATGGGAGTGGGGGGAATGGGTTGACCTGCTGTTTGATTGTTGAGGCTTACATTTCCACTCACCACCGGTGTTTTCATGTTTTCGCACACCAAATTGATGCCATCTACGCTATCTGAAAACTGCCTCATCACAGCGGGATTACGAGGGCTTCCAAAATTCAAACAATCGGTTAATGCCAATGGCTTTGCTCCCACACTGGCAATTTCTCGAACCACTTTCAGTGTCGAATGGGCAGCTCCCAGGAGGGGATCCATCTCCACCCACCTTTCTTCGCATCCACCAGCCACGGCAACACCCTGAGAAAGGGTGCCTTCCTGAGCGTAAGCGGGAAGCATGACGACTCCGGCACTGGCTTGATACAAACTGGAGGTGGCTCGAACCGTGTTTCCTTGCACTGTAGAACAATACATTTGGGTCACTTTTTCTTTGCTCGCCACATCCGGAAAACCAAACCAATGGGAAAGCTCAAATCCATGGGAATCCAAGAACAATCCTAAGGGTTTATGGAGATCCTCTACCCAATTTGGCTGGGGGAGTTTGAGCCCTACACTCAAAGGAAGTTTATCGGTCACGTTTTGAGGAGACTCTGCGGCGTTATTCACCAATGTCTCGTGTTCCCTTAGATATTCGCTCCGGTCTTGAAGAGGCCATTCGTATTTGGGAGGCAAATCCACAAGCACATCCACTGGGGTATGGGTTACAATTTTATCTTGAAATACACATGTAAAACATCCCGTATCATTCACTTGTCCTACAATGGCATAAGGAAGATTAAAGGATTCCAACACATTTTTAACGGCGTCTACGTTATCAGGTGTTACGGCGGCCAGCATTCTCTCCTGAGATTCCGAGAGGAGAATTTCAAAGGCCTCCATAAAACCCACTCGAAGAGGGATTTGGTTTAAGTTAATCACCACTCCACAGCCCGATCGGCCTGCCATTTCCACGCTGCTGGAGGTAAGTCCAGCCGCACCCATGTCTTGCAGTCCAATCACCAAACCCTGTTGGATGAGTGCAAATGTGGCTTCCATCAATACCTTTTCAGCAAAGGGGTCGCCCACCTGAACGGTTGGTTTGAGGCTTTCCCCAGCCCCACTAAACTCCGCACTGCTCATGGTGGCGCCATGCACACCATCCCTTCCTGTGGCAGACCCAAAATAGAGGAGCAAATTTCGATTTTCCGGGAATAGTTCTAATTGATGGGGAGCCAGGGGGTCCATTACTTTGATTTTGCTAGAA
Source organism: Silvanigrellaceae bacterium (assembly GCA_044339525.1). Taxonomy (GTDB): domain Bacteria; phylum Bdellovibrionota_B; class Oligoflexia; order Silvanigrellales; family Silvanigrellaceae; genus JBIIVH01. The sequence goes on along the minus strand of JBIIVH010000001.1, from coordinate 76,324 downwards.
TAAGCAACCGAAGGAGAGGAAGGGGTTTTGGGCTGGGTTTCATCCAAGACACCCCTAAAGATTTGGTCTTTATGGATGATCCCGGCATTAAAGGCATTCACCAAAATGTTTTTAGAATAGCGGGCATTAAATCCCGTGTCTCCGGTAACGGTGGGCACACCCATGCTATTTCCATAATCGGCAATGCCGTGGACACATCGATTGAGGAGTTTGGCATTCCAAGTTCCCTCCCCAAAGCGTAGGGCATTTAAATTGGCAATGGGCTTTGCTCCCATGCAAAATACATCCCGCAAAATCCCCCCCACTCCTGTGGCCGCCCCTTGATAGGGTTCAATGTAACTGGGGTGATTATGGGATTCCATCTTAAAAGCGATGCCGTATTGGCTATTGATACCCACAATTCCTGCGTTTTCACCAGGCCCCTGCCAAACCGCCTCGCCGGTGGTGAGGAATCTTTTGAGGTGGACACGCGAGCTTTTATAGGAGCAATGTTCGCTCCACAAAGCACCGCACACCGCCAGCTCCTCTTTGGTGGGTTCCCGTTGGATGAGATCACAAAATCGGCGGTATTCCTCAGAGTTCAACCCAAACTGAAGAGCTAGAGGCTCCTGTCCTCCCCGGAATGGGGTCCCAGAAACGGAATTGGGATCGAGCAGGCTCATAACGTCTCCTTTGTGCCCAGGCGGCTCATCACTTCATTCAGCTGAAGGTGAAACTGCTGAAGCAAGCTACCTTGTTTTATTTTTAAATTTTGATTTTGTGCCAAAGACCACAACAAAAACAAACCCTGCACGGAACCAACTGTGGGATGGCTGGCCCTTTCGGGGTGAGGCATCAGCCCCAGAACATTTCCAGATTCATTGGAAATGCCTGCTATGGCTTCAAAACTCTGGGGTAAATTATCCTGATACCGCAATTTCACTTTGAATCCTTCCTGCGACTCAGCCCGAGCCGGGTGATAGCGTCCCATCCCACAAGAAATGGGCAGGGCCAAAGGACCATGAATTTGTTCGAATGCTTTCCACACCAGCTGAGGATTTTGGGAGGGAAGCCACAGGCAAGATTGAGGATTGCTTGCGGCCTCCAACGGATGGGAAAGGGGCACCCAGGAATGAATGTGTTGCTTGGAGCCATTGGGCAACAACACGCCTGGTAATACATTTGCCTCACAAAGAATTTGAAAACCATTGCAAATTCCCAAGATGGGAACTCCGGCTTTGGACCATTCTTTAATGGTTTGCATCACAGGACTTCGGGCGGCCAGAGCTCCCGCCCTGAGATAGTCTCCGTAGGAAAACCCCCCCGGGACCACCACCGCACCCACATCTTGAGGGTGGAATTTTTGGGGAGACTTCGCGTCCCAAAAGGCCACATTTCCTTCTAAATTACGGTCTACCCAATAAAAAGTTTCCTTATCACAGTTGGTGCCCGGAAAAACAGGGATGAGAAACGGTTTCATAACACTTCCTCAACTTCAAAAGTCTCCATGACCGCATTGTGAAGGGTATTTTTAGCGTATTGATACAAGTTTTCAAAAGACAAGGGTTCTTTAGATTTTATCACAAAAACTCGGTGGACTCTTAGTTCCAACGATTCGATGCCCTGCTGTTTCATATCTTGAGCTATGGCTTTGCCTTCCACATCTAATACATCAGGAAGCAACGAAACTCTCACTTCGTATTGCTTTTGTAGGGCAGGAATCATTTTGAGTTGCGTGGCAAGATCCCCATGCAATCGTTCCGGAGTGAGTCCAAAGACCCTCTGAAACACGAGTGACTGGTGCTTCAGGTACCGACTAGGATCAAAGATTTCGTTGAGCTGCTTATCGGTGATCAAGCGGCTCACCTGTTCCTTCTGTTTTAATCCATTCTTAAAATCCTGGGCTCCCATATTCCCCAGAGCCACTTTTTCACTGAGGGGAAGGGCCACTTCCTGAATGATTTCATATGCTTCTTTCCGACCCATCCCGGCCTCCACCAGGCCCGTGAGCACCGTACCGCTGGCCCAAAGCCCCCCGGTTCGATTCAAGTTCACCTTCATGGCTTCGGGTCGAACTTGCATTTTTTCCACGAGTCCTGCCGTGCGGTGCAACATAAAGTGGGTGGTCACAAAAAGATCAGGCAAGGCCATGCGTTCCACAGAGCTGTGGCTAATGTCTCTTTCATGCCAGAGCACACTGTTTTGAGACAGAGTATGGGCCAATCCCTTCACCACGTGGGCCAGACCCGTTAAATTTTCCGACAAAACAGGATTTTTCTTGTGGGGCATGGCGGAGCTGCCCTTTTGTTTGGATCCAAATGGTTCCAAAACCTCCCCTAATTCGGTACGGGCCCAATGACGCAAGTTTACGGCAAATCGCTCCACTGCCATGGCCAAATTTTCTAAGGTCTGTCCCATGCGGGTGAACCGGTCTCGGGGCAACACCTGGGTGGCCACCGGCTCTGGTTTGAGCCCCAGCTTGCCTAGCACAGCCCGTTCCATGTCTGGACCAAGTTGGGAGTAAACGCCCACGGCTCCGGAAAGTTTTCCAAAACAAAGATGTTTTTTGAGTGCTAAAAGATCTTTATGACATCTTTGAAACTCCGCAAAGTAACTGCATAGCACCTGTCCAAAACTCATGGGTTCCGCATGAATTCCATGGGTTCTGCCGATGCAAAGAGTTTGGGAGTGGGAAAAGGCTTGAAATGCGAAAGCCCCGCGAACTTTTGCGAGGCTTTCTAGAAGAAGGTCTATGGATTTCAGACAGCGCACACTCAGTGAGGTGTCTAAAACATCACTGCTCGTAAGCCCCATGTGCAAGAATCGCCCATGATCTCCCATAGCGGAAGCCACTTCCGTGATAAAGGCAATCACGTCGTGCCCCGTTTCTTCTTCCCGTTCCAAATAATCTTGGTTTGTTTTTAGTGTTAAGGCTTTTTCAAATGAGGAAAGGACTTCCTTGGGGGCTTCGCCCCGATCCACAAGTGCGGCTAAATGGGCTTTTTCCACTAAAGCCCACGCTTGGTACTTTGCTTCTTCTGTCCAAAGACTCTTCATTTCAGGGCGCGCATAACGATCAATCACAAACACCTCCGGTCAATAGCACTCACTTGGCGCAGGTGTGACACATTCCACGGCGACCCGTCAAGTTTATCCCACCCCCTTTTGAAGCGAAAGGGAGAAGCACCCGATGCCCACACTAAACCCCACTCAGGGAACCAAAAATCGAAAGGGCATTTATCCCATGAAACCAGCTCGAATCAGATCGGTACTTCGCGCTCTTTCCACCTTCATTTGCACCAGTGTGGTAGGGATGTTTTGCCACAAGGAGGGCTCAGCCCAAGCGGCTGAACACGGAATCCGCTATTGGGGAGCCATGGCCACAGAAACTCTTTCCGTAAAATCTGGAACCATTTTGGGTGGTTACGGTATTTACGCCCCTCCTTTTACAGGAGGATCTAGGCGCAGTCAGGGCACTTCTGATCCCTTACAAGTACACGCCACCGTGCTTAAGGGCATTCGGGGAAACCTACTTGTGCTGGTGGGGATCGATGCCGTGGGCCTAAGATCGTCCACGGTCGACTTGATCACTCAAGAACTTCAACGGCAACACCCCGGGCTTCAATTGCTCCTGGGAGCTAGCCACTCCCATGCCACCCCAGACACCTTTGGTTTGTGGGGGGAGCTCCCCCACCGTTCAGGCGTGGATGTGGAGTATCTCCAGCAAATTCACGTCAAAACGGTTCAAGTGGTAAACCGAGCCATCCTGGGTCTCAAACCCGTCCATTTAACCTACGCTCAGGAAAATATACCCACGTTAAATAAAGACGTGTTAACTCCCAATTTTGCCACCTGGATCTGGATGCAGGATGCCACCACCCATCAGATGATGGGTTCCTGGACCCATTGGAACGCCCATCCCACCACCTTGCCTTCCCAAAATTTATGGGTAAGCGCCGATTTTGTGGGGGCTTATCGAGTCTATTTAAAACAGCACTGGGGGAGTGGCACCCACCATGGTTTTATGAATGGCACCTTGGCAGGGGTCTACCCCAACGCCACCACCCCCCAAGATCCTCCCTTTCCCGTACCCGCAGGTGCACCTTTATCCTGGTTCCAAAAAACAGCCGGAGTGGGATGGGACCTTTTTAATGCCTCCCAAAAGGCTTGGGACCAACGAAAGCCCGTGCTGGACACCAGTGCGTTTTCCAGGGTTTTTTCGGTCTGGGTGACGATTTCCAATCCCCTCTTTCGCCTGGCATCCCAACTGGGCATCATCAATGAAACTCCGGTTCAGGGTAAGTTGCTTAGCAAAGGACAGTGGTTTAAACTGGGGGATATACAGGGAGTTGCATTACCAGGAGAGCCATCCCCTTTGGTGAGCTTAGAATATGAGCGATTGTTGGTCGCCAACGGTGCTTCCACGCCACTTGTATTGGGTTTAACGGGAGGCATGCTGGGTTATTTATTGGATGAAGATAGGGAATATGGAAAAAAAGACTGGAGGTACCAATCAACGGTTTCCCCTTCTCCTAGCGCGTCCTCTGAAATTTGGAAGAGATTTAAAAACATCCTTTGGAAAGTAGAACATTAATGAAAAATCATTCTTGGTACAGATACTACCCAAAATTGCTCTCCTTTGCCGTCTTCCTTTCAGGGATTGGCTTTGCCACACAATGCAAAACCAGAGGAAATGGGAATTCAGAATCCCTTTCCCATTCCGCTGAGGCGGCTGGGAAGGAAGCCAAGTTTGGTTTCTACGCCATTGATGGAAGCGGCAACACGTGCCAGCCCGCTGACCCAAAAGATCTCACCGCGATTTGCCAGCTAGGCCAGGCTTCAGACAACGCCGTAAACGCCTATTATGAAGGCGTCAAGGATTTTCAAATGGCCTCTGATATGGGTAACATTAATAACACGGTGGTTCAACGAATCTGTCAGGATCTGGCAGATGGTAAGGTAACAAAAGTCATGCTAACCGGCTATAGCCGAGGCGCCATTTCCGCCCTGACCACCGGTTCTAGAGTCAACAAAGAATGCAAACTGCCCAACGGCGCCAAAGACAAACCGGTCGTTTGGATAGGACTTTTGGACGCAGTGGAAACATCCATCTGGACTTTTGGCAGACTCCCTCGCGACGTTCTTGGGAAACGCTCTGTTCCCGATGGCGCTGCCGCCATCCACGTCCACAAATCCCCTATTCGTCAACCTGAAGATAAGATGGGGTCCTTTGAAACCACGGAAATTAGGGTGGCTCCCAACTCCGAGTCCAGCTTGGAAGTGAAAACCATATCTGACATTGGCCATGGAGAAATCGGAAGGGGTATCGTTAACGGCACCAAGCTCATGGGGGAAGAGTTTGAAGGCTACCGTTTGCTAAAAGAACACGCTATTCGCTTTGGGGCTCGCTTTAAATAAGCGTTTTACAAATGATTAAATATAGATTTTGACAAGGACAATCATGGATAACTTTTCACACCCTTTTCAGGTCACTTGGAGCCACATGGACGCCAATGGTCATGTGGGAAATGTTCATTACAACGCTCTAGCCACAGACGCCCGTGTGGCCCTTTTGCTTGCGGCAGGCTACTCTTTCAACGCAAGTCAAACCATAGGACCTGTGGTGTTAAACGACACCATCCATTACCGAAAAGAACTTCGCTATGGAGACAAAGGAAAAGTGACCATTCTGTTAGCCGGAAGCTCCGTGGACCACGCTAAGTTTAAAATCCGACATGAGATCTTTCGCACGGGACAAGAAGGCGATGAACTCTGCTGCGTTGTGGATACCTTTGGGGGATGGATGGATCTAAAAGAACGAAAACTGGTTTGCCCCCAAGCGGACTACGCTTCGCGCTTCGTTGAATTACCCAAAACCTTGGACTACGAAGTGCTCAGTCCCTTTAAACCCAAAAGATAGATCCTATTTGATTCGAACACTAATGGTAGCAAAGGCGTCTCGAATGTCTTCTGTGCCTAATCTAATGAAAGGGCAATCTAAAATATTGCGGTTTTTGGCGTTTGTAAGATCCGCTTCTGTAAATCCCGTCTGACCCAACACCGTACCTGCCTTTCCAAACAAAAATCCTTTTTTTACCTTCAGAGATGAACCATTATTTACATAGGTTTCATCCCCATAAACCCGTTTGATGCAACCCAGGATTTGGCCCACAGGGTCCATCACCAAAAAATAACGCATAAAATGCGCCCCATCCACGTCTCCATGCATGGGTTCTATGTCCATTTCAAAGTTCCCATCTGAATCCACGTTCATGAGTTTGGCACGTGGAGAATGGGGGGCAAAAGCAATGGTCTGGTAGGGTGATGTGTGCACACCAGTGGCAAAAGGTGTGGCCCCAACCGCTGTGGTCAGGTTGTGGTTGGCACCATTCACAATATCCTGAATGAATTGGGCAGGAATCCGAGACTTAGCTCCTACGGAAAGGTGACTGTAGTCAAAACGGCTGGCACGAACCTCACTCGCTGCCAAGGTGTATTTAAAAAATTTCATGCCATTGGTTCCATCCTTGTAAAGATAAGCAATGCTCATCCCGCCTGAGGGAATCTCCAAGTTTTCAAACACGGCATAGGGCGCCCTGCCTTGGCTATTGGCATAGGAGGTTTCCGGTCTAAATTTCCGTAAATCAATGATTTTCCCCGCTTCATCCAACAAAAAAACGCTATCCACGTGTTTGTTGGCATCATGGGGCAAATCCACGTAGGTGCTGATGCGCATCCTTCCCCGTTGGTCGGAGGTGGAAATTAATTTTTTTGCGGTCATTCCATCAATCCAAAACATCAGATCGCTTGAGTTTTGAGGAGAAAGTCCAGCAAAAACCTTGGAAGGATCCGCAATGTCCTGAACCTTTTCACAAATCGAAGCCGCTTCTAGTTGTTCAAAATCCAAGGTAAGTGCCAGGGCTCCGCCTGCACTCATATATTGAATCCAGTCTCGACGATCTAAAACATAAATGCTTTTAGTAGGTCCCATTTCCCATTTTCTCCAAAACTTGCAGACTAGCCTAAAAAGATAAAATATCTAAAATATTTGGTCACAGGAGCGTCCATTGGTACATACACAATAAATGTATTTTGAACTTGCAATAGAGTTTCCAGCTGAGAAACCGAAACCACGTCCCCCAAAAGAGTGGTGGTGACCGTTCCCGTTGCTTTCATAATGGCGGGAACCGTGGATGAGTCCCAGGTTGTGGTGGATTTGGCCACCTCAATCTTTCGAGCGGTGATGGTTTGTACCTTGGCCGCATCCGTGACCGCCGTGTTGGAATTTAAAACCCAACTCTGCAAAGGGGTTTTATTCCCATAAAGAGTCTTCATTTCTGCATTTAAAACCACGAGTCCCGTGACATCGATCACTTCTTTTTCCGCATAAGAGCTGCTAAAATCAGCGTTGGCGCAAGATTTGAGTTGTTTTTTACTGTTGGTACCAGAGGTGACAATGAAGGCCAATTCCAATTTGCCCACCAAATTTAAACCATCCAATTGTAAGCCAAAGTCCAGATCATTTTGGGAAATGATTTTGGCACCCAACACATAGCCAGACGTTTCTGCAGCGACGGATTTCGCGACGACGGTCACCAAGTCCCCTTTGGCCACGTCCGTTCCAAGTTTAGCCACCAGTAGAATATGTCTTCGAGTGGTCTTATTGCCATAGATTTTTACGGTTGTGACGATGTTGCCTGAATCGGAAATCTTTGCCAGGTTGATCTTTTCATCTCCCTGTAGCATGCAATTCTCTTTTATCGTATCGGCTCCCGCCGTGGGACTCGCACTCGGCTCTACCGTAGGACCGGAGGTGGGTCCAGGGGAACCGGTGACGGTGGGATTGCTCCCTCCCGAGGAAGTGGAATCGCCCCCTTTTACACCGTTGGCGTCCGATCCGCTGCCTCCATTAGCTCCATTGGCCTTATTTCCACCGACAACCACCTTTTTTTTGTTTTCCACAACTTTACCGCAGGCCAGCAAGGCGAGAGAAACAGCGCCAGGCCCTATGCCTGTTAAAAAGGTTCTTCTAGAGGAAGGGTTAGGACGGGACACAACGTCTGCGGCAGACTCAGCGGCCCTTGAATTTACTTTTTCAATTTCTTTGGTTGATTCGGCGTCCCACTTTTCCATTCGATCTCCCTGATGCAACGAAACCATCAAGAGAGACCATCGGTTCCCCCATTAAAAAACTTTAAAATCCATAAATAATCATGATTTTTTCCATTTTATTTTGAAGACTAAGACAACCTAAATTACTTAATCCAAAGACAAAATTGTGTTTTTAATCCTGGGTTACTTAGAAATTCCTACAACACTCCTCGCGCCTGCTGATCTCTTTCAATGGAACGGAACAAGGCCCCAAAATTCCCCTCCCCAAAGGCGTGGTGATTCTTACGCTGAATGATCTCGATAAAGATGGGTCCAACTAGGTTTTTGGTAAAAATTTGAAGAAGATAGCCTTCCGCATCACCGTCTACCAGGATGTTTAAATCTTTTAACTTGGCACGATCTTCCGTGACCCCCGGCACACGGTGGAAAACCTCCTGATAATACTGATCATCTATATCCAGTGTCTGGATAGAGGTCTCTCTCAGTTTGGTTAGGGAATCGATGATATTTTGGGTGGCAAAGGCAATGTGCTGCACGCCAGGACCTTTGTACTCTCGTAAGTATTCGTTGATCTGAGATTTATCTTCCGTGCCTTCGTTAATGGGAATGCAAAATGTGCCACACGGGGAACGCAAGGCATATGAGGTGAGTCCTGTCTTGACCCCTCGAATGTCAAAGTAACGCACCTCCGTAAAACCAAAGATATTTTTATAGTAATCGGCCCAATGAGCCATGGTGCCCTTTTCCACGTTATTGGTAAGGTGATCGATAAAGGTGAATCCTTTGTCTGGATTAAGGATCGGATCTTTATGAGGCACAAATCCCAGTCGTTCATAAAAATCAGTGGACTGATACCCTTCTACAAAGTAAATCAAACTATCCCCAATACCATAGATAGCGGGCACAGGTCCGTTGGATAGGGCATGGTCTCTCACGGTGGCGGGTTTCGCCCCTCGGGAAACCGATTCTTTCAAAGCCAGTTCAGCATTGTGCACCCTCCATCCCATGGAGCACAAGCTTGGTCCGTGGAGCTTGGAAAAGGAATGGGCAAAAGACGAAGGCTCCTGATTTAATAAAATACGAATTTGACCTTGTTGATAGAGATCAATTTTCTTGGACTTGTGCTGATGCGTTCTCGAGAATCCAAATTCACAAAACAATTTTTCTAGAGCTTTAGGTTCCGATGAAGTGAATTCAATGTACTCAATTCCTTCCAGTCCAACGGGATTATTAGGGGCAATAGACATAGAAAACCTCAGTATAAGGGTTAGGATGGGGGGAGTTCTTCAAAACGCATGACTATCTTCCAAAAATCGCCTCAATCTACCACCGATTCCCCAAACTTGCCAGATACAGATCCATCAGAACCAGCCAAACCATGGCTTCCACCATGGGCACGGCTCTAGGTAAAACGCAGGAATCATGTCTGCCAGCATTTGGAGCAAATAATACATTCTCTCCTTGTTTCGTTATGGTTTCCTGAGGTTTAAATAGGGTGGCCACCGGTTTGAATCCCACCCGAATTTCCAGGGGCATACCGTTGCTTATTCCGCCTTGAACCCCTCCCGAGTGGTTGGTTTTGGTGAGCACTTCACCTTGAGCCGTTGTATAAAAAACATCATTGTGCTGACTTCCCAACATCTTGGTACCTGCCAATCCACTTCCCAATTCAAAGGACTTGGATGCTGGTAAGCTCAAGCAAGCCCTCCCCAGGAGAGCCTCTAACTTATCAAACACCGGTTCACCCCATCCCACCGGGCAATGGCGCACCACGCAACCCACTTGTCCACCCAACGTGTCTCCCGCTTGCTTCACTTCCAAAATGCGCTGTTCCATAGCTAAGGAGGTGGAGGGATCGGGGCACCGAACGGGTGAATTTTCCACCTGTTCCAACGTAACGTGTGATTGGTCCAGAGAAGGTGGAATTTCCAAGTCCCCCACAGACTTCACAAACCCTACCACTTCCAGCTGGGGAAATTTAGCTAACAGAGCTTGCTGGGCAACCGCAGCGGCCGCCACTCTCCCAATGGTCTCCCGGGCACTGGCGCGCCCCCCTCCCGCCACGGCACGGATTCCATATTTCTGTTGGTAGGTGTAATCCGCATGACTGGGACGAAAGATTTGGGCCATATCCTGATAATCGGCCGACCTTTGATTTTCATTTTCCACCAAAATGCAAATGGGGGTGCCCAAGGTTACTTCTTGTTCTACGCCCGAAACAATGCGAGGAACATCCCCCTCTTTTCGAGGACTCGTAAAATCACTTTGCCCTGGTCTTCGGCGCCTTAAAAAGCGTGCCACGGCCTCTAAGGGCAATGAAACACCTGCTGGACACCCATCCACCACACATCCCACCATAGCGCCATGGGACTCACCAAAGGTCATCACTTTAAAATAGTCTCCAAACAAGCTTGACATGGACTGCTACCCTACTTTCCCTGACTTTAATCCACTTTCCATCTGGAAAGCTTTTTACCAGAGTGCCATTAGATATGCCAGGCACCTAGACGTTAGGGTAAGATTAGGCTTATACTTGCTCCCTTAATGTAGAGATCTGCAGATGGCTGATTTGTTTAAAAACAGCACATCTCTTCTATCTCTATTTCATAGGCTTATAAAAGTTTGGACAAAGGATTTTCTATGAAGCATTGGTTTTCGCACCTCCCCGTCTTGTGGTGGGTTAAGTTTGGATTAGTTGTGTTTGTCATGCTCATGAGCACCCTTTACGCGGTCCCTTCTTTTTTTGGCCCCAGCGAAAATTGGCCTCGCCAGCCCGTTGCCGAAGGAGAATCTCCTCTTCAAGGAAAACCCATTCACCTGCATCACCAAATTCTGGAGTCTTTTTTCCCTTCCTCGCACATTAATTTGGGACTAGATCTTAAGGGCGGATTGCATCTTGTGTTGGAGGTGGAAATTCAGAAAAGCATCCAAGATTCCATCTTGCGTGCCGTGAATCGGGGGCGCGACAACCTTGCCAAGGAAAATGTCCAGACCAAAACCCCCACCATAGATAACCGTTTTAACGTAACACTTGAATTGGAAAACCCGGCGCAAAAAGATCAGGTTGCTAAAGCTATTTCAGAGCAAAGTGCCCTCATATTACAAGATAAGTTTGCCGATAATAAGCTCACCTTTGTGGGCCATTCCCAAAACATCCGCAATTACGAGTCACAGGTTTTGGACCAAGCCGTAAACACCTTGCGAAATCGAATTGACCAATTCGGCGTGGCAGAGCCCAACATTTTTAAACAGGGGAACGAACGCATCGTCATCCAAATGCCCGGGTTGCAGGATCCCTCAAGGGCAAAAGCTTTGATTGGAAACACAGCACGTTTGGATTTTCGATTGGTGCTCAATGAAGTGGCATCTGAACCCTTGCAACAGATGGTAGAGGAGGCCCAAAAAGCCCTTAATTTAAATGTCCAAGACACCTCCATCGAATCCATCCAAAAGGTGAGTCAGTGGCTGAGGGACCAAAAAAAGATCTCGGAAAATGCCACCGTGATGCTTCAACGCAACTATGAAACACAAGGTGGAGTGTCAAAAGTTGTAAGCTCCCTGGCCTATCTGGTTCAAAAAAACTCCAAATTAACCGGAGAACTTATTGATCGGGCCGATGCCACCCAAACCCAAGACTCCTTAGTGCCCCAGTATGCTGTTTCCTTAAAATTTAACCCTCAAGGGGCCAAGATCTTTGGAGATCTCACCACAGAAGCCAGGGATTCCAAAAATGCTCCCCATCAAATTGCCATCGTGTTAGATGAAAACATCAGCTCGGCACCTGTGGTGAATACACCCATTCTCAATGGAGACGCTATCATCACCATGGGCAGAAGGGGTGCCGATCAAGAGGCACAACTCAAAGAAGCCCAAGATTTAGCCTTAGTGTTAAGGGCAGGAGCCCTACCCGCCACTGTAAAAATCATCGAAGAACGCCAAGTAGGTCCCAGTGAAGGTGAAGAAAACATTAAATCAGGAGTGCTATCCAGCGGCTTAGCGGCTGTTATCGTCGTGATTTTTATGTTGAGCTTTTACGGAAGTTCGGGAATGGTGGCCAATTTCGCCATGGCATTAAACGTCTTGATCATTTTGGCATTTATGGCGGCCTTTGGGGCCACTCTCACCTTGCCAGGGATTGCGGGTATCGTACTGACCATGGCTGTGGCCGTGGATGGAAACGTGATAATCAACGAGCGGATCCGTGAAGAAATGAGAGCGGGATTAAGCCCCAAAGCTGCATTTTATAAAGGTTACTCCATGAGTTTTGGAACTTTAGTGGACGCCCATGTCACCAGTGCCGTGGCGGGATTTGTGCTTTTGGTCTATGGAAATCCGGCGGTTAAAGGCTTTGCCATCACTTTATTGGTGGGGATCGTGGGAACTCTCTTTACGTCCTACTATGTAACTGAGGTTTTGGGCCAATGGCTGGTGGAAAAAACCAAAATCAAACGGTTTGCTTAAAATTGGTAAAACAAATGTTGTACATTAATCGATTTTAAAAATGGAATGGCATAAGGACGATCAAACATGAAAATAGGCTTTGGTTTTATAGAAATTTTCCCCCCTACCTTCTATTACGACTTTATGAAACGCCGCAAAATGTGGGTAGGTGTTTCTGCCGTGATGATGTTGCTGAGTCTATTGGTGCTTTTGGTTAAAGGGGTCAACTACAGCATCGACTTTTTGGGTGGAACCGAAATCCATCTCACCACCAAAGACTCTTCCATCACTCGGGATTCCCTTCTTTCCGTGTTACAGAAAAACGTTACACAGCCAGTGGAGGTGACTTCCATCTCCGGCGCCCGGCTGGAAGCCAATGAATCGGGATTTGTAATACGCGTGCAACGGGATCCCCAAGCCACCGCCGATCAAGCGGGCAATGTGGCCGACACTCTTTGGCCGGCTCTAAAAAAAGAGTTGGGAGAAGACAAGTTGGTGTTGGGGCAAGTGGTAAACATCTCTGGTAAGATTGGTAAAGAAGAGGAAATCAAAGGCTACGTGGCTTTGCTTTTGGCCTGCGTGGGAATCCTACTTTACATTTCCGTTCGATTTGACTCCCGATTTGCTCCAGGGGCCGTGCTTTGTTTGGTGCACGATGTATTGATTGCTTTGGGATTTATGACGTTTTTAGAAAGACCTTTTTCCACCTCCAGCATTGCGGCCTTCCTTACCATTGTGGGTTATTCCATCAATGACACCGTGATCGTCTACGATCGTATCCGGGAAAATCAAGAGCTCATGCCCCGGGCCACCATCATTGAAATCATCAACAAAAGCATTTCTCAAACCATGAACCGCACTGTATTGACCTCCGCCACAGGATTAGGAGCTCTACTGATCTTGACGTTTTTTGGAGGAGGCTCCATCGAAGACTTTGCCCTCACGATGTTTGTGGGAATTCTCGTGGGATCGTATAGCTCCATCTACGTGGCCGCTCCCCTCACCATTATGATGGACGGGATCCTGCGTAAGGCCGGAATCGTTAAGGACTCCGACTCCACCACCAAGCCCGTAAAAGACCCCAATTACATCCCCCCTGTCATCATTCGACGAAAGTGAACTCTCTTGTGAACCTCAATGTTCCCCATGATTCCCCCACCCCATCGCCCAGGGTCCCCACTTCCAAATTTCGCTGGCAGTGGGAAAACCAAGAGGAAGACGCTGCAAGCATCGATCTTTTCCTAAAAAATCGATTTCAAAAGCTCTATCCAGGTCACGATGGATCCGACTTTTCTCAATCGCGGCTCTATGATTCGCTTTTAGCCTCCTTGCCAAGCCCCTTCCTCTTTCCCCAGATGGAAAAGGCCGTGGAACGTCTCTTGGAGGCCAGGCACCGACAAGAACTTGTGGTGATCTTTGGCGACTTTGATGTGGATGGAACCACCAGTTGCGCTCTCTTAGAGCTTGTTTTCAAAGGGTGGGGGTTTAAAACAGCCGTTTACATTCCCGATCGCTTGGTGGAAGGTTATGGGCTTAACCCGGTGGGAGTGACCAATGTGCACAACACGGGTGCAAGTCTCATTGTAACGGTAGACAATGGCATTTCTTCCCTAGAAGCCTGTGAAGTGGCCACCCAATTGGGTGTGGATGTGATCATCACCGACCACCATGATTTGCCCCCCGTTCTACCCAGCTGCCTAGCCATACTCAATCCCAAAATTCCCAGCGATTTCCCCTTTTCCCAATTGGCGGGGGTGGGCGTTGCCTTCTATTTGGCTATGGGCCTCAGATCCAAATTAAAGGAACAAAAAGACCCCGCCGCGCAGTCACTGAATCTAAAATCCTATCTGGATTTCGTGGCCATTGGCACCATTGCAGACATGGCTCCTTTAGTGGGTTTAAATCATTTGCTCTGCCGAGTGGGCCTACAAGTCTTGGCCCAACACATAAAAGCCGGTGGCCGACCCGGTGTAGCGAATTTATTAAGACTGTGTAAATGGGATCCCGAATCCCCCATTGGAGCCTATGATGTGGGATTTAAAATTGCGCCTAGGCTCAATGCAGCCGGTCGGTTGGGAAGTGCTCTGGCGTCTCAAAAACTTTTGTCTACGAATCACCCCGAAGAAGCCCTGTCCCTGGCTGAGTTTCTTCACCAGGAAAATGCTGACCGCAGGCGCATCGAAAAAGAATTTTTAGAAGAAGCCTTTGGGCAAATTTTAGCTCAAAAAAAGGTGGGGAACCGAGCCCAAGTGCTTTTCGGGGCCCACTGGCACCCAGGGGTTGTGGGGCTCATGGCCAGCCGACTGGTAGAGCGGGTGGGACTTCCGGTATTGGTGCTGTGTGAATGGGAAGGAAAAATCAAAGGAAGTGGACGAAGCATTGCCACATTTGACCTCTTTGCCCACCTCTCGGCATTGCGAGAGTTTTTTGCCCATTTTGGGGGTCATCCTGCCGCTTGTGGGCTGACTCTAAAAGAAGGTGTCTTGGAGGACTTCCGCCGAGCCTTTGAATCCACCAGTGAGTCTGCTTTAGCCTCCCTTAGGGACTTAAGGGCGCCTCTTACGGTGGTGGGTTCTTTGCCCCTACAAGCCTTCACTCTGGAAGAGATCGACCGCCTTCAACACCTGGAACCCTATGGCATTCAAAATCCCAAGCCACAATGGCTTGTGCCCCAAGTTAGGTGTAAACACCTACAAAGACTAGGAAAAAACTCAGATTCGCCCCACGCCTCCTGCCAACTTTCCCAAAACGGCGTCGAAATGAGAATGGTTGCCTTTGATGGCTGGGATAGACTGAAAGAAAAGGTAGATTTTCCCTGGGATGTGGTGGTGGAACCCATTGTGAATTCTTGGAGGGGTAAACGTAACGTAGAGCTGCGCTTAGTAGATTTCCAAATCAGCCAAGAGATCTAGAAAAAAAACAGGTTTGTCTAAAAATAATCATTGACTCTGTTTAAAACTTCCCTTAAAACCCCCCGGGTATCACGATTTCAAGGTAACAAGCCCATTAGCCCCTACACTATAGGCAGCTACTTATGGGAACGGCCTAAGGGTAGTTATTTTAATCTCACTAACTGAGGGAAACATGGATTTATTCAAATCAGCACGCATTGGTTCCGCTTCCCGTTTCACAATAATGAGCTCCGGCTTATTTGTAATTTCTGCTGCACTCTTCATTACTTGCGGAAAGTCAGGAGGAAGTAAGAATTCTCCCACTCCACCCAACGGTCAAGTCTCTCCGGGCAAGCAGGAGTCTTCCGTAAAGAGTCAGCCTGTCATTACTTTAGAAAGTTTCTCTAACGTGCCAGATGGTTTTGTGGCGACTTTAAAAAGTAACGACTCTAACTCAGCCATGACCTTTGAGTGCATTTTGAACAATCAGACTCCAGAACCTTGCCAACACACAACCAAAATCCCCCTATCCAAAGTGCTGCCCGGGCAAAATACACTTGTGGTAAAAGGCAAATTGGATACCGTGACCACGGAACCATTGAAACACGTTTTCTTTTACACACCCCAAAATCCCCAAGACATTTCAGGGTCTCTTCCCGTTACTCCACCCGTTGCCGTGGCCACTCCTGTGGAAACCAGTGATACTAAAATCACGATTTCCCACGACCCCGTGGGAAGAAGTCTTTCTTTTACAAATCACTTAACAGCCACTGGTCTGCAGAATGAGTGCAAGTTTGGCGATGCTCCTTGGAAGGGATGCAGCAGTCCCGTGTTGTATGACACCCTTGATGTGCCACTGGAATCCACGAGCTTTACCGTAAGAGCCGTAAAGGGTTCGGAAGAAGTATATGCCACTAAGCCTTTTTCGTTGGATATCAAACCAAATGACCTGGATTACGTCCTTGTGTCTACAGGCATAGATGATGTGAATAAAGGCAACTGGCAAGGTCAAAAGACATTCCAGATGGGTCAGGTTGGCCAATCTGGCCAGGGATTTCCCGGCGGAAATCAACAACAGGGAGTTGACCTTGGTCTAGATATCGTGGGCAAATACCCATGGCAGTTGCTTCAGGAACTCTCGTTTACTCTATTCAACCCAAATCCTGGAAACCTTTCTAGCGGTGGAGATTTGCTGTCTGTAACCTTAGTCAATGCCCAGGGGCAGCTTGTCAAACTGGCGGACCGCCGCATCTTTGAAGGCGTCACTGAAATCAGCTATTCCGAATCCAGCTGGTCCCATTCCTTTCCCTCTTCCTACCTGTTGTCTGACATCGTGGGTGTACTCATTCAAGTAAATGGCCCCAATGCTCAACTCTTAAATGCGAAAGCAAAAATCAATCGGGGAACCAAAAAGATCAGAACACTCCCTAATGTGGTGGTGTCCCAAGGTTCGTTGCTACCCCTAGCTGGCCTTTCACAAAATGGTCAGATCCATTCACAGTTTCTGAACCAAGCCTTGCTTAATATGGAGCTGGAAGCCAGAGTGGTTCCTGGTGCTCCCATTCCCCTGGCCAGTGTTGAATGGCAAACAAAAACCGTAGGAGCGGGTGGTCAGCCACTTAAAGTCACACAAGTGGATACGGATTACAGGGAAACCGCTTTGCGAATTGAAAAGAGACTACTTACGGAACTTTATGATGTTACTTTTTTTGCCAGACAAGCTTTCCAAATCGCATCCATTACGTCTAAACTCAAAGGCCCTAGACTGGTTAAGGTGAGCCCTATTAGTGCTTCCCATTTCTCATTGGGAGGGCGAAACTACCCCAGCGAAAAAAGCTTTGCCTTTAATGTGGGCTCTACCCAGCTAGGTGGGATTCTAGGAAGCGATGGGGCTCTAAACTCAAAGTATTGCGACTCCAAACTCATTGAAATTGTAGTGAAGGGCAAAAAAGTGATAGCCGACTCCAATCAGTCTGAGCAACCTCTCTACATGAGAGTTTCCCTGCCGCAAGGCTTTGGCCAATTACCCCAAGCTCAAACTCAGCACTGGAGTGCCTATATTAACAAAGTTCATTTTCCCTTTTTGGATGCCAAACTCAGCTGCCAAAATCCGGAAAACGCGAGCGTGGGACAAATTCAAATCAGCACAGGTGCTTTTGAGGTTCAAGAACTCTACGCGGTGATTGAGTTGCCTTAACGCGCGCCATCACAGTTTTTGAGCCTGGACGCTCTTCAGATAGGAAACTTCCACCTTCTGCGAACCCTTCAAAATGGTTGGACTGATACAAACCTGCGGATTTTGATTCACGTCTTGGGGCACGTTTAGGTTAAATTCTCCTGGTTTCAACTCAGATAGGCTCGAGTCCGCTTTAGTGACCAATACTTTGTAAGAGTTGATATCACTAGACCTATCAGACAAGGGATAACATTCGTTCGGAGGAAGTCCAGAAAAACGATAACTTAAATTGATTCGTTGTCCTGGTTTGAGATCCTCAGTTAAAGTGAGCAATCCATTATCCAACTTGTAATCATCGGCGCCCAAAATCTTCTTCACGCCATTTTCATCGGTTTTCTCGGCGCTAAAGGTTCCAGCTTCTGGAGTGTGTTGAAGAGAAAACTGTTTTCTGGGAGCGACGTCCTGGAGATAATGCATCTCAAATCTTCGAGCCCCGTTTAGTAAGGGAACCTCTCCAGAATAAATTCCCGATTGGCCATTTGATTTCAGCTGGCAACCTAAACTCAGTATGGCTCCGGCATCCGAAGACATCAGTTGCCGGTTGGCATCCGCTGTTACCGTAGTGCCTGGTTTCGTACATAAAGGTTGAGTGCCCCCCACCGCCACGGAAGTGAATGGACCACAGTCCAAATTGGTCACTTGATTGAATTCGTAATATCTCAAAGTGTATTTTCCATCGGGTAAGTTACTTCCAAAAGTGGCGATCACTTTTTTAGGATCATTGGGATCAATGGATTTTGTATAGGGCATGGCAGCAATATTAGGAATGGTACCTCCTGCCACTGCGGCCTCGGCCGTAACACTTACCTCATTTAAGAACACAATGTTCGATCCAGCCACACCAGAAATAATATTAGTTGACAATCTAGCCGTAGAGTATTTTACCATAAAATCTTTAACATTTCCTGGCAAGGACACAGGGAAACGAGAAGGATCCAACAGGACAATATTTCTAGATCCAGCACTTTGAATTCTACATTTATTGCTGTTTAAAGTGCAGGTTTCTGTTTGATTTGGTGTCCATTCTAAAGTAACACTGTCCCCTTCTGCCGGGCCATCCAACCAATTCACAAGGGTGGTACCCAAAAAGTCATTGGGTTGGTGGTACCTTAATTCCAGGTTCATTGTGTTATCAGGTACATCTAACCTCACCCATTGGAGTAATCCCAAGGTCCCGTCCGATTTGACGGGTGAAAATTTTGTGAGGTTTAACAAGTTATTAGGGCTACCAACGTCGTAAAGCCTTACCTTGAGATCTTCATAAGGATTCTGAAAGTCTTCACTAATCCAATTGTGTGTGGACCGCACATTATGCCGTGCGATTTTTTCAATGTCGCTAAAGGCGTTGTCTAACCAAGAATAGTTTGCACCATTGGCACAGATATCCGCCAGATAGCTAGAGGCACCCGAAAGATAAGATGGTTTTGCAAGGGCAATGGCAGCAGCCTCAAATTGGGAAGAGGACTCCATCACAAATCCGCTAGAATTACACACTTGATTTGGGGCTGTGAGAGAATTTCGAAAATAGGAGGCAAATAAAGTACCTTCAGCCGATCCTCGAACTCTATCGTTTACGGCACCATAATCCTTTAATCGATTGGCCATAAACAGATGGGTATGATCGTTTCCTGTAGCCGTCATATTTCCGCACTCTGGAGCGAAGTTTCCAGAACCGTCCCTGCAGTTGTTTTGGTCCGTCAGAGCCACAATCAATTTAGCTGCCCCGGCTCTAAACCCAAAACTGCCGTTTCCCATAATGTTATTGATACTTTTAAAAACATAGGCATTGCCTGTGGGAGTAGAATCCACCAATGTTTTATAAAAGGTGGTCGCCCCCAATTGAAAAGGATCGCCGCTGGTGTCATTGCCAAACCAAGCTGCTTTTAGTTCGGCAGCCGTGTCAAAGGCCGTGTTAGATTTCCTGTAATTTTTGACTTGATTTGGAAAAAATTCGAAGCTATTATTGGCATAATTCATTAGTCCAGACAAAATGATATTGTAGTCATAATCTTGAACAGCATCGGCGATTCGGTCTAATACCTGCCTTTGCCTTTGGGTTTGACCCAATTGCTGAACAGAGGATTGGGTGTTGTCCAACACCACCACCACATCCAGCGCTTTTCCGGATTTGCCGGTGTGGGTAGATTGGGTGTACCTCACGGGAGCGTTTCTTTGTCGGGCGATCGCTTTGTTTTGTCTGGGAGATAATTCCAGTTGACTGGTACGAGGAGCCGTGGGAAGAGTTTGAGTGCAAACCACCTTTTCCACCGCACGGTTGGAAATTTCCAGGACTTGAGGCACTACACCACCTTGAGGTAAAAGAAAAGCATCACTTTGCCTTTCTGTTACGGTAGCCAAGTTTCTTTTTTGGCTCAGTGCGTCAGCGTCACCAGTACCAGACTGATTATTTAACTCGTTGTCTTGATTGACATCTCCTGATTTATTGCCACCAATGGGACCCTGTTTGCTGGAAAGTTCATTTTTGCTAAACTTACTTCCCCCACAAGACAAGGAGATGGCTCCCATAGCAGCCAATAACAAACCCATAACAGACTGTTTTTTAAATAACTCCACCATACAACTCCTTTTCGACCCACCTCGAAGCGACACTTCAAATCGCGCCCACTCTCCCACTATAGATTACCTTCGGATTCCAGGAGGTAAAAAACAGTTTTTTTTATAATGTCAAAATTATGTTTTTAATCACAGAGAGATGGCCAAAAGATAGCATAAAGAACAGCTCCGAACTGGTTTGGAAATTCTGAGGAGAGCCTTCTGACCACCCGTACATCGTTTAGACAGAATCGTGAAATTCTGTTAAAGGCCATAGGCTTAGGAACGGACAATGGAGGGCCAGCAATCGATGTCACAAACTACAGCAGGTAAAGACTTGGTATTACTTTGTCCAGGACAGGGCTCCCAGCAGGTTGGAATGGGTAAATCGCTTTTCCAGGAATTTAAGGAGGTTAGGGAAACTTTTGAACAGGCCTCCGAAGCCCTGGGGTATGCAATGGATTCCCTATGTTTTGAAGATCCGGAGCAAAAGTTGGGTCTTACCGAATACACCCAACCCGCACTTCTGTGTGTCACTGTTGCCACCTGGAGGGCATTGACGTCCCGATGGGGGGTGGTTCCCCCTGTAAGTGTCGCCCTTGGCCACAGCTTAGGGGAGTACAGCGCTTTGGTGCTGGCAGGGGCTTGGAGCTTAGAAACCGCACTTAAAGTGGTTAGTTACCGGGGAAAATCCATGCAGGAGGCGGTTCCAGTGGGCGTGGGTGCCATGGCGGCATGTCTCAACGTTGATCCGGTTGTTCTAACCGAAATTTGTGAAGCCACCCAAATGGTACAGAAAGCGTGTGTAGAGGTGGTCAATCACAACACCCCGGCCCAGCTCATCATTAGTGGGCATAAAATGGCCGTGGAGAAGGTTTGTGAAGAAATCAAAACTCGCAAACTAGGAAAAACCATTTTTCTTCCGGTGAGCGGTCCTTTTCATTCCAGCCTGATGGCACCTGCAGCTCAAAAAATGAAGGAGTGGTTAAAGTCTGTTACTTTAAAACCGCTAGCATTTCCCGTATTATCTACTGCAGACCAAGTGCTATATAAAGAAAGTGACTATTCAGCAGAATTGCTGTCCTTACAAATCTGCCGACCCGTTTACTGGTATCAATGCATCCAATCCACGCTTTCCATGGGAAGTGATCTGCGTTACCTTGAAATTGGGGCTGGGACGATTCTTCAAGGATTATGCAAAAAGATTTTGCCTTCCGGAACGGTTTTGTCTGGAACTCAAGACTTGGATAGTGTATTACAACTGTTAAACCAAAACTAAAGGAACAATAGGTGGCCAAACTTAAATCTCAAGAGGATTTTGTACACATGCGTGCCGCTGGGCATTTAGCGGCGCTCACCCTGCGCGAGGCGGGTAAACAGATTAAGCCAGGAATTTCCACAGAACAAATCAACCAATTTGTTCATGAATACATCGTGTCCCGTGGTGCCTATCCAAGTCCATTAAACTACAAGGGATTTCCAAAAAGCGTGTGCACCAGCGTGAATGAAGTGGTGTGCCACGGAATTCCTAAGGACACAGAAATTCTGAAAGAAGGTGACATCATCAATGTGGATGTCACCGTGACTTTAAATGGTTACTTTGGAGACTGTTCCCAGACCTTTATCGTGGGCTCAGGAACCACCCCAGAGCGAGAAGCCGTGGTGGAAGCAGCCCGGGAAAGTTTGGCCCGGGCCATCGCCGTTGTGCGCCATGGATCCAAATTAGGAGATATTGGAGCGGCCATTCAAAACTACGCAGAAGGGGAAAAGGGCCTGGGAGTAGTGCGCGATTTTGTGGGCCATGGGATTGGAAAAGTTTTCCATGAGGCTCCTCAAGTTCCCCACTATGGGGTGGCCGGAACGGGAATGAAGTTAACTCGGGGAATGTGTTTTACCATAGAACCCATGATCAACTTTAAAAGTTGGCGCACAAAACTCTTGGGAGACGGTTGGACGGCCATCACCTCCGATGGGCAACCCAGTGCTCAGTTTGAACACACCATTGGACTCAGCGGCGACGGAGTGGAACTCTTTACCGCACTAGAAGATGATTGGATACTCCACCGCGCTCGGCAACTGGGAGCTACCATCGTTTCACTTTCTTAAAACGGAACTTTAACGCCACTCATGAGGGAAAAATGAACTTGAAAACTCGAATTGGTTCAAGATCTGTGGGAAAAGTTCTTAAAAGAATTAAGGGAACCGTAATCATTCTGTTGTTACTTTGGGCCCTCTTGAATTTCGGAGGATTTTTCCTCCAAAAAAACAGCAAAGCCAACCCAAGTCTTGCTGGCACTCAGAGCCTTCAGCCTGGCCAATGGAAAGCCCAAAACCCGCAAGATTGGGGTGTGAACGCCCTTTCCGGAATCAGTTTGGAGTGGGAGTATTTCATGATCCACGACTCTCAAAAGAATTTCACAGGGAGCATTGGATATGTGTTGGCGGATGTGAAAAACTGGCTAGGAGGTCGATTTGGCATGCCGCGGCTCTTGCCCTCGGGAGGATCCGTGGCGGTGGCGGGGTTATTTGAAAATGGAGAAATGGTATCGCACTATAGCCATTTTGATTTTGATGCCTTAGAAACCTCCCAGGCACCTCATGCTGATTTAAAAAGCCTAAAAGGAAAAACAAAAGACGGCACCCAATGGGCCCAATTTGACCTGGGCAATAACCCTGATACACTGGGTAACCGAGACCAGAATCCCTACAACCAGGCCCGTTTGAAGGGAGATAATCACCAAGTCTCCTGGGACTTGACAGTGGAGCCAAGCTGGAATTGGATCACAGACCCGCAAACTCCTTTTTCCGAAAAATCGGACCCCACTGCGTTCACGAGCCTAAAAGGTGAAGATGTGGGGATGCTCCCTGGTGAAAACTGGGAAGTGGATATGCTCTGGCCCCGAACCAAAATTAAAGGAACACTCACCCAAAAGTCCACCCAAACCACTTTTCCCATACAAGGCCATGGGTACCGGGAGAACTCCTGGGGGCAGTGGGCCCTCATCACAGATGGTTGGGATTTTGGTGTGATGTCCGACGATTCGGCAGGTGTGATGGTGGCTTGGCAAAGTTACCACAATTCCAAAACTCTGGATTACCTGGATTTGGCCATAGCCGATGAAACTACACCTCAAAAATACCGCTTTTTCGCATCAAACCACTCACTGGCATGGAGGCACCCCCAATGGGAATATGTGCCTAAAGCCAAGCAGTGCGCGCCTCTTTCCACCCTCATTAAAGCTGAAAACGAAACTGTAAAACTAGAGGTAAGTCTGGAAATAAAAGACAGATTTTTGCCCATGTTGTCCAACACAACTTTTGTAACACAAATGTTTGTCATTTTTGTTCAGTTTCCCTTGTTTTCTGGAACCGTCAAAAATAAAGCAACCGGTGAAGTCAAATCGTTTCAAGGGCAAGGAGGGGGAGAGTTTGGGGTTCGAAAGTCGCTTTACAAACAGGACAGTTCCGATTGCCAATCCTTTCTCACCCAATTTGCTCAATCACCAGCCTTGTAAGGAAAAAAGGAATGTCTACCTCACCCTATATTAGCTGTCAGAATTTAAGTTACCGCGCCGGAAACAAGTTATTATTTGACAACAATAGTTTTACCCTCCACCCAGGCCAAAGACTGGGAGTGGTTGGACCCAATGGCGCCGGGAAAAGCACTTTGGTACAGCTGATTTTAGGAAGCCTTGCGCCAGATTCCGGGCTTGTGGCCAAGCGTCAAAATCTACGTCTCTCCTATGTAAAACAAAAGTTTGACGCTGACTTAAAACAAAGCGTTGAAGAATATTTCACTCACCAAATCGTTAATCATAATGAAAAAATGGCCCAGCAAATTCGACTGGAAAAAGAATGGGAAAGACTCAATGATCTTTTGTCCAACGATCCAAGCTTGCTAGACCAAGAAGATTTTGTAAATAAATATAATCATATACAACATGATTTCCAAGAATCCTCGTTTAACTCTCTCGAAAACATTCTAGATAGTGTGAAACCATGGCTGGGTAATCAAATCTCTTTTTCGAATCTCTTAGAAAGTCTTTCGGGAGGTCAACTCAAAAAAGTACAAATTGTGGCATCACTGCTGCATAATCCCCAAGTATTGATTTTGGATGAACCCACCAACCATTTAGACACCGTTGCCGTAGACTGGCTAGAAGAATTTTTATTAAGTTATGCGGAACAAGGCAACGCCATGGTGGGATTGCAAAACCGAAATTCCCAAGAGGAGCCCTGTGCCTTTTTGATCGTGAGCCACGATCGGGCTCTTTTGGATACTCTTTCCACCCACATTCTGGAGATTAGGGGCGGAAATGCCACCCTTTACGAAGGTAATTTTGAAGAGTTTTCTGAGAAGAAATTACTACAAGAGGAAGCCTTGGCTTCCCAGCAAACCAAATTAAAAAATCTTTACCGCACCGAGCTTGCCTGGTTGAGGGCTGGGGTAAAGGCTCGAACCACCAAACAAAGCGCACGTATTGAACGCGCCCATAAGCTACGATCCACTTTAGATAAGAATAAAGAAACGCTTAACCTAAACACCAAGCCCACCTTCCAGTTTGACGCCAGCATTGTCTCAAAAGAGCTGACCTCCGAAGGGATTCTACAAAAAAGAGAATGGTTTGCCAATCAAACCTTAACGGAGTTTCGAAAAGTCACCATTCCCAAATTAGGATCGGAGGATCTGGTAGCTGAAAACTTGGATATCGTGTTTAAGCCTAAGCTTCGATTGGCGCTTTTGGGACCCAATGGGTGCGGTAAAACCACCCTAATCAGAACTTTAATGGGTGATCTGACGCCCACCCATGGTGAAATCCTAAAACACCCAGACATTGATATTTGTTACTTCGATCAGTCCAGAAGGCAACTTCCCATGGACGCCACCGCCCGCACCTTTATTTGTCCGGAGGGAGAGTACGTATTTTATCACGGCAAACACTTTCATATCAACGGATTTTTAGAGAGATTTTTAATCAATCGCTACGAGGCGGACAAATCCATCTCCCAGATGTCAGGAGGAGAACAGGCAAGGCTTTTTCTGGCTAAAATGGCATTGGCCTCTGGCAATTTCTTGATTTTAGATGAGCCCACCAATGATTTAGATATCGATACCCTCCAGTCACTGGAACTAGACCTCACCGGATTCCCTGGAGCGGTGTTGTTTACCTCCCACGATCGTTACTTTATGAGCCGCGTTGCCAACTTGTATCTTGTCTACTCCGGCGCTCAAAAAAAATCCAATCGATGGGTGGGCCAGTGGACCTTTTGCCAGGATTTAGACCAGGCTTTAGAAGTTTTGGAGTCTATTCCAGGTGAGTCCGTGGAGGTCCCCACAGCTCAAAAAACGATGACCAACCTCACCTCATCACCATCCCCGAAATGGGAAGAGGTTAAGCCCATTTCTCAACCTCCAAAGGCAAAACTCTCCCAAAAAGAAAAAAAAGAACTGGATTCTTGGGAAAATAAAATTTCCAGCTTAGAAGAAAAAATTGCGTCCGAAGAACACCTTCTTTCCATGGCCTACGCCAGTCAAACCCCCTTTCACCTAACCAAAACCAAAGCAAATGAACTGAGCGATTTGAAAAAAGAACTGGATCATGCCTATGTCCAATGGGAACAGATTGCAAAGAAGAGCCAGGGCTAATGTCCAGCCGCGAGAAATTGAAAAACATGGCCTTAGAACTCATTGGCCATCACGGTTTGGATGTTTTGAGCTACCGACTTCTAGCCCAAAAATCAAATCTGAGTTTAGCCGCGGTGAATCATCACTTCCCCAAAAAATCGGAATTTATTCTAGAACTCATAGAAGATTTTCATGGGTCATTTGGAAAAGTGCTGGGAGAAAGGCTCCTATTGCCACTTCACTGGGAAACAGACTTTGAAATTCTAACAAAACTGTTCCAGGATCCCACAGCGGAAGGAAAGAAAAATTTCATCGTGAGTGTTTTGCACCATTCCATCTATCAGGAACCCTCAATCAAACAGGCAGTGGATAACTTTTTAGAAGAATTGGTGGGCTGGGTGGAGCTTCGTCTGGAAAAACCCTATCATAAACACAAAGACCCGGAGTCCACTCGATTCATGGCGGCGGTGGTGGTGAGCTGGCTGTTGGGGGCCACCATGGTGCCCGGGGGGTTTCCTCCAATAAAAAGTGCGAAGTTCCGTGAACTATTGAATCTTTTTTAAACTGCATCCATCAATTGTGCTTTTCCTTAAAAATAAGCCACTTAGACCAACATTATCTCAGTATTGTAATTTCTTGTGGTCCCTTTTCGCTATTTAGTTATTTATAACAGGTGCTTACCTGCAAAAAGCGCAATTGGTGACTACGCCGCTTGGAACTACCTCCAAACGGTTGACACCCCTGAAAACAAAAAATTCGTCTCGGCATTTCAAGCAAAATACGGCAAAGACAAAGTTGTCAGTGACCCTATGGAAGCAGGTTACTTTGGAGTGCACATTTGGAAAAAAGCCGTGGAAAAAGTGCTCGCCTCTGGCGCTGCACTGGATGTGAATAAAATCCGCGAGGCCGTCAAGGAAGTGGAATTTGAGGCTCCAGAAGGCTCCGTTTCGATTGATAAAGAAAATAATCACACCTGGAAACCCGTTCGTATCGGCAAGATTAAAGAAGACGGAATGTTCGAACTTGTTTGGCAGAGCCCCCGTTCCGTTGCACCCGTTCCTTATCCTGTTTATCGATCGGTTCAAGATTGGGAAAAATTTCTGACTGAGCTGCACACTGGCTGGAATGGCAACTGGGCCAATCTGGGCAAGTAAAAGTTAGGGTCATTAGGTTTAATTAGGTATATTATTTATTTTAAAATGAGGAATATTTGGAGAAAAAAATGATTTCAAAATCCAAAAAAATAGGAACGCGCCTGCTCTTTTTCTTTCTGATCATTGCGCTGCTCCCTTTGTCGGTTTTAACTTACACGACCTTCACAGCATCCGTGGCTGCCATTGCTACGGGTGTGCAGAATAACCTTTCGGCGGTGGCAGAAAGCAAAGCCAACCGCATCGAACTTTATGTTTCTGAACGTCTCAAAAACGTTGAATCGATGGCGAAAACCCCTAGTATCCTAAGTTCTCTAGAAACCATGTCGCATTCGTTTGGTCAGGGAGGAAAGAATACAGATTCGTTTCGATCAGCTGATGCCGCGGTGCGCCCCATGATGACTTACTTTTCTGAATCAATGAGTTACAATGACCTTTTTTTATTAAACGCGCAGGCAGATGCTATCTTTTCCATTCGAAAGGGAGAGGATCTAGGCAGTAATTATTTAACCGGTCCCTTTAAGGATTCAGAACTTGCTGCCGTCATGAAACAAGTGAAAGAATCAAAAAAGACTTCTGTGTCTAACTTTGGATACTACCAGGCCACAAACGAACCTGCGGCATTCATTGCCGCTCCAGTACTCAAAAATGATCAGATTGTTGGTTATGTGGTGGCCCAATTAAAGAATGATGAGTTTTATGCGGTGGTGAATGATTATACGGGACTTGGCGAAACGGGCGAGACGATTCTCGGAGCCCTAAACGGTAAGAACGCAACAGTGATTGCTCCCACCAGAAGCGACAAATCGGCAGCGTTTAAAAGGCGTTACAGCCTAGGTGAGCCGCGTTTCCAGGCCCTTCAAGATGCGGTTCAAGGAAAAGCTGGCTATGGAACGAGCAAAGACCATCAAGACAAAGATACCGTGGCCTCTTGGAAATTCTTGCCAAGCCTAAGATGGGGCATGGTTGTCAAAATGGACAGCAGCGAAGCCTTTGCACTAATAGCGAAGCAAAAATCGGCAGTCACTTGGCTTGGACTGGCAACGCTCTTTGCCGTGGTGGGAGCCGCTCTTTTGGTTTCACGCAGCATTTCCCGGCCCATCATGGAATTGACCAAGAAAGTCTTGGCCGCCGCCAATGGCGATTTGAGTCAAGCGGTAGCCATAAAGACAAAAGATGAAATAGGAGTTCTAGGACACTCCTTCAACCGAATGACCGGGAATCTAAAAGAGCTGATGGAAGAAATTGAAAGGAAAAATAAAGAACTTTCCTTGATAAACGGAAGTTTGGAGAAGTTGGTGGAAGAACGAACAGCAACCATCAAACGCATTCTTAACAACGTTAAGAGCGGTTTTTTTATCTTAAACCGAGACGGAAAAATTGCGGAGGGTTTTACCAAATCGTGCGAGACCTTATTCAGTGGCCGCATGAAAGCTGGAGAACGATTTGAAAAGGTATTTGGAATGTCAAATCGCGATTCAGGCTTCTTTCTAACCATGCTTGAGCAAGTTTACGATGATGTGTTGCCCGAATCCATGTCATTAGACCAACTGCCGCAGAGATTCAAGGTGGCAGAAATCTCATTACACACCCAGGGTTCTGTAATCCGCATCGAAAAAGGTCAAATCGAAAGTATTTTGTTTACGGTAGTGGATGGCACAGAACTGGAACGAATGGAAATGGAAGCAAAAAACAACAGCACCATCATTCAAATCTTCAAATATCGAGATTCATTTAAGGAATTTATCACCGACTGCAAATCTC
This sequence comes from Silvanigrellaceae bacterium, assembly GCA_044339525.1. Taxonomy (GTDB): domain Bacteria; phylum Bdellovibrionota_B; class Oligoflexia; order Silvanigrellales; family Silvanigrellaceae; genus JBIIVH01. The sequence goes on along the minus strand of JBIIVH010000001.1, from coordinate 47,572 downwards.
AAATTGAAAGAGCTCATGGATTCATCACTCTTAACAATCAAAAAGAGTTGCGCCCTATTCTTCACACCCTTAAAGGCAATGCGGCTTCTTTTGGCTTAACTTCTATCGCACAATCTATCCATCATGTGGAAGATGGATCCCAAATAACCATCGACCAAATCATGGACATTGAAATAAGCTTGAAGACATTTCTATCTGAGCACATTTCGATTCTGGGTGTGGAGTACGACGGAACGACAGACCAGGTTTTCGAAGTGCGAAGAGATACCCTCTCTGAACTTGGAATGGCCCTTTTGAACTCCCAATCACTGGAATTGGCTCAAGAATGCGGCCGGAATTGGATCGAACGAATTCAACAAAAACGTGCGGACGAAATCATGGGTTCTGCGTTTGAGTATGTTACCAAGTTAGCCGAGCGCTTTAGCAAGAAAGTAAAAGTAGAAATTGAAGGAGGAGATGTTCTCCTCAATCCAGAATACATCAAGTCTTTTATACAGGTTCTTCCCCATCTTTTGCGCAATTCTGTTGACCATGGCTTTGAGCTGCCCTGGGAACGGGGAAATAAACCAGAAGAATGCACCTTGACCATTGCCTTTTCTGAAGAAACAAATCAGCTTAACATTCGGGTATCAGATGATGGTAGGGGCATTGACATCGGGCGCATTTCTGCAAAAGCTGTGGAAAAGGGCTTGGTGAGTCAAAAGAAAATGGAGCAGATGTCTTTGGCCGAGAAGGCTGAGCTGATTTTTGCGGACGGCCTTTCCAGTAATGAAGTGGTAACCGATATTTCAGGTCGAGGGGTTGGGATGTCTGCAGTATCTATGGCCGTAAAGGAAATGAATGGTACCCTTTTGGTGCACACCGAAGAAGGTCGAGGAACCACATTCTTATTTACGTTCCCAAAATTAAGAACGACGGGAAATGCCTTTGGTATTGCCAGGGCGGCTTAATTCCGGAATCATTGTCTTAAGGTGTAAGTGAATTCAAAATGCCACTGGGTCTAGGAATCCAATGGCTCAATCGAACATCTGCCCCTGCAAAGGTTCCTTCAGACTTAAATAGAATTTGCAATCCTAAGGAACAGCAACGTTCGAATTCCCTGGGAAGATAAATGGAATCTTGCAACAACAGGCGCATGAGTGTTTCAAGCAGCGGATTATGACCCACCACCCAAATGGAGTTTTGATTTTCCCCAAACCAACCTTTCAGTAAGCGCGCCAGCGCCTGCTGGGGGAAACCGTCGGGCAAAAAGAGGGGTTCCTCTTTTAAGGGAACTTTTGAAAAATCCATGGGCAAAACGCTAATCAAACCCGCCATTGTTTGACTGGATCGCAAAGCTGGAGTGTAAAATATCACATCAGGAGGGGGAGTACTAAGGTAACTCAAAACTCTGCCTAAATTTTGCGATTCCTGTCGTCCCTGTTCCGTCAAGGGTCTTTCAAGGTCCGATTCAAAGGAAGAATGGGATGCGGCGGTGCCATGTCGGATTAAATGAACAGACTTCAAAAACATGCGCGTCCTTTAACAAATTTTGGAGGATCCCCTTGATTCTATCACATGGCTCATTCAAAACTCAAACGCCTATTTTGAACCCATTCCAGGACGGGATCTAAAAAGCAGCTTCTTTGGAATAGCGTGGCTTCTAACCACCCCAGGTTCAGATGGGCAGGCACTTTAGCAAACCAAGTGTTTTGGCGTCTGGCGTATTGCCAGGTGCTCGTGGAAATCTGTTGCACCAGGGGATGGTTTTCACCAAAGGAGGAGGAGCTCGGAGATTCAGGGAGTGACTGCAGGTCCTGCTTTAAAATGTGATTTAGGATGGACTCGTAACCAATAGATCGAAAAGATTGGCTCAACGTCCATTTTTCACCCCATTTTTGGGACAGATCCCGAACCTCCTGCACCCACCCGGAATTGAGATATTCACACGTTCTTTGGGTGATCCTGTTTTTAAGAATATCGCTGGAGGCATCCAATTTAATAAGGTAACACGAGTCTACAAGACGATCACCAAAGGGACCACCTTGTTGGTATTCATGGGCCTGCTTACCCGTTAGCCACCAACATTCTAAGGCTCGCTCAATTCTCACCCCATCATTAGGATGCACTTGCAGAGCTCTTTGGGGATCCAATGCCTTAAGCCAATCATGGAGATGGGGCCATCCCCATTCTTGGGCGCAAAGTCGAAACCAGTCCCGAAGTTCCTGGCACCGGCTGGGGAGAGGATCCATCCTCCCCAAAAAAGAACTCACATACAATCCACTTCCACCCACCACCACGGGCACAATGCCCCGATCCCAAAGCTGGGCACACACTCGTCTGGCCTCCACCACCATCTGAACGGCATCCATGGAATCTAAAGGGCCAACATAATCTATCAAATGATAATCATATCTATTGCGTTCTGGATCACTGGGTTTACTGGTTCCTTTATCCAATTCCTGATAGATTTGAAACGGATCGAGATTCACACAGGAAGCACGAATGTGTACCTTGCTCAACTTCTCAATGAGTTGATGGGCGCAATCGGACTTTCCCGAAGCCGTGGGGCCAACCACCATCACACAAGGGGAAAGCTCTAAGAGGGGCGTTGAAACCAAAAGCCCACCTCCTTGCGTTGGAAGGCTTTAAATACGGGTCTACCATGGGGACAATGGACAAAAAAATCCACACCTCTGGCCTGAACTAGAAGTTGCTCCACCTGCCCTAATGACAGGGATTCACCCACCCGCACCGCATTGTGGCACGCCATGGTGGCTAGGCCATCAAACAAAACCTCCTCTTTTCGGAGCTGCCAATTGGTCACTTCATGGGTGGAGGAAACCTTCTGATTTTTGGACCACTTTTCCAAGGGATGACTATCCAAATCGCCTAGGGGAGTTGATTTTAAGAGGCGCACAATACAAGAATCAAACACACCCACGATTTGAGATTGCTTGATTAAAGAAGGATAAGAAAGCAGAGCCACTTGTGAATTTGGCATCAAATCAAACTGAAAGCCCAGCTCTTTAAAAAGATCTACTGCTTCTTCTAAAAGGGAATAGGCACTCGACGGCACAGGTATCATTATGGGAGACAGAACGTGCTGCTGGTGCAATCCCGTTTCTTTAAGTGTTTTACGATAGGACTCAAATAAAACTCTCTCGTGAAACGCATGTTGATCCACCACCAACATATTTTCCTTATCTTCAAAAATTAAGTAACCATTAAAAATTTGTCCGCAGTAAAGGGCATCCTTAAAAGTATGATTTTCAATGGGCAAATCAGGAAAAGCCAAAAGCTCCTCCTTTTTAGTTTGAGGAGTGATGGTGGGTTTTAGGTTGCCCCAATGCGATTTTTCATAATGTTTTTCATTTTGTTTTTCGCTCGATTTCTCATGGACCGATCCGATGGGTTTGGAAGTGGGGCGAGACATCGGAGCAGAAGGATCCCAGGACAAGGCACGGGAATCGGCTTGGGGCACAACCCTAGACTCTCCTTTTGGCTCAACCTTGAGTTTGGCTTTTACGGTATTTAAGATCAGCGGAGCCTCTTCAGGAGGATCGGGCGTGGGGGGGGCGGGATCCGGCGCTGAAAAGGCATGTTGCTGTTGCAAAAAGGCGTGCATGGACTCCTGCAGATGCCGAGTGATAAAGTCCTGAACCCACAAAGGATCGGTAAAGCGCACCAACGTTTTGGAAGGATGGGCATTTACATCCACCAGGGAGGGGGGAAGCTGAAGAAACAAAACATAAGAGGGCACCAAACCCTTTCCCAAAAGGCCTTTGTAGGCGCCGAAAATCGCATTTTTAATCCATTTATCCCTGATGAATCTGCCATTTACAAACACATAGTCCCACTGGGCATGCGAACGGGCTTTTTGGGGATCCAGCAAATAACCTTCGATGCGATTGTGCCTATCTTCGCACTCCACTCGATGATAATCGGAGTAGCTGGTTTTAAAAATCTGTTGAGCCCGGAGGGAAGAGGTCTGGGAGGAAGGATAATGAAACAGTACCTTTCCATTGTGCTTCAAGCTTAAACACAATTGCTCGTTTTGAAGAGCTAAAGCGGTTAAAAATTCAATAACCAAGGTCAATTCCGACGCGGCAGATTTCAAGAATTTTTTACGAACGGGAACATTTAAAAAGAGATCACTCACACAAACGGTGGTGCCTACGGGGATAGAGATCTCCTTTAGGCCCTCTTTTTTAATTCCAAAGGGAACCTCCAGTTCATAACCGATGGGAAGGCTTTGATGACGGCTCCTCAGAGTAAAGGAACTCACGGACGCCATGCTAGCCAAGGCCTCACCGCGAAATCCAAAGGAATCCAATTCCCAAAGATCCTCCACCTTTTTGAGCTTGCTTGTGGCATGTCGCTCTACCGATAAAGAAAGATCGATGGGCAAGATTCCGCAGCCATTGTCCGTCACTTGAATGCGTTGTTTTCCGCCATCCAAAAGCTCCACACTAATGCTTTTGGCGCCTGCATCCAGGGCATTCTCCACCAATTCTTTCACAACATTAACTGGTCTTTCTACCACTTCCCCGGCTTTAATCTGATCAATCGTGAGAGGATCCAATTTTCGAATCACCCCAACCAAACTTTCTTCTTTCCCCTGATGGTTAAGGGGCGGGTTTGGGCCGGATGGGATTGGCGGTGGAAGTATGGAAGTCACAGGATCTCCTCTGTGTAGACAAAACTCGGTGCAGAAGGTTCAAAAATCTCACCCAATTCACATAAAACAATCCATGTGTGTAACACACCCGCTGGAATCCAGCCAAGCACAATTTATCTGGAATGCCTTTACGATCTCTTACCCAAGTGATAGTCTTGGAAAAAATAGGGAGAACACACCGATCTGGGAACCTATGATCCACTGGAGATGGGTTCCCAAATGAGCCAGCTTTCCCAACATTCAAGGAACTTTACCATGACAAATGCCACCTCCGCCGCCACCTCTTCTGCCGTCCCTTCCCCTAGCTACCAAAGTCGGCCCTGGAAATCGAGTTTGCCTACTGGAGTTGCACTTGATTTTCCATCCATGCCCTATCAAAATCTGTCTGATCTGTGCGTTCAAACCGTCTCCCAATACGCCAGCTCAAAGGCCTTCACCATCTGTTTGCCCAATGGCTTTTCCCACACCCTCACGTTTGCCCAAGTGGATACGCTCAGCGATCGTTTTGCGGCCTATCTGAGATCTGTTTTAAAATTGGAAAAAGGAGAAAGGGTTGCCTTACAAACGCCTAACTGCCTCGCCTTTCCCATCGCCGCCTTTGGAATTTTTAAAGCGGGGTGTGTTCTTGTAAATGTGAATCCACTTTACACCAAGACGGAAATGGAACATCAGTTTAATGATGCCGGCGTCACTGCCTTGGTGATCATTGATATGTTTGCCGACAAATTACCCGATTTACTTCCCAAAACCAAAGTCAAACATGTGATCACCTGTTCCCTGGCCGACTTCTTTCCTATACCGCTCAGATTTTTAATCCAAAGCAAACTCAAAATTTCAAAGCAAGTCCCCACCTGCCAGGTGGCCCACCACACCTTTTCCCAGGCCATTCACATGGGTCGTCCCCATCCTATCCCGCGAGACGGGGCGGACGCTCTCCCCACGGATATTGCCGTGCTTCAATACACAGGAGGTACCACCGGGGTGAGCAAAGGTGCGGTGCTTACACATTCAAATATATTGGCTAATGTGATGCAAATCCGCAATGTTTCTCACCAGATTTTGCAACACAAATGTGAGACAATGCTAACCGCACTGCCTTGCTATCATATTTTTGCATTTACGGTTAACTTCTTATCTATTTTCTCAATCGGCAATCATAATATCTTAATTCCCAGCCCCAGACCCCTCATTAATTTGAAAAAAGCGTTTGAAAAATTCAACATCACTTGGCTAACAGGCGTAAATACTTTATACAATGGTTTGGCGGATGAACCGTGGTTTAAATCCCATCCACCTAAAAATCTAAAGGCTAGTATAGCCGGTGGAGCCGCCTTACAAAACGCCGTGGCCGCTAAGTGGACAAAAGTCACACAGTCCCCCATTTTTGAGGGGTATGGCTTAACGGAATCCAGTCCTGTGTTAACCATTAATCCTATCGGTTCCGGTGGCGGGCCAAACCTTCGAGACACGGTGGGACTGCCTTTGCCGGGAACTTGGCTCCGATGCGTGGACGAATCCGGAAATGATGTACCCCTTGGAGAGCCGGGAGAACTCATCGCCAAAGCTCCTCAAGTCATGGCGGGATACTATAACCGACCCGCAGACACCGCCAAGACCATCAAAGATGGATGGCTCTATACCGGTGATATTGGCATTATGGATTCTAAGGGGTACTTTCGGGTTGTAGATCGAAAAAAGGATATGATTTTGGTGTCTGGATTTAATGTTTATCCTAATGAAGTGGAAGATGTGTTAGCCAAACATCCTGACATTCAAGAAACAGCGGTGGTGGGGGTGCCAGATGCACAAAGCGGAGAGCTCGTCAAAGCTTTTGTGGTTTGCAAACCAGGCAAATCACTGACGTTGGAACAGGTTCGAGAGTTTTGCAAAACAGAATTGGCTGCTTATAAGGTTCCCAAACAAGTAGAATTTAGAAATGAATTGCCCAAAACCAATGTGGGGAAAATACTCAGAAAAAATCTAAGGGACGAGACCAAAGTGAAATCATGAACAAGCTAGGCTTTGATTCCGGTATAGGGCATTCCGAAAGTTCCAAGAATGCCCATTTTCTCCTTGCCAAAGAGCTGATAGAGGGTCTCCCAAGCTTGGATCTCATCTACCGTTATTTTGCCATTTTGCAACTGTTTTGGAAGGGCGTTCGGTTTACCCAAGAATCCACCTCCACGCTACACTGGGAACTTTTTCGCCGCGCTTCTGGACTCACCATTCCCTCCCTCTGGCACCAGGAGTTTGACTTGGTGGAATGGACCCTATCCCAAGAACCACTTTTAAAAAAAAATTCTAAACGCACCGCGTTTGCACAAGACAAAATCCTATGGCTTGCCTTCTTCCAAATCGCAAGAATTCAGTATCGAAATTTGGTGAAGCCATTTTTGGAGAATTTAAGTAAACACATCGCGCAGCATGGTACACTCCGATTTGGAGACGCGGCTCAAAGGCCTTGGACCATGGACTCCGTCTGCTTTGAACCCATCTGGTCCCCATCCGATTTGGTTCAAATGTACCTTTGGGAATGTGTTCAATGGACTTGGCCTTTTCCCATCCAATCGGACCCCTCAGCGGCACCCAAGACTTCTTATAGTCCTCCTTCTAGCCACCGATTTCCTTTGGAAATCATCCGGGATTTCCGGGAGCAAAGGACTAAAATGAAGAACGTCTCAAACGATGAAATTTACATCTTACTCAATCCCAATTGTTACTTGGCACAGTGGATGGGCCATGACCACCCATCCGCCCAAAATCCTTCTCACCGTTACGAGTGTTTCATTAACAAAGAAGAAAATGAGCTCTGGATGCGCCCTAACTCTGAAATTTTTGAGCTGATTCAAACCGTAGCCAGGCAATACCAATTTTCGTGGAACGCCTCCCAGGCGCCATTCAGAAGTTCTCCAATGGAGGCTTTTCATTCCTACGAGCTCCTAAGGGCTCCTTTAAAAATAGCGCTTGAAAACCCGAATCACCCTGTTCATATCCTCTCCCTTCCTGCCAAATCCAGTGCCCTGTTGCACCACGGGTACCTAGATGACTTAAAAAAAAGATTGGTGTTGCTCAGTGGAGTCACACCCAGAGAAGAGTTTCCTTGGTCGGAATTGGAGAAATGCGTTGGATTTTCCAAATGCACCTGGTGGCTCCCCCATCCCTTGGAAAGCCATCAGCTGGCGCCCTTTTTAAAGTCACTGCTTTTAAAACGTCCGCGCCAAAATGCCGCTCCCCTTTTGCCCGAGTTAAGCAGGAAACAACAGGACCCCATAGCCTATCTCCCTTGGCCCATTCCAGCTCCAGAATCTCAAGATTCAAAGAGGCTCACCGCTAGTGAATTTTCGTTGTATGTGGAGTGTCCTTTCGCTTTCTATCTTCATCAACTTTGCCACCCTAAAAACATCAAGACCCAAAAGTCACAAGCCAGTGTCCAACAAGAGCTTGGGGTTTCCATCCATTTATTGCTCGAAAAGTTCATGACTCAAGTCCGGTTGATTCAATTAGAAACTCAGGAATTTCCCCAAAAATGGTGGGAATGTTTAAGACTGGCCCTAAAAAATCCAAAAGCTTACAGAGCCCCATCTAGAGCCGATTGGGTTCAGCAACTTTTAAAATTCCTTGCAAAACAGGACCTTTCCCTTGACATTCACAGATTGATGGAACCCATGCTTTTGGAACTTGGAGAAATCATTTGGCCAGAAGAAACCGTGACTCAACTAAAACAACTTTATCTGGTGCACCTCAGACAACGGATCTGGGATCGATTTCTGGATTTAGAAAGCACTCGGCAAGGCTCTTTGGGCCCTCATTACACACCTTGTTGTTTTGTGGAACACTCGTTTCGTCTGAGTTTAGATTCCCTAACCATTGATTGTCGCATCGATCGGGTGGATTCTTTTGAGAGCACCCAAACAAACGAAATCACCTATGAAATCATTGATTACAAAGTGGCTTCACCTAAAGAAAGTCAAAAGAGTATTTCCTTAGATCGCAGCCAAAAATTCATCGCTTCAAGCCAGCTATTTAGTGCTCAGGCCGCACTCTATTCCTTAGCCTGGAGTCAGAATCATCCCGACCCTTTTTTAGGGCAGGTGAGTCTTTGGCAGCTCAAAACCGGTCGTCAAGACCGCAATTCCATAATTTCTTTTTCTTTTGCCCCATCCAAATCCCAGTATCAGGACCAAATGGCTCAGCTAAAGGCTTCCTATACTCAGCTCGCCCAAAACTATTTAAGAGGAGATTTTTCCAAGTCTCCTTACCATAAAAGCAGGTGCCAAATGTGTTCCTATCTCAATTTGTGTAAGCCCCATGCTCACGTCTGAACAAAAACGGGCCATTGTTTTTCCCAACCAGGAGCCCGACCATGCAAAAAATTCTCATCTGATTTTAGAGGCAGGTGCTGGTGCAGGTAAGACCAAAGTGATTTGTGAACGTGTATTACATTTGTTTAACACAAGAACAAATCGAACTCAAGCAGCTAAAAAAGTAGGGGTATTTACCTTTTCACGGTCGGCAGCGCAAGAGTTGGAAACCCGTATTCTTTCCCAGGAAACTCCTAAAAAGGGATTATCGTTATCTCACCAGATCATCGTGTCTACTCTGGATGGATGGTTTCAAAATCTAGTGCAATCCATCTATCCCCATTGGTGGGTCTCTCAAAAAAACACGTTAAGATGGGGAGGTTCTGTCTTTGAGGGTCCCTGCCCCACTCTTCAAGCGTTACCTCCCACCACGGCTCAGCTCTTTTGGAAAGAAAGGGTCTGGAGACCCCTCTTAGAAAGGTTACCCAATCACTCCCCAGATGAGAATGCCCAACTTGCAGACTTTCTACTTTTGGAAGCCCTGGAACCCCTTTCCCTAAACCAATCAGGGCACTCAAATCATCCAGGGCATTCGTCTTCCTGGCAGGCTCTTTGTGACCTTTCCTTTCACCCGCAATTTTTGTTGGGCGCTTTTGCTCAACCCATTGAGTGCACCCATGGTGGGTCCAGCGTTTTGTTAAAGGAATTGGCTCACCTCTCCTTCGAGTTTTTCTTAGAGCGGCTGCGTCAAGGACAGTTTACTTATTCTGACAAAATGGCGTTTCTTTGGTATTTATTCTGCCATTCTGAGGCCTTTGATGGATTATTTATATTAGACTGGAAAACATTACCTGGATTGGATTCCTATCGCGAAATTTTGGTGGATGAGTATCAAGACACCAACTTTTTTCAGCATCAGATCCTATGCGCCTTAGCAAACCATCATCAATGCAGACTCTGTGTGGTGGGGGATCCAAAGCAGAGCATTTACCGCTTTCGGGGGGCAGAGGTGAGCATCATGGAATCTTTAAAAACCCCATCAAATCCCGCTCCTCCAAGCTGGGTGCATTTGAAATTAACCTCCAATTTTCGATCCACTGCCAATGTGTTAGAGGGAGTGAATCAGTTGGCACACCTATTTTTTAGACACCAACCACTCCTGTTACCTCCCCACTGCGACTCCCAAACCGAAGACTTGATTCGTTCCAACATGGTTCCCTTTAACCCTATGACACCAGGAAACCCGGAGGCAAACGTTGCAGGATCCCATGTGACTTTAATGACTTGGCATCCCAATTTAAATCGACCGAAAGGAGAGCCTAAGGTCAGAACACTTGACTTTGCCATGGCTCATCTGGCCAAAACCCTCGCTTCTTTACATCACGACCAAGGCTTTTCTTGGTCCGAAATGGCGGTGATTGTTAGTAAAAATTCACACTGTTTAAAATTACAAGAGTTTCTCACCGCACATGAAATTCCTGCGACCATTTTAGGATCTAAAGCCTCTCAATCACCTCCGGAGTGGGGGGATGGTCGACTTGTCTTTGAATGTGGGCTTTTTCTAAAATTGCTCATTCACAAATTGACTTTACAGGAATTTTGTGAACTCTTTCATTCCCCCCTATTTAATTGGTCCGCCCATTTAATCGAAACTATATGCCGAAAAATCACAACCTCAAAAGAAATCGGCTTTTCTTCAGTTGAAATTTGCATCCAGACACTTCATCTCCTGGGTCAAGATTTATCACGAGATCAAGCATGGCAACCCTTTTGGGCTTGGACTCAACAATTTGTTCCACCTCGGCACCTCAACGATTCGGAAAAATGGCTGCTGGCTTCCACTTTTTTAGAGAACCAACCCAACGTTCCCTGGGAAGCACTCCAAGCGTCCAGCCAGTGGTGTGTTTTTCTCCACCAGCAATCGCAGAACAATTCTCCCACTTGGATGAGAGACCAACCCAACTCCCTGCTTAATCATCACTTATTACAGTGGAATTCCTTCTTTCCGGAAGACGAATTGGAGGTAAAAACCTCATCTGTTACTTTATGTACGGTGCATGGAGCCAAAGGATTAGAGTGGCCCGTGGTGTTTTATTGGCCAAGCGCCACAAACCGAAATCCATCTGCCTCCCTCACCACCCTTTCCACCGAAACAGAACTTCGATTGGCCTGGACTCCTCCCAATGCCCTGGGTTTAGGTGGTTGGGAAGCTCCAGAGCCTCAGCCTATTAACTCCGGCCTTTCCCTTCCAGCCCAACAACAAATCCTTGAAAGGCTGGAGCAAATTCGCCTAGCTTACGTGGCTATCACAAGGGCACAAACCAGGCTTTATTATCTTTCCCCTTTTCCCCACGCCACAACCACCCAAGCGGGGTGGAATGAAGACCCCAACGAAATCCCGGCGGGACTAGAAGACCAGCTTTTTCACCACTGCTGGCATGATTCTCATGAAACGGAGAACTTGATGAAAATCTGCATCACTCCCGAAAATGGATGAGCTCAGGGCGCCCTATCGGAGTGAGTCTCACAAACCATTATCAAGAGTTTCCATACTTTTTTCCAAATCCACTGATTTACTCACAAAATAGGAACGCACCAAATGCGGGATTAATTTCGGGAGGATCTGTTTACGAGAGAGCCTTTGATACACTAAGGCCCCTTTCAAGTGGGAAATCACCCACAAACTGTGAGTTTTGAAACACTCTCTTGCCATGTGAGGTTGTAAACTAGATTGAAGGGAACCCAAAGTAAGAATTTTCTCAACGATTTCAAATTCACATTCGCAAAGATCCTGAAGTGCCCTTACGCAGGATTCCGGCAAGACGGCCATTTCTTGACATAGGGTCGCAATGGGACACAAAGTCTGATTTTCCTTTGTAAAGTCCCAAACCCCTTTCAAAAGATGGTAGAATTGATCTCGGGCCAAAGGAAAGGCATGCTCTAATCTTCGGGAATTTTTCAATAATTCCGTTTTAAGAGCGCCAATCACGGCTAATGCAAGGTCTTCTTTTCTGGCAAAATAGTGATGAATGCTGGCCTTCCGAATCTTGACTTGATCCGCAAGGTCTGCGTAACTAAAATTAGAATAACCACTGCGTTGGATATGATGGATAGCACATTGAATGATTTGATCTCGGGTATCCATCTACAATTCGTCCATAGCCACTAAGAGGTGAGCGCCCGTTATGGCACAAAATGGCTTAGGACACAAGGGATTATTTGGCTGTCTAGCCGCTTTAAGTTTATGGTCAAATCAGGCATTTGCGGTTCTTTGGATGGAACAGACCGAAAGATTGCAAAATGTTTCAGCATCCTTACTCGACGGGTTTCCGGTCTTGGAGCCCTCGGTCAAACGCCTGGGTTTGGGGGTCAAATTCCACCTTTCCTTTCTTCCTGCGGTAAACCCACGGGTGGGGTCAAAGCAGGAAAAGGTACCTAGCAGCCCCATCCACACGGTGCCCACTTTTTATGGGGAATACACCCTTAGCCTTAGCAAAAAAATGGGACTAGGGCTTATGGGTTGGCTTGGCTATCTTCCTGCGGGAACCGAAAAATTGATGGGGATCAAAGCTTCCCTAAATCAATCCCAATTTGGGGCTGCCGTTGCCCTCCACTCTAAATTTTCAGGTCTGATGTTGTCCCTACCCCTTGGGCTCCAATCCGGCTCCGCAAATCTCAAAGGTTCCATTACGGAGGCCCACGCCAACGATTCATTTCAAGCAACCAGTTTATTGCTCTTTGCCGCTCCTTCCGTAAAACAGATCAAAACTGGTCTATTTGGCCAATTTTTGATGGCCATGAAAAAAACTCAATCCACCTTTTACATTGAATCAGACGACACCACCTTTGTCAGGCAAGATTCCTTACAAGATTCATCCTTACCGCTTGCCTTTCAATTCACTTTGGGATGGGAAAGCAAATTAGGGGCCACCGTCTCCCTAAGTGAGTTACTGGTGCCCAATCGACTCATGATGCCTAGGCTCTCTTTCAGTTATACCTACGATGTGATGAAACGGACCCCCAACTCTTCCAAAAGCACAAAGCCCAAAACACTCAAAAAGCCAAAAACCCCTAAAAAAACCAAAAAACCCAAATCATCTCTGCTTGATGATGGTTCCACAATTTCGGAAGGAATCACGTACTGATGTGTGAAAATGCCAAGTTTCGCTTATGTTACCTTATTTTTGCCGGATTCTTCATTGCCCTTATGGCCTGCAAAGCCTATGACCTGGGCTCCGAGCCCGATTCCTATATTGAGGTCGATGTGAACAATCCCACCTGGGATTCTGGTGGGGTGGGACTTGTGTTTCTTTACAAATGTGCCACCTGTCACACCGCGGATCGAGAGTGGTATGTGCCTTCCAACACCCCCACCACCTACGATGAAATCCATAACGAAGATTTCTTCACCTCTGAAGCCAATGTAGGAAAGCTTAACAATATCAAAACTCGAATGTTTTCCACCCCCGACAATCCCATGCCTCCCCACTATGCCACTGCCCTAAGCGATGATGAAAAGACGGCCGTTCAGAAATATCTGGACACTTTAATGCAACCCAAACCGGGAGATACGGGAAAAACGCCCGCTGGATGTGAAAATCTTCCTACCTCGACATCCCTTACCTACGCGGACATCAAGGGAACCGTGGATTCTTCCTGCGCCACCTGCCACAGCGCGGGAGGCCAAGCCCCACCCATGGTTACCGAAGACGATGTAAAAGCTCAAAAATTAAACATGGCCAGACGCATCAAAGACACCAATAGCCCCATGCCACCTGGAAACGCGGACTTTGGAAAAAGTGAACCCGCCAAAAAGTTATTGGAATTTCTCTGCCTTGTTAAATAGTCTGAGTCGAGTCAAAAAGATGTCGCCCGTCCTGCAAAATCCGCCGATATCACTGGGGTCGTAGCCGTCAAATCCAGCAGTTCAGGGGAAAAAGATGAATCGATTCGCATTGCGTTTGGCTTATTTGACTTTAACAATGGGCAGTTTGAACACCTATTCGGTTTCAGCGCTGGCCATGCCCGTCCTAAATGACACTGTTTTAGCCAATTATCAGCAGAAATGGTCCACAAACCAACCATTTTTTGAGCTTAAAGCTCCTGCTCCACTCCATTCCTTTCGAAGTTTATTATTTAAAAGCCAACAAGAGGAGGGTTCAGCCCTCCAAGATGCCACCCAAGCACAAACCCTCAAATCCCAAATTCAGGTGCAGGAAGGCTTTTTGGCAGGCCAAAAAGGGGAGACAGCCCTCCAAACCAGGCGAGATCTCATCCAATCCTATGCCACATTAGTGCGTTATGTGGATGACCTGGAAATGAGTGGCGAAAGGGACCCAAACTTCGGGGATCTGGAGCACTATCGTAAGGTTTATTATTCCAAAATCTCGGTCCATGCCAAGGTTTTGGGAAGCGCTGTCCCCACCCAGCACCGGGAATGGATGGGATTAAACGCCCTTTCACGATTGGTTTTGGGAGACCCCACGGCCATGCCCTTAGCCAAACAGCTCGCCCAAAGTAATGCGGATGAAATCGGGAGACGATTGCAGCTTCAAATCGCGGTGTTTGAGTTACCAAACACTCCATTGGCAAAAATGGAGAACCTGGTCAAACAGGTGGCGGCCCAAAGCGTCACCACGGAGTCGCTGGTTGTATTGCATTTGTTTGCAGCCGAAATCGCCATGCAAAAGAAACAAACCTCCCTAGCCAAGAGCTTTTTGGATGAAGCACTGGAAGTATCATCCACTTTTTCCACGAAGAAAAAACAATACAAAAGCCTTCTCACTAAAATTGGGTATCATTATGGGCAGGTGGCAGCCGTCCTTCAGCCCGATAGGCTGGATGCCAATGTTGCCGACAAACTCCAGAAAAACCAGCTGGGAGCCGAATTAAGATACTATCAAGAAAAAGTAGCTCTCAACCAAGCCTCTAAAGGCCTCTATTTAAGCGCCAGTCAACTTTATCAAGAAATCATGAGCCAGAGCAAATTAGCGGAGTCTACTCTCCTACTCATTGAACTCAGAGTATTGGATTTGGCCATTGCCTCTCGAAACAAAGAATTGCTTGAAAATCAGTGGTCTAGAGTTGCAGCTTTGAGTCAACAAAGGCCACTTCCATCGCTCGTCTCTCGGATGGACCGCACTCATGTGTGGTATGAATCTCTACTGAAGTCCAAACACACCAAAGAACAGGTTTTGGAGTTTGCCTCATTGAGCGATCTTTTTGGAAAGTTATTCAAAGTTCCCTCTTCCACATCCAGAAACCTTCAAATCGCCCAAGCCCTAAATTCTTTGGGGGACTTAACGGGGGCATTGGAAAGACTTGATTTGGTGGTTGCAAATGCAAAAACATCCCAGGATCAACTTCAAAGTTATTGGCTCCAAAAAAAATATCTTGAGAATCATCTCAAAATTCCGGCTCCAAATGAGTCGTTTCAATTCCGATTTTCGGATGGTCAAAAATCTTTTGCGGAGAAGCTCGTTGCGGTGAATGCTAGCCTAATGGACTCCGACGCGGGGAGGGACTTGGGACCAGAGAAAAAAACGCCATTAGTGTTTCAAAACTACTTCTTAAACTTTGCATTATCTAATGATGCTAAATCCACTCAGTACTTGGCCAGGTTAATCAAAATGGGACCCGAAAACAAAGCATCCTCTGTGGTTTTGTCCCACTCCCTGGCCCAATGTCATAAGGTAAATTGGCCCCTTTGTGAAAAAACCGCCCGCGCTGGTTGGAGCCATAAAGTAACACCCTCTTTGGCCAAATGGAATCCTTTGGAAAGCTTAATCCAGCTTTATGTCATGGGAGGAGCCAACCAACATCTTGCCGAGGAGCAGTGGGAGGAAAGCATTTCTAAATACAAGGCTTATATAGGAGAATTTCCTAAGGGAGTTTACCTAAAACAGGCTTATCTCCAATTAATAGGGATCTACGACAAACAAAATAAAAAAGAGGTGTCTTTGGAGTGGCTGCAGCGCATGATCGCACACTTAAAAGACTCAACCGATCTTTTACCGGAATTGTGGCGAGCCGTGAAAACAACTAGGGAGCTAAATTTAATGGCTCAAAACGCACAATATTTAGAGCTCATTGCAGAAAAATATCCTACAGAGATCCGCACCAAAGGGGTGTTGAAAATGGCCTATGCAGAACGGTTAAAACTAGGTCAGCTGGATCAGGCCGTAAAAAATTTGGAATGGCATGAGCAGAAAATAACAGAAAAGAAAGAAAAAATTCAGACACTACAGGAACTTCAAACCTTTTATCTCTTTCAAGAAAAATTTCAGAGTGTTCATGGAGTGGTGGAAAAGGTAAGAGAAACTTTGGGAAAAAACTCAAATAGTGAAGAACTCATGGCATGTAGGAGTTTATCTGCCCTGGCATGGTTTGAGCAGGGGGATTTTTCCAAGGCCCAAAACCTGGCACAAACTCTATCTTCCTTATCCTATCGAACTCCAGAAGGATTTCAAGCCCAAGTGAGAGCCAAGTTGGTTTTAGCCCGTCTGCAAGCCAAAGATCTCAAAGCCAAATTAGCCACTTTGGGGCTGCGTGATGGCATTACAAAGTATGAAACCGCAAAATCGCTGCTCCAAGCGGTGGTGGAAGGGGGTGAAGAGTCTCTGCACAGCCTAGCCTATCTGGATCTTTTAGAATTAAATCAACATTTTAGATCAAATTTTAACGCCATGGCAGACAAGGACAAAGTGATAGATGACTCTTACTTGGAACAGCTTGCCAGTCAGGAACGAATGTATCTCGAACTCCTAAAGGAGGCCGTGCAAGGCGCACCCCTGCTTTACAAATCCATGGACAAAAAAGTGGTGGGCTGGGGCGTTGAGAGTCAGGACTGGATTCAAAAGTTCAATAAGATAAATCCCACACAGTCCCTGGAAAAAGCTCCTGTGCAAGCCGCCGGCTCTAACCCTGAGAGCGCTATAGAGTAAGATTTAGCCTTTCCAAAGACTTCTGAACGAAAAATAGCGCTCACACCACATTATCTAAATGTCTGATATTGCCATAAAAAGATCTAAACTCCAATAACGCTAACATGACATCATCTTCCGGGTTCGAGCCTCCAAACAGGCAAAGCAGGGTCTTTTCCAGTTGGGCCAAAAACGGTTCCTTCCCAAGGGAAACATCACTTAAGACTTTTAGAAAGCGTCGTTCTCCAAAAGGCCTGCCGCTCAAGTCGAGCCCTTCCAACGCCCCATCCGTTACCAAAAGGACTGCATCCCCAGGACTCAGAAAAGTGCTTTTCGTGCGGTATTTTTGGTTTCCCCGATATCCCACCATGGGTCCTGATAGGATCAACCGTTCGTAAAAATTCCCCGCGTGTTCCTCAGAAGTCTCAATCCCAGGTGGTAACGAATCGTTTTTGTTTAGGCCCCGAATCAGAAAGGGCGCCACGTGCCCACCATTGGAAAAGACGAAGGATCCTGTGGTTAGGTCTATGACAAAGGAAAAAGCGGTCATTCCCATCTTTCCTTGGGTGCTTTCAAAGAGATTTTGATTCAAGGATGTCAGAATGAGATCCGGGGTCAATTTTCCAGACCGAGATAGGCCTTCGCAGTAGGCGCTCACAAAGCCTTTGGCATAAGTGGTGAGTAGGGCCGATGGGATGCCGTGGCCCGTGACATCACCTATCACAAACACCAAATATTCCTGGAACTGTTTAGCGTAATACCAGTCCCCTCCCCCCTGACTCGCTTGGTGGTACCTGACGGCTAGAGAAAATTGATCTTCATAAAGTGGTTGTTCTAACAACAAGGATTGGACTTCTTGGGCTTCGTCAGCCTGCTGTTTCATTAGGTTGGCATCCAGCCGATTTAATGTGGACTCCAAAATCGAAACCAGCGTCTGGAGTTGAGACTTCTGGAGTGTCGAAAGGTCACCCAGGGAGTGGCCAATTCCCACACAGAGAAAAAACGAACGATCCTGCCTAAAGAACCCAACCAAAAAAATAGCCAAATCACCACTATTTTCCACGGGATACCAACCCCAAAAAAAATCACAGTCCTTTTTCTGCACCATTTCCGACTGGATGACTGAGTTTAATTTATCTTGAATTTTAGGTTGGGAGAACACCATATGAAAGGGACCTTTGCCCTCGATCTTCGTGACCGCAATTCGGTCGCTCTGCTTGCGAAAGTATTCCCATTGGCACGAATCCACGCTTCGCCCCAAGGCAAACACCAAATCTTCCATCAGGAATTCTTCAAATAGAATCCCTTTTAAAGCAGAAGAAAAATCATCCAATTCCGCGATAGACGTCATGCGAATGGAAAAATCCGTAAGGCGAGTCTGGACCTGAAAGCTATTTTGCAAAGACTCCGACATCTTCTTAAAATAAATCGCTAAAGTAGCAACTTCATCTGTCCCCCGTGGAACGATTTCCACTCTAAAGTTTCCCTTTTCCAGTTCATGGGCAGCGCCAACCAACTGCTGAACGGGTTTAATGATTTTTCGAGCTAAAAAGTAACTCGCGGCACCACCACCGCAGATCAGGAGCACATCCAGTAGGGCGATTACGATGATGACGTCATCGGTAGACTTAAGAACTTGTTTTCCCGCCAAGCGATTTTGGTCTTGCATCAACTGAAGCTTGTCAAAGAGCTGCTTGGTTGTGGTTTCAAAGGCTTGGGTAAGGCTTTGCACCACATTTTCCCGACGCCCTTGGAAATCGTCCAACTGTCTTTGAACCCCTTGCATCACCACCAGAACCGCGTCATGCTCCGGTAATTGAACATACACCATCAAATAAGGTGATTTTTCGTGTTCGATGCGTCTCACCACCTGAACCTCGCCTTGCGTAAATGGGGAGAGGTCAGATGACTCCACTTTCTTCGTGTGCTCCACACGCCCATCTGGTTGTCTTACCAAAGCCGACTCCAATCGGGGAGACCTAAAATAAATGTGCGTAATGGCACTTTCTTTCATTAGGTTTTTACCTAGCTCGGGAACCAGAAAAAAGCTCCAGGCATCCAATGCGTCTTTGACCTGATTGGAAAAAACTTTTGTTTGCACTTCAAAGTTTTTGCGTAGGTCGGCCAAAACAAAGGTGGCGTTTTCATCGGCCATTTGCGAGATGGTGGTCAGATTTTTGGATTGAACGTCTTGGAGCGCCCCTTTGAGTTCTTGTAGCTCCGACATGGACCGCTGATTGGATTCTAAAAACCCCGTAAATACCCCGCGCAAGGGTCCTAAAAGCAGAAATAAATTTACGATGAGAGCTTCTATCAGCCCGAGCATCGCCACCAGCATCATCTTGCGCACCAAAGACGCTTGGCTCCATTTGATCCAATCTGCTAAATACTTCAACTGATATTTCCACCAAGACCACTATTTGGCTGAAATGATCTCGGCGATTTTGGAGGGAAGGATGGCTGCATTTTCTTCACGCACCTTGGCGCCGGCTTGGCGAAATTTTTCCATTTCCTGGGGGCTTGGTTTGTAGATCACGACACCCTTTGTTTTTTCCAGGGAATTCATAACGATTTTTTCTTTTTCCTGATTTCTTCGGCGCTGTTCCACCCGATTATCCCAAATCGTTTTTTGCAAGACCTCTTGGTCCGCCTTGGAAAGCTTTTCAAAGTAATCTTTGTTTACAATGGCATAAAATACGCTATAAACATGATGATTCAAAGTAACATATTTGTTGGTTTCGTGTAATTTACTCTCATAAAAGGCTGTCATGGGCGCCTCAATGGCATACACAACCTTTGCCTTGGTTACTTCATAAACATCGTTCCATGCTGTGGGGTTGGGTTTGGCACCTAAGGCATTTACAAAACTTAAATAAATGGGAGATTGCATGGTTCGAAATTTTTTATCTTTGAGTTGATCGGGGGATTTTACGGTTTCCACAGGGCTAAAAACATGCCTCCATCCATTTTCGTAAATCGCCAAAAGTTTCATATTCTCTTTTGAAAAATCCTTGGAAATATGATCGATGATAGCAGAGTTATCAGCGACTTTAGTGGCATGTTCTTGATCGTTAAACAAGTAAGGAATGGAAAACATGGCACAGGCTGGGGCGATGTTGGCGCACGGACCGTCGGTCAAAAAAATCAGATCATACAAGCCCTTAGATACGGCTTGCATCATGGCCAGCTCACCTTTACCCTTCGTTCCCGGAATGGTGCTGATGGAATAATCTTTAGAAACTTCAAATCCCGCTTTTTGAGCGTCATTTCCAATGTTTTCCATAGCTGCGCCCAAAGCGGAGTCGGCGGTCACCAAACTCGCCATTTTTAGTCTTTTGGTTGATTTGGAAGGGTCCGCCGTAGACTGCCCTTGCGCCACAGTTGCCCAAGTTGGTCCCGAAGCTAACACCAACGCCAAAATTCCAACTTTCATTTACATCCCCCAAGTTCCGGCCGGTTTTCAAACTGAACTTTTACATTTTTTCCTTTAAAATCAAAAACAAAGTCATTATAATCCACCGCATTTGGGAGCACAGGCTTACCCGCTAGGTGGGAGTCAAATACGTTTTTTTTGGCATCTTCAAAAAAGACCCGGAACCAAAACAGACTGGGTTGGGCTTTCTTCGCTTCTATGGCTTCAGATTGCACGGAAACCAAACTCGATGCGGCAAGCTCCTTGGGCAGTGGGTCCAAATTATCCGCCTGTCTTGCCAGTATATAAAGCGCCGAACTAGCCAGACTTGTAGAGTGTTGATGCAGGGGACCTGATTTAAAGGGTAAACTCATTCGATTGCAAGTTTTGTTGGAAGCAGGACATTCCTCCCTATCAAAAACGCTAAAATCAAGCCTAATTGTATTACATTTGTCTTTCAAAAATCCGACCTTAGTGGTGGTGCTGGAGGCCACTTCGGTGTTGCAGATGGGTGTTTTGGGCAAAGAAGTATCTTCCAATATGGAAATATCTAAACAAGTCTTGTAAAAGGCATCCGTTTTGACATTTACAAATTCCATATCCACTTCCACCAATTGTGGGGGCACCGCTGGGTTACCGGGAGTGCCAGGAGTACCAGGGGGCTGCTCGGGTTTTTGGGAAGGCACGGTTTGCTTTACTTGCGAATCAAATAAAACTTTTTTATTGCAACTCACGAGTCCAGTTCCTACCAATAACCCCGCAGCCCACGACCCTCTTTGCCACCGAAACTTCATAGGCTCCATCCCTTCGCTATTGCACGTTACGTTAACATATTCTGACGGTCATTTGAACTTAGCGTCAAGACTGTGGTAGGAAGTTTACTCCTAAGCCTTTTGGCACATACGATGAGTGCATGGTGGAAAAATGAAAAAAACATACCTATTCAAACAAAGTAGGGAACCAAGAGTTGTTCTTTGGAACTACCTAATCCTGCTCCTTTTATTTGGTTGTGGATCCGTTTTTGGCCAAACTCCCACTCCTTCTCCCTGGGAAGACTCCCCCCGATCTGCCATGCAAATGCTGATCCACTACACCCAGGTTCCCATCACTCAAATTCCTCCTCTCTTCGAATCTAGGAGTCTTCCTAGGTCTGAGCTTAAATCGGAGCTTAAATCAGAGCTTTTACAAGTTAAAAGGTTTTTGGAAATCTTGGATCTTTATGGTCAAGTGGATTTGAATCGAGTCTCCAAGGACCCCAAGGGTAAACTGGAAGATGGATTGGAACCTTCCCGAGAAAAGGTGGCAAAGATACAGGTGGGAGGCCGCACGGTAGATATCTACTTGACTCTTAAAGAGGCGGGAGGTAGCAGACAGTGGGTGGTGGAAAAGGAGACGTTTAAAAACGTAGTATCGTTGGATCTCCCTCAGCCTCGTATGGTGTTTGCCCAGTGGTTTCCTGAAAAATGGGCCCTCACAGAGTGGGGTGGCTTAGCCGTTTGGCAGTGGATTGGCGTGGGGATCTTCATTACTCTTGGACTCGGTTTAGCTTCTTTGCTCCATGTCCTTTTGAGAAAGAAGATTTTGAGTTGGCTCCTGCCCAATCAATTTAAAGAAGCCCAAGTCTTTTTTTCCAAAATCAAATCACCCCTTATCTGGTGTCTGACTCTCATTGTTTTTCAGACACTTTTACCATTACTTGAGTTTCCTCTGTTACTCAGACAAGGTGTCCATTTTTTGGGTCGATTTTGCTATTTAGGATTAGGACTTCTCGTCACCATCAGGTTCATCCAATTTGCTTTGGAACACTACGGCCAATATTTAAAAAAGAACGAAAAATGGGGGGGAGTTGCCATGTTGCCTTCTGCCCAAAAAATCCTAAACACCTTGGTTTTCGCCGTATTTTTACTTCTTTTTTTGAGGGCGGCCGGATTTGATGTGTCAGGACTCATTGCTGGTTTAGGCGTGGGTGGACTCGCCGTGGCCTTTGGTGGCCAAAAAACCTTAGAAAATCTCTTTGCGGGGGTAAGGGTGCTTCTAGATCAGCCCATTAGAGTGGGAGATCTGGGAAAATTTGGTGCAACTCAAGGGACGGTGGAAGAGATTGGGCTCAACAGCGTTCGGGTGCGCACTCCAGAGCGCAGCTTGGTCACCATCTCCAACACCGAATTTGCTCAGATGAAAATCGAAAACCTCCAAAAGCGGGACAAAACCTACTTTAAATCCACACTTCTGATGGCTCATCCCGTTTCCACCTCGGTGCTCGAATCGGTCCTCTTGGGGATGAGACACACTCTCTGCCAGAAGGAATGGGTAGAGCCCGACTCTAGTTGGGTGCATTTTACTCAGTTTCTTTCCCAGGGAATTCAAGTGGAAAGCAATGCCTATTTTCTCACAACTGACCACACCCAGTTTTTAAAGTTTCGGGAGATTTTACTTTTGGAGTTTATGAAAATCCTTGAATCCCATAGTGTTTCCTTATTAGCCTCCCCACTTCCCATGGAATCCATGGTTCAATCCCCCAAGAGCTCCCCATGAACCCTACCCAGCAAACCCGCTCCACAGAACAAAAACTGAAGGAATCCACCTTCGGAGCCACATTGGGAGTGCTGTTTTCCCGATTTTCAGGGCTCTTTCGTACTCCCATTCTGACGGCTCTATATGGTTCAGGTAGGCTTTTAGACACTTATTATGCGGCGTTTCGCTTTCCCAATGCCCTTCGAGATCTCCTTGCGGAAGGAGCACTTTCCAGCGCCTTTACCAAAAGTTTGGTTCGGGTAGAACCCCAAGGCCCTCAAGCAGTGAAAGAATTGATTTCACAGGTCATGGGAGTTTTTTTCGGGATTTCCCTAGTTGTGTATATTTTTTTCATTGTTTTTTCCGTGCCACTCACCCAGTGGGTGGTAGGAGACGGATTTAGTACCCAGCAGACGCTTCATGTATCACAACTGTTGAACATATTAGGTGGGTATTTACCTTGCATGGTATTGGCCAGTTTGGGATCGGCTTACCTGGCGGTGATCGGCAATACCTTTTTAGCCACGGTTTCCTCCAGTCTGTCTAATCTGGGAATTGTGGTGGGGGCCATCTTGCTTTCACCTTTGTTTTCTTGGTTGGGTTTTAAAGATCCCCTTTTGGGATTAGCTTTTGGCACCTTGTTGGGGGGAATTCTCCAAGCAATCACCTGCCTTTACCCCTTGTGGAAAAGAGGAGTACTGGGTTGGCCCCAATTTTGGTGGCCTCGATTTTCTTTCCAAGCAGAGATCAAAGAGATAGGCACTCTCCTCATTCCCAGGACGCTGGGGCAGGGTGCCACCACCATCGGGTTATTTATAAACACCTACTTTGCCACACATCTACCAGAAGGCAGCCTCACAGCCATCACCCATGCTCAAATCATCGTTTTGGTGCCCGTGGGTTTGTTTGGAGTGGCTTCAGGTTTTGCCTCTTTGCCTGTTTTTACGCGGGAGCTGGCACAGAAGCGATTTGATTCCTTTTCCTCCCTTTTATGGACTCAATTAAAGCAGAGTTTAAAAACATCCCTTGGGAGTGCCGTCTTGTTGGGAGTTTTGGCATTTCCCGTTTGTGCCACGCTCTTTGGATTTGGAAAATCCACTGTCCAGAGCAGTCAGGTCACGGCCGTCGCCGTGAGTGCCTATAGCCTGGGACTTGTGTTCAACACCGCTCAAAAGCCCCTCACACAAGCCCTTTATGCCCTGGATAAAAACACCATTTCCCTCATCAATTCCTTGGTGTATCTCCTTTTAAATGCGGGTTTGGCCAGTGTCCTTTGGAGACCCTTTGGGATGATTGGCCTTGGCATAGCCAATGGATTAGCGGCCCTGGGGTGCTTTTACACCAGTCTATTTGTTTTACATCAGCAAGGCAAAAAACTAGGAATGAATCTCATCCAAAAGCAACATCTCGTGGTCTTTGGATTTCTCACCCTAGCCTCTATTCTCATCACCTTTTCTGGAATTTATTGGAACCAATCGGCTCCCACCCTTTTTGAAGATCTCCTGGGAAGCCCTCTCACAAGCCTAAAAATGGCCCTCTTGTTGGGGATCTGTGGGATCTTAGCGAGTCCGCTACTTTACCAGATGTTACCTCAAAGATTTAAAAACAGGTGGTCTTGGGGTAAGAAATCTCCCGAACCATAAATTTCCACCTTAAACTCCATAGGGGACTTTTCTTTAAGACATCGAGCCACAAACACCTGGGAATCCCCCACCACTTGGGCCACAGCGGTGTTGTTTTTGTCACCAGGAACACGCCAGGTGCATAGGGCGGTGGCTTCATCCACGCCAATTCCCACGCACTCTTTTTTGTCTAAAAGGGCACTAAAGAGCCTGTTTTGCCTTTGTCTTACCACAAAGTGTTGATCTAAAATCGTGTTTTCTAAAAAACCAAATCCTGGCTTCAGTTCCACATGATTTTTCCGAATCACAGAGCATTTGATTTCTTCCGGATTTTGCTCCAGCTCCGGGTTTTTAAATTGTCCAGAAAGGGCCCATTGCGAGCACACTTGAAGTCCTGCACTGGTGCCACCCACTACGATTTGGCCTTTCCTCCATCGCTCCAACAAAAGCTGATGAAATTCCGTGCCCACCAGCGAGTCCAGGATTCGATTTTGATCCCCGCCTAGAAAAAAGACCCCCTGAGCTTCTTTAAGTTTTGATAAAACATCAGAGTGTGAAGCCTTTTTTTGAGCCATCTGAGCCAAACAGGGAACCCAGGATTCCCCATGGGGAGCCAGCTCATCTGGGGTTAAAAAATCCAAGGGCTCCACCCGAATTGCGTATTCAGATCCTGGGTGGTTTTGAAACAGAGTCTTGGATTTTTGGAGGGACCGGTGGGGATCGGAGCTAGCAAGCCCACAAACCAAAAGCACAGGTGCAGAGCTCCCACGATCACCTGCAGGAGCACAGCGGGCTAAGTGAACAAATGCCCCCTGAATTTCAGAGGTCACCTCTCCACCGCCCACCAAAACCAATTTATGTGTGACCAACTTAGGTGCAAGGGTTTCGGGCTGTTTTGCGTCTGGAAAAAATTTAGAATTCATCTTTAGTTTCTCGATCCTCCATTAGGGCAGGGTCACAGGAACGGTGGCCAATCCCGGGATCCACACGGAATTAAGGGGCACCAAGTGAACCATTCCCCCTCGCCATCCACCCGTTTGCAGAGGTTTGGCATTGTTTTCCAATTCAGAATACACATAATTTGCAGCCTTAAAGAACGACGCCTGGCTGATATCTTGCACTAAATAAGACGAGCTTGCCAGCTGGGAATTCCTTTCTTTCAGGCGGATGCCCACGGGCTGTTGGGGAATCTTGGTTTGTTTTTCCGCCCAAATTTCCAGCCCTGGGGAGGCTTGAACACTCCAAGGGGCTACCCGTTGGGACAAAATAAAGCGGGAGCCATATAGCCTATTCTCAGGCTGTCCCACATTTGCAAAACTAGAAGGAGAAAAATAACCGCACCCTGATTCCCGCTTAAATTCCATTCGGCCAGTAAGATAAGCATAGGGAAATTGTTCGATGCTCTTCACTTCTTGGGAATTGGGGTCTCTTGCCACCAGGGAAACCCCACCAGCCGTCTGCAGGGAGGCGGGATCGCTTGTGTCAAATGGGCCTTTTCCTTCCAATTGATTCAAACAATTAGATGTCCATGCAGCGGGCGTTCCTGCCGTTCCCCCTTCGTCTTTGGGAAATTGAGCCCCAGAGGAGCTAAAATGGGATTCCCAGACATCCCCGGGCAACAAAAGGTCGCTTTTTGCTCCGGATACCACCGGAGATCCCCTTTTGGTGAAGCCCACGATGGTCTGTGGTTTGGGGTAAATCACTTCCACGTTTCTCGCTCCCGCCACCTCGATTCTCAGTTTCCACTGGGAGTTGGACGTTCCTGGAAAAATTCGCACCAGAGCAGCCGTGTCAGAATCCACCGCCACGGAAAACAGGTTACCATTAAATTCCGGATAGTTTTTTTTCATATGGGCTAGCATGGCCGTAGCTCTTACCAAGCGTTCCCGATCTCCGGTGTGGGTCTCAATGTAGTAGGCAAAGGGCTGTTTGAGTTGGGTGGCCCAAAGGGAGGGGCTCAGGGTTTTACGGTCTAGGTTCACTGGGCGCAGATACTCAACGGCTTCTGTAGGGGTGTTTTCCACAGGCAAAAAGACCAAGCTTCCTAAAATGGCCGCTCCAGCGCTTTTACCCATCAACCCGCCACCTTTAGCATAAAACCCAGGCAGGGACCGTGCAAACAAGGTGCCAGACCAGGTTTGAGTCATGATGGTTTGGTCGCCACCGGGGAAATTGATCAAACCGCATTGGCTAAAAATCCCTTGTACCAAAGCAGGATCATTGGCTTTTTCCACCGAATCTAACACAAATGACTGAAAACCCACGGGAATTCCGGTGGATTCAAAGGCATCTTGGATGGCTTCCGCATTTTGTTGGCTTTCGGAGGGTTCATGGTAATCCACATGGCAAGCATTTTTGGGTAAAGAAGGGGAGTTTTTAAGGGATGATTCAAAAAGATTTAGAGCGGAGCGGAAAATCGCGGTTTGGGCGGGTTTGACTTGGTTCTGGGCCCCGTAGGTTGCCCCACCACCCAGTGCCACAAGGTAACCTAAGGGCACCTGCCGAGAGGATTCCCGCGTGGCACTTTTGGGAGAGGGGTGAGAGGAACATGCCAAAGCCAGAACTCCTAAAATCCAACAACAGCGATCTTTCATTCCTATTTCCTTCCTATATGCTTGGATGCCAGAACCGGTAAAGGATTTTTCGTTCCTCACCGGACCTCTTAAGCTTTGCATTCACACGTTTGGCCCACTGGCTTAATGGATAAACGACTTGTAAAACAAAGTAAAGTAGTGATTTCGTAAGTTCCCAGGGTGACGGCTGGCCAACGGGCAAAAAATGTGGGATTAAGGCACATTATTGGTCCGTTCGAATACTTGCCCAGTTAGAGGAGATTCCTGCCCATGTTTAGCCAAACTCCGTTTCACTGCCTCCCCTGTTCTAAGCATTCCCTAGTGAAAAACGATAGATTTGAAAAAAGTAGCCTTAGGACGGTCTCGTTTTTCATAACCCTACTCTCCCTCTCTCCATTTTGCTCTACTTTAGGTCAAAGTTTACCGGAACGAGCTCTAAAGTCTCAAGTAAACATCAATCCAGGGGAAGAGCCTCCTAGCTTAGATCCCACACGTAGTGTGGATTCCGTGAGCTACTTTTGGTTGGGTCACATTTACGAAGGACTCATGATGAAAGATGCCGCAGGAAAGCTGGTTCCAGGTACCGCCGCTTCCTTTCAATTGTCGCCCGATCGAACGGTATACACCTTTAAAATCAGGCCCAACGCCCAATGGCATGACGGCAAACCGCTGACTTCTCAAGATTTCTTGTTTGGATTTCGAAGACTCGTGGATCCCAAATACGCCAGTGAGTATTCTTTCATTGCCCAAACCGCAGGAATTCTAAACGCCAAAGAGGTGATCGGTGGAACCAAACCCGTCACGGAGTTGGGTGTGAGCGCTCCCGACGACCAAACTCTGGAAGTCAGGCTCCAGAGGCCCACACCTTTTTTTCTTTCTTTGATGACCTTTCAAACGTTTTTCCCCATACGTTCCGATTTGGTTCAAAAACACGGAGAGCAGTTTGCCCAGTCTACGGAGAGTGTGGTGGGCAATGGCCCGTATCGACTTCACACTTGGAAAAAAGAACAAGGGATGAAACTGGTAAAATACAGCCCGTATTGGAACGCATCCAAAATTAAAATGGAGATCATTGAGTGTCAAAGTCTCATCAAAGACAGCCAGGCCAGTTATCAAGCCTTCCGAACTCACGGCCTAGATTTCATCAAATTAGACCCAACAAATCTTCCTATTGCAATAAAAGATAAACAGAAAATCAAATCAACTTCCAGCGGAAGGGTGGCGTATCTGAGATTAAACCCAGCTCCTTCCAGCGTGTTTCACCACCCGATGCTCCGACAAGCCGTACGATTTGCCCTCAATCGTAAGGAGTATGTGACAAAAATTTCGGGAGTTCCGGGAGACAAAGCCATTTTTGGGTTTATCCCCAGTTACTTTAGCGGATCCGGGTCCAAAAGCTTTCGCCAAGAGTTCCCCTTGTCCTGGAAAGACGCCGATGGACAAGAAACTAAAAAAGCCGTGGAAGCCTATTTGGCAGAAACCAAAAAAACGGAAGTTCCTCCCTTTTCCATTTTAGCTGGGGACTCCGAAACGGCAAAACGTGAGTCGGAATACTTTCAACAGATGTTATCCAAGGCATTGGGCACCACCGTTAAGGTAGACAGCATCGCCCGTAAGGCTCGTTTACAGCGTCGCCGCGACGGTCAATATGATATTTCTATCAATGGCTGGGGACCTGATTATGAGGATCCCACCACCTTTTTAGATCAATTTCTCACAGATGCAGCCCAAAAACCTTGGGAGCCCAACGATAAAACTTTTGATGACCTCATTTTGGGTTCGTTTCAAAAGACCTCTGAAAAAGAGCGCTTGGCCATGATCTCCGCTGCTGAAAAACGATTGATTGAAGAAAAATCCATCGTGGTTCCCTTTGTAGAGGAAGGATCTGCCACTTTGGCTCATCCCAAACTCAAAGGGTGGACTCGGTCCCCATTTACCATGGATCCGGACCTTCGCTTTGCATATTGGGAAACCTCTGCCAGAATGTAAACGACCTAGAAAGGGTCACAAAACGTTTATTCAAAGGAAGGACCGAAATGCCCCAGTGGGCTATCCCCGTTCACATTCGCTTTTTTTACCAGTTTAAAATGGGCTTCTGCGTTGTGGCTTGCAAAATGGGGGTTTGGAGTCTGGGGCTGTGGTCCTGTAAGAATCCCACCTTAAATTCTTATCAAGTGCGTGCCACCCCTACCACAGCGGTTGGTCCCATAAAGAGCACCACCCCCCACAACCAAAACCCCGCTGAAACCCCTTGCACGCCCCAGGGTGCCTCCCTTTATTTTCAAGGCTCAGACGCGGTTTCCCCCGATGTGGTGAGCCTAGAACTGGCTCCCTGCCCCTCCCCCGAGGCTCCACCTGTGGTACCAGACGAAGGACCGCCCCCAGCCCAGGATTTGCCTTCGCCCAATTTTCAATCGAGAGGTTCTGCATCCATTCAGGGGATTGTTTTGCACCACACCAACGGAAACTTTCAATCCGCCCTCACCACCTTACGTGACGGAAATCGAAAGGCTCAACAAGGAGGGCGAGTGTCGGCCCATGTTCTCATCGGCCGGGACGGAAAGATGGCCAGGCTAGTGGACGATAGCAAAGCCGCTTGGCACGCCCTTCAAATGAACCCCACCACGCTAGGGGTTGAGCTGGAAGGCGAATCCAAACACGCCTCCCAAGGGCTTGCTTCCGAGCAAGAAAAAATTTTGCTTCAGCAACTTCGATTCTGGATGAAAAAATATAATATTCCTTTAGATAAAATCACCAATCACCGCGATCATGTGGCCACGGAATGTCCCTCCTTTCACTGGGCCACCAAGGAGGTTTTTTTAAAATGGAGAGCATCCAAATCTGCTGTTTTACAATAGAATTTTTTAGGATTTTTAAAAATAAGTCCGCCAATTAGGGGGAGAGAGTGAAAAAAAATCGAATGATTCTGATTTACCTGCTGGAAGGTCTCCTCTTTCTGGGCTTGGGAATGTGGTATTTTCGCTATCGTACGGATTTATCGGGGGTTAGGGAAGCCACTCTTGTGGGAAATCTCACCCCTAACGTCTCCAACTCCCCAAACACAAGGGAGGCTGCTCCTCCAGCCCCCACCAGCCCCTCCCATGGTTCTGGAACATCGTCTTTCCTGCACCCAAACACTCTTCTCCCCCTTTCCACCGCCGATCTCCCCCGGGATGTGGCTCAAGCGGCGGAAAGCAGTGCCTGGCAAGGGTGGCAACCAACCGAATTTCCTAGATTTGTTTATGAACCTGGTTGCTCGGAAAACGTGAGTTCTCTGTCTGGAGAGGCTGCCCTCCTGAAACTTGCCCAAGAATTTGGCCTTAGTGAGGAAATCCCCTCTGAAAAGCATTTGGTGCGGTTAGACTACGCCTTTGGGCTGCCTGGTCCCAAAATCGCGTTGCTTCGTTTGGCCTGGCAAGGTGACAATCCCCCTAGATATTCCGTGGAAACTCAAATTCAGCCCCATTCCTCCCTAGCCTCGGACGTTGGGGTGCCAGCTCCTTTTGTTGTTTTAGAACAAGATCTTCCCCTTTACCTTGCCAAGGCCCGGGTGGAAAAGAAGAGGGAGGAGTGGTTAGGGGAATTTACCAAGATTTCCTACCGAAGGGTTCTAGTCAATAGCCAGATTCCTGAGCCGCCACAGAATCCTAGCTTGGGCCGGGAGAATCTGTCCTTAGCTTACTCTCCTTGGGCAAGTCCCAAAACCCTTGATGTGTTGAATCACCGCTTGTTGTATGTAGGCGCTCACACTTTTAACTGTCAGAGCGTGGGAAGACGCACCCTGCATTGCTTTTGCCCAGAAAAACCCGCCCCCCCGCACTGAAATTTAATTGCGATTCCCTTAAAACCCTTTATTTAATAGGAATTAATGGAACGTTTCCGAAAAGAATTTAAGTATCCTAGGTGCCCGCCGATGTGATTTTTAAGAACGGCAGTTGCTTTTAACCGCTCTTCAACAGTTAGGTTGAGGTGTTCATGCATGAAGAAGCTGATTCCTTGCGCCGCAGCGCCAATTATATCGCCAAAGCGATTTTTGATTTGAGTCGGTGTGAGTTTGGACCTGATGCCCACGTGCGCCTCACGGGCATTGGCCGGGCCATATCGTCGCATCATCAAAAGGAACAACAGTGGGTGGGTGATTTTCAAAGGGAAACCCAGCCCCTCACAGAAGGCCAGCAGACGCTTCTTCTGGAGCAGCAACGGATTTCCAAAGAACTCCTGGAATCGTTTGAATCCTTTGTCACTCGGTACACCAAACCCGGTGAGCTGGGTCGATTGTTCCAGATCGAACTGGCCAAAATGACCTATTTCTTTCAAAATCGCATCAAGAGATCGCAGGTGATCATGGAGTCTTTAAAAAGGCCAGACCACTCCGGAGAACGTGCCGCTTAACTCGACATGCGATTCAAGAGAAGGTCCCAGACGGGCTTTCTCCACTTGGGAAATTTCTCTAGCTCCGTGGCACTGGGGAGAAGCCATATGGGAATCGAGTTTCCATCCCCTTGATTCCAAAAATAGGGGGCAAGGTTTTGTTTGGAGCTCATCCCTTCCTCTTGGGGAGTCACCCCGTTCCCCGCCAGGAGCGGAGCCAAAGATCCCCACCCAAAGGCAAAAATCCCACGAATGGGGTTCCTTTTTACGATTTCCGCCCATTCCATGAGGGTCCAGGGAGTGCATTTGCGCCAAGATAATTCCGAAGGTCCCGAAGCGGGCACGCATCGAATCAGGCTGGAAAACCCAATGCTCTGATGAGCCTCCAACTTTTGGGAGAGATTGGCGAGAATTTTGGGAACACCCGAAGGGGTTTCCGAATCGGGATAATCAAACAGAAACAAATAATTTACACCTTTAAAATCAGGCTCTAAAAAAGGTTTCCATTTAAATCGAAACGAACCATTTTCACAGAGGGAGCAGGCCTGGCATTGATGCACCTGGCCATTTTGGGTGGAATCCATGTTGTTGGCCAATCTTTTTGTTTTTAAAGGCTGTTCTTGGAGAGGGTCTGAGGAAGAACGGGGAAAGTGTCTGACTCCCTGAATTTGAAGGAGTCTACGCATGTATTGCCCGGTTTCCATAATCTAAGATCTCATGTTGGGGTGAGGAAGGCAGGTACCGTTTGAAAAACTGGATACCTTACCCAAAATCTATTAATCTAGCTCGAATTCAAACACAAGGAATACCCACTATGTTCCTAAATTCCAATGAATCCAGCCGTGTCTCCATTCAAAATCATATCGATTCCATTTTTTCCTCATTTTGCAGTTCAAATGTAATACATTCCTTTCAAAAACAACGCCCTCTCCTCCAAAGATGGGAACAAATTTGGGCCCAAAATCTTCAAAAAGTGGCCCAAATGATAAGCCTTCAAACCAACCGCCCCCTTTCTTACTGCCTCACAGAGATGAAAAGAGCGCTCCAAACCATTGAGGAATCCTTGGCGGCCATGGACAAATTGGCTCAAGAGGACGCGGATTTAGTGAATTATCCCCAAGCCCTAGCAGGCCCCTCACAAGCCTCGTTCCATCGATTCACCATGGGTCCGCTTTTTGCCATCACGCCTTTTAACTTCCCCATCAATCTTACTTTTCACAAGATCATACCCGCATTGGCACTGGATCTGCCCTTTGTGTGTAAGCCCACGCTTTCCACTCTGCCCGCCTTCCAAGAAATCCATGCGTTGCTGCTGGAAGCCGGATTTGATGAAAAGCGCTTTGGATTCCTATTTTGCCCCGATGCCCATATTGAGGGATACCTAACCCATTCCCAAGTCCCCATCATTAGCTTTACGGGAAGCAAACCAGTGGGAATGCATCTGAAAAAAACGTTTTGGGATAGAAAGGTGTTGTGTGAGCTGGGCTCCACGGCTGTGGCTTTAATGGCTCCTGATTTTAAGCCAGACCCTTCCACCATAGGCCGATGGGCTTCCAGCATTTTGGGTCAAGGTGGCCAAAGCTGTATTTCTTTACAGCATCTTTTTTTGCCTGTTTGTGAGGCTAAATCTGTTTTAGAAGATCTCAAATCAACCTTAATCACTAAATCCCGCTTCACCGACCGGGAAAATCCTCAGTGTGAGTACAATGGATTGGTGAATGAGGAAGCTGTTTTAAAGGTTTCCCGGTGGAAGAATCCCTTTCAAAATCAGCCCTTTTTCGAGGTTTGGAGTGTCCCCGTTCCCGAATCCGACCTTTCCCCTACGCTCCATTATTATCCTCCATGTTTGGTGATCACGACCCCTCATCAGCCGTCTTGGGTAAAGCACTTAGACTCCTTTCAAACCGAGGTATTTGGACCTTGTGCCGTGGTGCATCTGTATGAGGGGGGGATAGAGCAAGCACTTCCTTATGTGAATCAGTTGGATTCCAATATTCATCTGAGTGTTTATTCCCACCACAAAGACTCGCAGCAGAAGGCATTTCTGGGCACCTGGAGCCACAGTGTTCTTCAAAATTTACCTCCCAGCTACCGCGCCGACGCCATGCCCTATGGAGGCGTTTTATTTCAGTTTCAACGGGGTTGGCATGCAGGGCTTTTGGCAGATGAGGGTCCCTACCAAACCATGTTAGAATACACTTGGAAAAGGGCTCAGGTGTATGCCCTCCCTTCTCCTTAATTTTTGACTTTTTGCAGAGGTATAGGTGCGTCTGTCCAGTGGTTCTGAGCCATTAAGCGAAAATCCCCAGGTACAGTTGGAAGACATTCAAGAAATTCTTTTTTTAAGACTCAAAGATTTCGACTGGGAGCCGGCCAGCTCCCCCTTTTTTCAGATTTTAAAGTCTGAAATCAAAGGGGAAATGGGAAATCGACATCTCCTCTTTTGCATTCATTTTGGCGGGGCAAAACAATCGGAACTAGAAACCCTTCTGGCAGATGTTTCAAAACTCGCCTACGGTTATGGCTTCGAAATCAACGAGTTAAAACAAAGCTGCAGCGGCGACCCCTTCCCTTTTGTGCAATGGCTGCTGGTTTACGAGTAAGAATCCTATTTTGTTTCACAAGTTAATACCTATAAACTTAAATATTTGTCCCTGTTTTTTTAAAATTTTTGACTTGATTTTAAGCTTTTTTTCTGTTACTTTGGCATAAGCTGCCAAAAGTAGACAGCAAGAGGACGTCTTTTATGTTAAGTTTAAATTTTTTAAAGTTTAGTTCCAGCCGTTCCAAGCCTCAATATGATTGCGGTACGCGCCCCCTCTTTCCACCCATGGATGACCTCATTGCCAAAGCGGAGAAATGCGTGGAGTCGTGCTGGGATGTGGATCAACTCCACGTTTCAACTCACTTTTTTCAAAAAGTGGCCATTCGAGGCATGATTCAAAAACATTACAATTTGGAAGAAACCCGCAAGTGCACCACTCTCCTTGAATACCTTAAAAATCGACAAGCGAGCAAAATGGTTCATCATTAAAGGTTGCTTGCCCAAGCTCCTTCCTACCTTCTCCTTTCTGTGTTTTAATCCCCTGCACCGTTTTTTTTAGAGTCGTCTGGTACTTTCGTTTTGATTTCATGTAACCAAAATTAAGCGGGCGACGAATTTAAGGGAGGAAGCCAGAATGTCCTTTGGCCCAGGCGTTAAAAACGCACGGTGGAGAGAACTTATGATTCAATCACAACAGGGAAATCAGGATTCTTACGCCACCTTGCTGAATGAGTTATCGCCTGTCCTGAATTCTTACTTTTTAAAGAAAACCAACCGTTCCACCAATTGTGACGATCTGGTCCAAGAAACCCTATTGGCGATTCATTCCGCCCGCCACACGTTCCATCCTCAAAGTTCCCTGAGCTCCTGGGTCTTTGGGATAGCACATCATAAAATGGTAGACTATTTCCGCCATTATAATCGGAACCAATCCAAACAAAAAGCGTATTTTTTGGAAATGCCACAGCACCATATAGACCCTTCCCCTACCTCTCTCGAAGCCGTTGAAAATGAGAGGTTATTGGAGGAGCTTTTAGAGGAACTAACCCCTAGGGAACGAAGCGTCCTCATCGCTACCAAACAACAAAATCAAAGCGTTGCAGAGGCTGCCAAACAACTGGAGCTTTCCGAAAACAATATCAAGGTGATTGTCCATCGATCTCTTAAAAAACTTCAAAAGATTTTCAAAGCGAGACAGGAGGAAATTCCCCATGACAACCCCTAATCGGGATTCCTCCCTTGGATTAATTGAAAAATTGTCTAGGGACTTAAAACCTGTAAAGCCTCTTCCTTCTTTAAATGTTCAGATGGCTTGGGTCGGTGGCATTTTAACCGTGATGGCCGCTGCCCTACTGTGGGTGGTTGGGTTGAGACACAATCTGGGCATTCTCATGGGAGAAATTGGATTTTGGACCGACAATTTGATACTTACCGTCATACTTTTCATTAGCCTGTATCAGATCCTTTTTCTGTCCCGGCCCCAACTGGTTGTGCATCCCAGGGCCCTGCGTTGGGTCCAGATAGGGGTGGGCGCGTGGGTTAGCTTTCGCGTGGGAATGTATGTGGCCCACATCATACAAACCCAAAACATGGGAAAACTGGCCCCTGCCCTATATTGTGCCTCATGGGTTCCCGTGGTGGGCCTGGTTTTGATGGCGATTTTGCTCCTGGGGACTCGCTTGGGTTACACCACCCAAAAAACAGAGTTAACTCGCTATGCACCCATGGTGGCGGTGAGTTTTTCAGCTCTCACCTTGCAATTTCATTGTTATGGAACTCATCCCGCCCACCTCATTTCCTCCCATGCCATGCCCCTGGTGGTAAGCATCATTCCCCTTCAGCTATTGGGACGACTCCTTTTTTCACTCATGCGTAGGTTTCAACAAAATTTGGGATGAGAACCCCTTATTTTGCCAACTCATCACCAAGTAAAAAAGTGGTACCTAAGTTTAAAAACCAGGCGTTAGCCTGGATGGCCAGCGGCGGACGATTGGCCGACTCGCAGCTGGTGTCCACGCAAGAATGCCATACCCGCCCGTATCCCATGTTGAGGGTGTAAGCCTTATCTCTCTGCGTAAACCACTCCCAAAGCGCGCCCATCCGAATGGAATCCGGGACATGGGACACCCTTTCCCATTTTGAGTCTAGCTCCGGCCCAGACTCCTGTACTCCTGAATCCTTAGGTTTTCTAACCTTCAGAAATGGATAGAATCGAGCGCCCAATTGAGCCTGAAAGCTTAACCGAAACGCATGATTCAGCTGATGCACCGTAGATACTAAAAGGCTGGGAAATGAGATGGCCCAGCCGGGACGAAAACGATTTCCATAGGTTCTTGAGTCATAAAGGAATCCCATTTGGCTCCCAATGCCCACTCCTTGCCCACCCACCAATCTAAATATAAATACATACCCTAAACCAATTTCCGAAGTGACATTTCTATTAAAATTTTGTTTCCAACCAAAACTGTGATCCACCACATTCCATTGCAGGGTTTCCGCTCCCAACCAAGTTGTAGTATAATGTCCTGGCTTCAACCTGTTTTTAAAAAAGGTTTGGGCGTCGGAGTTATCCGTGGACGGTTCCTCCGTGGCTTGAGTGGGTGTCTGAGCAAAAAGGGTGTTTCCAAGGGAAAGCGCCTCAAAAAAAGGAATGTAGAAGGGATTGTAAACGGCCACGCAAAGGGGAATCACAGTGCGTAACCCGAATTTAAGCAAGAAAAATTTGTGCATAGGAATTGGCCTTTACAGTGTTTGTATTACTTATATCGCCTATCTCTCTCATATTCATAAAACCTTGTGGGGTGTGGGAGTCACAGCGACTTTGGTGGCAGCGTCCATTACCTACTTTACCACTTTTATCCTAAGGGCAAGAATCCTCGTGCAGGGGCTGGGTAGGTGGCTCGCGCTGATTTTCCCAGACTTGGCTTTGGGGGTGTTGTTCCCCTCCCTCAAAACGGCAGTCTTAATTCTATTTGTCTTTTCCATTAAAGCGTTTTTTGCTTATTCTACTCTCCCATTGGTGGAGTTGTCCCAAACCCGTAAATCCCTCAGACAATCTTTGTTTTTAGAACCACTCTTGGTGCGAGGAAACCTTTGTTTCCTAATGGTGGCGAGTGTGGCCCTTTTGTCTTGGTTTTGCTTGGTTCTAGTTCGATTTGTGCCCAGCCTAGCCCCTGGAATTTTTTTAGTGCCTTTTTTTCTGATTTGCTATTTGGACCTATTTTACTTACTTAAGTCTTCACCGGAATTGAGATCGCCAGATCTTACTGTCTCCTCCGTTCCAAACCGTCGAGGATAATGCAAAATGGAAATTAAAAAAATCACTCGAAACTTAAACGATCTATTGGCCATGGGCTCAAAAGAAGTGGAAAGAAACTACACGGAAATCAAAAAACGCGTTCAGAAGCACAATCTCATACAGCGAAAAAAAGAGGCTTTTACGGAACTAGGCCGCCTGGCCTACGAAGCCATCCAAACCCAGTGGGAATCCAATCCTGAAGCCACCTCAGGGGGTCCATCCCACACCCTTTTGGGGATAACCGCTGATATGTCAGACGCAGTGCAGGAATTAAAAAACCTTGATCATCAACTGAGTCAGCTGGAAAGTCAAAACTAAATCATGGATGGCCTAACTCCTAGTCATTTTTCAACCAAAAGAGCCCTTTTCTTTTATGGCATTTTTGTGTCTATTTTTGTGCTTTCCATGCTCTTTTTTAGGATTGTGATTGGGCCGTTTATTTTGGCTCTTGTGCTTTCCTATATTCTCAATCCGTGGATTGAAAACTTGGAAAAGAAAGGACTAAACCGAAGTGGAATCGTGATAACGGCGGTTTTTGGCACAATCCTTTTGTTACTTTTGTTGCTTTGGTATCTAATTCCCACCATTTTAAAGCAGTCTGAGCTCTTTTTAGAAATGCTTCCTCGCTTAAAATCACAGCTTGATAAGACTCTTATGCCTCTTCTAAGCAAGTGGTCTACGCGGTTAGGTGTTCCCTTACTTCCCGCAGGGGCCAAAGAGCTCACCGACCTCTTGAGCAAAAACGCCGACCAACCCTTTTGGGTGGAAAACATTGGAGACTCCACACGGGTGTTGTTTAGTTGGGTGGCCGCCATGGCTTTATCTCCTTTCTTTGCTTTTTTTGTGATGCGGGATTTTAGACGGCTAATGCTGAGAGTGCTAGGCTTGGTGCCTCCCGATCTGAGAGGTTCGTTTCTTTATTTCATTAGAGAAGCCAATCATACCCTCAGGGCCGTGCTTCGGGGGCAAATCTTGGTGATCACTTTGTTGGCCATTCTCTATGCTACCGCGTTTTATTTCAGTGGCTTGCCAGCAGGAATCATCATCGGACTGCTCACAGGCTTTGCACGATTGGTGCCTTACATGGATCTCCTAGTGGGGGGAAGTTTAAGTGGTTTGGTTTTGGTGGCCAATCACGCCGAGCCCCCTCTCGTGATTGCCGTGTTGGCCTCGTTTTTGTTTATCCAGATTTTAGATGGATTGTTTTTAACCCCCAGAATCATGGGGCAGTTTTCTGGTTTACATCCCTTTTTAATTGTTTTGAGTGTGTTTTGTTTTGGAGATTGGTTTGGATTTTATGGGGTTTTACTGGCCATACCCATAGCGGCTTTCTTGAGAGTTCTATTTCATTTTTTAATAGAAGCGTACAAAGAATCACAATTTTTTAAAAATGGATTTTAAATCATGCACCTCGTGTTGGAACATTTTGATGGTCCATTGGATGTTTTAGCACATCTGATCAAAGTGCAAGAAATCAACGTTTTTAATATTCCTATGGCGTTGGTGTGTGAACAATTTTTACAATTTTTAAATCAGCTTCCCCAGCTGGATTTCCAGCTGGCGGGGGAATATCTCGTGATGGCCGCTCAATTGGTGGAAATCAAAGCGTCATTGCTTATCCCAGCACTCCAAAACACCCCCGCTCCCGAGCCGCAGACTCTGGATCAAATGAACACTCAAGACCCCAGACGTCCACTCGTGGAAATGTTGCTGGCAAGAGAATCTCTGCAGGAACTCACTCTGTTTTTAGATAAGAGATGGAATCGGGAACCCGTTGGGCTACCCAGTGGAGAGGCCCTAAGAAGAGCTCAAGAGTTGGACGACCTACCGGCCCCCATTTTAGGCGACGCTTTTTCACTGGTGATAGCTTGGGAGCGCATTCTTTTAAAATTTGCCGCCCAAAAATCCAAACCTAAAGTGAAGGTCCATGCCCAACGCATTACCATTCAAAAAAAGATGAGCTTTATCTTTAAAAATTTAGAATCCGCAGATTCCGTAGGGCTTTTTTATCTATTTGAGAGTTGCCTAGATCGCTATGAAATCATTGTGACTTTGATGGCCACCCTGGAGCTTGCCAAAGAACAGTGCGTTCAATTACACCAAGAAAGGGATTTTGAAGATATCACACTGCTCAAGTCAAAAAACTTCTCTCCGGAAACGTTAAAAAGGCTGGCCGAAAACTCGGACACAGCCTTTGCTTAGTTTCCTTTATCTAAAAATCCCAGCCGCAACGTTTCCACTAGTTTTGTTGAGCAGGGTTTTTCAAATCTTGCATTAATTGATTGATTCTTTGAATGCTTTGTTTGATTCGTTCCAAGCGAATGTTTAAATCCTGTTCATCAGGAGTCACTAAGGAACCTTTTTTTCCAGTGAAAGTAGAAGATAAATTGAGTTTTCGAGTTCCAGATTCCATCTTCCGGCTCCTAAACTCCATTAAACTCACCACCGATGAATCGGACTTTCTTTGAACTTGTGTCATGGGTTTCTCCTCTTGGGTTTTTTTCTCGACTTTTAAAATGAGGTAAAGGGAACTTTCCCATCTCGTTCTTAAATGAAACATCGGGCCACTACTTGATTTTATAAGATTTAAGCACACCTTTATTGGCGCTAAGTCGCTCTTTGCGCAGCCGTTCGGCGTTCTGGGCGTTTTTGGCGGCAATTTCCGAAAAACTGAGCTTTTTAGTTCCGTTTGCTGGGGAGTTAAGCCCAGACATGGAAAAATCCAGCTCCGATTTTCCCGCCATGGCTTCGTCAGTGACCACGGAATTAAGAGAATTTCGTTTTGCATTCAGTGAAACAATGTTATTCATAATGGCTTCTCCTTAACTCTCTATTTGGGCTCTAAAGGGGAAACTCCCTTTGGGCATCCACCCCATCCAGCCTGTTCACTACGAAGCAACTTACATGCCAAAGCACAGAATCAATACAAAAAGCAATAAATCAAGAAACTTAACCCAAAAGATGCCCATCTCAGAGCCCGTTTCCCACTGGACAAATACTTTGCAGTGAACAGACTTTGGAGAGATACTTGAAAGCGGTGGCAAACTCAAGACCCTTTTTTCATATATGGAAGGAAAGATCTAGAAATGAACCAGGAAAACACACATGCAAAATTCCACACTTGTCACTAAAAGTCCCAAAATGGACCTCACCCGTTGGGAGGGGATCAAACAAAGCCCCACCCAGACCTTGAAGGAAAGCTCAGACTGAAAACGACTATCAAGGCCGGTTTCTCTACAAAAAACAACCCATTGAACAGGGGGTTTCCAGGGGGTTTGCTCCCTAAGGGAAAAACGCACGCCCTCGCGTCTGAGCATCACCGCCCGGAACAGCACCCAAACCACAAAACCAAAAACCATAAGGATATCTAAAGTGTCTAAAAAACCTGGAAGAGTTGCTCCGGTCAATGCATGCCTGCCCAGCAGCAGACCCATTCCCAACCACAAAATGCCCCAAATTTTTTGGATTTCCCCTTTAGAATTCAGAGAGGGTTCCAAGGGTTTACCCAGTAAGGGTCCCGTGACAAAAGAGGAGAGCCAGGTAGGAAGGGTTGAACTCAGGATTGGGCCTATTCTCAAGTCCCTTTGCCACTCATCCCACTCCTCTCGCCATTTCCCCAAGCCCCAGGCGTCCATAAGGCGCACCCAATGGAGCAACCAAGCCAGGACGTAGAAAAAGAGGGTTAAGCGAGAGGAACGGGAAAGGCCTCCATCCCATTGCTGAAAAATAGTCAAAAGCAAAAATGGACACCCAAAAATCCAGACACGGCGTAACTTTGGCAAAAAAAGCCATCGTAAGACAGGCCATACAAAATTCACCAGTATCTTTCTTAGGTAAGGTAGAAAGGTAACGAGGGTGAAAAGGCTAAATCCCACAACCGAAAAAAAAATCACAACACTTACGTTTTAAACTGACAGCGTGTGTGAATCGGACCGGTGCCATCAGGGGACTTAATGAGGTTTTCATCGCGCAAAAACAAAACCTCAGGATGATTTTGCGCTTCAAATATGATTTCACCGCAATGGGGGCAAGGAACTTGTACCGAGCTCAACGGAACGGAACCCGATTCATAGGCCAAGTGAAATCTTCGTTTACAAATGGTATTGTCTATTTCCCATTTATGATATTCCAAGACTTTAACTCCTAACTGTGGGAAGCGAGGGAGTGTAGCCTCCGATTCCCGATTTCTATAAACCTAAACGCAATTGCGAGTCGGCGCAACTGTCTTTGAAAATCAACGGATATTCAGGTACATTCAACCCACTTTTTTAGAGGAAAGGTTTTACATGACATCATCGGCACTTTTAAATGGCAAACGAGGAGTTGTGCTCGGAGTGGCAAACCAAAAATCCATTGCTTGGAGCTGCGCCCTTCAAGCGGCCCAGCAGGGTGCTCAATTGGCTTTTAACTATTTAGGTCCAGCCCAGGAAAAACGCGTGCGGGAATTGGTGGGTCAAGCGGGATTAAATAGTCCTATGTTTCCTTGTGATCTGGGTCAGGACACCGAAATTGAGTCTTTTTTCTCTCAGATTAGCAAAATTTGGGACAACATCGACTTTATCATCCATTCCGTGGCTTTTACCGAAAAAGATTGTCTCAAAAACCCCTTTATTCAAACCTCTCGGGAAAATTTTTTAAAAACCATGGACATCTCAGCCTACTCTCTAGTGAGTGTTTGCCAATACGCCCAGCCTCTCCTAAAAAGCGGGTCAAGTGTCGTTTGTATGACTTATTATGGTGCTGAAAAAGTGGTGC
The DNA here is from genome assembly GCA_044339525.1 of Silvanigrellaceae bacterium. Taxonomy (GTDB): domain Bacteria; phylum Bdellovibrionota_B; class Oligoflexia; order Silvanigrellales; family Silvanigrellaceae; genus JBIIVH01. The sequence goes on along the minus strand of JBIIVH010000001.1, from coordinate 5,599 downwards.
CCCACTACAACGTCATGGGTGTGGCTAAAGCGGCACTGGAAGCCTGCACACGGTACCTTGCCCATGATCTAGGACCCAAGGGCATTCGAGTCAATGCCGTCAGTGCGGGCCCCATCAAAACACTTTCTGCCAGCGCGATTCCCGGGTTCAAATCCATGTTGGAGAATGGTCAACGAGGCTCCCCGCTCAAACGCAACGTCACTTCCGAAGACATCGCGCAGTCAACGCTATACCTGATTAGCCACCTTTCTTCTGGTGTCACCGCTGAAGTGCATCATGTGGATTGCGGCTACCATAGCGTGGGAGCCTTTTTGTCGGAAGAATCCTCTTCTGGGGAGCCATGCTAAAACACCTAGATAAACAGATCATAAAAGACATTCTAACCCTGACTTTAGTGGTCATAGCCAGCTTAAGTTCCATCATGTTCCTTTTTAGAATGGTGGGATATGCGGATTACATTTTGACCTCACCAAAGGCACTTTTTGCTTTCGCGCTTTTTGTGGTTTTTTTGCTTCCAGGCATTCTGAAAATGACTCTCCCCTTGGGGGTGCTGGTGGCAAGCCTCATCACAAGCCTTAGACTGTCTTCCGACCGGGAGACCGAAGGATGGATGTCTTTGGGGGTCAGCTTTCAAAGAATCATGCTTCCCGCGTTGTGGGTGGGATGTCTCAGCAGCGCGCTGTGCCTTTTCTTGTCCCTCTGGGTGCAACCTTTTGCTGCTAAAGAACTCAAAAAATTTAAATGGATGCACGCCCGACAAAGCGTGGAAGCCATCATTGAAAATAAGCTTAAAGAAAAGATCATTTTAACAGAATTTTTCCCCACCAAAACCTTTGATATCACGATGCATGTGGATAAAGTAAGTGCTGAAAAAAAAGATTTTTCCGGGGTCTTTTTGGCTTTAAGACGCAGCAAATCCGAAAGGGAAATCGTCTTGCACGCCCAATCGGGCAGCCTGGCCAAACAAAGCGAAAATGGCCTATCCGACTATGTTTTTACCGTAAAAGAAGGAAGCTTTAGCGTTCCCGCAGGCTCCGAAGCTCTTATTCCCGGCGCAGAAACCTCCCAAGATCCTCCCCTTTCCCCTTCGGATGCGGCTCCCTTATCCCGCTGGACGGTTGTCCACTTTGAAGAGATGAAAATATCCCTAATTGCCCTTTTTCAAAAACATTTCGATCCAGGGCAGCTTTCCCAAGACGACATCCGTTCCCTCTACCCCGTTGCCTACTGGCAACAACTTCAAAAGCACAGAAGTTCACCCGACTGGGGAAAGAAATCCAGCCTAGGAAGGGACTATTCCTATTTTTACGAGCAATGGGTGGTGTCTTTGGCTTGTCTTATATTACCCATACTAGGGTTGGGGTTGGGCATTCGAGACCCCCGTCAAAAGGCAGGAGCCTCTTACTTAGGATTGGGATTGGTGGTGCTGGGTTTTTACTCGGCCGTAATGATTTGCCAAAGGCTCTCCATGAGATTTTTAGCTCCGCCGGAAGTCAGCCTGGTGCTGCCGCTCCTCTTTTTAATCCTGGTGCTCCTAATCATGATGCATTGGCGCACCACCCACCCTCCTTCCACTCGCTTTAAAAATTACCTTTCTGATTTGGTGTTTTTTTGGCAGAAGGCCCAAAAATGATGAATCGGTTTGACGGATATCTCCTGAAGGAATGGACAAAGTTTCTAATTTTGTTTGTTTTTTTTCTGATCGGACTTTTTTTGACAATTGATTTTTTAGAAAATAACACGCGTTACTTTCCTAAGTATTCCGCAAGCCCCAGATCCATCTTCCATTATTATCTCTACCAAATACCTAAACTTTTTGTGGATTTGTTACCCTTTAATTGTATGTTTGCAACCATTTTTACCTGTTGGATTTTTGCCCGAAACGGAGAGTTTTTGGCCATGCGAGCGTTGGGTCAAAGCATTCCCCGACTGGGAGGACCTCTTTTGGCTTTAGGCATCGCTCTTTCCCTGGCCAGCTTTTGGATCTCCGAGAAAGTCGTCCCAAAGGCCATGGCTCGACTTCGATATACGATGTCGGTTGAAATCGAAAAAAATGCTTTGGGAGAGGTGTTTCTGGACGCAGAATGGATCCGAGGCTCCGAAGGCTTTCTTCATTTCAGCAATTTCGACCGCATCACGGGCAAAATCGAGCACCCCATGTATTATAAGGTGGGTCCCACCAATGGCCTGGAGGAAGTGGTGTACGCCGACTCCGCCACCTTCCACAAAGACTTGGGCCAGTGGGTCATGAGCCATGCCCGCATCTATCATTTTGGATCCAGCTATAAGGGTCAATTATCCATTGAGATTCAGGAGGTTTATGCCACAAAAGTCACAGCCACCCCTCCTAAACTCATCAGCCAGCAAACCCCCTCCGAACAGCTGAGCTATGGGGAGCTGCGACGACTCATCCGGGAATCCACCCAAGCGGGAGCGCCCCTTTCCAATCGGGAAGTCGATCTCTTTCAAAAAATTTCTCTTCCCTTTTTAAATTTTTTGTTTATTCTGATAGCGCTGCCCTTTGCCCGAAACTCGGAAAGGCAGAAAGATACCTACATCGGGATCATTTCGTGCTTAGTGGTGGCTATCCTTTTTTGGATAGGAAATGTATCTCTAAGGAGCATCTCCCAGAACGGTTTCCTCAATCCTTTGATTGCGGCCTGGATCATGCCCTTGGCTGTAACCGCATTTGGCCTCATTAACCTTTGGAAACTAGATAAAGGGATCTAACATGGAATTTAATCAATTTTTCGATGGCTTTTTAGGCGGAAAGTTTAAAAAAGAAAAGATTTTGGAGCTCGTGGAACAACTCAAGCAAAAAAAGTCCAAGTCTTTAGAAGATTTGATCAAATTAACGTCTCAGGCTCTCCAACAGATATCCGACTCCCTACCTAACGTACCAGAAAAACTTGAAAAAATTCAAACCGCCATGCAAAATGAATGGTCCAATATTCACTTTGCCTCCAGTTCCCAGGGCATTGATAGCAAACTGAGTGCCTTTAAAGGTCTTAAAATTGATGAAGATTCTCGAGTAGACTTAAATCAAGTTGTGGGTAATTATTGGTTTGGAGTATGCCTTACAAGCAAGGCAAATCTAGAGAAAAATCAATTCAAGGGAGTGCACTTCTCCGAAGTAACCATCAACCAGTCCAACCTCACCAACAATGAATTCTTTCTTTCCAGACTTTCCAACATTTCCCTTTCGGAAAGCCGTTGGGAAGGAGGAAAACTGGCATTCTCTGCCGTTTCGGATTTCAGCCTTACGGAATCGGACTTTACCAATTGTTTGTTTAAAAAAGCAGAACTGGCCAGAACGGTGGTGAATGGCAGCCGACTTTCCAACCTGGAATTTGCTTTCACCACCATTACGGAATGTGAGTTTGATCGCTGCGATATCCAAGGCATTACCTTTGAAAACTGTAGTTTAGACGAGTGCACCTTCGAAGAAGTAGAGGTGATCACCACCGAGCCCAAAGTGATCCAAGGACTCCAAGTGAAAGGCAAACATCTTAAAAACATCAGATCCTATGCGGATTTATTGGCTGCTCTAGAGTCTCCCCAACAAGAAGTGAATAGCTCTGAGGGTTCAGAAACCACTCCCGACACCAAATCAACTCAAATGGCAAATTCCTCTCCCACAGTGGCATCTGATTCTACTCCCCAGACCTCCACGGAGGCTGACCTTTCCCAAAGTACCACCCCATTTTCTCCTAAACCACGTCATTCCAAAAGTGGAGCCCACGCCTTTCCTTCAGAGTCCAAGCCTCGTCCCGCCAAAACAGAACGCTCAAATAACAAGCAAGGCATCACCAAACCCGTAAAAGCAGAACACCCAGTGTAGACAAAGCCGGCGCGCTAGCATAAAACCTCCCTATCTTTAAACCCTGATTGGGAGGTCCAAATTATGGCGATTCGCGTTGGCATCAATGGTTTTGGTCGAATTGGTAGATGTGTTGCAAGAATTCTTGAAAACCGTCCAGGCGTGGAACTGGTTCAGATCAATGATCTGACCGATTCCCAAACCTTAGCCCATCTTTATAACTACGATTCCGTACATGGAAAATCCCAGATCACCGCCACCGCCAAAGATGGGGCCATCGTGATGGGAGGAAAAAATATTCTCGTAAGCGCCATCCCCAATCCCGCCGAAATCCCTTGGGCCCGCTCCGCAGTGGACGTGGTGTTGGAATGCACGGGTCGATTCACCAAAGGGGATGAGATCAGCGCTCACCTCCGAGCTGGGGCTAAAAAAGTTCTACTTTCGGCTCCTGGCAAGGCCGTGGATAAAACCATCGTTTTGGGGGTAAACCACAACGAATACGATCCTCAAAAACATCATATTTTAAGTAATGGATCCTGCACCACCAATTGCCTCGCACCCGTGGCCCACGTGGTTCATCAATCCTTTGGAATTGTAAAAGGACTCATGACCACAATCCACAGTTACACCAACGATCAGAGGATCTTAGACCTTCCTCACTCCGATTTGCGAAGGGCCAGAGCCGCTGCCCTTTCCATGATCCCCACCAGCACCGGTGCCGCAAAAGCCATTGGCGAAGTATTGCCTGCGTTGGCCGGAAAGCTGAACGGCATCGCTGTGCGCGTCCCCACCCCCAATGTAAGCCTTGTGGATGTTACTTTTGAAGTTTCTAAAAAAACCACCGCCGCCGAAGTGAACAAGGTATTAGAAGAGGCTTCCCTCGGCGCACTGAAAGGCATTTTACAATTTAACACCTTGCCTTTGGTGAGCACCGATTTTAATGGTAACCCTTTTTCCAGTATTGTAGACGCGGAATACACTAGCGTCATTGGGGATAATATGGTGAAGATTTTGAGCTGGTACGACAACGAATGGGGATTCTCCAACCGAATGGTAGAGCTCGTGGAACTCATCGGTAAGGCTTAAAAAGGCAAAAAATCCAGATTTAAAATGGCAATCTCCTCCTCAGGAGACTCCCGTATCTGGATTTCCATTTCTTCAACTACAATTCATCAGTCGAGGAGAAGGCATTGACCACCAAGCCAAGACAGCTGCGTTACTGTTTATCGGGCAAGAAGATCAACGTAACAAACTTACTTCCATTAAAGAAACAAAAAAAGGCAGAGAGGGAGAGTCCACGCTTTGTGTGGAGTACAAAGAGCTTAACGATTATGTTCATGGCTCCACTGTATTAGGTAGAATCGCTTGGATGAGCCAACCTTCTCTAGTGGCGCTTAACGTGAGAAAGTCCTGTGACCAGTTGGCTAGCCAGGCTGAACCTGCCCGTCAGACCGGCCCCCTTACCACAGATCAAACCAAGAACGAGCCAACTTTGGATTGTCAAACCCAACCTGGACTACCTGGATTTCCGGAAGGTTACCGGGCAAACTTAAAAGTAACAGAACTCATTCGTACCGAAACAAACACCGTAGAAGTGAGCTATAGATTGTTACAAACCGCAACCCAAGTGCGTTACATGGAAGTTCAAGGGGCTTTTTCCAATTTAAGGGTGCATCCGCGGATTGATGTCTTGACCATCTGGCCAAATTATTGACACCTATGCTGCTGCGATTCCAAATCGGTCTACTTTTTTCCAAAACTGTTCCCATCGCCCATCGG
>JBIIVH010000071.1:0-14732 GCA_044339525.1 Silvanigrellaceae bacterium | reverse complement strand
TTCGTAATTTCGGCTCCCTCGGGGCAAACTCCTTGCACCAAAACCTGGGCATCTTCCGATTGAGAGGAATCTTTTACCCAAAACAAAATGGCTAATGTTCCTGCCACAGGATTTTTACTGTCCTTATAGATAGTTCCACCAAATGATTTTTGCTGGGAAGTCTCGCCTTTCTGGAACGAACGACTCTTACAGCTGGCTGCAGATCCAAAAAGAGCCAGAGTGGCCAGGCCCAAACAAAGCGATTTGTTACCTTTAGACACAAGACTAAAAGATAAATTAAGCATGATGACTCCTTTTGAGCAATTTAAAATACAAAACACTCCAGCAAGTCTCGGATTTTTTTTTTTGTTATTCAAGTGAATATGTGTCAGGGCATTGACAGGGTAACGACACTGCTGACGGTAGGTGGGACTGTTGGTTTGTTCCGAGAATCCTTTCTGGCAATCATAACAATAGCCGCGTGGCACAAGCCTTTTGTCGGTAGGACGGCGGTAAGTGCCCTTGCGAATGGTGTGGTGAGATTGTGAATTTTGGTCCGCATTGGGACCCCCAGCCCTAGGGCAAGGCATCATCTTTTTCATGGAGTGGGTATAAACTAAGATTTTTGAAAAGGCGTGAACTAAATTTGATCTTGTGGATCCTTTTTTGCCAATTTTCCAGTTTCAAAAATGTAAACAAGTTGGTTTCTGAATTAGTTATTTAAAATCAAATACTTAACCCATTAAAAGAACAATTGTTAGCGGCAGTTTTCAGCCGTCACCCCATTTGACTTGCAGGAAACAGAGTTTCCGAATATCATCAAATTCGGAAATGAACTTTCGGAAAATGATATGTACTCAAGAATATTAGATTTAACGCAGGACCTTAAAAAAAGATCCCTGTTTTTGTTTGGACCTCGAGCCACCGGCAAATCCACCCTGCTCCGGGTTCAATTTCCCAAGGCCCACTTTGTTGATCTATTAAATGGGCAGGAATACAACAGACTCCTCAAAAGTCCAGGGCTGCTCGCCCAAGAAACGTCGGGTAAGGAGCTCGTAGTCATTGATGAGATTCAAAAGCTTCCTTCCCTCTTGGACGACGTGCATTCCCTGATTGAATCCCGAGGTCAGCGCTTTGTGCTCACCGGAAGTAGCGCCCGCAAGCTAAAAAGAGGTGCCTCCAACCTCCTGGCAGGAAGGGCCAGACTTCGGCACCTGTTTCCCTTAACCTCCCACGAAATCAACTCCTTTTCCCTGATCGCCTACCTTAATTCCGGCGGCCTTCCCTCCTTGTATGGAGATGAAGAGGCACACCTCGACCTAAAATCCTACGTGGATCTTTACTTAAGAGAAGAAATTCAAGCGGAGTCACTCACCCGAAACGTTGGGGGCTTTGGAAATCTTTTGGACGCACTTGCTTTAAGTAACGGGCAAGAAATCAACACACAGTCCCTAGCAAGCGACGTGGGTTTACAGGCCCGAACGGTGGCCAACTACATCGAAATTCTGGAAGACACACTGCTAGGTTTTAAACTACCAGCCTTTCGAACCACCAAAAAACGTAAACCCACATCCCATTCGCGGTTTTATCTGTTCGACGTTGGGGTCACCAATTCTTTGTGCGGAAGGGGAAAAATAGCCCCAAAAACGGAATCCTTTGGGAACGCCTTTGAGCACTTTATCGTGCTTGAATGCAGAGCTTACCTCTCCTATCAAAGGAAAGAAGCCGAGATGAGTTTTTGGCGCACCAGCACCGGTTTTGAAGTGGACGTTGTTTTGGGACTGGAAGTGGCCATTGAGATTAAAGGAACAGAATTGGTATCTGATAAACACCTCAAAGGATTAAGAGCCTTTAAGGAAGAGGGTCTTGTCAAACGATATGTGTGCGTGTCTTTAGATCTACATAAACGCGTCACAGAGGATGGCATTGAAATCATTCCTGTTTTGGAGTTCCTGAAACTGCTTTGGAGTGGGGGCTTAATCTCTTAAATTTTTTCAAATGTTATATCTATAAATCTTCTTAGTAGATCATTATTATCCTATAAATTTTTATTTCCGACATATGGCAAAAATTTAGCCACGACGGTCAATTTTTGTTCACGACTTTTTTGAAAAAAGAAGTTAATCCCTTCTTGAGAAGCGGACGGGCACACTGTTCCAGTTTGTAGCCATTCTCGATTTCCCTTCAAGACAAGGACAGAATATGAATACGTTAATGGAAAAAATGCTAAACAACGCAAAAAGATATCCCAAACACTCTGCCATCGATTTTGGAACACACCGGATTACTTACGAAGAGTTAGCTAAAAATAGTGAAAACTGGGCAAAACGAATTGCGGATCACAATCTAATGATTCCAAAGGTCATGGGAATACTAGGAACCAAGTCAGAAACTTCTTACACCGCGATTTGGACCGCGTTAAGGATGGGCGGCCGCACCAGAGCAGATACACCAACGCTCAAATATTGCCTATTTTGTGGTGAAGGGCTACCCATTAAAGTAGCACGATTTTGGAAACAGCTGAGCTCAACAGTGCAACTATTTAATCTTTATGGTCCCACCGAGTGCACTGTAGCTTGTAGCTTATTTGAGTGTTCAGATGATTACTTAAATTTCGCTAATGACAGCGAATTTGTCCCAATTGGTCAGGTGTTTGGCAGCTTAGATTTTTATGTTGAACCACTCAAGGGGTCTAGCACTTCGGCACCTGGAACGGGTGAGCTATGCATAGCAGGGAGTCAGGTTTTTTCGGGTTATCTAAACCAAGAACTGAACTCAACGCCATTTCTCTATCATAGTGGCAAAACTTTTTATCGAACCGGTGACATTGTAAAACTTCAAGCCGGGCATCTCCATTTTCAAGGTAGAGGCGACAGGCAAGTAAAAGTGTCTGGGTATCGGATTGAGCTTGGCGAGCTGGAATCCGCCGCCCGGAGCATTCAAGGAGTCGTTTTTGCATCCGCAAATCTGCAGGAATCCGGAACTTTATCCTTGGCCATATTTGGTTACGGACTAGAAGAGAGCAAAATTCAGGACCAGTTGAGCAAAAAGCTTGCCAGTTATGCAATGCCAAAATCAATACGAATTGTTCCCGTATTACCCGTTTCCACTAATGGCAAAACTCAATTTAATCACACTCAAATGAGAGACGACCATGGCACTTCAACTGCAACTTTATGACTTGGTAGCGAAGGTTTTAAAAATTAACAAATCCCGAGTGACTTCTCAACTGTCGTATCAAAGTATCGCTGAGTGGGATTCCCTAACTCATATCGATCTCATGATTACTTTAGAGGATTTCTTTCAGATTCCTATCAGTAACAAGGAGGTTTCAAAACTGACTTCCGTTTTTGAAATTGAGCAATATATTCAGAACACAAAATTAGTTACAGACAATTCAGCCAATAACACACCCATTTCTATTAGTGACACGAACCACAAATCACCTCACGAAACTGTGAACCGAGGACTCAATGGAGTTGTTTTTGATCACACCACCATATCTAAGGTCGATTCAAATGCATCTAGTCTCCACTATAGGGGTCTTAACGTGTCAATGTTGATGGATAAACACACTTTTGAAGAAGTGGCTCACTTGCTCGTAATTGGACACCTGCCCAGTCAGCCCGAGCTCGATTCCTGGAATTCTAAATGGAAACGACTGAGATGTTTGAGAGAGGAGGAAATGGATCTCATAGGTAAACTTAAAAATCTTGAACCTATTGATTTTATTGTTAATTTTATACCACTTTCAGAACAGCTTTACCGCTCGCCAATAAGATATTACCGCAAACCTGACATAATGGAACAACAGGAGTCAGGGATTAGGATACTAGCAAAAGTTCCTTCAGCCTTAGCCCTACATCAGCGGTTTCGGTCAGGACTTCCTGCCTCGAACATGGAAACAGATTTGTCCCATGCCGGACACTTTTTGTAACTATTAAATGGTTTCTTACCTTCTAAGGAAACGGAATCAACTCTTGATAAAGACTTCATCTTACATGCGGAACACGGGTCAAATGCCTCCGCGTTTGCCGCCCGTGTGGTAGCAAGCACTCAAAGTGATATGGCCAATGCTCTGACCGCAGCCGTCTGCACTTTCGCAGGAAGACTTCATGGAGGAGCTATTCAAGATGTATTAAAGATGTTGGATTGCCTTACCACACCAGGTCAGGTAAAAGAATTTGTGAAAAAAAGAATGTCGGAGGGGCTGGGCGTACCGGGATTTGGCCATCGTGTCTACAGAGCAGAAGATCCACGTTCTCAAATGATTAAAAAAACAATTGAAACCCTTGCATCAAAAAGCAATTTAAATGTGAATTGGGAGGTGATCCTGGCGGTTCAAAATGAGATGCAAAAGTACCGCAAGAAAGGCATGGAGCTTAACGTAGACTTTTACACGGCTGTGCTCTACAGATTAATAGGGATTCCAACTGATATGGCAATTACCACATTTTTGATGGCTCGGTTGTCCGGACTAATTGCTCATGTGTGCGAGCAATATGAAGCCAATATTTTGATTCGGCCTGTCTTAAAATACGCGGGAAAGACTCGTTTGCGTGGACAGGAAGTGGCAAAGTACAAATAAATCAGTATTCTGTCCTTTTGCATTGGTGAAGGAAAGAGATCAGCTGGTCACTTTAGCTCAGTTTCATAAAAAAAGGTCCCAGGGAAAGGTAAAGCTTGAGGCAGATTTTTTCCTGGAAAACTGGGAAGAAATCGAAAGATTGTTAATTGATATTTATAAAGCAGCCATAAAATTAGCAAACCCAAAAAAAATTCTTAGCTTGGTGTTTAGTCATTTGATTACCATTGACGGAAGCCGATTTAAAGTGGATTGGAATCAACTCACTAGCGAACAAATAAAATCGTGCATTGTTCCATTTATTTGTCAGGTTAATACAGATAAACTCCTCCAATATTCGGAACACGTTCAAAAACCAGTACTTTGTTTATCTGGAAACTTTCTTTTGGTTTTACATGCCATTTTTAGGTCAGATGGATCGAAGCCTCAGGAAAATATAGTACATTTCCATTGGGGTGCAAGAAGTATGTCCGGACTGGGAACAAAAAAAAGTTACTTCTTTGAAACTGAAAGTCAAAAAAAATTAGCTACCCTCTTTGCTTTTATGCAGACAATCCGGCCCGCATTCAGAAATTTATCGATCGTTATTTTACCAGCCCCCGTCTTTCTCTATTACAGTGCGCAGACCTTTGGAAGTCTAGAAACTAAGGACGCTAAAAGATTTAAAGAACGCTCATTTTTTGACGCCGCCGATTTTGTGGACACTCATTTTTCATTACCAGCCTGGTTTCTAGAAGAAAAACTAAATCGATTGTCAGAAAATGTATCTAATTTATTCTATAAAAATGAGGCTTGATCAAAATGAATAATCTAAAAAAAAGAATCATTTTAGGCGGATTCTGCCCCCTTCCTGGGCATCATCCATCCGCATGGAAACTTTCTCATGTGGACCCGTTGTCCAGTTTAAAATTTGAAGAATACATCCAGGTGGCAAAAAAACTGGAGGAAGCTGCATTTGATTTCTTTTTTTTGTCGGACGGCGTGGGGATTAGAGCTCCCTCTGAAAACCTTGAATCTCTAAGCCAATGGGGCCGGTTGATTCAATTTGAGCCCGCGGTTTTGATGTCTGCGCTGGCACAGCACACGAAAGAAATAGGTTTTGTGGCAACAATGTCTACAACATACCAAGAACCATTCCACATTGCAAGATTTTTTTCAAGCTTAGATCATATTACAAAAGGTAGAATTGCATGGAATATTGTGACTTCCGTCACTGATGCAGAGGCGCAGAATTTTAGCTTAAAAAAGCAAATTTCCCACGAAATTCGATATGACCGCGCCCATGAAGCTTTACAGGTTGTTACAGGCTTGTGGAACAGCTGGGATGAAGATGCATTCGACAAATCACTGACCAGGGAAATTTTTTTTGATCCTGCTAAAGCTAGATTTTTGAATCACTCCGGAAAATATTTTTCTGTTCGTGGGCCTCTCAATATTCATCGATCTCCTCAAAATTTTCCTGTTCTGGTGCAGGCAGGATCTTCAGAAATGGGAAGAAATTTTGCTGCTAGATGGTCTGAAATTATTTTTACGGCACAAATGGATTTGGCCTCCGCCATCGAGTTTGGAAAGGATATAAGAATTCGCTGCTCTGCTTTTAATCGAGATCCCTTACCTCTCATCATGCCAGGAGGACTGAGCGATTTTATCGATTTCGTTTTACCTCACTTGAGATCTATGAACCTTGTGCAATTGAAATATGGCCAAGGAACGCTTCGGGAAAAACTAAGAAAGGGACTTTCATGAAAATTGCCATACTCGACGACTACCAAGCTATTGTTTCGCAATTGGAGTGCTATTCGTTGCTTCAAGAGTTTACGGTGAAGATCTTTACCGAGCCTTTTGCCTCTGAATTGGCACTCATCAAAGCCCTTCAGGATTTTGAAATCATTGTCTTAATTCGGGAACGCTCCAAAATAACAAGAAACATGATCAATCAGCTGCCAAAACTCAGGTTTATTTCACAAACAGGCCGCCTTGGCAACCATATCGATTTGGAAGCCTGTGAGACTAGGGGCATTGTGGTTCGGGGAGGGAACGGCAATCCTCACGCTCCTGCAGAACTTACATGGGCACTTGTTTTAGCGGCGCAAAAAAGACTTCATCTTTATCTTGATTCCCTATCCAGGGGACAATGGCAATCCAGCGAACCACTTCAAGGTAAACTGCAAAGCATGGGAAGATCGCTCCGTGGCAAAACCCTGGGGATTGTGGGCCTGGGAAAAATTGGAAGCCTAGTCGCTCAATTCGCCACGGCATTTGGAATGAAGGTGGTGGTGTTTGGCCGGGAGCAATCCCTAAAAGCCGCTCAAGAGCGCGGGTACCAAATCGTTCATGAATTATGCGATTTATTTTCCTCTTCCGAAGTTGTTTCCGTTCATCTAAGAGCTTGTATGGAAACTGTAGGATTTATCAAAACCAAGCACTTTGAAAAGATGAGTCAAAATTCCGTTTTTATTAATACAAGTAGGGATAGCGTAGTGGAACGAGGTGCCATCCAAAATGCTTTGAACCAAAATTTTGGTCCAGCTGTTTTTGCTCTGGATGTGCATGAAGTGGAACCTATTCTCTCACCGGTTTGTCACCCTAGGCTGATTTTAACTCCACACCTAGGCTACACTGAACGAGAAACATTTGAGATGTATTTTTCGGATGCCTTTAACCACATTCTAGTCCATTCAAGAGCGTCACATGATTCGGAATGAAGGCTATCTTCTTTCCGGAATTTTTCTAACCAGCGCTGGGACAGCAACGCACCTGCTCGTTCTTGGCAAGTATCTGTTTGACCTCACAGGATCTGCAAAAGCATTTGGGGGCGCCGTAGCGTTTGAACAACTTGTTTCTATTTTTGCAGCCTTTCTTGCCGGTCCACTTGTGGATCGAGCGATTTCGAGTAAATTTTTTTTAGTTAGTGAATCGATTCGCGGAATCATTGTCACTTTATGTAGTGTAGTTCTCTTCAAATCCTCAAACTTAATGGCAGTATACATCATGATTTTTGCCATACAGATCGGTAAACCATTTTACAAAAGTGGACTTTTTGTGGTTGAAACTGAGATTTTCTCAAAAGAACAGCTTCCCAAATATAATGGCAGATCTGTCACCTCCATGCAATTGGGATCTTTTCTAGGAATCTGGATAGGAGGACTGCTTATCATACAGGATATTCCCGTTGTGGGCTTTACTTTAAACGGAATTAGTTTCCTTAGTTCAGGAATATGCCTGGCACTAGCCACCCGTAAAAGTTCACTGAATCGTCCTTCTGAACCAATGACATCTTTTGTTTCAGATTGAAAAGTGATGATTCGAATGATTCAAGGCCAAAAATCCATTGTAAGCGCATCACTATTAGGAAGTATAGATTATGCGCTCCCAAACCTCTTTAATATTTTGCTCGCTCCCCTCGTATTTTTCAAGTTGTCAAATGACTCTTTATGGTTCAATGGCACTAGGTTTGAATTATCATTCCCCTGAGGTCATCCATTTCACCCGAAACAAGATGGAAATGAGAAACATTCTGCGCACCAAAGGCACCGATCCCACCCCATCCAAAATCGTTGCTAGCCAAGAGGAACTGATTAATTGGGGCTCTAAAATGGGATATCCTCTGGTACTAAAACCACTAAATGGCAGGGGTAGCTTAGGCATTTGCATCATCAACTCCCCAATCGAAGTATCATCAGCATGGGCTCGTTTTTTGGAAGAAGCTCGGGGACATTCCATGTTGGTGGAACCCCGGTTGGAAGGCTCCGAGTGGAGCGTGGAGTCCTTTTCAGAAAAGGGAGTTCATTACGTTATTTGTGTCACCCAAAAATTTAAGGACCCAGTAGCGTGTGTAGAAATTGGACATTGCTTACCTGCCCCCCTCCCTGAAGACTTGGTTCAGGAAATCACTGACTTTGTGGCAAAATGCCTGACGGACCTGGGGTTTTTAAACGGACCCGCCCACACCGAAGTTTTTTTGACACCGTCCGGACCCCGAATCGTGGAAACCCATGCCCGCTTGGCTGGAGATAGCATCGTTGAACTCATCAGGCTATGCACAGGGGTCGACCTAGATGAACTCTGGGTGAGACAGTCCGCAGGGGAAAGCATCATCCAAGATCTTCCCCAAAAGTGGAATCACAGCGCAGCCATAGCGTATGGGTCGCCAGAAAAAAAGGGGCGATTGATGCGCATCGAAGGTGTTGAGGCTTGCCAACAGAGCGAAGGTGTAGTCTCTGTGGAAATTCTACAGCAGCCAGGAACTCAATGGAATGGAGTCAAAGATTCCTTTGGCAGAGGATTGGGAGTGATTGCGATGCACTCCGATGCCTCTAGCGCCTATGTTAAAGCATTGGAGGCACTTGGGAAGATCGTCTTTTACATGGAAACTTAAATGTGGCCTCCTATCCTCCTTGCCCACGCTTCCCATTCTTTTGAACCAAACCGAGGCGCATTCTCGGCTCTTCAGGGGCGAGTCAAGCCGAGCTAAGAAAGCCCGCAGCGCCGGTGGGCGCAAGGGCATTAATTGCGACACGTCCGAAGGCGGGGAGGCGATACGTTAGGAATCGCCTCCCCTGCCGCCGGGCTGTCGGATCATACTCGAAATAGGCTTGACTCTCCTCCCTTCCTAGAGTAACACAACCACAAGAGATTTGTCGTGGGTAGAATGCTTTATCAGCGCGGCAAGAAAGTCGAAATCACAGCGCAACTCCAATCTCACGCAGCGTCGAAGCTGGCGCAGTGGATTGGATGCTTCGGTGTGGTTTGGGATTGCAAGGTTGGCGAGGATGAGCAGGCTCGCAAAACATGGAGCGCATTAGGGCGCCCTCCAGAAATGCGACCAAAGTCCAATCAGGCCGCTGCTCATTTCGTCGATGAGTCACGACCATGGCTTGGCGATGTGCCCTCGCAGATTCGGCGCAATGCCGCTGCAAAGTGGTTTGAGGCAAAGCAAGCGGCCATCAAAGGACTGCGCAATCATCCTCGGTTTCGCAGACCGTTCGGCAAGAAAACATGCCTTATCACTGCCGAACTTTTTGAGGCATCCCTCGACAATGGAGTTCTGTGCCTTGGCTTCAAGGATTCGGAGGGTTCGGCTCTATTCTGCAAAGTGTCGATGCCAGTTGGCTTGGGTCAGGCATCCGTGCCTAAAAGTGTGGTTGTTTCGCGAGTAGGCCGCCGTTTCTTCTGTTCGTGGAGCTACGAATACGAAGCACAGGTTGAGAGCGAGGAGGTGCTTCTCGGTCGCCTCGCGCTCACTCCAGAAGAATCGCAAGATGCTCTTGTCCTGGGTTTGGATCTTGGCGTGGCCAAGCCAGCCACTCTGTCAGATGGCAAGACTTATGGATTCACCCCAGAACAAAAGAGACGCGTACGCAAACTCGACGAAAAGAAAAGGCGCTACCAGAAGCGCATGGCTCGTTGTCAGAAAGGCTCCAAGAATCGCCGCAAGACTCGCGAACGAGCCGCGCGCGTTCAAGCCAAGACGAAGAGGATTCGCAAAAATTTCCTTCATCAGACCTCGAAGGCGATAGCCGAGAGGGCACCCGAAGTCGTCGTCGCCGAAAACCTTCAAATAACCAACATGGTTCGCCGTCCGAAGCCTGTCCCGGTGCGAGACGCACAGGGAGAAATCACAGGCTACGAGAAGAACCGTGCTGCTCAAAAGGCTGGTCTCAACGCCGCAATTCTCAACGTGGGCTGGGGCGAACTTCTCACGCTGCTTAATTACAAACTGCGCGAACGCAATAAGGTTCTCGTAAAGACCGCGCCTCACCATTCGAGTCAAGAATGTTCGGCGTGCGGATTTGTCGATGCAAAAAACCGTCCGTCGCAAAGCGCATTCTTATGTATCGTGTGTGGTTACTCAGACAACGCTGACATCAACGCGGCAAAAGTTCTCAAAAAGCGATTTCTCAACGATCTCCGATCCGGCACGTTGCCCCGCAAAGGCATAGCCGCGAAAAGAATTGCGCCTCGGCGAAAACCGAAGGCGGATACACCGACAGAAGTGCGGTGTCAGCCTGTGGAGCCTTCCGTAAGATCCGAGAGCAATCTTTGGCAGAGGCCGCGAAGCAGGAAAGGGTGTTCCGCGAGGAACGCATGTAGTAGGTCAGCGATGAGCGAAAGCGAATCGCCGATCGCACGAAGCCTGCCCCTTTAGGGGCGGGTGCTTCACAATACCCTTGCACCGTGGAACGGGGCACTCCTGCATCGCTTGCAATGTTACTTAAATTGATCAGCTGCCCATTACAACCCGCAGCCACCTCCAAAAATCGAGAAAATGCGCCAATATTGCGTGTGAGGGATTCTGCTAAAACTTCTTCTGTTAAGTAACGCCCCGTGTAGGCCATCAAGTCTTCCTCAGGAGAATCGGAAAAAAAATGATTTGGAATGAGTCCCGTTTGAAAAACCTTTTCTAATTCAAATCCGTGACTTTGAACCTCAGGATAGACAAAAGGATCTATCTCTGCCCCTGCCTCCCAATAAATTCACACCTTGTTTTTTCAACTTTCGAGCGCTAGAACCTGTTAGTACAAACTTAACTAATTTCTCAAAAAAAGGGATTTCCCGTTTGCCTTGGACCAAAGAGCAATACAGAGCGGGTGTTTAAAATCGGACCAATATCGAGGAGTCTTTTTACATAAGTCATTATTTTCTCTAAAAATATTTACCAGAAGAGCCGAAACGGTAGGATGATTAATGACACTACCGTCAATTATCATGATATCTGACGACAGTGCCGGCAGTCAAGAGTTTTGGGAACGTTTCCAGCTCTCCCATTCCGATGGCCGTAGGCGGAATCGAGCAAAATTTCCCTCGTGCAATGCATTGATTTCCTTAGCCACGATGTCCAAAAACGGGTCCACGTCTGACGAAGTTACGTTATTCTGAAGCGCCCACTCTCTGAGGCCATTTGAATCAAGTGTGCCTCTCACAAGCCTTCCCACCGCTTGAATGAGCTGCTCCCGATACTGGGCACGAAACGGATCCGGTTGTCCAATTTGGGTTCGTATGGCCCGGTACTTTAAGGCTGATCTTTCATAAGCCCACACAAAAAGTTCAGCGAGTGGCTCTATTCTTTGAAATTCATAAACACAAAGTGTGGCATCCACATAAGCATTTTCAGGAACATCTGTGAAGGACAAGGGATAAAGATTGGACCGGATGAGTGGAATGTTGGCAACCAAGCGAGAGGTGCGTCTATTCACATCAACAAATGGCTGGAGGTAAGGCAGATGAACCATGACAAAGAATGCTTGCTCAAAAGGCTCTTCAATTTCAGCGGCCCTTTGTATAAACAATTCAAAGAGCTCCACTATGGCCCAATGATTTGCCAATGGCAAATAAACAGACCCACCAATGGCTACCGACTCTCTCCGCAAAGCCCCAGAAAGCTCAGGGGACTCGAGCAGGTTGTCTGAAAGAATGGCGTGAATATTACGTATTGTCATGGAATTCATGCCGGTTTCCCTGCCTGAATCCACAATGAACTCAATGGCGGCTTTGTGGTTTAAAATCATCTGTGCTTCTTGTGCACCCTTCCCTTGAGCCGCAATTCCTTTTTCGATGAGCCTCTGCGTATCCAGCAGGCTGTAGGTATTTCCCTCCAATCGGGACGAATTCCAAGACAATTCAATCAAAAGTCGGCCTAAAATTTGTTTTGCATAGGTGCCCGCGGGAGCCAATTCTTCCGGATTGATGGCAATGCCAATGGCTTTCATGCGGGCAAGATCCTTCTGGCCCAGATACGAAGACTGGTTGGGAATGTAACTTTCCAGAAAATCCTGAATTGCTTTTTCGGATAGGTTCTTACTCATCTTTTCCCAATCCCAATTCGATTCAAAGCGCTTAAAACAGATTCGATGCGTTAATAACGCTTCGAAGCGTTATATACCGATTCGAAGCGAATGTCGATGAATGGAAACAAGCGTAAAGGATGTGAACTGCTTCCATCAATTGTGCTTTTCCTTAAAAATAAGCCACTTAGACCAAATTTATTCCAGCATTGGGTTGGGTGACGCTCCAATCCGAATTTATTTTATTAAAAACAGATACTTAAACTCAAAAAGCACAATAGATAACTGCAGTTTACGATGGATGGGGGCGGTTTTTAAACGTACCGTTAATTTAAGCCTGCTTGCGCATCAACAGACTTTGCGGCACTGTTTTCCGAAGGATCTACCACACCAGTGGCTCCTTTCCGGTCTGAACTTTTTAAGGGATCATTTCCATCGTCAGTGTACTGGCCCTCCACCTCATAGGTGTAAACGATTCCGCCGGCGGGCGACTGTCTAGGTTGTTGACATTCGAAAAATGTATAGCCAGAGGACCAACCTTGTAATTCAGCCTCTTGAGCCAGTGCCATTCTCACATCCTCCAAAATTTGCTCAGAAGTTCTAGGAAAGTCAACTCGGTACTCCAATTTAAATAATCTCATGGCATCTTGATCCTCAATGTACCTCTCGTACTCTATCAAAACTGCCGGAATCACTCAATACTCATGGAAATAAAGGAAAACTTTGATTCTTTTTCCAATTTACAGAGTTAGGGACTGATTTTTAGGTAGACTGGATTTGAGGCTTAAGGAGATGCCATTTCACAATAAACTTGAGTGCCTAAAGTTACAATTGAGTGAGATCAATGGTGGTCATCGTTGACCAAGTATTAGTTTCGTTATCGAAGATGTCTACTGCATTTGAATAAATGCCACCAGCGAAAATGGCGAGGTTACCGACGCTGGTTGCAGACAAATTCCACCGAGCTTGAGATAGAGTTGCTGTAGACCACATTCCTGTGGAGGAGTCATAAATGTCGACCACAGCTGACGCTCCTAAATCGGTACTCCCACCCCCTGCAAAAAAAGCCTTTGTTCCTACTCCTATGGCAGATAAGCTCCATCTAGCCAGAGATAGAGTTGAGCTGGACCAAATCCCTGTAACAGCATCAAAAATGTCTACCACATTGGAACTCGGCCCTGTAATGTCCCTCGACCCACCAGCAAACATTGCTTTACTGCCAGCGGAAGCAGCTGACAAACGGCCTCTTCCTTGAGAAAGTGTTGCAGTGGACCAAGTTCCTGTAGCAGCGTCAAAGATGTCAACTACATTCGATTGGTAATTTCCTCCGGCAAATATTGCTTTAGTGCCCACAGTAGTTACTGATAAAGCCCTCCTAGCTTCAGATAAGTTTGCAGTAGACCAAACTCCAGAAACAGAATCAAAAATGTCTACCACAGTTGAATCAGTGCCGCTTATGTTTCCCCCTGCAAATAAGGCTTTTGTACCAACACTTGACGCTACTAAACCATATCTCCCTTGAGAAAGACTTTCTGTTGACCATATACCGGTAGCCTCGTCAAATACATCCACCACATTTGACACTCCCCCCGTTCCGGCTCCGCCAGCAAAAAAGGCTTTGGTGTCCAGTCTAGTTGCGGCTAAACCGCCCCTGGCCTGAGAAAGATTTGCAGTAGTCCAAATGCCTGTGACTGAATCAAAGATATCTACTATGCTTGATGCTATACCAGATCCCTGATCGTTGTATTTATATCCCCCAGCAAACAACGCTTTAGTACCGACACTCGTAGTCGATAGGGAATCCCTAGCCTCAGAAAGTGTGTTTAAGCACTGGATTTCATTTAATTGTGACTGTTTTTCCCGGCCAAATGTGTCCTTTAACCTCACCAAAATCGGTCCACTTAAATGAGCACGAGCAATGGATTTGGTTGTGGAATAATTCTCCCAATTCTGACCGGTCATGTTGCCGGTGGAGGACACCATCATTTGGGAAATCGGGGCAGCACCATTTATCGTTGAGATATTTAGAAGAAGAGAGGCATCTCTGCAATTTAGACTTGAGACAGAAACCACAGGCAAAGGTTCCTGTGAGGCAACTGTAATACTGTCCGAAAACGGACTGCTTTCTAGTCCATTGGCATTGGCTATTTTGGCGAAAAGTATTTTATTTCCTCCCGTTTGAAATTTATAAGTAAACGTCGTCTTCAAAGCCTTCCAAGGCGCCCCGGCAAAGTCGGGATTTTCGGAGATCTTCATTACCACGGAATCACTTCCGGCCCCAAGTGTGACCTTAACTTCTTTACTGGCACTCACGGCGGCCCCTTCGTTTAGCACCATAAACCCTTCTGTGCCAGTGTCCACGAGCAGAGTCATGGCATCTAGGG
>JBIIVH010000121.1:0-3427 GCA_044339525.1 Silvanigrellaceae bacterium | reverse complement strand
CTTCTTCAAGAACACCATCAGCAAAATATACCATTATCGTCACTTTTGAATCCTCGGCTTTTAGGATTCTGTATCATAGTTTTTGATAAAATGTAAAATTTCAAAATTCTAGGCCGGCCAAAGTATATCTGATCCCTTCAGTGTTATTTTGTGTGGCTGCAGCAAGCAAAAAGACAACACCCGAAACTTTTCGAAGTCTCTACAAGCGTCCAACCTCGATTCCTTATCCAAAAGATAACGAGTACTCTAAACACAAGGAGCATCTAGGAAAAGTACTATTTTTCGATCCTCGTCTGTCTGCATCCAATTGGATTTCATGTGCCACGTGCCACAATCCAGGGCTCTCATGGGGAGATGGTTTACCTAGAGGCATCGGCCATGGCATGGGAGTTTTGGGCCGAAGAACCCAAACCTTGTTAAATTTGGCTTGGGGCGACCTGTATTTTTGGGATGGAAGAGCAGAGAGCTTAGAAATTCAGGCATTGGGGCCAATTGAGTCTCCCGGTGAAATGGCGCTTCCTCACGACAAACTGATTAAAAAACTTACCGAAATTTCAGAATATCAAGAATTATTTAAGAAGGCTTTTCCGGGGTCAAAAGAAATTACCCTAGAGAATATAGGAAAGAGTATTGCAACTTTTGAAAGGACTATTGTTTCAGGAATTGCTCCGTTTGATGAGTGGGTCAGTGGCAAAACAAATGCGATCTCAGAAAGTGCTAAAAGAGGTTTTGTGTTATTTAACGAAAAGGCCAAATGTGCAACGTGTCACAGCGGTTGGAGATTCACCGATGATGCATTCCATGACATTGGAATTGCGGATGACGATGAGGGAAGAGGAAAATTAATACCAGATATTCCTGTACTGCGTCATGCTTTTAAGACACCAACGCTGAGAAACGTAAATAGCCGGTCTCCTTACATGCATGGAGGAAGCTTATCTACGCTGGTGGAGGTTGTTGAGTTATATAACCGAGGAGGAGATGTCAAGAGAGATAGTCTAGCGGAACAGCTGGTGCCACTGGGACTTTCAGCACAAGAAAAAGCCGACCTTGTATCATTTCTAAATTCCTTAACAAGTGTAGACAAACCAATTACAATTCCAGTTTTGCCGAAATGATTTGTGTCGTGGTTCTAAATTTAGTAAATTTGTAAAATTCCGTTTGAAATAGGGGAAATCTGGTGAAGTTTTTAAAAATCGCACATGTGCTCCTAATAATGAATGGCTTTGAATTTGCAGTTGGATTTGCAGGTACTGAGATTGTTATATCTCAAAAAGGAAAAGCATTTTCAAAAGATGAAGTGACAATTGCTCCAGGAGACACCATAGTTTTCAAAAATGATGATGACACATCGCATAATGTTTTTTCTACTACGGAAAATCATAAATTCAATGCTGGTATTACCAAAATAGGTGCGGAAGCAAAGCAACTATTTTCAGTTGCAGGCGAACTTGAAGTGCGCTGTGCCATTCATCCAAAAATGAAATTGAAGGTTTCAGTTAAAAAATAAAAAAAATTTCAGAACTCTAAAAATTCAATTCATAGGAAGCATTATGACTTTAATGTTAAAATATTTTCGTGCCTCGATCGCTATTTCAGTTATCTCTTATTTTTCAAACTTATCTGCATCTGGAGCAAGCTCTGATGCAGAGATTTCCATATCATCTATCGGAAATGATATCTCTTTTGACAAAAAGGAGATCAAAGTTCCATACAAAAAAAAGATCAGTATTTCATTTAAGAACTTAGCATTAAAAAACTCAGGAATTCAACATAATATCGTTATATTAAAACCAGGGAAGATGGATGAATTTATTAAAGAACTACAAAAAAACCAATACGATTTAGCTAAACTAAAATCGAGTCAATTAGTTGTTTCTTATAGCGCTGTGTTAGAACCAGAGATGTCGGATTCCATTAGTTTTGAACCTAAAGCAGGAGCGTTATATCCTTTTCTGTGCACAATGCCAGGTCACGGCGACATGCTTAATATGCGTGGAACGATTCAAGTCACGGATTCTAAAAAATGAAGCTAGCTCATAAGTTTTACCTTTCGTTGGTACTGCCTCTTGTCATTGGGCCTGTATTTGTTACCTATTTGACCTACTCTCGTGTCCAAGAAAATTCAAAAACACTAACTCATGCATTAATTTTGCAGTCCATGACAGCAAGAATTCTAACATTAATGTTGGTTCAAGACGATGCATCTAAGGCCATTCTTATCGATCCGGATCAGCTCGCAAAGTACTCAGAGGCCAAGATCGCAGCTTACGATGAATCAACAAAACTTTTGGATGATATTTCCTCTAAAGGAACAACAGAGAAGATGTCGGAAATCATCAGACAACTCAAATTTATAGATGAGACGTTGCTGAGGCCAATTGACACAAAAATTCTAGAAACTATCTTTGAAGACAAAGAAGAAGCAAGAAAACTTTACTTCGCAAAATACGATCCAGAGAGAACAAAATATGTTGATCTCATAGATGATTTAGCCAATGAAGGAAGAAAAAATGTTGAGCTCGAAAGTCAAAAAATGTCCATTAACAATACATCTTCATTTTTCCAAATTGGTATTGCACTGCTCTTTGGGATTGTAACTGTAGCGGCTGCAATCCATGTGCTTTCCAAACAAATTGTCGAAGCACAAAACAAAGCAGCAAAATCATTTGAAGATTTGCAATATAGATCAAGAGTTATAGCAACTATTTATGAAAATCTCGCTCCTGGTTTTTTCTTGATTGATTCAAATTTGATTCTTAAAGAAGGTTTCACAAAATCATGCAAAAACCTTCTGCAAAAAGACGTCAAGGTAGGAGACTCTTTTTCTGACTTGCTTTGTATTTCTGAACGAGACATTTCGACATTTAGAATATTATTTTCACAGGTTTTTGAAGATGTTTTACCAGAAGATGTGAATTTGTCTCAGTTGCCTAATATTGTAAAGCTGGGAGATCGGTCGTTACATTTGGACTATTCCGTGATTCGGGATGATTCATCGGGAAAGATCGAGAACATCATGGTTTCAGTTTCAGACATCACAAACCAAGTGGCCGCTCAGTTAGAATCAAAAAGGTTAGGAATTTTAATCAATATCTTAAATAATAAAAAAGATTTTTGTGCTTATTTACAGGACTTTAAGGAATCCCTAGAAATTGCTGAGGAATGTATCGAAAGAAAAAGCTGGTTGGAAGCCAAGCAGCTTCTCCACACACTGAAAGGTAATACTGGCGTATTTGGCCTGACTAATATCACCTCAGTCATACATAAAAGTGAAGACCATGATTCGGTCACCACACACCGTACGTTATCATAACTGCGGGGTGACGGTTTGATTTTTTAGCTTGATAGTGAGTGGGAAGTCATTTTAACGAAGTGGAGGTTCCCATTGCTACATGATTCAAATGCGTCTTCCGTTGGACTGGAA
>JBIIVH010000120.1:0-3505 GCA_044339525.1 Silvanigrellaceae bacterium | reverse complement strand
ACTTCAAAGAGCAGCCCCCCTACCCAATCAATAAGGTCAATCCATTTGGACATCCCTCTCCCATTAAGTGGATACTCCTTAAATGAATTCAGCGGACTTCCTTTGATTAAATCAGCAAAAAATCTTGGACTCCAGAGCCACAGGGCAGCGGGAAACACAACCAAAAAACGCAAAGGAACTGGCAGGAAATTATAGAGTTTCTTTACTTGTAACCGCCATTTGCTTTTTCTGCCTTGATCGTTGTAAATGGAAATAAACAATTTACCGACTTGAGGTGCAACGCAGTTTCCTGCATTTTTAAGCGCGCTTTCCATTTGGCCGGTATGATGTAAAACACCCCACGAATACACCACATCGAAGGTTCCCAGAGATGTTAGATAGTTAGCGTCCAGAGCGGAACCCTCCTGAATCACCCGGTCTTGGTCCCCGGGAAAATGCTTTGACCTTAAATGCGCAGCACAGGCTACCGATTTAGGATCAAAATCGAAAGAATGCACTTTCGCCCCCAAATTTCTTGCAGCCAGTGAAAATAACCCACTACCACATCCGATATCCAAAAACGTCTTGCCTTTTAAGCTATCAACATTTAACATATTTTTTAAAGACGTTTCTGCAAATTCAATCTTTTCGGAGGTAATTCGGCTGATAAACTTGGCCCAATTTGCGCCAAACTCGAATCGAGCTCCTGTTAATATCTCCTGGTGGTGCGCCTTCATCATGAATTCATTCCTTTTTGACTCAGATTTCTAAGTAAATACCATTCCTTTGCTTCTGTAAGCCCATCTAAAATTTTATGAGTGGCTTGGTAAGAAAGTTTTTGGCTGGCTTTTTCAATGCTCGCTAAAGAGTGCCGGACATCGCCCACTCTAAAATCGGTATAAGTAGGCTTGCAGCCGGCTGCGTAGGCACATTCTGGCATTAAAAGCCTTTGAATGAGCCCAAATAATTGATTAAGAGTCGTGCTTTCGCCAACCGCCACATTATAAACTTGATTCAAAGCAGTGTCGTCTTCCATCATGGCGGCAAGCAGATTGGCCTGAACCGCATTGGCAACGTAACAAAAATCTCGGCTCGTTTCGCCATCCCCGTTAATGATGATCGGTTGTCCCTTAATTATAGCGCTAAACCACTTTGGAATTACGGCTGCATAAGGACCATCGGGATCTTGGCGCGGCCCAAAGACATTAAAATACCTTAATCCAATTGATTGAAATCCGTAGGTTTTGGCAAAAACATCTGCGTAAATTTCATTGATGAGTTTGCTTGCGGCATAAGGCGATAAAGGCTTTCCAATGTTTTCTTCCACTTTTGGAAGTGCGGGATGATCGCCATAAGTGGAACTGCTGGCAGCATACACGAAACGTTTAACTTTTTCTTCTTTTGCGGCCACAAGCATATTTAAAAATCCATCAACATTACTTTGGTGCGTGGCTATCGGATCGTGGATGCTTCGAGGCACAGATCCTAGGGCGGCTTGGTGTAAAACAAAATCAATGCCTTCACACACTCTTCGGCACAAAGAAAAATCTCGAATATCTCCCTCAACAAAAACAAAGTTTTGCCACTGGGAAGGGCCTACTAAGGCACGGACTTCCTCTAAATTTCGTTTAGAGCCCGTGCTAAAATTGTCTATGCCCACGACGCGTTGATTTAACTTTAAGAGTGTTTCAAGCAGGTGACTTCCAATAAAGCCCGCAGCGCCCGTCACTAGCCATTGATGTGTTTTATTAAAAAGTTTTGCTTTTAGATTTGTGTAGACTAGGCTCATCACTATAACCTCAAATCGGAATGGGCGGGCTCAAAAACATATTTTAGATCATAAACAACGGAGTTGCCCTTGCCCCATTGGCGAATTGCATTTACCCCTAAATCCTTAAACTGATGATGCGCAACTGCAACTACAATAGCATCATAATAATCGGCTTTTGGGGAGTCTGTAAGTTTAATACCGTATTCATGGAGCGCCTCTTCAGGGGCGGCCCAAGGGTCATACACATCCACGGAACAATTGTATTCCCTTAATTCAGCAACGATATCCACAACCCTAGTGTTTCGTAGGTCCGGACAGTTTTCTTTAAACGTTAGGCCCATCACCAAAACCCTGGATCCCTCGATATGAATTCTTTTTTTAATCATCGCTTTAACGAGTTGCGATGAAACATATACACCCATGTTGTCATTTAGCCTCCGGCCTGCCAATATAATTTCAGGGTTGTACCCAATTTCCTGAGCTTTGTGGGTTAAATAGTAGGGATCTACGCCTATACAATGCCCGCCCACCAGGCCTGGCCAAAATGGTAAAAAATTCCACTTACTTCCGGCTGCTTCCAAGACCTGCTGAGTATCGATTCCAAGTTTATTAAAAATGATCGCAAGCTCATTAACCAAGGCAATATTAAGATCACGCTGAGTATTTTCAATCACTTTTGCTGCCTCAGCTACTTTAATAGACTGAGCTTTGTGAGTGCCAGCTAAAATGACTTCATTATACAATGCATCTACCATGCTTGCCACTGCCGGAGTGGAGCCGGAAGTTACTTTCTTTATGGAAGTCAGCCTATGAAGTTTGTCTCCAGGATTTATCCGCTCTGGGCTATAGCCACAAAAAAAATCCGCATTATATTTTAGTCCGGATTGGCGCTCTAATACAGGCACGCATTCCTCTTCCGTGCACCCAGGAAATACGGTGGATTCATAAATAACGATGTCACCTTTTTTAAGAACATCACCGATGGTATGGCTAGCTTTTAGAAGTGGCGTAAGATCGGGACGTTTGTATTTATCGATAGGCGTAGGAACGGTGACTAAATAAACATTACAGATTTTCAAATCTTCCGGATTCGTTGAAAAAGACAACTGTGTGGCTTCTGCAAGCTCTGCTGATGAGATTTCGAGGGTAGAGTCCCGCCCACAGAGCAATTCATCAACGCGTCTAGGACTAATATCAAATCCCAATACTTTACGTTTTTTGCCAAATTCTACAGCGAGAGGGAGGCCAACATATCCAAGCCCAATCACAGCAAGCCTGATTTCTGAAAGATTTTTCACCTAGACCTCCGATCTTGATTCGCAAAAATAGAACAATGGATTTGCACTAGTCTGGCACAAATAATCCGGTTGTCAAGTGAGTGAATTTCATTCTATTTATAACTCTCCTTACAAATGCAGTTCTTAAATAATTTTGGAACGGTTATTTCCCTTCAAATCCTCCCCCAGCTCAAATGCCAAACTTCCAAAGAGGCGAGTGGCAAAGTCAGGTTTCAGTAGCCTTAAAAAGTGCACCAGGATCTTGGGGCAGGGAATGAGTTTTACCTTCTGGAGCGAGCCCGAATTTAAGCCCATGATGATGTCTTCCAAATGCACGTGCGACGCATCCTGGGGAATGATCGTGCCGGAGAATTCCAATTGAACGGCGTTGGCCAGTTGGGCTAATAGATTGTCTAAAGCCACCACACTTCGTTTGTTTTGTGTATAACCCAGTGGCACCCAGGGAAAGACCTTTAAA
>JBIIVH010000070.1:0-16060 GCA_044339525.1 Silvanigrellaceae bacterium | reverse complement strand
AACAGTTTTGGAAAAAAGTAGACCGATTTGGAATCGCAGCAGCATAGGTGTCAATAATTTGGCCAGATGGTCAAGACATCAATCCGCGGATGCACCCTTTTTAAGGAAAAACGCAATTGACGGATGCCGTTTTAAGAAGCTAAGCTTAAAGTCTGCGATGGTTTTCGTCGCTTTTTCACTTTGGGAGTGTTAGCTTCTGAGGGGTGTGTTTGCTTTGAGACGGGAGAAATTTTATGTTTCGATTTCGGGCTCGATTATTGACGAACGAACAGACCTCCGAAATTGTGGCTGCAAAATTAAAGTGGATTTTATCTGGCTGCACACCAGACAAGGTTATTCTTTTTGGATCTGCCGCACGAGGCGAGATGACGGATCAATCCGATGTCGATTTGGCGCTGATTTTTCGCAAACCAGAAGATGTCAAACGGCAAAAAAAAGCGCTCTTCGAGACTGCTGGAAGAGATTTCTGGCCACAAGATCTCTTGTTTCTGAGCGATCGAGAGTTTGCCGAAAGGGCGCAGGCCGGTGGTGTGTGTGAAATTATTGCTACTGAAGGTAAAGTATTGTTTGAAAGGAAAGTTGAATGACGCCGCAAAAGCAAGAAAGGCTTTTTCGCAAAGAATATAGCGTAGAACTTTTAGCGATAGCAAAAGATGATTTTAGAACAGCACAGTTCTTGTTTCGAGGGTTTAAATCCGCCGAGATCAGGGCTGAAAATCTTTTTTACGCGTGTCAGCAGTCCATCGAAAAGGCGTTGAAATCTGTTCTCTGTCATTACGAGATACCAATTCCTTTGGTACATGATTTAGGGATCTTGGTTGCCAAATTGCCTGCAATCAGCAACCCGCAGTTTGGGTACGAGATTGATTCTTTGTCTGAATTCGCTGGCGTGCGGCGGTATGAATTAGGAAAGGTCGATTTGTCTGTAGAAGAGGCCGAAGAAGTACTGCAACTAAACGAATTTGTGTTGAACTGGGCGGGTTGCATAGTTGGCAAATAAAAACGGTACTTATCTGAGCCAATTTAAAAACTCCGCCATCTCGAGTTGTTCCGGAGTGCATTTGTCGTTGGAATATTTAAAACCTTTTAAATTCCTATTTTTTTAAAAAGACTCACTTAAATTCTGTGGTAATGGGCGCTTGGACTCCTTCAGTTCCCCCCTGGCGGTCTTGGCCATCCGTTACAATGGCTAGGAGATTTTTTCAAAGACCACTTTGTGATTATCCCACTTTGCCAACACCCGGCTTCCCTCCGGAAATTTGCCATCCAACAGATCGTAGCTTAGGGGGATTTCCAAAATTTCTTGCACGGCTCTTTTTAAAGGACGCGCTCCAAACTGCACATCAAACCCCGCGGAGGCCATTTGTTTCACCACCTCTGGTTGAACTTCTAAAGTAACATTCTGGGAAGCCACTCGTTTGATGGTTTTGTTCACCTCCAACTGTGTTACTTTTTCTATCACCTGGCTGTCTAATGCCATAAACACCACGGTTTCATCGATGCGGTTCAATAGCTCGGGCCTAAGATGCTGAAGCAAATGACCTTTCAACATCACTTTCATTTCTTCATGGGTCTGTTGACCCGCTTGCGCAAGAATTTCCGTGGCACCAATGTTGCTTGTGAGTATGACGAGTGCGTTTTGAAAGCTGACGGTGCGGCCATGACTATCGGTAAGTCTCCCATCGTCCATAAGCTGAAGCAGCACATTTAACACTCTGGGATGTGCTTTCTCAATTTCATCAAACAGGATCACACTATAGGGCTTACGGCGGACGGCTTCCGTGAGCTGGCCCCCATCTTCAAAACCCACATAGCCTGGAGGGCTTCCAATGAGTTTGGCCACGGAGTGCTCTTCCATGTATTCAGACATATCTATGCGTATCAAGGCTTTTTCACTGTCAAACAAAAGTTGTGCAAGCGCCTTAGCCGTTTGAGTTTTCCCCACGCCCGTAGGACCTAAAAACAAAAAGGAACCAATGGGTCGATTGGGATCTCTGAGCCCAGCGCGGCTTAAACGCACCGCATTGGCCACGGCCACCAATGCATGATCCTGACCCACCACGGCTTGACGCAACTCGTCTTCCAATTTCATGAGCTTTTTCTTTTCGGAGGCATAAAGTCTTTGCACAGGAATTCCCGTCCAGTGGCTCACCACAGCTGCAATGTCATCGGCATCCACTTCTTGTTTGAGCCATGCCATCTGCTGGGAACTGGCCGATCCAGGAGAGACTTTTTCATCCAATTTCTGTTCCCATTTGGGGAGTTCCCCATATTTGATTTCACTAGCTCGATTCCAATTTCCCTTGCGCTCGGCCTCCAGAAGTTGGGCTTTTAATGATTCGATGTTCTTTTTGGCGTCATTTACACTTTCCACCCCTAATTTGGCCTGATCCCACTGTCGTTTGAGGCCCATTAAGGTTTCTTCCGCTTCTTTGATCTGGCCATCCAAGGCTTTGAGCTTCAATTGGGTTTGAGGGTCGGAATCCTTGGCTAAGGCCACTCTCTCAATTTTCAGCTGATTGAGTTTTCGTTGCAAAATATCCATTTCTTCGGGCACGCTGGAGAGCTGAATTTTAAGACGACTGGCCGATTCATCGATCAAATCGATGGCTTTATCGGGTAGAAATCGGTCTTGAATATACCTATCGGAAAGGGTGGCCGCGGCCACCAAAGCCGCATCCTTGATGCGCACGCCGTGATGGATTTCATAGCGTTCCTTTAATCCCCGCAGGATCGCCACGGTGTCATCCACACTGGGGGCGTTTACCAACACGGGTTGGAAGCGTCTTTCCAAGGCAGGGTCCTTTTCAATGAGACGGTATTCATCCAGCGTGGTGGCTCCCACGCAACGGATTTCCCCACGAGCCAGTGCGGGCTTGAGCATGTTTCCCGCGTCCATGGCCCCTTCGCTATTGCCCGCTTTTACGATGGAATGAATTTCATCAATAAATACTATGATTTTTCCAGCTGAATCCTGAACTGCTTTTAATACTGCTTTTAAGCGTTCCTCAAACTCTCCTCTGAATTTAGCACCTGCAATAAGGGAGCCCACATCCAGGGAAATGAGACGTCGATTTTTAAGACTTTCAGGCACATCTCCCGCCACAATTCGACTAGCAAGACCTTCCGCAATGGCCGTTTTTCCCACACCAGGCTCTCCAATGAGCACCGGGTTGTTTTTGGTGCGCCTGCACAAAATCTGAACCACACGGCGCACCTCTTGATCCCTTCCGATCACGGGATCGAGCTTATTTTGTTCGGCTAGGGCGGTTAAGTCCTTTCCGTATTTTTCCAACACGCCCAATTTGGTTTCTGGATTGGGGTCAGTTACCTTAAATCCTCCCCGAATTTGAAGAATATTTTGTTTGACTTTGGTGTAGTCTAGGCCGTGCTTGCGACAAAGGGCCTGCACTCCTGGCGATTTACTCTGGATGAGGGCTAAAAAAAGATGTTCCACAGATACAAATTCATCTCCCAATTGGGATTTTTCTTTTTCAGTTATTTCCAAAACTTGTGCCAAATCCGATGCCAATCCAAATCTAGCCCCCCCGGAAACTCTTGGAAGCTGAGATAAGCTCTGATTACCTTCCGAAATTAAATGAGAAGTTTTGACATTTAATTTCTCAAGAGACTTTAGAATGACTTCTTCTTGTTGCTGAACCAAGGTAACAAATAGGTGCAATGAGGTGAGTTCGGGATTACCCAACTCCGTGGCTTTGTCTTGTGCGGCTTGAAGATTGTGTTGTGCGCGTTGGGTCCAATGATTCAAATCCATAAATCCCCCTTCTTTTAACTCATATTCAGATTTCAATGGAAATATGGGAGGGGGAATGAAAATGTCAAGGGGAGCTGAAAGAGCGGCAGAGAAGACTTGATTTGTTGAAATTTTAACCCTAGACTCTCCCAAAAGCCCCATCGACGGTGGCCAATTTGACCTGTCAAAGGAGAGTCCGGCGTGTTTTCCCACTTTTCTTATCCCGTTGCGCTGCGATTTATACTCAAAAAAAACTCGAAATGGCCTACTTTTACGGGTTTGGTTTCCATCATCGGTGTGGCCTGTGGAGTGGCTGCTTTTTTAGTGGTGATTACGGTTTTTAATAGTTTTGAGAATCGACTCAGAACGCTTCTTATGGCCGCCAATCCGCAACTCATCATTTTTAAATTTCCAGACGGAATTCCCAACGTAGACAGTGAAATCGAATTCATCAAATCCGAAACAACCTATCCCATTCAATCCATGAGTCGCTTTGAATACACCGAGGCAATTTTGACCAAAGATGCCCAGAGCACTACGGTCATTTTGAAAGGGGTGGAGGGTAAAGAGGGCGCTAGCTACTCGGAACTCAAACACATTGTAAATCCCCCGGGTGTTTTGGATTCCTTTTCTACTTCCCTTGTGGAGCAGCGACTCCAGACGCAACCGGATGAAGTTCCCCCGGTGTTGCTCGGAAAGGTGCTGGCCCAAAAAATCAACGCCGTCCCAGGGGATGTGGTGCAATTTACATTTGGGGGACTTGGCACCAGTTCTAGTAAAGTGGCCAAATTTAAAGTGACCGGATTACTACAGATTGGACTGGCCCAATACGATGATAGGCTTGCCATTGTTTCCTTCGCTGATGCCCGGAAGCACATAGGAACCCCTGGAATGGCTAAGGGAATTGAGGTGTCCTTTGTGAATCCCGATCATGCCCTGCCCTTCGCCAAGAAGTTGCGTTCCATCCTTCCCTATAGCGTCAAAGCTTGGCAGGAGATCGATCAAAATCTGTTTGCTCAGATTGAACGGGATGGATCCACCATCCAATTTATTGTTTTTATCATCACTTTAGTGGCAGGCTTTAATATTGTTGTTACTTTAAATCTCTCCGTGCTAGACCGTGCCAAACAAATTGCCATTTTGCGTAGTTTAGGAGCGAGCCGCGGTGCCATTCTGAGGCTATTTGTGTGGATGGGGCTTATTTTGGGGGTGGTGGGGTCTCTCGTGGGGATGATCTTTGGCTTAATGATCCTATTTCTATTCTCCAATTTTGAAACGGGAGAACTGCAAAGTTTCTATTGGGTGGATAAAATTCCCGTTCAGTACGAACCCAAACTTTTCGTCATGGCGCTTTTGATGTCGGTGGTTCTTTCCTTTTTGAGTAGTCTTTACCCCGCCTTCAAAGCCACTAAAGTTTCTCCCCTCACCGGATTGAAATCCTCCTAGGGCCTGTGTTACAAGCGTCCTTTAAACGCAGACACTTAGGAAATCCAAATGATTTCAGGTATCCCCGGCTTTGCCACCGCCCCATCTACTTTGCCCACACCATTGCAAGGACCCTTTTTGTCCCAAAGGGCACCTCTTTTTCCTTCCCCAAAGGATCCACAGTCGCAGGCCAGCCCGGAGGCCCCTTGGGTGAGTCGAGTGGGGTTTGGCACCTATCGGTTGGCCCTTCCCCATCAGGGAGAGGTCTTTGAACTGGGTAGCCGGGCCCTTATGCAAGCCTTGGACCAAGGGTGTAATTTGATTGATACAGCCGCCAACTACATGGATGGTCAGAGCGAGATTTTGATTGGACAGGTTCTCCGCGAAAAGGAGGCCGAAAAGCCTGGATTTAGAAGTTCCTTGGTGGTGGTATCCAAGGTGGGTTATGTTCAGGGGCGCACCATGGAATGGGTGGAGGCACAGGCTCTTCAAGGAATTGATATTCCTGGTGTTTTAAAGTTGAATCCCCAGCTTTGGTACTGCCTCAGCCCGGAGTACATTCAAGCTCAATGCGACCGCTCCCTGCAAAGACTCCAGTGCCAAACCTTAGATGTTTACCTACTCCATAACCCGGAATACATCCTACAGTATTGGCTTTCCCAAAAGTTAGCCTTAGAAGAGGCGCGAAGCCGGTTTTATGCCTCCATGGAAAAGGCTTTTGTGGCGTTAGAAAGCTTACGCTCCCAAGGAAAAATAAAATATTATGGCGTGAGTTCCAATTCATTGGCCGAACCCAAAGAAGGACCCACCCATGTAGGGCTAGCCCAACTGTGGGAATTGGCTCAAAAATGTGGATCCGCAGAAGGCTTTAAGGTCGTCCAAACACCCTTAAATTGGCTGGAACCGGGGTTTTTATTCATGCCCGCTTTAAGCATGGGCGACACCTCTCTTCTCGAATTTGCCCAAGAGAAATCCATGGGAGTATTAATTAACCGTCCTTTTAATGCATTTTATAATGATGGTCTCATTCGAATGACACGCCCTCCCGCCCATCGGGTGAGTCAGGCGAAGTCCCAGCCGGAACTTCAAAGTGGCTTGGCCAATTGGACCACGCTGAGCCATGACCTGGAAACCTTAGCCGAAGAGCATCTGCAAGAACTGCCCACTTTTGAGCCTGGCAAACCCCTTTCCCAAAGGGTGATCAATCTTCTCACCTCATTGCCGGGGATTACGGCAACCTTGTGTGGGATGAGGCGGCCGGAATACGTGGAAGATGTGCAATTGGCTCTGAAATTACCAAAGATACCTAAAGCAAAGTCCGTGTTGAGTCAGATTTTTAGCGATCTGGAATTTCACGGCGAGAAGCCTGTGGCCCCTTGATTTGAAGCCCATCCTCTCTCCCCACTTTGGATCCTTTTTCCCCCAGCGCCATGAATCCCCCGAGTGTTACCTTGCTAAATCAGAGTAATTAGATAAGATGACTGCATTCCAAGTCCCTCCCCAGGGAGGCCTAGAGAAAGGTTAAGCTACATGCAAATCACAGAACAATTTTTGAAATTGGCCCTTCTTGGGGCTGAATGGGTCATGTACATTTTGGTGGCGTGTAGTGTGGTGAGCATTGGAATCATTTTTGAGCGCATCTTTTTCTTCCTAAAGCTAAAAGACAATTTTCCTGAATTTCTTCAAAAACTAACGGAACGGCTCAACTCCGGCGATTCCACAGAATCCATTGCCGCGTGGTGTTCGGGGCAATCTTCCATTCCGTCTAAAGTGGCAGGAGTTGGCCTAGAAAAGATTTCTAAAAACCCTAAGGCCGCCGAAGATGCCATGTCGGCCACTTTAATTTCCAGCCGCGTTCTCATGGACCGAGGGATCACCATTCTAGCCACTTTAGCCTCTAACACCCCCTACATCGGCTTGTTTGGTACCATCATTGGAATCATTCAGGCCTTTAATGCCTTGGCCACGAGTACATCCAGTGGTCCTGAGGTGGTGATGGCCAGCATTTCGGAGGCACTGGTGGCCACAGCCGTGGGCTTGATGGTGGCCATTCCCGCATTGATAGCTACTAACTTTCTTTCGCGCAAAATCAAAACCATTATGGCCCAAGGGGAAACCACCATTCGCGTGGTGCTGTCTTCTTTTGGTCAACCAAAATCCAACTAAAATCCAACCAACGGAAAGGAATCTAAAATGGCTGGTCCCATGGGAGATGACGACGCCACCATTGCAGAGATCAACATTACCCCTTTTGTGGACGTGGTTTTGGTGCTGTTGGTGATTTTTATGGTAACGGCAGGCTTTATTGTGAATAAAGGAGTTAAAATTCAACTTCCAGAAGCCGCCACCGCTGAAAAACTCAGCCTCCAGCGCACTCTAAACATTTTGGTGCAACCCTCCGGTTCCCTTGTGCTAGACGGCAAACCCGTCACCACCCAAGAACTCAAAGACGCGGGAAAAACCTCCAAGGCCAATGGGGAAAAGGTGGTGGCTTTGATTAGCGCCGATAAAGGCGTCATTTATAGTTACGTTGTGGGCGTGATGGACACCTTGCGCCAGGTGGGCATTTCTGAGTTTGCCTTGCAAATGGAAAAGCTCCCGGACCCCGTTTCCCCTTAATTTATCGTAATCGATTTAAATAAACAAAAAAAGGAGACGTTATGTCTCGGCAACCTACCCCTAAAAGTAAACTTTACCAAAATCGAGATCTTCTTAAAGAAACGCTTTACAAACCCTGCGAGGTGGCATGGACTGCACCCCTAAAACCCCAAGGAGATCGCAAGCAGCGCTTTGCCCTGGAAATGGAATTTTGCCTCTATCACTCCAGCGACCTTCAACCCCTTGGGTTAGATCCCAAACGGGTCACCACCCAGTCACTACTGGTAGATTTGGAAAAAAGATGGCCAGGCTCTAAATTAAAGGTGGATTCCAGTACACAGCAAGTGGTGGGTTTGGAATTGAAAGAAGGTGGAAACTTTAGCATCGAGCCGGGTGGTCAGCTGGAGTTTGCCACCAAACCCCATGATTCCTTTTTAGAAATGGTGAAGGAAACGGAACACGCCCTGAAAGAGGTGGAAAATCTGCGACCTTCCCAAATCGTATTTTTAAGTCATGGCACCAACCCACTGGCCCCCAAAAATATGCCATTACTGGTGCCTAAGTGGCGCTATTTAGCCCTGTCTCAATACTTTCAAAGCCAGCCCGGAGGTCGAGGTTTGCATATGAGCCGCTACACCGGAACGGTTCAACCCAATTTGGATGTGGATCAAGGTGCCTCCTGGGATGAGGCGGTGCGCCTGAGTTACCTTTTCACCCCTTTTGCGAGGGCCATGTTTGCCAACTCCCGTTACTTTTATCAACAACCCTCCTCCTTTTACTCCGAGCGGCAAGAAATTTGGAAATACACCGATCCCGGCCGAAGTGGGGTGCCCCGCGGGATCACCACCGCCACCGATCCGGCCTGCACCTACAGCAAATGGGCCATGCAGGCCCCTGTGATGTTCATCGAGGGAGTGTCCCTAGAAAAACAACCCTCCTTTAATGAACTAAAGTTTGGTCAGTGGCTTGAGGAGTGTTACTTAGATATTTGCCCTTGCATTCCCCAGTGGGAAACCCACATTTCCACACTTTTTCCGGAAGTGAGGCTGCGTGGGTTTTTAGAAATTCGATCCACAGACGCCCAACCCTTTTCCCAAACGGCAGCGCCCATCAGCCTTTGGACCGGTTGGCTGCAGTCTCCGAAGGCAAGACAAGGGTTACGCAACCTGGAAACCCAAATCAACCAGGAGCTCAAAGAGTCCTATGGGGAACGTTTTCCCCTGAGCGAATTTTCGGAGCTTCAACTGGATCATCATATCTTTAAAGAAGCCCATTGGCATCATAGACTCATCGAACTTGCCAAACAAGGTCATTTGGAATTGGGAAGCCACGACTTTGCCCTGAAAAGCCTGGAACACTTTGCTCAATATCTTAGAACTCCCAAATTCACGGGAAGCGCATTGGAATTTGTGAAACAAACAGGAACCCTCACCCCCAGTCGGGATTGGGTTCAATTCACCCACCTTTAGTACTCCCAACGAGAACGAATCCTTTGGCGTACTCAAAACTCTTCTTGATTGTCTCCTCCCCCTGTGACTAAATCAAAACAGTCCTTTCGATGAAGATAACCATCAGATTTGTAAGGACTTTAACAAAGGGAGTGAAATAAAGATGAAATTATTAAATGTGTTAGGTGTCACCAGTTTGTTACTAGGCTGCGGGGGGCCCTCTTCCCCAGACTCCCAAACGCTCGTTTGGGAAGTGACCAATCAAAAATGGGATGCCACAGCCGACAAAGAGTTTTCCGCTTGGGTGGAGAAATTGGGCACAGCCCGGGCGGCAGGACTCTGCATCAAATTGGCAGATTGCTTGCGTTCCACCAAGGCCAATACCCTTTTTGACTCCCGGGATTCCCGATTGAGCGTTTTTGCCGATTGCGCCGATCTGCCCATGGTTTTAAGGGCCTACTTTGCTTACAAAACGAAACGCCCCTTTTCCATGGCCAAGGTGAGTGGTTCCCAGTATTCCGCGGGCAACAAAGTCAAATGCGAGGCCAAAGGCTCCGGATTGGTGTGCCAGGAGCTCAATCAAACTTCCTATTCCACCCTTCCCAAACTTCTCACTTCCGTTGTAAATACCATACAATCAGGGTATTACCGCACCTCTGCCGACTCCGACGGAACGGACACCTTCCCCATTGATATCAATCGCAGTTTTGTAAAGCCGGGCACTGTATTCTACGATCCCAATGGTCATGTATTGGTGGTTTACAAGGTGGAGTCCAACGGTCTCATCCGCATGATAGATTCCCACCCCGACAACTCTCTCACCACAGCGCTTTTTGGGGACAAATTTGCCAGAGGAGCTGCCAGCCAAGGGGGAGGATTCCGAAACTGGCGGCCTTACCAATTGGTGGGAACCCAAGTGGTGCGAGCCAAAAACTCAGAAATTGCAAAACTAGGTTTTAATCCCAAAGCCCAGTACAAACCCAATAAAGACTACCCCGCAGGAAACTACCATAAGTGGGTGAGGGAACAACTCTCTCAAGGATTAAAGATCCAGCCCGTTTCCGAGTTTGGCGAAAAGTTGAATCAATTGTGTGTGGATTTTCAAGATCGAGTGGTTTCCGTGCAAAAAGCCATCGACACCAAAATCCATCTTAAACCCCACCCCAGTCAGTTGCCTAGCAACATTTATGGCACGGATGGGGAATGGGAGAGCTATTCTACCCCTTCCCGTGATGCCCGCCTCAAGGCCAGCGTGCGAGAGCTGAATCAATTTTTGAAAGACTCTCTTTCTAAAGTGGATCTGCCCAATCATCCTTATGATTGGAGTGGAAATTCCCAGGAATTGTTAGAACAGTATCAATTGAGTTGGAAAAAAGCCATTAACACTCCCACATGCCAACTAAGTTACGTCAATTCCCAAGGCACCTCCACCCCTCTTTCCTTAAAAGAGGCTGTAGGACGTTTGTATGACCTTTCTTTTGATCCTTATCACTGCATAGAACTTCGCTGGGGAGTTAAACCTGGAGATAGGGGTTTTAACACCTCTGCCTGCCAGGTGGGCGATAAAGTGGACTGGTACGTTAAAGAGTCCAGACTGCGCAATGCCATTGACCGCGAATACGGAAAACCCACTCCTTTGGATTGGGGGCCTGCAACCCAAGAACCTATTGATTTTACGGAACGACTCTCCTCTAGATGAATTTTTTTTGGCTCTTTAATTCCTTGAAAAATGAAAGAGGGTTGAACCTCGACCTATAAAGCGTAAAATGACTGGAAAAGAAATCCTTTCCTTTTATTTTCAGAGGTCTGCCATGCGATTTAATGCTCCCCTTCTTATTTTATTAGCCGTAGTTGGAATGGGATGCGCTTCCCGTGTATCTCAAAATGCAGGAAAGGCCCGATTCAAAACCATCGAAGACGAAAGCTGGTTTAAAGACGGCGTGGATCGCTTTTATCTGGCCTATGCAGACCAAGGGAATTTCATTGATTCTAGCCCCCAAAGGCTGGGCTGGGAGATCTTGATGGGAGTGGGTTGTTACGGTGAACCCAAAAACAGAGATACCTTGGTGGATGAGTCTACCTCTTCGGAAGAGTCCACCGAAAACCAACAAAAACCATCAGAATCTCAATCCCCCTTATCTCAAATGGGAGCAAAAAGGCTCATTGACCGGGAGCTAATCACCGATTTTCCCCTGGCAAAAGATCCTTCCAAACCCAAAAAAGGGGAATGTGTGGTGCTTCTGGGAAGCGAATCCGAACAGGCGCAATTCATAAAATCCATGGATGAAGATACGGTAAAAGCGATGATGATGAAATTGGGCGGTGCCTCGGCAGCCTGCTGGGGCTTAGCCACCTCGGGGCTCATGCTGGCTTTTTTAGCAGGAGCCACCGCTACCACGAGTGGCGGAGCTGCGGCCGTTATTGCGGCGGCTGCCCCTTCCGCCATCACCTTTCTCACCATCGGATCGGCCACCACCAGCGCCTGGTATTGTGGGACTGGGGTCCACAGCACCTTTGAAAGCTTGGCGAATTATCAAAAGGATGAAAATAAAAAACTGTTTTTTAAGACATTTGCCCGAGCCGAAGAGTTGGCCAAAGCAAAAATGAAAAGCACACCCATAAGTAAGCCAGATATTAGCCACTTAGACCTCTACATAGCCTTGGAGAAAGAGGGAAAAACCAAACGCGACCCAGCCAAACTGCGTCACGCCGTGGCGGTATTAAACCCCTTCATTGTGAGGGCCTTCAATCAAGACATCGTGGAAAAAATGGAACAGGGTTGGTTCAAAGAGACCAAGTTTTTTGATGCGATTAAGTCTATAAAAACGGAGGTTTTGGAGGACTCGGGGCCAATTAAAGAGGAGTAAAAACAGCACACCACTTTTTCCACTCAGAAAGGTGAAAAGAAGTATGAACATTAGGGTAAAAGGCCTCATCCTTTGTCTTTTATTGGAAAGCTGCAAATTCAAAAATTTCGAATCTTCATCTACATCCACAATCACTCAGGCAACTCCTGATGACCCAACCCTGGGGCTGACCACCATTGAAGCTCTTTTGAAGTCACTCAAAGCCGACCCTTCCGGGATTTTTAAGTCCCCAACTTGGCAAGACCTTAGGGCCAAGGAGGTGGGTATTTCCCTTTCAGAAGAGATCGATCTCCCTTTTGTGCTCAGTCCAAGAAGGCAAACAGACTATACGGTAAGACAATTGTACACATTGTTACCTAAAGAGATTAAATCAAATGTAGCCTTCTTGATCACAGAACGCTTTGCCAAAGACCCAGAAAAGTATCTAAAATACTTGAACACACGCCAAAAAGTGGTGATCATTGGAAGCTTTGCTGGTGTCAAAGAGGCTTCCAAATACCAAGGCTCTTTGGAACAGAAAAGACATGCTCAGGAGCTCGCCGCATTACGCTACACCGTGGCTTGGATCAGACTGACTAAAAAAGCACTCTCTGGTGTGTTTTTTGCCATGGGTGATTCTCCCGGGAGCGGCGGGAGAGTCATACGACTAGCGATGGAAGGACATTTAAAATCCTCCATTGCCGCGGTTAGCCCAGCCTACAAACACTTTACCATGGGCTACGGAGCCGATGAATTGGCCGCAGAGGCATTTGCCGCTCAACTTCCCAAGGCCAAAATTTTTGCTCAATTTAGCGATCCGTATGCGGTAGGGTATTATGACTCTGGAATCAATGCCGGTGATATCTACCGCGATAAATGCGAGGAAGTGGGTCTCATACCATTAGCTCCTGCGGAAAAACCCAAGGCCGACATCCTGTTACATGCTGTTACCCTCTCCCGAAACACAAAGGTGGCATCGGCAATGAAATCAGGGATTTCTCCTCAGGAAGATCAGGAGGCTAACCAAAAATTTTCCTCTTCCTTAGCAGAACTCTCAGAAGGGGATGCCCGAAAATCCGTAGTGATGGACATTCGAGTGCCCAATGGGGTTCTAGACTCTAAAGTTCTGCCTCCTAGATGTGATTTTTTGGCATTTGGGGGTTGGGGTACCATGGGAAACACCATGGGCCATGCCTTGGCTACCGCAAAAATACTGCACTTTTCTAAAGATGACCAAGCCCGAAAACAGCTATTAATGGAAGCCATATCCCATGATGTCTTTGCTAACGGATATACGGAGGCTCAAACGCCGGGTTCGCCCTTTCATCAAAGACTCAAGTCTAAAGGCATTTCCTTTGATCATTCCAGTGGTTACCAACGTAATTGGACTGTCGTAAAGACCGTTTTTCAATCATTGAATGAGCACCTCCAGACTCGAGTTTCGGAATTTTTTAAAAATACCCCTTGCTTAGAATCAAGAAAAATCATTGCTAGCCCTCAGTTTTGGAGAACCTTTGAATCAGAGATCCATATGTTTCCGGCCGTCCACCCAGAGCTCTCCATTTCTGGAGCTTCCCATCAAAACCCCGATAACGGGGACGTCTTCTTGCCCGAAATGAAAAGCTTGAAGAAATTAGGCATTGATGCACTCTGAGGGCCCTTTTTAGCCTGGGAACAGAATTTTCAATGCCCTTAAAATGTCCCTCCATCCAGCACTAAAAAGCATTGGCCGATGGTTCAAACTATGTTAGGCTTTGCCCGCAATCGGAGAATTGTTTTCAAACAAAATAGGCGGGAACCCATGCAAGAAAATCTTTTTTTAAAGATCACTCCGGAAACACATCCAAAGCTTTGGACCATCTACATGGCCCACACGGAAATTCTTTATGTGTTTGAAAATATACAAGAAGATCGGGAACTGAGTTCCGGGATTGCTCCCAAAGACTATCCCCCAGCCATGCTTCAAATCTACATTAAAGAGCTTTTTTTGCCTGTTTTACTAGAAAATAAAATCATTGAAGAGGACACCAATCGAAAATCAGGTTTCAAACCCTGTTTCGATAATCTCCACTTCACGGGTTGGAAAAACAAACAGGATTTGGCCCGAATGGCCAAAAATCACGCAGCTAGCATTGCAGATCAAATCTCTGCCGATGAAAATTCGAAAGATTTTTGCCTAGCCTTCGTGTCCTCTCGAAAATCCCAGGATGAAGGTCGAGAGTTCTTTGAGGAACTTAAACTGCTACTTAAAAAACATTTAAACACAAAAGATGAGTCCTCCTCCCAACCCGACACTCGGAAGTGGAGGCTTGCCATCATCGGAAAGGTCTTTGAGTCATGAAAATAAATCCATTTTACAGTATTTTAGGAATCCTCGTGTCCTTGGTGGTGCTCCCTGCTCGTGGGGGCAACGGTTTTGTGGAACGCATCCCGGCGGGAACCACTCAAAGCGTGGTGGCCGATAAAAATGACGTGCTGGTGTTAAAAACCGCCAGCGTGGAAGAAGAGGAACTTACGGTCATAGCGGCGTTGAAAAATCATCTCGTTACCAAATATGGGAATGAAGGTAAAAAAATCGGTTACACCATCGACACCAAAAACCGCACCATCTCCTACTCTCCTGGCAGCAATCAATCGGTGACTCTGTCTTACCAGGCTGTGGTGTCAGGGAAATTTCCTTAGGTGAACCCTTGGAAACGTGCCTGCTTACGCTTTTAACCCAGAGCTCTTTGACAATGGGATTAAAAATTTGAAAGACTTGGGTTTTAAAGTAACACTTGGAAGTGTTACGGCTAATCGCAGTCAGCAGGGCTATCGGTCTGCGTCCCCCAAGGATCGTGCTGAAGAATTCATGGAGCTGATTTGTAACCCTAATGTTAATGGGCTGATCTCCACCATTGGGGGTAGTAATTCATCCAGCATGATCCCTCATCTGGATTTTCCAAAAATTCGGGATTCGAGAAAAGTCATTTGTGGATATAGCGATGTTACTTCATTTCATATTGGCCTGACTTTAAAAACAAAATACTACTCATGGAAGAGATGCAGACTTCACTGGCAAAACTGGAACGATCTTTTATGCAGCTCC
The DNA here is from genome assembly GCA_044339525.1 of Silvanigrellaceae bacterium. Classification (GTDB taxonomy): domain Bacteria; phylum Bdellovibrionota_B; class Oligoflexia; order Silvanigrellales; family Silvanigrellaceae; genus JBIIVH01. Next base: position 901 of record JBIIVH010000070.1, on the reverse strand, counting down.
AGCTCATGGGCGTGTTTAAAGACATCAAGGGTTTGATCCTTTCCAAACCTGAAGAATTTGATTCCGGAGGAGCCCCATTTGATACCGCTGATTTGCTTTTGGAGATCGCAGGAACGGATTTAAATTATCCTGTAGTTACCCATTTTGACTGTGGCCATTGTATTCCCATGCTCACCATTCCCCAGCTGGCTGAGGTGCGCCTGAGGGCCCAGGTGGATCAGGTGAATTTTGATTTTTTATGAGGTAACGTCAATTGGTTTCTGGCGTACGTTATCATAACTGCAGGAGCGACCCAACATTCATGGTGCCAAAGGAGAACTTTGTTTCTTTTTTCAGCTTAGTGAGTTAGGGCGTGATTTTCGAGCTTGCTGGATTTTGTGGGTGGTGGGCTTTTTACGATAAACCCATTTTCCTCTGAGTCTTTTGGGTGTTCCTTTTTCTTGTGTTTCTTTGGACACATCCTATAAAGTTCCGGGTTTGATTCGGCATAATCTTTCTGAGCTTCTGCTAAACCAGTTTTAATTGTGTGCGGCATCCAATTGGAAACATTATCGGAATTGATGCTTTGTCGCCACAGAAGTGACGGCCGTCAAATAATCAAGGGGATTGATCTTCTGTGCCATGCAGGTGGCGATGAGGCTCATCATAAATGCCCCGACATTGCCGTCATTTTGAGTTTGAAAAGACAAAGAATTTTTGTGATGTCTTTTGGTAAATTTGGCGCCAAGTTCAGCATAAGATGTGGTTAGGGGAACTTTTTCGGCTTTTAAAAATAAAGTCAATCCAGGTAGGTGGTTTAAAAAATATGGAACGCCTTGGCATAGGCTCCATTAGGTTCTGCTTTTTTGTTTTTACTAAGCTCTATTCTGGCCAGTTACGTTACTGGAAGCATCCGTAATTC
>JBIIVH010000019.1:0-65542 GCA_044339525.1 Silvanigrellaceae bacterium | reverse complement strand
CAATCTTTGGCAGAGGCCGCGAAGCAGGAAAGGGCGTTCCGCGAGGAACGCATGTAGTAGGTCAGCGATGAGCGAAAGCGAATCGCCGATCGCACGAAGCCTGCCCCTTTAGGGGCGGGTGCTTCACCAGCGATCCTAAGAAATTGCGGGTCGGCATTTTTAAAGACATGGATGTGATAACCTCGGAGCCCTGCATTTCAGATTATACGGGTTCAGATAAAATTAGGGAATTATTTGATCTCTAAACACTGCGGCTAAAAATTGTTTTGACTATGTTAATCAAATATAACTCGTGGTTTTTTTCCAATCAAAGACCCAAAATGCGCTAGCGTAGCAAGTGTCACATTAGCCTCACCGCGTTGAATCTTCGCTATTTGTGAGGGGCTAGTTCCAAGGCGCTTGACGAGTTCATTAAAACCAATTTTTTGCTCAGACATGTACGCTACCACAGCCTTTGAAACCTCTTCTTGCAGGCTTTTAAGGTTTTCCGCTTCTACATCTGCCTGGGCCTCGATCTCTTGAATGGTTTTTTCATCAAACCTTTCTAGCAAATACTCTCGAAAGTTTTTCGTCTTCATGTTTTGTCCTCCTGCTTAACTGCTTTCATTAATTCCTTGACCGGCGAGTGCCCTGAATCGTCTTCCCATATCTCAACGTTCCAATGACTCATCGACACCTCCACCAATATACTTTATCAAAGTTTTTTAAGAATACTACTATAAAATATATTACTCACATACACCCCATTTAAGCATTGCTCGTAAACTGCATCTATCAATTGTGCTTTTCTTTAAAAATAAGCCACTTAGCCCAGCATTGAGTCAAACGAAGCAAATGGCACCGTTCAGCTTCGGTAATTTATCTATTTATAACAGGTATCTAGCCTTAAAAAAGCACAATTACCTGTGGCGGTTTTGGGAGATTGAGATTTCTTTTTTGTCTGCCCCATTCTAAGTTGGGGTAAGAATCGGATAAGATAGACTTTAGCGGTTCGAAATCTTCAAGCCATGCTTGAAAGGTCTTTAGAAGTGGGGTGGCTGACGGGATTTGAACCCGCGCATGATGGAATCACAATCCATTGTCTTAACCGCTTGACTACAGCCACCATAAAGACTCTCTTTGGATAGTTCAAAACCAAAAGAGAGTCAAGGGCAAGGGTTCAGGGAAAACTGCCGAAAGTGATTTAAAATTAGGCAAAAAAATAGCCAGGCAAATGCCTAGCTTTCATTCAATCGGGTTGGAATTAACCATTCCGGTGGTGATGGCCTCCGCCGCCGCCAAATCCCCTACGACCGCCACCGCCGCCGCCGCGACCGTCATGACGACCACCGCCGCCTCCACCGCCCTCTTCACGAGGTCTAGCTTCATTAACAGTAAGGGTGCGACCCATGAATGGCTTGCCATTAAGTTCAGTAACTGCAGTCGTGGCTTCGTCGTCGGAAGACATTTCTACAAATCCAAATCCCTTGCTTCTTCCAGTCTCCCGATCGACAACCACACGCGCGCTCAACACATCTCCTTGCTGTTGAAACACGTTTAGCAGGTCGGAATCAGTAGCGGAAAAAGGAAGATTACCTACATACAACTTCTTGCTCATAAAACTCTCCAAAAAACGAAACCACGAAAAGTGGCAGCCAAATCCATCACTATTTAGGGGGATTGGAGTTGGGGCATCGGCAGAGGAGCGGCAAGCCTTAGAGTTGTGTGGTTTTGAAAACAACGACAAGGGAGTACTTTAAAAAGCGAATTCCAATCGATCGTATCTGCAAAATCAAAACGAACAAAAAGCCAATTAAACCATAACCATCTGGGATGTCCAATTTCCCGTCACACAAAATATTGTCTGGACTATTTCCACAATAATGAAAAATAATGCTTTAGTCAACAATAGGGTCGGTGAGTTTTTTATGCAGCGCGCCAATAATCTCAACAGTTCTGGGTGCCAAATCTCCTGGGTACCTAAGATCATAGACAAATTCGCCTATGGCTTGCTTTGGTCCCACTAATTGATCCAGTTCCTTCAAGAGCACTCGAACCTCCAGGGCCCTTCGAATGGCGTCATGTAAAGGGTCCAACTGCATGGGCTTGCTCACAATTCCAGTGACACATAAATAGGGGAAATCCGCGATTTTTGCCGAATCGGCCTCTTGCTCCTCTACGAGTAAAACAACAGGAAGTTTTCTCCATTGAATCATGACCTTTTTCAGAAACTCCAGCTTATTTTTTTTACCTGGAGTAATATCTGTAATGATTACGTCAAATTCTTTTTGTTTGAGAAATGTGGTGGCATCTGCTGGAGTGCGGGCCACCACCACATGGGAAAAGAATCGATTTAAGTGCATCTTCATGAACTTAAGTACAGAATCGTCGTCATCCATCACGAGCACAAAACTTTGTCTGTCATAGGCTTTGGTGGGAGGTCTGCTTGAGCTAGGGGGGCTGATGAAACTGCTACCGGCCATTTAACGCTCCTTCAGAGTGACTCTGCACAAAATCTTTGCCAATACCCTTGAGCCACTGCCCTATCCCCCAGCTCCTGGGCCAAAATGCTACCCAACAGCGATTCTTGTGCGGTGGGCGGTCTTGATTTTTGGATTTGCGATAACACATTTAGAGCCTCTTGCGGTTGTTTACTTAGCTGCAAGCACCGAGCATGGAAATAGCCGAGTTCCTTACGTTCTCGGAAGTCCGATGATGGGTCTTGAATGTCTGTGCAAAAATCTGACGGTCTGGGGTTTTGAGCCAGTCGGGATCTAAGTAACTCAGGAACTTCCGAGTTGAGGCCAGATGCTTTCTGGGAAGAAAAAAATGCTGACTTTTTTTGAATGGGACTGGAATATTGAGCTTTCGTTGTAAGATAGATGAGAAAGGCTTGACTGGCCTGTGTGGTGCCTAATTTGCCTTGGGTGTTTCTAAGGATATGGGCAGCGTCATGGTTAAGTCCTTTATACGTAAAAAAACGGGCTAATAGCAGCACTCCATACCACTCTTTGGGGTATTTTTCGATAAACTTTTCCAGCTGGGTCAAGAGCAATTCATGCCCCGCGGGAGCGGCGATGAGGTTGGTCCATTGAAGTTCTAGCCTTTGCTTGTCCTGATGAAAAGAAGAGTGGGGTGATTCCACTTTTTTTTTCGTTAGGGCCTCAGCGGGAGGGGTTGGAGTTACTACGTCTGATGAATCAGTGCTCTGAGATTCGAGCATGAGGGATTGGTTCCATTTGGCCTCTAACATTTCTTTTCTTTGTGCAATGGTTCCATTAATGGGAAGGAGAACGGGCTGATGGGATTGCTGGGTGCCTTCGGGTGTGGTGGCACAGCAGTGGGCCAATAGCACAAAAAGAATTGAGAGTCCTAGAGCTGTAAACCTATTTTTCATTCCTTAGCACTCCATCCAGATATTGAAGATAATCAAATCGATCTAATTTATTTTCCAGGTGGGCTGGAAGTGGAACGGGAGGTTCGGACATCAGCGCCCATCTCGCAAAATTTTTATCCAGGGGTCCAGAGCTCTTTTTTCGCCATTGGGTAAAGTGCAGTTCTGCTATTTTTTTGTGGGAACCTGAGAATCTCGAGGACTGATAAAGCCACTGCATGATGGTGTTATGAAAGGTGGTTTCAAATGAGTGTTTGTCTGCATTCGCTTGGTGATTTTTAAACCAGTCACTTAAGATTAAATTCACTTCCTTCCAGGAAATCTGGTTTAAGTGGCTTTCTGTAGAACTTATGTTTTGAAAAACCTCCACCCAACTTTCTAAAAATTCGGGTTGAAGAGCTCGGCGGCTATTTTGAAAGCGGAGCCCTAGGAATAGAATATGATGCAAAAATCGAGCCGCATGCGAGATGTTTTGTTTGTAAGACAAATGCTTTACAAGATCAACAATGCGGTCATTCCCTTGAGAGGAAAGAATGTGACGGGCACGCAAAAGTACAGATGGAAGATTTTTAGGTGCCGGATAAAGGTTTCCAGCTGCCGTAAAACTTATGAATGCCGCCTCAACCCATGCCTTTGGATCTTCCTTGCTTTTGGCGAGTATCCGAGAAGCCCAGTCCCAGGTTTGGGCGTGACTCTGAGTGAGGTGGTGGTACTTTAAAATCTTTAATGTATTTTGAGTTTGATGGCTCGGACTTAGGTGATTTGCGAGTGGATTTAATTTGATTCGAAGTTGATTGGCCTGGCTTAATTTTAGTTCGTTTTCCAGGCAATTGGCCGATCGAAAATAGACGTTTGCCAAGCGCATAGAGGAGGGCCACAGGGACTCAAAGGAAGCCAGGTTTTCGATCACCGCATCGCAATATCCATGTTGGTAGAATTCTTCTAACGCATCAGCGGCCCAAAGATCCACCTGAGGGTGAGTGGGGTGTTGGTGTGAAAATAAAAATAAGGTTTTGGAAGCCTCCCAAAGCTTACCTTGGGAGCGAAGAGTCTGAACCCAGAGTTGCGTTTGATGGGCGGCCGCATTGCCAATGCTTTTCACGAGGGCTTGTGGTTTGCTGGATTTTTTCACAGCAAAATAGAGTTCAGAGAGCAAAGACTGACTCTGTTGAAGATCTTCAAGCTCTTCAAAAAGGGATTTGAGCCTCAAAAGGGCCTGAGAGGTGGTGATGGGGGAACAGCTTGGTAGCTTAGAACATTGGGAGACAATTTGGCGAAGGGCGGAGATGAGCTCGTCCGTTTCCTTAGCACTCCTGTTTTTTGGGAGCCCGCGGGAAGATTTTTGCAGTTGTTGGGCGAGAAGCTGTTCTTGGTTGGCATCCTGTGAGGACAGGGTGGGAGAGACGGAATCAGGATCCAACCACCCAGTTTGCATTTGAAAAAATTGAGCCGAAATGGGATCGGCTAGAGGCACATCAGGGTAGACCAGCCTGATGTTTTTGACGAGATCCTCTCTTTGAATTGGTGAGTGTAGCTTAGAAAGCCAATTGTAGTTTTGAGATAAAAACCCTGCGGCCGTGGCCACCAAAAATTCGGCTCTTAAAAAGTGATCTTGTGGAATGGCTTGTGTGACTCCAGAAAGGGGTGAGTGAATCGAATAGTTTTTTACCAGCTGGCTGAAAAAATTCAGTCGTTTGTCATTTTCAATAGCAATGCCACCCCCAAAAAAATGTTGAGAGCACACCCCCGCCGCATTTACAAAACCCACATGTCTAACGGGTGTTTGAACCAATCGTTCACAAAGAGAGATGAGGGATTTTGTTTTACCGGAGCTAAATAAATACTGAAATGTGTATTCAAAAACGTGAGCCAGCGCAGCCGAGCTTGAGGCGGTGTAAATCCAGTTTTCCAATCGGGTTTTGTGCTCTAGTTCCTGAGCCAATCGATTGCCCAGATGGGTCAGTTGAATGTCCCAAATTTTTTCAAAATCACGATTTAGGTTGTCTCCTTTCTCCAGGGATGAGAGTCCTTTTAAGTAGGAGTCTTCCGCCTGGGCATACAGGCCTTGCCGCACCTGAGTCCATGAAATTCTTAAATAAATGGGCAGCAGATGGTGCTGTAAGACATTTTGAGAATCCAACTGAACCTTTAATGCGGTTTGGTAGTGTTTTAAGGATTTTGAAAATTTTTGCTGACCAAATTCAAAATCGCCGGCGGATAGGGAATAAATCAAAAGGGGCGAAGCCTCTAAATGGATTTCTAATTTTGAATCGGAATGAAATGAATGGGAATGGATCATCTGGAGGGTTTTTTTCCAAGAATTAAGGTTTTTTCGAATCTGATAATGTTTTAAAAACACAAAACTCACCACCTTAAATTCCAGAGAGGAGTCAGGAGTGAAATGTTGGAAAAAGTTTATCCGGTCCAATAGGGAGAGATCTTTTTCTGAGGATTCCATAGGGGGGTTAAGAAGTAAAGTTAAAAAAGCCGCGGGATTGTTTTGAGTTTGCCGCACCTGGTTTTGTATCTGTGCCCAAATCTTTTCCTTTTGAATTTGATTTTCCTGATCTTCTCTTTCCAGAAATTTTTTTTCCTTTTCCAAATCCCTCTGTGAGGTTTGAGTGAGCTGATTTGTTTCAGGAAAAACGTGATTTTCCAAATACTTCCTTAAAATTTGAGTGGGAATGGGCTGGGATAAAGTGGTCTTAAAAACAAACAAAAAAAGAAAAAATATTCCTTTTTTTAAAAAGGATACTTCTTTAAAGTTATTTTTTACTTTCATATTTTTGATTCCTTAAGATTCCATTTTTAATTTGGGACTCTTGGATTTGGATAGGCTGACGTTTAAGCACAAGGGAGAAACTAAACTCCATGCGCTCTAGTGATTTGAGTTTTAAAGCATGATGGTTTTTTAATGCCTGAATGAGATAAGTGGCTCTTTGGGATTGAATGTCTCTTATCTCCTCTAGAAGTGAGATTAGGTGATTTATTTTTTGGTCCAACACACTTTTTTGGGCTTGGGTTTGATCCTGGCACTGCGTGGCAAATGTCTCGGCCGCACTTTTGGCATTCCAGAATGTTTTTAAAGTTTGGCGCGTGATTTCCAATTCGTTTAATGTTGCCGGTGTCACGATTTCAGGATCCATCTGTCTAAAATCATTTGTTATATTATAAAGTTCCTCCAAAATCGGGAGGTCTGCATAGGCTAAGGTTTGAGTGTGGGCATGTGTTCTTTCTTCCGAACGGGATGGAATGAGTAGTTGTAGAGGCAAATTCGTGAAATGATGCGTTTTCTCTTTCCAAAGTGAAATCAGGGCTTCATTGGTTGGGGATGGTTTAGGGAGCTTTGTTCCCTTACTTAGGGATTTTAGGAGCGAGTTTCTGGCTATGAGGTAAGGAGAAAACGATTTTTCCCAATCAAATGGGAGTATTTTGCATTGCAATGATTGAGGAAGTGCCTCCCATTTTTTTTCCAGTGAATTCCATTGGGCCAAATGCCAAAGCAACAGTTTGAGTTCCTGAATGATCTCCACAGGGCCAATCAAAGTCCACTCTTCTAAGGTATACCTTGCCGATTGAATCCATCCTAGTTTTCTTTCCAGTTGGTCCAAGCTCTCCATTTGATTATGGAGTTGTGTTTTGAGGGTTGATATCGTTTGACCTAGGGCTTCCGCATCCGTCTCTGACCCCTTTGATTTACTGGCCAATGTCCGGGCCAATTCTTGAATTTGGGCGGGAACCACCCATGACCGAGCCCCCATCTTGAGGAAGGTCTGATTGAATTTGTCCAGGGATAGTCCTTCCCATCGGTAGGGAGGCACGTTAAAAATCAAATGGTGGGCGAGAAGGGCCGCACTGACTTGTGTGGCATTTGGGTCAGCATTCACATAGGAATGGCTGAAGTACTGATGGGCCACTGCTTTGGCACCTCGTTCCCAATAGGCTAAAGTGATGGCCCATGTGAGCTTGAAGTTTTTTCTAGTCAGATCCCTTATTTTCTGATAGGAGATGAGGTTTGAAAATTGATTGTAAGATATTCTCTTTTTTTTAAAAGAATCAATGGAATAATAGATGCAGTCTAGGTCATTTTCGGAAGCAACTTCTCCCGGCTTTTTGAGCCAATCCAGGCAGTCTGTCCACATAAAAAAATTGGGATCTGGGGGTGTTACTTCCTTTGAAAATCGCTTTTGTGATGCGATGATCCGATTATGTTCCGATATGGTCTGTTGAAGTTGGGATGTTAAAGTCATTTCATGGGATGGAAAAGCATCGGCCAGAGCCAAGGAAAAGGGCATGAAAAAAAGGAATACCCATCTCCTGAACTTCATGGATGCAACTCGAGACGCAGGGGGGAGGAACCCTCACAAGGTTGAGAGATGCTTAGGGAGCCTTTTCGAAATGGTTTGGAGGTTCTTAAACTATAAACATCCGGATGTTGTTCGATTTTTAACTCCCGCACCGATTCATCAAGGGCGAATGGGCCCAGTTTCATTTCATCCTTTTCAAAGGTCATGGCCTCACTTACTTTTATGGACCCATTGATTTGCATTAGGATCTTGGAGGGCGCTTTGGTTTTGAGTTGGTGCAAAACAAGGTAACAAACACCAATGAACTTTTGAGGGTTTTTAAGAAGAAACGCGGAGTTTTTTTTAAATTTCTCAATGGATTGATAGATGGGATGATTCCCTAAGGGATCTTTTTCAAACGAGGAATAAGAACTTTCCACAATCAGCTCTGATTTGTTGGAGTGAGTTTGCTTGAGCTCATTTAAGGTGGGTTCTAGATCAGCCCATGGACCTGCATAGGCACTAGGACTAAGCCCCATTATCACTGCCCCCCCTATGCTTGTAAGCTTTAAATTCATGTCAAACGCCTCAATGGGTCAGTGTAAATCGAGGCCGGAAAATTGGGTGGGAAATTTTGTTGGTGGGCTTAAAGAAACTGCACTCTTTGCACCATGGGATGGGCGCTATTTTGAAAGAAGTTTCCTATGAGATTCTTTAGCTCTTCTAATGTCTTGGCTTTTGTACACAGCTTCCAGAAGGCATGGCCAAAGGTAAACCATTTGCTTCCTGTAGCCACAAAAAATTTGAATTTTTCCAAAATATAAGTCTCATCCCCAAAGTGCTTTTCCATTAACTCCAGGAGGAGCAGGCAGGCTTGGTAGTAACTTTGACCCGATTCTTCATCTGCTGGAGCAGACATCAGCTGAGAAAACAACCAAGGCCGGGCCGTGATGGCTCTTCCCACCATAATGCCGTCTAGTTCGTATTTTTGGGCTATATCTTTAATGTCTTGCGCGGTCTGGATGTCTCCATTTAAAATCAAGGGGATGTTGCGTTTTTGCCTAAGCTGGGCGGCCAATTCATAATTGGGAATTCCTTTATGTCCTTGGGTTTTGCTCCGGGGATGAATGGTGAGCCAGTCGGCCCCAGCCTCTTCCAGATGACGAGTGAAATCATCTAGTTCAGCCAAACTCATCGTGTCTGAGTCACTTCCCCTGAATTTTACGCTTACAGGAAAGGGGGAGTGCTTTTTGGTCCATTCCACCACGCGGGCAGCATAAGGCGCGTCGCCCATAAGCCTTACCCCCCAATTGTGTTTGAGGGTGTGAGTCACGGGGCATCCCATATTGATATCAATGGCAATGGGCTGAATGCTTTCTAGTTTTTTGATGCTTTCGCGAATTTGTCGTTCCTCATTTCCTAAGATTTGGATGACGAGATTGGCTTCTTCGCCTGTGCTCTTAAGCTCATGAACTTTTTTGATGTTTTCATTGGGGATTCTCCGTGTGGAAAGCATTTCGGTGTAGCGCACCACGGGAAGTTTGTTTTTCGTATAAGAATCCACGAGTTCACGCATGGCCACGTGGGTGAGACCCACCATGGGCGCCACAAAATAAGGTGTGGGAAACGTTTTCTTTAAGAGTCTAGAATGGGGAAAGAGGGCAAAACTCACGCAAAATTCCTTATGAATAAGTAGCTTAAATACAAGCTGTCACTCTCTATTTTTTAACTATAGATGTCAATCGTTTAACACGGCTAATTGATTTTTGATTCTTTGACGAGTTGGCCGAATCCTTGTATACACAAAAAAGTCTCTTATTTTTCACCAATTTTGGTTTTTGTCATAAACTAGAGGATTTATTATGATAATGAAGCAAATTTTAAAAGTTGCATTTGGATTGAGCGGTATTTTTTCCACGTTTTGTGCCTACGGGGAGGAGACTTACTCTGGAGTAGAGGCATTTTCCGATTGGGATAAACTAAAGGTGCCTGGGGCCAAGTGTGGAGATGGCCAACCCTACCAAGCCTATGTTAAGAAAAACAATCCTCAAAAATGGATTGTGGAGCTTCAAGGAGGAGGCGCCTGTTGGAATCGTTCCACCTGCTGGGGACCCACACCGCTCACTTTTATTCATCCTATTCCTAGTGCTTTATTGGCTAAATACCTGATTAAAAAAAATCAAACTAAATTAGATCTTTCGGATCACTCCTACCTGTATCTTCCGTACTGCACGGGAGACGTCCATGTGGGCACCCACACCACTCGATATGGCGGTTTGCCGGTGCACCACGTGGGTCATACAAATGTGGAACAATCACTGGATTACCTGGAACAAAAAGGAATGGTGGAATGGAATAAGGTAGAAAATGCTGTTTTGCTGGGTTCTTCTGCGGGTGCCATTGGTGCTTTGTTTCATATTGAAAGTCTTGAAAAGAGATTGCCACCTAACTCTCAAAAGAGCTTGATCGCAGACGCGCCTGGGTTGCATTTTGGAGATCGTTTTTGGGACCGGTGGTCTGTGGAATTGATGAAAGATTTCCAAAATGGGTTTCAAAGCATTGGGCTAGACTTCCAAGAGTCCAATGGGATGGTGGCTTCCCAGATGAAGCACTATTGCAGTCGATACTCTTCCTGGCGAATTGCTTTTTTACAAGGCACTAAGGACATTGTGATGTCGGCTTTGTTTGGAACGGTAGCGCCCGATGAACACGAAAAATTGGTTTTAGGATCAGGAGGCATTTTAAAGACTACGGAAGACCCTTCAGACACTTGCCGGAGTTGGGTTAAAAAAACTTACCAACATACCTTTTTGGAATCCGTGTTGTCTGATTTTCTGAGGAAACTCCGGGATCTACAGCTTGCCGAATCGAGCTTGGGCAAATTTGTGAGTGAAACGATCAAAAAAGGAGTGGGAGAAAACGAAGTGTTGCTTCAGTGAAACAAAATCCAATCGAACCCTTGGAAGTTATATGATACGGTGCCACCCTAGTGTTTGGCACCATTTTTTTATCTTAAAAGGGGAAATGTTTAATGATTAAACAAAATCGGCGTTCATTTTTTAAATTGACTGGCTCTATGGCCATACTTCCTGGTGCCCTTTCTGAGCCATCCATGGCAATGGCCTCTGCCCCAGCTAAATCGAAAAAATCTTCTGGAAGACTGGCGGCGGGCGATAAAAGTTTGTCGGGCGCCTTTGCGGCCTTGCCTTTTGATTCCACTGCAGATGATATCTCTCTGGCTAAAGGATTCGAATGGTATGCTGTGGCCAAAATGGGTGATGTGATCAACAAAGAAGGTCAGAAATTTGGTGATTGTTGTGACTTTACCAGTGTGTGGGAAGGCCAATCCTCAGACCAGATGTTCATTTGGGTGAATCACGAATACATTGTTCACACCGTGTTGTATGGTAAATTATTGGCTCCTACTGATAAAACTAAAGAACAAATTGATCATGAAAGATCTTTGGTGGGTGGTAGCTATTTGGAACTTAAAAAAAATTCCAAAACTAAAAAATGGGAATTGGTGGGAAATTCGGAAAAGGCCTTTCGATTGGACGGAACCACAAAAATCCCCCTTGTGGGACCCGCAGGAGGAAGAGAGGTAACAGGAACCATGGGGAATTGTGGCGGCGGATCCACCCCTTGGGGCACGGTGCTTTCGGGTGAAGAAAATGTGAGCGCCTACTACCATGAGCCCGAAGGATATGGTTGGGGTAATTTTTACCCAAGCAGCAAACTGGATTATGGCTGGGTAGTAGAAGTGGATCTTCAAAATAAGTCGGCACGTAAATTAACCGCCATGGGTCGATTTGCCCACGAGGGAGCCACTGTTGTGGCTAAAAAAGGTAAAAAGGTGGTGGTGTATTTGGGAGATGATGCTCGAGGAGAATGTTTCTACAAATTTGTTTCAAAAGAGCTTTTTTCGGGAGATCCTAAAAAAGATCGAGATCTCTTAGTGGAAGGCGATCTTTATGTGGCCGATTTGGCAAAAGGTGCTTGGGTGCATTTAAATCCATCCAATCCTTTGTTGGCTAATGATAAAGAGGGCCGATTTAAGACTTTGGCTGATATTTGCAATCAAACTCGCGATGCCGCTAAAGTGGTGGGAGGTACACCTTTAAATCGTCCGGAAGATGTTAAAATCGACCCCTCTAACGGAGACGTTTATTTCACCCTCACCAACAACTCCAAGGCAGGGGATTTTCACGGTCAGGTGGTTTTGCTGACTGAAAAAGACGCCGATCACACGAGCTTGAGCTTCGAGTACAAAACTTACCTCACGGGAGGTTTGGGTTCAGGGGTGAGCTGTCCAGACAACATTGTGTTTGGGCCAGGTGGACATTTGTGGGTTTGCACAGATATCTCTGGCGAAACCATGGGCAAGGGAGTCCACACTCGATTCCCTAGAAACTCTGTTTTTAGAATGGAAGATGCTGCCAATGGAACAGCTTTGGCAAGGCATTTTTTGCAGGCTCCCCACGGTGCTGAGATCACCGGACCTAGCTTTACCAAAGATGGAAAAACCTTTTTTATGAGTATTCAACATCCGGGTGAGGATAGTTTTGAAAACGGAAATACCAACTACACTAGTCATTGGCCCGAAGGCGGAAACGCAAGCCCTAAAAGCACGTTAATCGCCGTGAGGGAAAAGGGAAGTTCCTTTAAGTAATGCAAGAGTAGCGCCTCAAAAATAGACCCAAACGCCCACTGTTCCAAATTGAAGTTTGGGTCCTGAGGTGAGCTGTTCGAAATGATCGTCTCCTATTTTTTCATTCTTTTCAAATGCAAAAGAACGTCGAAGGGACCGCGAGATTTGGCTTCGTGCCAAAGGGAATAGGATATTGATGTAGTCTAGACTGATTCCAAAATGAGTGGTGGGTTGCCATATTTGCCCCAAACCCACCGACCAAAATAGCTGACTTTGAGACAATACTTTCTGGCCTTGTGGACTTTGCCCCGTTTCCCTTTCTGTGTATTTGAGTCGATACACCCGCGCTACCATTTGGTTGATCAGCCGGAGTCCGTAAAGGGGAGGAGTGTGAATTCCTAAGGAGGACTGCCAAACTTCTGAATAAATGTGAATGCCCTTGAAATCCGGAGAAATGAAACGGCCATAGCCCGTGTGGATTTGAAGAAGATATTCCGTCTGATAAAAGGTAACAGGCCATTGAGTACCACCCGTCACCAGGGACTCAGGCACAAATCCCACTCCCAAACTCATTCCCAAGGGAGCCGGCGATGGGATCTCACCGGAGCTTTTTTGGGGAGGAAGGGATTCTCCGAAGGGAGGGGAAGGTTCGTCCCAAGGGGTAGGATCACCGTTAAGCTCCGAGGAACCATGGGATGAGCCAAAGGATGGAGCAAAATCCCAAGCGGGTTGGGAAAAGAGAATGGTGAAAAATAGATAAAAAAAAGTGCAAAATTTACGACCGGGGTGCGCGGAGGAGTGTGGAGCGGATTTTTTTTTGAGCAAGATCAAGCCTCCCTGTGATTCAGCCAAAAAAGAGGGCCGACCCCCCTTTTCACCTGGAGAATTTTGGCGGAGAGCCCTTTTCATTTAATCTAATTCCTTTATGTACTCAACTTACCTTTGATGGAGGAAGTGTGAAATGATGCTTCGTTTTTTAACAAGTTCCGTGGGGCGCAAGTATTTGATGGCGGCCACAGGGATGGCTTGGTACCTTTTTGTATTGACTCATATGTTAGCAAACATGCTCATTTTGTTTGATGCAAATGCCTATAATAAATACTCCCATGCCCTCATTTCCAATCCCTTAATCTATGTGGCTGAGGGTGGTTTGGTGTTGATGCTTCTCACCCATACCTTCACGGGAATTTCCCTCTTTTTGAGAAATGCAAAATCTAAGCCCCAGAAATACGCGGTGGCTCCATCGCGAGTTAAAGGTGCTAGTCTTGCCAGCAAAACCATGATTTTTACGGGATCCATTACTCTCTTTTTTGTGGTCACCCATTTGATCACATTCAAATATGGACCTTGGTATACCACGGTGATTGATGGCGTGGAGATGAGGGATCTTCATAGGCTGGTGTTGGAGGTGTTTCAAAGTCCTGGATATGTGGTGGGGTATATTGTAGCTCTTGGCTTGCTAGCGCTTCATCTATTCCATGGTATTTCAAGTTCCTTCCAAACCTTTGGGGTGAGCCACCCCAGGTGGAATGCATCCCTTAAAGCATTTGGGATCCTTTACTCCGTTACGGTTACATTAGGATTTTTATCCCAACCCCTCTATGTTTTTTTGATCGCGAGGTAATTTATGAGTTTCAATCTAGATTCTAAGATCCCTTCGGGTCCCATTTCGGAAAAGTGGACTAAGCATCAATTTGATAGCAAGCTCATCAATCCTGCCAACCGACGAAAATTTAAAGTCATTTGTGTGGGCACGGGATTGGCCGGAGCTTCGGCTTCTGCGGCTTTGGGTGAACTCGGCTACCAAGTGAAAACGATCTGCATTCAAGATTCCCCCAGGCGTGCCCATTCCATCGCAGCCCAAGGTGGCATAAACGCTGCCAAAGCCTACCAAAATGATGGAGATTCCGTGTATCGTTTGTTTTACGACACGATTAAAGGTGGAGACTTTCGGGCCCGGGAAGCAAATGTGCATCGGCTTGCGGAAAACTCTGTTAAGATCATCGATCACTGCGCCGCCATTGGCGTTCCCTTTGCTCGGGAGTACGGTGGTACTTTAGCCAACCGGTCCTTTGGGGGTGCTCAAGTATCGCGGACGTTTTACGCTCGGGGTCAAACGGGGCAGCAGTTGTTGTTGGGGGCTTATACGGCACTCATGCGACAAGTGGACAAAAAACAAGTGGAGCTTTTGGCTCGTTATGAGATGGTAGATCTCATTGTGATTGATGGAAAAGCCAGAGGAATCACCACTCGAAACTTAGTAAATGGAGAGATTGAAACTCACATAGCCGACGCCGTGTTACTTTGCACGGGGGGCTACGGAAACGTGTTTTATCTGTCCACCAACGCCAAGGGCTGCAATACCTCTGCCATCTGGCGCGCCCATGAAAAAGGCGCTGGCTTTGGTAATCCCTGCTTCACGCAAATTCATCCCACTTGTATCCCGGTTTCCGGTGATTACCAGTCTAAGTTAACCCTGATGAGTGAAAGCTTAAGAAACGATGGTAGGGTTTGGGTCCCTAAAAATAAAGGCGACAAACGTCCTCCCCATCAAATCCCTGAAAGCGATCGAGACTACTATTTGGAACGCATTTACCCCAGTTTTGGAAACTTGGCCCCCCGAGACATCGCTTCACGGGCTGCCAAATTTCAATGTGATGATGGAAAAGGAGTTGGGGAAACGGGACTGGCGGTCTATTTGGATTTTGCGGCTGCCATCGGCAGGCTAGGTAAGTCAAATATTGAGCAAAAATATGGAAATCTATTCCAAATGTATGAAAAAATTACGGGTGATGATCCCTACCAAACCCCTATGCGCATCTTTCCCGCCGTGCATTATACCATGGGTGGGCTTTGGGTGGACTATAATTTGATGTCCACCATTCCGGGACTTTTTGTATTGGGAGAAGCTAATTTTTCCGATCACGGCGCTAATCGCCTGGGGGCCAGTGCCCTGATGCAGGGATTGAGTGATGGTTACTTTATCATCCCTTACACTCTCGCCAATTATTTTGCGGGCACTAAGTTAGAAGCGGTGAGTGAAACCCACGAAGCCGCAAAAGCCAGCCGCAACGAAATCATCAATAAGACTCAAAAGATCCTTCAAACCAAAGGCTCTCGTACCGTGGATGATATCCATAGGGAATTAGGGCATTTGATGTGGGATAATTGCGGCATGGCTAGGTCGGCGGATACTTTGGGTAAAGTAATAGAAAAAATCCCTAAAATCAGAGATGAATTTGAAAACAATGTGAAAGTAACGGGCCAGGGATCAGACCTCAATGTAGAGTTGGAAAAAGCAGGAAGACTCCGTGACTTTATTGAATTGGCGGATTTGATGGCAAGAGATGCTTTGGTGCGAGAAGAAAGCTGCGGCGGGCATTTCCGTGTGGAGCATCAAACTCCAGACAATGAAGCAAAACGAGACGACGATAAATTTTGCCATGTGGCCATTTGGGAACACCAAGGCAAAGGCAAAGAACCTAAACGTCACACGGAAGCATTGGACTTTGAAAACATTAAATTATCCACTCGAAGTTATAAATAAAGGTAATACATATGTCAAATAACAAACAACAGCTAATGACTCTTCAGCTGAAGGTATGGCGGCAAAAGAATCAACACTCTGAGGGAGGATTGGTTTCCTACACCGTTCAAAATGTGAGCCCAGAGATGTCTTTTTTGGAAATGATGGACGTGCTGAACCAACAGTTGGTGCTCAAAGGGGAAGAACCCATCGCTTTTGACCACGATTGCCGCGAGGGAATCTGCGGTATGTGTAGTATGACCATTGATGGCAATCCCCATGGACCCGACACCGGGATCACCACTTGTCAGCTTCATATGCGTCACTTTGCCGATGGGCAAACCGTGGTGGTGGAGCCTTTTCGGGCCAAAGCCTTTCCCCTGATTAAGGATTTGGTGGTGGACCGAGGCTCACTGGATCGCATCATTTCCTCGGGCGGGTATATTTCCACAAACGTGGGCGGAGCTCCTGATGCTAATTCCGTTTTGGTTCCTAAAAAGGATGCGGATTTGGCCATGGATGCGGCGGCTTGCATTGGATGTGGAGCGTGTGTGGCGGCCTGTAGGAATGGTTCCGCCATGCTTTTTGTTTCTGCTAAAGTAAGCCAGTTTGCTTTGTTACCTCAGGGTCAAGCAGAGAGAGAAGATCGCGTTGCTAAAATGGTGTTTCAAATGGATGAGGAGGATTTTGGAAGCTGCACTAATATGGGATCGTGCGCTGGGGCGTGCCCCAAAGAGATCTCTGTGGAAAATATTGCACGGCTTAATCGGGAGTTTATGCGGTCGGCTGTGCTTTTGCGTGCTCCTAAATCAGGCGGGGATGGCGCCGGATAAGGCCTAGAGGAATTGTAAAAAATACCATGAAAAAAGACTTAAAATCAGCCTCCTCTAAGGATTCAATTTCACTGGACATGCCGGTACCTGACCTTTTTTTAAGTGAGGAAAATCTGATTGCTTTGGCTAGACAGGAGCTAAAGGGGAAACTTCCTCCAGGATTTTTAGATGGTCAGGCCTATGGTTCCGTGGGACAGGGGTCGTCCCCTAGAAAGTATTCTGGGGGTTCCCGTAAAAAAACCCTTTTGGCTTCGGAAATGGAAGCCAGGGGTCTAACGGCTCAAGACCTGTGCCAAGCCTTAAATTTACCTGTGGCTGAAATATTGGCGATCCATAAAGGTAACACAAGAATTTCCATGGAAGTGGCTCAAAAGCTTTCAAGTTACTTTGCCACCAGTTTGGAATTGTGGCTAGAGTAAAAAAGATGTCTAGTTAAATATCGAAGCCGCCGATATTCATGCAGAACTTAATAGGGTGATAGGTTCATTTGAATAGGTGGGCGCATGACAAAGCTGCGGTTCGTTTTTTTACTTCTTTGGAATGTTTTTTTCTGCTTGACTGCAACTGCAAAACCATTTTCTGATAACTTTAAAGACGGTTTTTTTCATAATCCTTGGGGCATAAATATTAATAAAGGCCTTTGGGATGTGTTGATGTGGCAGGTAAAAAGGGAATCCAAAGTTTGGCCAGAAAAAGTGGAGGGACCCACTTATAAACGCACGTGTGAGCCCTCAGAATCGTCTATCTGCGTTACGTTTATTGGTCATGCCACTTTTTTGATAGAGACCCGTTGGGGTAACATTGTGACGGATCCTCAGTTCTCTGAGCGAGCTAGTTTGGTTTCTTTCGCGGGTCCAAAGCGGGTAAGACCCGCTGTTCCAGCGTTGCATCAATTGCCCAACATTCAATTGGCGGTTGTGTCCCACAATCATTACGACCATATGGATCTGGCTTCTTTAGAGGGGCTCTCAAAGTCTCATGATCTTCAAATTTTGGTGCCAAAAGGTAACAAAGCGCTTTTAGACTCAGAAGGCATTTCTAATGGTAAAGATATGGACTGGTGGCAAATGCAGGTACTAGGCGAGATGAAAATCTGGTTTGTACCCGTGCAGCATTGGTCTAGGCGCGGCATTTGGGACAGGAATAAAACTCTTTGGGGTGGTTATGTGCTACAAGTGGCTGGCAAAAACCTCTTCTTTGGCGGAGATACGGGCTATGGACCCCATTTTAAAGTCATCCAAGAGGAGCTGGGGCCTATGGATCTTTCTTTTATTCCTATTGGGGCCTATGAACCCAGATGGTTTATGAAAAATGCCCATCTCAATCCAGAAGAGGCCGTGCAAGCCCACCGAGATCTTAAATCCAGGCAGTCTATTGGGATGCACTTTGGTACCTTTCAGCTAACCGATGAGGGCATCCATGATCCCGTCTTGGACCTAGAAAAGTCTTTGGAAAAAAATGGGATTCTTCCGAGTTCCTTTGATGTGTTAGAATTTGGGGTGGCTAGACGAATTTGGCTTTAAGTAGGAGCGAACTCTCTCATTAACAGGGCCGCTACGGGATTTAGGACTCGGCGTTGGGCCGTGGTAAACCACAACTCTTCATAAACATCAGCTAAGGTACCAATGGCAATCAAATCTTTAGATTGAATGTATTCCTCCGCTGCAGGCGCGGGCAAAGCAATCAACCCAGCACCTTCGAGTGCTAGCTTTTTTTGAATGGCAATATCCTGTATTTCTGCAATTTTATCGACAAAAATTTCATGAGTTTTGAAAAAATGGTTCATGTGCTGATACAATTTACTGCTGCTATGGGGAGTGATGAAAGGTGCTCCCTGAAGGGATTTGGGAAACTGATTCTGTAGTTTTAAAAAAGTGGGAGAGCCACATACCACAATGGGAAATCTAGCGATGAGTTTGGAGTAGAATCCAGACGTTTCCGAGGGAGGTGGGACAACAGTAGACATGACTAGGTCTAGATGGTGGGCCCGAAGTTCCCTAAAAAGTTCCGTTAAGGAACTATTGGACATGGTAACGTTACAATTGAAATGTTTAATGCACAGCTGGAAACTTTGGGTGGCCACGCTTCGAGGAACGGATTCTGTTAGGCCCAGCTGAAGTTGAATTTTAGGGGAAGTATGGCTGTCGTTAAGGGCGTCTAAAAGTTCATCTCCAAGCTTAAAAATCTCTTCGGCATATCCTAGAACAGTTTTCCCAGCTTCGGATAAGGTCAAGTGACGTTTGGTGCGATCAAATAAAGTGTGCCCCAAAACATGCTCGAACTGTTTGAGTTGGGTGGAAAGGGTGGGCTGACCTAGCCGTAACTTTTTGGCGGCTTTAGCCACACCACCTTCATTGGCAATGGTTTTAAAATAAAGCAAATGATGATAATTAAGCCAGGGTTTAGCCATCTAGGCCACTCTTTCCATAGAGGAGTTATTTTTTCCGTGCCAGACCTGAATTTCGGGAGGTTCACAAGTTATAGGACCAGACCCGGAACCTGACACATATTTTAAAAGTTGATCGATGATAAACTCTTTTTCAGAGATCAGCACCTCCGTAATCAGACGCATACTCATGAGTCCTACCACATCACCCAGGGAAGTCAAAACGGGAAGATGGCGAACCCGCACCTGATTCATCACATACAAACATTCCTCCAAAGTATGTTCCGGAGTCACGTAATAAACCTTTGAGCACATCACCATTTCCACGGGCTCAAGGAGAGAAGTAAAATTTTTACCCCGAGCCAATAAATGCAAAAGATCTCTCTCTGTAAAAACACCCATCAGTTTGGAGTTTTGAATCACAAGTAGACAACCAACGCCTCTATGGCTCAAAAGCTTTAAACACTCTGAAACCGAGAAATCGGGTTCCACCGCCACAAAGGTTCCCAAACCTGGGTTTTTTATGATTTGACTCACCTTTCGTTTCATGCACTTTCCTCCATCAAAAATGGCTGATGGGAGGCTCGACGGGCCTGATTTCTCTGAACCTTTCGAGAACGACTTAAAATTCGGTGGATCCGTTCTAACAACCCCTCTACGAGTGAGGCCAAGGCCTGGTGATAAAGGGGGGCGGATTTCTTAAGCCTCATGCCTTTTAAAGGGCCACTCACACTCTGAAGAGAAACGCAAAACTGATCTTTACCAGCTTGAGTGGGTGAGTTGGTCATTTCCACAGTGACCAAAAAACGACCCTTTCTCAAATAAGGGAATTTGCTAAAAACAGACTCCAGCCGCCTTTTGGTGGCACCGGACACGAGGGGCGAATGATCCAGATTCTTAAAAACAATGTTAAACATGATACACCTCCATTTAATACGAACTAAGTTTTCTAAACACTTAAATCAAAAAACTAGGTAACCATTCAAAACAATACATATAAACGAAAAATGGATTGATATTTAATCAGTTTGCCACTCTTCCTTTTACTTTACGACAAAAAAATAGTTTGATAAAATAGATAATATGAAATAGATAAATCTATTAAAACGAAGTGACTATTTTTTGCGCTATCCATTCTCCAATCCTCCACTCTGGTCTAGGCCCTATAAGTTACGAAGGTCTGAAAATAAGTAAACTGGCGAATCCGATGGACTGAAGATCCCTTTCCATGTTTCCTTTAACCCTGTTGTAAAAAACCTTGGACTGGGGATCGGCTCCTAAAGCAGACACCACTACAAACTGAGAGGCCCCTGCTTTGTATGCCTCACGAGCAAAAGAAATCACGGCATGCCAATCAATTTGACTGAATTTTTCCGGAGTTCCTGCTTTGCGGATGGTTGTGCCTAGGCAACAAATGGCAACTTGAGGCGAGCCATGGGGAAGGATGGACAAAGGCACGGATGATGTGCTGAAATCCACCTGGTGTTGGTTTATTTTATGGGATTCAACTTTCAAAAATTTTCTGCCAAAAGAATGAATTTCTTTTATGTTTGGTTGTCTAATAAGTTTTTCTAATAGCATACCTCCCACTAGTCCCGATGCCCCAGCAATCCATACTTTTTTGTCCATCATTTTTTAATTCCTTAATTGTTTATCATACTCCAAAGACGTAACGACACTCCTTTTAAAGTGAAAATCTTCAATACTAACCAGATTGTTAATATCTGCAGCGCCATTTTTTTGTGCTCTAGTCTTATGCATTTACACCGAATAGAACGTCAAGTAACGGGATTGGAAATTGACCCCGTTTTGATGTAAATTTTTACGTAGGAGAGATGAAATGAAGATTAATTTAGGAATAGTAGCATTGATTTTTGTTGGTTGGGCATGTCAAGTGAGAAAACAATCTACGGTACGCTCCATAGGAGAAGAGCAAGATCCTGTCGAAATGGAACCCAAGCATGATAAAACATATAAACTAAAAGACAAAATGGCTAAAGCGGACCTAGCTGAAGTGACAAAAGAGCAAAGAATTGACTATATTAAAAATGCCGTTATTTGGACCAAACCAGAACGCGAAAAAGTGATAAAAAAACAGCTTTATCCAAAGAAACTTTCCAAATTGGATTTGACTAAAGAATTGGTCTGTAAGTTCTATGAGCCCAAGGGTTTTGATGACGCTCCTGGGGGTTTGAGTCCGAAATTTCTTTGTGATGTTCCGGATCCTATGGACTCTTCAAAAGTAAACACCCTAAAGTTTAAATACAGCCCTGTGTTTCCGGGGGCTGAATTTCAATTTGAACCCATGACTGGGTCAGCCTCGTCGGATCTTCTCAGATTATTTGGTTACTATGCGGATAACGAAACACCTGTTACCGTAAAGTGCTTGGGATGTCCATCTCCTACGGGGAAAAATGATCCTGATGTGGACCCCTGGAAAGTAACCGTTGGAAAGAGATCTGGAAAGGTGGTCAATTACACACCTCAGAATATTACCTATAACTACGCAAGCATGGAGGTTAAACCTCCCATGTATCCCATTCTTGCGAGTCAGAAGTCGTTTTGGTGTCAATTTACCGGAAAAATGGGGATGTCCCAATGTGAGGGGTGGTCCTTTGAAGAGTTATTTAAACACCTTCCTGATGATCCTGCCAAAAAAGCGGCTGCCGCGATTCAGAGGGAGGGTCTCGTGATTTTGATGGCACTCATTCAGCATACCGACAATAAAGCCGGAAATCAAAGATTGGGATGCCCCTATGACAAAGCGGAAAAAGACGCTTTAGGAAAATTTTTCTGCAAAGAACCGGTTTTGATGGTGCAAGATGCGGGAAGAGTTTTTGGCAGTGGTAAGTTCGCCACCAAAGTGTCACTAAAGCCCACTAGACTTTTTGGAATTGTACCGTTTGTCACCGTTTCAGGTCCGGTAGGAACGTTTTCCGCTGTTGACTACGAGGCGTGGAAGGGAGTCTCCGTCTGGAAAGAAACTGGTCCCAACAAGTGTATTTTACAGGTGGGAGGAAGCGTGAGCGGTACCTTGTTTAACATTCAAGTGAGCAAGGCGGGAATCGATTTCGTTACAGGAATTATTGATGGAAACCCACATTTTAAAGAAGATATTACTAACATATTTGAAAAAAATGGGTTTGGACAGGTATACGATCGAATTCAGAAACACTTGGATGCAGGGGGTATGGTGTTAACTTCTGAGAAGGAGTATCTAACTAAACGAGAGGTCCCGCCTTCGGATTGGACTAGTACTTTTCTTGACAAGGTCTCAAAATTAAAAGAGAAATCTGGCTCTTGTATGCCCCATCCATTGGCTATTGATGCTGATGATCGAGCGAACTTTTCTAAGAATTTCTTAGCGATTCACTTTGATACTCATAGGATGTCTGATAATGAACGGGATGCGCTTGGGAGAGCGAGTGACCCCGATGTAACAGGGGATACCTTTGGAGGAGATTTTTGGGACTCAGAGGAGCCAAACTAGGTTGACTGCATATTGGTTATAAATAATTTTAATTAAACCCGTTTTGGGAATAAGGAGTGATACATGAATTTAAAAATTTGGATGTTGGTAGGTCCGATCGCTTTAGGGTGTGCCACCCGCAAAAGCAACAACTCTGGGCTTCGAGGCAAAGTGGAATTGACGGATGATAATGCCAAGATAGATAGAGATAAATATGTAGCTAATTCGAAGGTATTTGAAAAAGAAGATGATGAATTGAGAAAGCAATATTTAGAAAACCCTAGACTAATTGGAGCACTTCTTCCCGGGGAACAGAAAAAACTTAAAAAAATGCTGGGTGAAGATTATCTAACCTACATTACGGGAAAGAAACCATTGGATTGTTCCTTTGTCTATGGAGAATCGGAAGAGCCAGGAAATAGACCTGGTGGACAATCTCCTAAGTTTCTCTGTGAAGTGGCGGCCACGAAAAAAGTTGTGAAAATAAAATACCACACCAATGACTTCACAAGTGGGACCTGTGGTTCGGGTTCTGGAACTCCTGCTGGTACCGTATCCAAAAACCCTGAGGTGTTTGCAGAAACGTTTACTTCTAGATTGGTGCGACTCCTAGGGTACCGCTCAGATCATTATTTCAATATGGATGTGAATTGTGCCAACTGTCCTAAAGTAGACCCTTGGACGGCAACGAAAGAATTTTGGGATTCTAAAGACGCTGGCGGGCCTGGAGTGAGGGCGGAGAGCGGACCCGCCTGTTTCAAGGCTGCCATCACTGAGGTTAAGTTTGGAGATTCAGTGGAAATCCCTCTGAATGAAAAAACAAGTCCAGTGGCTTTGGAGCAAATTGGGGATAGAGTTGGAAGCCGTACGGAACTTTCCGGATGGTCTTTTAATGAATTAGTAGACCCCAGCAAAGCCAAAAATCAGTTGGTGGAAAAACAAGCCTTCACTATTTTGGCTGCGATGTTGGGACATGTGGATAACAAGCGTAGCAATCAGCGTTTGTCTTGCATTGAAAAAGACAAAGCTTTGTGTTCACCGGATAGCCCAGAGAATTTTGCCATCATTCAAGACGTGGGTGCTACGGTGGGCGGAGCGAGTTTTAGAGCAAAAGTTCCCTTGCTCGGAATAAAAGTCGGTTCAGATAGCATTGATGCTTGGGCGCAAACTGGCTCTGCAGGATGGTATTTATGGTCTAGTAGTGAGGCTTGTACAGCACGTTTTCATGCGGATTTAAACAAGGCGACACACAGATCATCTGCAGATGTAGATGATATTTCTACCAAAGTACCTGTTTCTAGAGAGGGAATAGAGGCACTTAAAAGTCAATTTGCGGACATGGAACGTCTTGCCAAGGCAACTGGAAAGTACTCATCAAATTTACAAGTGATTTCCGCCCTTTTCAAATCTGCTAATTTTGATGCTTGGCATACCAAAGAGGAAAGAAATGTGGAGAAGTTTTGGGTTCCTGCATTTGCCATTAAGATAGATCAGCTTAATGATAAAGAAACAATCATCGCGCCAAAATCCTTTTCTTTAGAAAAAAGCATTCCTAAATCAGGATGTCGATAAGTTCCAATTCAGTTGCCGCTGAATGGACTTGAAATCTCCCCAACTGTCATAGTACCATTTAGTCTCACTTTACAGACGATGGATTGAAGTGGTGTGACTTTGGGGAATGCTTTTTTACAGGAATAAGTGCGATAACCTCTCTGGGTGTTACCTCCTGTTACCTCTGGCAGCCAAATCTGATCAATCACTTGAGTTGGCTTTCCATCTGTCTGAATTTCCCATTGGTGCATGACTCTATAATTGGCTCCCATGGGAGCTACGATGGGTGTGAGGCAGCAAACTTCCTCTTCACTAGTAACTATATCTTTCAGCAGCTGCTGGATTTTGTCAGGATGAAGTGAATGATTTTTTATGGCCTGGATTTGAGTGCGCGTTACGAACATCGGATTTTTTACCCAAATGGAAAGTGGCAAAATAGGAATCTTCTGGAACCCAATTAACACAGCCCAAAGAGTAAATGGAGCTAGGGAAACGAGAGTGGTGTGTAAACCACCGCGAACTAAACCTGGGTTGGTGGAGTTAAGATGAGCTGGATACTTAGGGAAAAGAAAATGGAATACCAAAGAAAAAGGTAATGAAGTAATCAATAGTCCTGCATAAGATATGATTGTTATCCACTCCAGGTAACGAGGAGCGACCCAAGGCCAGAGAAAGGCAATGGCCAGAGCCGCGCTCCAGGAACGGATGACCCTGCGAAAGGGTCCCCAGGAGACCTGGGCATCCCAAAGGGGGTCCCAAAAGAGAGGCACACTTAGCACGAGGGTGATTCCTAGAAGCAAAAACTGTTTAGTATAATAGCAAAAAGGTAAACAAAACAGAACAACCGTTTGATATTGAGACTGTGTTACGGTCCAGCCGAGCCACGTCGCCAAGGAGCTGAGTTTTTGCAGCCAGGGCTTGGATTTAGCGAGGTGAACAGAGCTCACACCTCCCACCCCTTTGACCAAGATGACGCCCAGAACAAGCAAAATTGCCGTAAAAATGGTCAGATTTTGAACGCGATCGTATCCTCGATTCATCAGGAAACCGCTGGCCAACCCCCAGCTAAAGGACAAAAAAGGAACCACTTTTCTGAGTCTTTTTAGGTGATTTGGGGAAGGTGCTAAGGCAATTCTGAACATGACTTTGACCCTCATTCTGAGATAGGATAATCAGTTCCTTTCTTTTACGTTAGACGGTTTGGGAAAGGTGGAAAAATTGAATCAACAGACAATTGTTCTTATTCCAGGTGATGGCATTGGTCCAGAAATTGCATCCAGCGTTCAACAAATACTTCAGGCAGCCGGAGCAAACATTCGGTGGGTGGAGGCTGAAGGCGGGGAAGGGTGTGCCCTACAAGGAAAAGGGGTGATGCCTTTGGAAACTTTAGAATTGATTCAAGCCCACAAAGTGGCCCTCAAAGGCCCCACTACCACACCCACGGGCGGAGGGCACGTGAGTGCCAATGTGAAACTTCGAAAATGTCTGGATCTTTACGCCAATGTAAGGCCCGCCAAATCACTCCCCGGCTACAAAACCCGATTTGAGAATGTGGATCTCTTAATCATTAGAGAGAATACGGAAGATACTTACGCTGGTGTGGAACATATGGTGACTCCCCAAGTGGCGCAGTGCTTGAAGATCATTACGGCGGAGGGCTCAAAACGCATTGCTCTTTATGCATTTGAGTCAGCGAAAAAATTAGGACGAAAAAAAGTAACATGTGTTCATAAGGCAAATATCCATAAACTCACGGATGGGTTGTTTTTGAAAATGCATGTGGAAGTGTCTAAAAGCTATCCTGAAATTGAATTTGATAGCATCATTGTTGATAATCTTTGTATGCAATTGGTCACTAAACCTGAACAATTTGATGTGTTGTCACTTCCTAATCTTTATGGTGATATTGTGAGTGATTTGTGTGCCGGATTAGTGGGTGGTCTGGGAATTGCACCTGGTGCAAATATTGGAAAATGTGGCGCTGTATTTGAGGCGGTCCACGGATCTGCTCCCGACATAGCAGGAAAGGGTCTAGCAAATCCTAGTGCTTTGTTACTAAGTGCATGCATGATGTTGGACCATCTGGGAGAGCTTGAGATTTCTAAAAAAATTAGAAATGCCATGGAAAAAGTTTTATCACATGGCGTAAATCTCACGAGAGATTTAAAGGGGTCTGCCACAACTCAACAATACACTCAAGCGATCATTCAAGCGCTCTAATAAGAACTGAAAAAGAAATGGGAAGTTAATGATGAGTTCTAATTTAACAATCGGGATTGATGTTTTTGTAAATGGAAAGTTAACGGATTCCTTTCCTAGTGAAGTTAAAGGATTTGTGTTGGACGGAGTGTTTTCCAGGGGCACCAAGGTGACGCCTCAAACGCAGGCCCAAATTTTGGACGTGGGTTGGCTTACCTTGCGTTACTTGGCATCGGAGCCAGTTACCGATCAACAGATTTTCTCACTCCTGCAAGATCTTCCTAAGGGCTTAAAGTGGACTGGATTGCAGAAATTACATGTAATGGATGAAATTAAGTCGTTTTCTTGATTCAAACCTGGCAGATTTGTGAGGTTGTTACCAAAACCAGGGTATGGTAGAAGCATGAGGATGACTTAAATTCTACTTTAGTTTTGCCTGGGGAGATCCGCTGTGAGTGCTGCCAATTTTACACGAAGAAGAGATTTATTTACAGACTCAGGAATTTCTGATTCAGACTCTATGGAAACAGCTCTTAAGACTGAAGCCAAAACCATAGGATATCCCCTTGTGGGAAACTTGAAACCCACGGACCTGGAATTTGAAGCCGCGTTTAAACGTGCCGAGCAAAGAGTTGAGGCCTACCTCAGTCTTCCCTTGAAAAGTTTGCTGAGCAATGCTCCCGACCTCCTTTTTCATCGGGGGGGAGATTTGGCTTTGTTGCTTTGGCTGGCAAAAATACAAATGCCCCACGTTTCCCATGAGGTTTTAGCCATCTATGTGCTAGGATTTGCGGCGGAGCTATATAAAATAGGCAGACATCGCGAGGCTCATGCCACAGTTCGATTTTTTGTAGATGTAGAATTTGACTGGGGCGATATTTACAATGAATTGGGAATTTCTTATGGTTTTTTTCAATCCCGTGACCCCAACCCATTTGTGTGGAAGTGCTTATCTTATCTAGAAAATCGCCAGATTCAGTTGGGAAAGCCTGTGTACGAAAAGCTCTCCATCCTAGAGCTGGGTTGCGGTATTGGTAACGATGGTCTGGGTTTTTTGAGCTCGCCCAAAGTCACTCGATATGTGGGAACGGATGTTTCCTTACGAGCTATCGAAGAACATAAAAAGCGGGTTTCAGGATTTAAGTACGCAAATGAAAATGTAGTTCATGAATTGGTGGAAGGTGATTTTGTAACGTTATTGGAGAATCTAAAAAGAGAAAATGTTTTTCAGGCTCAAATGATCTATTCATACTCCAGTTTGCATTATTTTAATTCTCAAGAAGTGAAGCATATCTTTAAATTGGTGAGCGACCTTTTAACGCCAGGAATCGGGGTGTTTTGTTTTGCCATCAAGGGCCAAGGCAGCATTTGGGATGGTCAAGGGGTGCCTATCTACAAGCCCGATGTGTGGCTGAATTTGGACGGACAGTCTCGCTGGTTTCCCAAGCAGACTGCCTTAAAAGAAATGGTAGTGAGTTACGGATTTGAAGTGTTGCTCCATGAAAGGCACGAACACTGGAGCTACAGTGAAATCGGCAAACCAGATGTGTTCCACTACGTGATTTGTACACCCAGAAGATAAATGAGAATATATCCATTTGCCATTTCTTTGGTTATCCTTTTCATCTCCCGATTGGTGATTAATTCGGGATACATTTGGCTCGTTTTTGTTTTTTGGTGGGCTTTGGCTTGGGCTATAGGAAAATTCACTCACTTCCAAGAGCTTCGCTTTGGAAAAATCAGTGAGCTTCAAGCGGAACTACTAACTCTCCAAAAAGAAAAAGAGCAATCTTTAAAAAATGAACAAATCTTGAAAGCCACACAATCCTTAGCCCACGACATGCGCAAACCTTTTGCACTCTTCCACCAAGCTTGGGAGATTTTAAAGTCGGCTCAAGGCAATGAAGTGGCCAAAATTCTCCGTGAGTCCACTGCCGAAATTGAACAATCCATTGCCCAAGCAGAACTTTGGCTCAATGAACTTTTAGAGTTTGGAAATACATCCACCCCCATTCCCACTTTAGTTAAATCAGAAGAATTGATACTAGAAGCACTCAAAAAACTAGCAAAGATCTATCCGAGTCTTGAGTTTAAATTGACATTTTCGGCTCAATTGGAGCATTTTCTTTATATTGATCAAAGTAAAATTAATCGAGTCTTAATTAATGTCTTTACAAATGCCATCCAGTCTTTGAAGGCGGGAGGCGAAGTATGGGTTAAAACCGGCATGAGCGGCACCCACCATCCCTTTGCGGAAATTGTGATAGGAAATTCTGGTTCCTTTATTCCGGAAGAGGAACTTAAACGGCTTTTTGATTTTGGAGTGACGAAAAACAAAGAGGGTGGATTAGGCCTCGGACTTTGGATCGTGGAAAAAGTAGTGAGGGAACACGGTGGGATCATCTATGCCCAGAGCCGTAAAACAGAGTTGTATCCCATGGGTTATGTGGAGTTCATCCTGGTGCTTCCTGTGTCTAAGGAAACCTATCTTCTTGACCCTTCCCTCATCGAATCGTGGAGGTCCCGAGATTCGGTTGCAAAATCCACGACGCCGGATGCTCCTTATTTGCCTGAATCTAATTCCAAAGCATTTATGGGGGACTTGGAGAATCAACTGTCAAAACAACTCAATCAGAGACTTGATAGGATTTTGGTGGTGATAAGTGACCCCCATGTGGCCTATAGGCAACAGTTGGTGAATTTGTGTCTGCATTCGCCCGTTTTGAAAGATCACGTGACCGTTGAGCTATTAGACCCTGAGCAAGACCTTAATTCCCAACAAATTTCAAAACAAACGGCGCTTGTGATTATTGAACATAATCAGGAATCCAAGTGGGGAGACGGGTTTCAACTTGCCACACTCATTAAAAAAATCAATGCTGAAAATTTTGTGTGCATTCACTCCACGGAAACCTCCTTGGTGCATCAGAAAAAATCATTTAGCGCGGGGGCTGATGTTTTTCTACCAAAACCTTTTGCAGTGGTTCACTTTTATCAGCTTTTGCTTCAGGCTCTAAGAGCTCATTTAACCCATAAAATCGAGTTTGTGTGCTTAGACGATAATTTGATTTTTAGGAGGTCTTGGAAAAAACATCTAAATCAATGCACCATTCACGAATTTGAGAGTCCCAGCTCCTTTTGGAGAGCATTTGAAGATGGAACAGTGGATCTGGAAAATATTTCTTTTGTCATTTGTGATTTTCACTTTGATAACGAGAAAGAAACTGATGGAATATTATTTTCAAAAAAGCTCTTTAAAATAAAGAAAATACCGATTTTTTTGGCTACAAATGATGTGACTTTAGATGTGACAAAGATCCCAGAAATTTGTGCTCGGATTGCCAAAGAACCCATTTCGTTAAAAGTGCTAGATAACTTGATTCAGATTGGAAAAAGTCGAGACGGAGATTTAAAATGATAGACATCTTTTTATATAGTGAAAAATCAAGTGAAATAGTAGATTATGTTAAACAAAATAAAAGGTGGCCTAATCCAGGGCATTCCCTCTCGGGAACCCAGCTTTCGGATCAGTGGAAAGTAACAGAGCTAGACAAAGATAGATTTCCAAACCATATTTTGGCATCCCTAAAGCTGCCTATTTCTCTTGTTGAGTCAAAAACGGTTTTGAAAATTAAAGGACCTAAAATTCCACTTGATGTAATCCAATTTATGGCAAATGGCTGGCAAAGTTGGAGCGAAAGCCCGATTCAAAGTATTACAGATGTATTGCATCGTGAGTCTTTTCCAGAGCGAGAGTCATTTGGGGATTCCCATTTCTATCCTTATGTTCAGTTGCCGGGTGTAGGTCACAGCTGGACATTTAGCTATACTTATTCTACCAAAAATCTAAATCAGCTATATGGAAGTCTGTTTGAGGATGTTTTTTCCAGTGTGTTTGAATTTGATTTAAACTCACGTAGTTTAGAAATTGTGGTGGATGTAGACGGATTTTTGTGCGGATCATTGGAAAATAGACCCTCCAAAACTTTTATGAAAAGCCAAAACATTGGAGAAAATGAGGTGTTGGTAGGAGCGTGGCTTCTGCCAAAAACAACTCTATTCCCTCAGGAAGAGCTTAACCCGCAAGACTTAGCGGATCAGGTTATCAATTACTTGAATCTCATGGAGAGTTTTAGTATTTATCCTAGGGCGAAAATGAATAAACCCGTTGCCTCCTTGTTTGGGTTTACCTCTTGGTACCACGCCTACCGTAATATTACGGAAGATTATCTTAAGAGCTGTTTGCATTCCTATCACCAGACTTATGAAGAACTTAAAAGCGAAAATACACCCATGCCTGCTAGCAAACCCATATTTCAGATTGATGATGGCTATCAAAAATACATTGGCGATTATGACACTCCCAATGAGGGATTTACAAAAGAAAGCATTTCTGGGATTTCAGTGGAATCCTGCAGACTTGATTTCTCTCCTGGAATCTGGATGGCACCGTTTTTAGTGACTCCAGGATCGGGCTCATTTAAAGAGCAAAAAAAGTGGTTGTTTCCGAGCTCAATCGAACCCTTTAAATTGGGAGATCATCCTCTTTGGGGAGGAGCGTTTTTTGGACTTGACACAGAAGATTCCGAATTTAAAAATTGGACAGAATCAAAAATTGCTTTTACGTTAGAAAAAGGAAATTTTAAATTTTTAAAGTCTGATTTCATGTATGCATCTAGTGTGTTCCCTTATGGAGGACTAACACGTACTCAAAGAGGAACACTTTCATCTGTATGGCTTGAAACAATCTGTGAGAAAAAAGGTGTTACCTTACTTACCTGTGGTGCCATTTTATCTCAAGTCATGGGCAGATGCCATTATGCTAGAATTGGCGCGGATGTGGGGGAAACCTGGGAAAATAATGAATTTGGATCCATTCCTAGTCGGGAGAAGGTGTCTACTCGTGGCACGTTAGTTAACACAATCACTCGATCTCCACTGAATCGAACGGCTTTTGGTAATGACCCTGATGTGATTATCCTAAGGGATCAAAGTCAGGAATTAAGTCGTTCCCAGAGGGAAAGTTTATGGAAAACAAATGCAACGTTTGGAAGCCTTGTCTTTTGTTCCGATCCCCATTTTGATAAAAAAAGTTGGCAATACGAACAGTACAAAAAAATGTTAACCCAGCTTAAGAAAAGTGAGACTTCTAAGATCAAAGCCATTTGGAAAAAAGAGAGTTGTTATCATGTTGCCTTTTCAGATTCTAGTTTGGAAGAGTTTACTATGGACTTAGCCTAAAAAAATTAAGGACGGGAACACTCTTTTGTAAGTGTAGTAGAAAGTTGGCCTGAGGTGAGTTCGACGGCATTATGAGTCATTTTAAGTGTTGCTGAAGGTTCATAAGTTAACAACAGTTTTTGATTGGTGGAGTCTTTCCAACCTAATTGAGATTTGACAAGTTGATAAGTGCCCCAGCTGACCTCCTCTCCTGTCGATGATTTTTTTCCAATCACGATTACTGACAAAACTTCATTTGGTAACACCGTAATTTTATAAATGACTTGCCATCCCTGACTCCATTCGTTTTTACCATAAAAACAGGTTCCCTCAGGCTCCTGAAAGGTTTGGTTTGGGGCAGGAGGTTGTTGAACGGGAGTATAGGGGGGGGGAACTATGGGATTTGGATTGGGAGGAGTCAATCCTCTTTTTGCCTTTACCGTATCATAGCTTTTTTGAAAACGCAGCATCAGCGCAAGGAGATGAGGTGTTTGTAATCGTTACGCTTGGGCTTAGTTTGATAACATCGAGCCACTCTTTTATAGATTTTCGAACAAAATTTTCTAATGTTTTAAGGTAGCTATCAGGCACATTTCCTATGTTAACCAAACAAAAGCTGAGTTGATTTGTTTCCATTACAGAAAAAAGAAGATTGGACTGTGGAGTGTAAACAGAATCAAGTAATCTGTAATTTACTTCATCCTGTTTTTCTTCTGACTTTTTGCAACCTCCAAATAACATGTAAAGTAACAAAAAAACAAAATCTTGTTTGTAAATATTCGAGCTAAAAAGATGATTTGCATGGAGTGGTGATGCCTTTTGAGTGGGTGTCAAAATAAGCTCAAAATTCAATATTCTTTATCGAAGAAAAGGCGCGTTATCTTTAGGAGTTTGGAATAACATATTGTTCAAAAAGGATTTATTTAAATCAGAATTCCAAAACGAAGCTGAGTCTAACGGAATCCATCCCCGATTTGAGGGCCAAAGGACCGAGTGAATAGGGAGGGGCCTCCAGTACTCTTGTAATGCATTTGTTTTGCTGTTCTGGAAGGGGGTTTCCTTCTAAAATGGGTTCCAATAGATGGCCTGAAGTCACGCCTGACCTTGGGTTGAATTGAAACGTCCATCGAATCATGAGATTTTGGTTTTCCTTCGGAATACAGGCGCTTAACCTTTGGTTCCTTGCCGCCACCTGATTTTGAAGAATTTCTAGCCAGGGTAATGGACGTTCGGGGGGAGGTTGGAATTTGGATCGTTCTTGAGTCGGTTTAGGAGGAATGGGGGTGCGATGAGAGCCCGCTTTGGTGGGCTCGGGTGTAAGACTGATGTTTAATTCAGGATGTTTAACATTTGTTACACATCTTGAAAGTAAGTAAAGGAATCCCAGGAAATAAGCAATAAAAAAGCAAATTCGCTGAAAAGGTGATATTTTTGGTTTTTGTGGATAAAGTTGCTTTTGATGTTTTTTGATATTGGCAACGAGAATTTTATGCTGTTTTTTGATCTGTTGCAATTTCGATTTGTTTAGTTTCTTTAGTTTCACGGGCCGTTCTCCCGGGTAGGCAAGGCCCGTTCCTCTTTTTCAGAAATTCTCCAGTGGACCCCATCGATACAGCATTTTGTGATCTCCCATTGCAGGGGTGACAAAGGTGCAGGTAGTTCTGGTTCTAAAAACTCAAAGGGCCAAGGGATGTCCCCTAAGGGAACAACTTGTATTACACCTCCTGAAATTCGGGATTGGGAACCTAAGCTTCGAATGGAGCTCCCTGGGCTCAGCATCAAATTTTCTGGAGTCGTTCCTTTGAGAATAGACTCCAGCTGACTTCTCAATATCACACTGGATTTTTGGCTTGCTCCTATGAATTCCTTTCTTTCAAATCTCTCTAAAAGGTTAGAAATAGTAATCATGAGCGACGTGTTTTTTTGTTTAGTGTCTAGTGAAGAAGATTCTAAATGTTCGATTAAAGTACCAAGTGCCTTAAGGTGAAAAGAAGGTTCATCCGATAATGATTTTTCCAACTGGGTGGCAAAGGACTGCAATTGGCCTTTTGCAGCGGTTTGAAAAGCGGAAATTTTTCTGACCCAGCCCGGATTACCCTTGATGGATTGAAGCACCAACTGCAGAGATTTTGGATCTCGTACCAGCAGGCTTCTCCAAGCTAGGGTCTCCAAAACATAATGGGAATCTTCCCTAGGCAAAAGTGTTTGAATCATGGAAATCAGTTCACTGTCCATTTGGTAAGCTCTGAGCACATGGGCCAACCAACGTTTTGCTACTCCCCGAAGCTGCTGTTGCTTTTCTGGATATAGGGTCGATTCCGCGGCCGCAGCCACGCTTCTACTGATGTTTTCCATTGCCTCTCGGGTTCTGCCATTTTCAAAATGCCAGATTCCTCGGTAGAGTCCAATCACTCCCTGGCCCACAAAGCCCGATGATGCGTCCAATGCAAGAAGGTTTTGCCCACGTGTTCCATGCCAAAAAAGCTTTCGATACTCTTCGGAATCGGGAAACAATGCGATGAGTTGATTCACCTCTGAACCCAATTTCTTTTCAGTAAGATGATCCAAGATGGAGAGAATTTTCTCTTGGTGCAAGACATTTGTGTCTTTATCCGAGGGAGGATAGACCTTTTGTATGATGTAAAGTCTGCGGGCAGGAGGCAGAAGCATCCAATCTTTTGAGGTCCATATTGATTTTGCCTCTTGGAGTAAGATTTCCCACTTTCCGAAGTAAGGTGCAAAATCTTTGTCGGATTTTCTCAAATTTGAGGTGGCTTGAATTTGGAGATCAAGCAAACGGGCTTCCAGGATACTTTTTGGCGTTACTTTATCCCAACGTGTCTGCGATAGGCTTTGGGCCATCGCTTGATACTGAGTGTATAAAAACTGGGTTCTTGGATGCAGCTTGCTCCCGTTGTAAGCCTTTTGCTGGGACCACATCGGAAAATTGAAATCATCACAACTTCCCATTTTAGGTTTAAACGACTGAATTTCAGATAATGTGGTTTTATAGTTCCACCCGATCTTTCGAGTGTGTAGAGGTTTTTGAAAGTTTTGCCAGGGATCCAGATTGTCTACTTTTTTTCCTTTTCCCCGGCGGGAGTGGATAAGGTAGGAATCTAAAAAAGCCAAAGGCCAGATGTTTGGACCTGCTGGTGGGGCGTCTTTAGGAAGATCCTGCAAGCAGACTCCTAGCCTTCCACCGGCCACCCAAGCCAAAGTGGTCAGTGTGGATTCCAGAAGTTGTTTGTCTTGCGGGCGGTCCTCCATAGAATCTTTAAACCACAAATAATTGTTCATAAGTAGCCAAGACTGAATGACATAAGTATCTTGCTTTTGGTTCAAGGCCAAACCGGCATTCTTTACCAGCTCCGTTTCGGATGGGTTCCAGGAACTAGGAAACTGAAAGTCTAAGGCGTTTGAAAATGATACCGTTGTTAATCCTATCCAAATGGCGCAGACCCGCCTTTTAAAATGCATAGCCCACCCCAGCGCTCACGTCCCACCAGGTTCCCAAATCAGATTTAAAGAATGAATAGGGAATAGACCATTTTAGACTCGTTTGAATAAAAACTCCACTGGAGAAAAAAACAAAAGTCTGCAAGCCAAGTAAAAGATCGAGCTTATTATCATCTAAAAGCATTCCACTGTGTCTTTTAGAGGCTAAAAGCTCCTTTTCTCGAGAGCTTAATTTGGGAGCCACCAAAGACTTTAAAACCTGCCCTATATTGGCTTTTTTCCACATGCCTGGGTAGTGCAAAAAGCGAAGATCCCCGGCAGGGCCAAACGCGAACTCCGTATCAGGAATCCAATTCCAAATGGGTGTTGTTACCGCTTCAAATAAAGGAACAAATCCTGAAAATTCCAGCTCAAACCTGGTCAAACGTCCCTTTTGGCGATAGGGAGTCTTGCCAACCTCAAGAGAGCTTCGGGTGGATGTAACCTTAACCCAGTTGATCCCAATTCCAAAAATGCTGGAATCGCTTGGATAGTAGCTCTTAATAGCGATTCTTTTGCTTTGAAAGTTATTCAGTTCAATGGGCTGTCCCAGATCTAGTCCCCAACCCAGAGAGGCGCGTCGCCAATCGAACACCACTGGTTTGCTCACTTCGCCCAACACGATCCGACTCAATGCAGGAAAAGGAACTGGACCTTCCGCAGTGGATAGTTCGATGTCACCCGGAATTTTTAATAGATTGTCATTGGGGGTTTCCTCTGATGGGGTTTTTTGTGCTTTGGCGAAAGAGGAAACCATTCCAAAATAAAAAGGTAACAAAAAAATAAATTTCCAATACATTCTAAGGGTCATAGGGGTTGCTCTTTTCGCCTGGGAATCCTTCTGGGAATTTAGGTTGGTAACAGCTTCTTACATAGGAATTGTGCCATTGTGTTTGTACATTGTACACACCGGCGGAATCAAAGGGCGGATGTGTGCAAAACCTTTTGCACAGTTTTAGCTTGTCTCCCACTTCAAAGCCCTCTTGCAGCCAATTCACCCCATAGTTTCTGCGATTGGAGTTGGGGATTCCAAAAGGCACGATGGCAGAAGAGCCACCAATGTCTAAGGCCAAGGGGCTATCAAATTTGATGCTCAGTAAAAAAGGGTAGTCCCAATAAATGCCCAGATCATAGAGGGGCTGAGGGCTCAGCAAATGGGCGGTGGAAAGAGCTTCCAGAGGAACGGGAATTTGGTTGGTGAGTGCATTCTTGTATAACAATGAGATCTGAAAAGTACTGGATGGGCAATAACTAAAGTATTGATTTTCTTCTACACTAACCACTTCCTGATCAAAAAAGCTTGCCACTCCCAGGGGTAGTTCGTCTTGGAAGCGAAAGGGAATCACTTTAGTCTGAGCTGTGTTTTGAGGGGCTAAAGTCTGAAATTTGGTCATCTTTCCACTGTTGGTTTCTCCATATTTTTTGATAAAATCTTCGTATTCTTTTCGGCCTGGAAGAATATCTAAATTGCCAAAGCTTAATGATCCCAATGAGGCAGAAGAAACCGGCAACACGGGACAAGCCCTC
Organism: Silvanigrellaceae bacterium; assembly: GCA_044339525.1. Classification (GTDB taxonomy): domain Bacteria; phylum Bdellovibrionota_B; class Oligoflexia; order Silvanigrellales; family Silvanigrellaceae; genus JBIIVH01. The sequence continues at coordinate 29,026 of JBIIVH010000019.1, read as the reverse complement.
TGGGAATTATTAGGGATTTCTTTATCATCAAAGGCTTTGGCAGGACACCAAAGAACCATCGAAGTGAGTTCATTGGGCACCCGCACCAGGGCACCTGAGTCATACACAAACACGCCCACCGACCTAGGGGTACTCTTGCTTTGCTCAGGTTGGAAGTTTCGTTTTAGGGAATTGACTAATGCATCCACGCTATTTTGATCGGAGTCTTCCCTGTGAAAAACAACGGAAAAGACCTTGTCTTTTTCGGGTGTCCTCTCTTGCAGCTTTTGTTGAAAAAAGGCGTCCAGTCTGGCTTCTAGGCGCTCATCATCAAGACAAATATCTATTGTTTCCTGAGCTAGTATTCGTTGGACCTGCATTTTAAAATGTTTTTTAGAGGGCGATGACTGACAGGGAGACAATACAACCTTAACTTGATCTGTTTCTTTAATGGGTGTTCGAAGCGTTCCATAGGCAGGAGCGACTTCGGGATTTTTTTGCGCCAATGCGCTGTGGACATGATTACCCACCGCAGAGGTGGTTGTGGCGATAGCACAAGAAGCCCCGTCGGCAGCCCCCGTGGGCACCCAAGTGGCTAGAGACATCACTCCCCTTGGCCCATGGCTTTCAACACCATCTACTCCCCATGGGCTAAAGGTCCCGGAACAGCTGGGTAAAAGTCCAAAACCATAGTGGTTTTCACCTCGAACTAAGTCGGAAGCTAAGTTTCCATAGGTTTCCTTTTCCACTTTGAAATATCGACGAAGCCCGTATTTTTCGGCTTCGAGATTTCTGATGTTGGGGAAATTGTGACGCCCTCTCCATTGAACCCGGGTATTGAGAGAGTTAAATACACCATAAACCAAGTAAGATAGACCCGCATAGGGTAGATCGCTTTGGATTAACGAAACAGACGGTTCAAAAACAAAATCGGTTTCACCTTCTGGATGATATCTTAATCGAAGTTTTACTTGGCTTGGTGTCTTTGAAACCTTTTGGCTGATGGAACCACAAAGCGCATAGGTACCACAATCTACGGCTTCGTGTTTGTGCACATTGGTGTTTTGAAGAGTAGGAATCCATCCACTGTCTCCCTCGTCGGACCAATACCTGTATTCCACCCTGCTTCTTGCATTAAACCCATCCTGACCTGAAACTTCATAGAAAAGAAACAGAGTGGACTCGGATTTAAACCACGCACCTTGGGCAAATTGGACCTGAGGGTACATCCGAATTAAAGGAACTTTTGAACATCCCGCCCAGATCGAAATACTTCCCCCAATGATGAGATACCTGACGATTGTGGCTATGCTAAAAATCATGGTGAATTTCTTAGCATCTTAGATGTGGGTAAGATGCCTGTCTGGCTGAGCACTCTTCGGACACCGGTCCAATATCGATGCACGGAAATGGCACTGTCTGGAGTGTTTTCGCTACCTGCCGCTTTTTCCAGAGATCTATGTGCTGCCTCGGGTAGTCCTTCCAAAATGGATTTTCGAAGAGAGAAAGGAAGCCCGTAAAACCAGGCAGCCATATCATCGGGCTCCATACCTAAGATTAAATCATTTCGGTGAGTTTCTTCTAATAACATCAAACTTTGAGGAATAAAAATACCTTGGACCCAGTCGGGCTCTTGATGAGGAAAGGCTTCTTCCAATGATTGTGCAAGCTCGTTTCTCTGAATGGGAAGGCATGCAGAAGCTAAAGTGGAAAAAACGAGCGCATTATCAAGATTTTTAGGCTGTTGTAAACTGATTTTTATTTGAGGTTCGATCTCTATTTTTAAATTTTGTTCAAATACTTTTTGGATTAGACTGCGTTTTACTTTTGTATTACTTATAATCTGTTTGGCTAAATTTAGTTTTTTGGGCCAAGACAGCATCTTAATCCATTCCGAGAGAGAAAGAATGGGCCACAAGGCAGCCAAAACCAAAAGTTCGTCGTTGTCTGAGTCGGAAGTGGGTTTTAGAGCATGGTCTGTTGGCCCAACTTCTTCCGCAAGACGCCGTTCAAAGTAATTGGTAGGGCTAAGAATGAACTGAGCCTGTAGGAAATTTTTTTCGAGCAGGTAGGTTATCATCTTTTTTTCTTGGATTTCTTGAGGTCCAGCCGGGAGCGAACTGGCGGCTTTTTGTACGATTTTTTGGGGCCAATGCTCACTTTCTAACACTTTAGCTAAGGGAATGCCCAGTTGTTTTAAAAGTAAACAAAACTCAAAAGAGTTTCCTTTTTCGGCCATTAATGAACCGGTTTTTGCCAGAATACTCATTTGGTTTTGAGCTCTCTGGGTCCATAATTCACGCTCTTCGTTAGTTAGTTCTAAATCGAAACTCTGGGGATTTAGGTTGGTTTTGTCGGAGGGTTTGGGTTCTGGCTGAGTGACCTCCAAGGGTTGGGCAGACTCAGCTGTTTCTTTTGCCACAGCCTCGGCCAAGGCTCTATCCAAAGCGGTTTCTTTGCCTAGCTTTCGTATGGCCCAGAGCACCACTAAAAAACCTATTATGGCAAGTATCAATCCCGTTAACCAGTACCAGTGTGGTAACATGGTTCGCCAGAGATCATTAAATAATCTGTGCCAGGGATAAACATCGGTTTCTAAAGGATCAGAAGGGGCTGGAGTGACCGTGGAAATCGGAGTGGGGGTTGCCATGGGAGTGGATTTTAAAGAAACAGGAAGTGCAGGTAGTATTTTGGCTTCCACACTCACCACTAAGTATCCACGACTCAGTTTTTGTTCTAGTCTTTTGACCAAAATGGAGGTGTCTTTGGGACTCCAGGAACCTTCTAATGCAAATTCACATCGGGCCGCCGTGAGATATTCTTGAGCAGGCACACTTCCTGGTCCAGGTTCGCCTTCACTTAGTCCAGGCAGTGAACCGGATCTGGGTTTGTCTACCGTTTCATGGGATACGTAAACACACCCTCTTGAAAAACATTTATCAGACACGCAATCTTGATTTAGAGCTAGGTCAAATTGGTTTTCCAGTTTTTTAATTTCCGCCACCACCACAGGGGGCACTTGCGATTTTGGAACGCTTACAGCGAGGGAATTCTGATGAGAGAAAATTCCATAAGCGCACAGAAAAAGTTTAACTACCCATAAAAATTTCATTAATACATCCTCACTACTACACGACGTAATCGAGATAATTTCATTTCATCGGAGAGCTCTGACATGTTTTCAGTCAATGGCTTGGTGTCGGCGTAGGCTTCAATTCTCAGTCGTCCTCTCGGGATGCCCAGTCCTTCCATTTGGCGCCTAAGCTCTAATGCCCGCGCGCTGGAAAGCTCCCAATTAGAGGGAAAGCGAGCACTTACGATGGGGGTGGGATCACTATGTCCTTCCACGGCAAAGTGATATTTTTGAGAGTAGGGCACCAAAATGGCTAACATGGAACTCACCGCCTGATTGAACTCAGATCGTAATATGGCACTTCCTTGATCAAACACCACACCTGAATTAAGACTCATTTCCAATCCGTCATCTGTGAGTTTGGTCTTCACCAAGTCCTGTAAATTTTCTTTTTTAATGTTTTCCTCAATTTTTTTTTGAATCGCAGAAAGGCTATCGGACTGTTCTTTTCCAGAGACCTTTTTGCTGATTTCTTGCATTTTAGACTTACTTATGCTAGATGCAGATAATATCATGACAAAAAATATCAGAAGATTGGTAATGAGATCTGCATAACTCAGAAGCCAAGGCTCTTCTGTGCTTTTGCTTTTACGTTGCATTTTGTCCTCTTGTCTTCATGGCGCTTAACAATGCCTTTTCACATCGTTCCAAAACGGCTAACCTGTCGTCTAGGAGAAGTCCCAGATAGTGGGCAATTGGACCCGCTACCCCTGCACCAAACGCCACTCCGTAGAATGTGGCCAAAAGTGCCAGTGACATCGCTGCACCCATGTTGGTGTTGTCTTCTCCCATGGACTTGAAAAGCTGTATCATTCCGGAGATGGTTCCCACCATTCCAAAAGAAGGTCCGAGTTTGGAAAGCATTTCCCAATTGCTAATCACGGGCTGAAGTTTTAAGGTTTCTTCATGGCGTAACTGGGTGAAGGCGTGGTCTACCGTGCTACCACCTGACCTCTCCACCAGCATTTGCGCCCCCTTTTTTACAATTTCAAAAGAGGATCTCGAAGCGATATCCAAAGCTGCTGATCTTTTGTCTTGGCCCCAGCTTTCGCAGAGTTCATTCATCTGAGTTTCCAACACCAAATTGTCTTTAGAAAATTTCTTTAAACCCGGTATAAACTCCCTCAAGTATACAAATGTCATACCCACTGATTTTGTTTTGGAACCCATCATCAAGGTAGAAAGACATCCCCCTAAAATGATAAAAAGAGCATGCAAGTCAAAGGTTTTCACTTGAGACATATCCCTACTAATAAAACCCACAGAAAGCACTATCATTAACAACGCAAAGCCCGCTAATTGCATTCAAAACCACCTTTATTTTTGAGATTTTCGAAGCTCTTCCAGTTTTTTTCGTACACCAGGGTCGCTTTCCATTTCTTCTGCCTTTTCATAAGTGAGAATGGCTTTTTCTTTTTCTCCAAGTAGTAGGAGTATGGATCCTTTAGCTCTTAGAAATTCGGGATGGGAGGGGTATCTAGCCAAAACTAGCTCCACATATTCCAGTGCTAATGAATAATTTCCTGTTTTGATGGCGTCTTGAACCAGCACTCTGGATTTGGTGATGCTCACCTGCGCGGCGGCTGGATTTTCCTTTAGTCCCTTTTCTTTGTAGGCCTCTGCTAGACTTTGGTCAGCTTTGCTGGGAGGTGGGGGCACCACGCTGGATTGGGAAAGTGTGGAGTCAAGTCCTTTGCTTTGTTTGTGGTCCACAACAATGTATTGCCCACTTTCCAGTAAGGGAACATCAACTTCCGTGAATAGTTGGCCGTCATTCCATCTCACTTTCAAAGCCTGGGATGATTTGATGGGAGCGCTTCTCTGCCGGATGATTTCGGACGTGGATGACTTGATTAATTCACTTTTTTCTATAGGAGGATCCACTAGATAGTAGGTGTAATTTCTCATGGCACATCCAAAGAAACAGGTAAGTAAAAGAGGATAAAATATTCGTTTCATGGTGCCACCGGTAATAAGTTAATACTAAAGGTTGAGATTCCAATGCCTAATTTCGCACTAGAAGTAACAAAAATAAACCCACCAAAGTTGGATCGGGGAGTAAATGGAATGCGAGCAAAACCCATGAAAGTGACAAGGGGATCTATCACTTCGCTGGTCCGCCCCTTTGACAGATTATTTACTAAAAGTGAAGGAATGCTGAGCATGAATTTTCCACCAAGGCTTGCGTTCCATAGATTGGGGAAAATTCTACCATAGTTCACTCCAACCCCCAAAATGGGCGTGATGAGAGATATCGTAAAACCCGTTAGATTTCGATTGGAAACACCCCATTGCTCAGACCAATCAAAACTCCAATGACCACCCACCATTCCACCTGCATCCATAAATGCGTGTGAGATTCGTTCTCCTCTGGCGCGCATGGCATAGATTTCAGAGCGGGTAAAATTAGCTCGGCTTCTTTGGGTCCATTCCAGTTCGGGAGTGATGTTTTGAGCAAAAACCACCTGACCTGTGTACAAATTGACCATGTTTAGGGAAACACCGTTTCTGGTTTCCTGGACCCACATGGCCGATTTTGCCGCCACTTGAGTTCCTCGAATCATTTGATCTAAATTGCGAATTTCTTGAAAGTCGAGATGTCCTGTGCTGTGAATAAGCCTTCCTTGAAACTCGTAAACATAGGGCTTCTCGCACCTTTGGCAGTCTCTTACACTTCCTTGAGTGAATACATTTGTAATACTTTTTAATACGGCAGAGCGAAAGGAGCTAAGTGAATCTTGGTAAAATGGTTTTGCTTCTATGAGAAGGACTGGGCCGTGATCGGCCAGGTTAATTTCCTGGGTCTCGAGCTTTTGAGTCAGAATTTCTTCCAGTCTAGCCAGAGCATCTAATGTAAGAATATTTTGGGCATGAGCACGGCCAAAAGTCATCCATACTATAAAAAGCCAAAGGAATTTCAAAACCATACCCCCACTTCAACGCCAAGAGTTTGGAAGTCAAAGCCTAGTGTGGAAAAGTGTTTCCCAACGGCCCGTGCTTTTTGGTTTTTTAAAGTGGGAGAGCTTTCTATAAAAGCTGTTAATCCATAGCGATTTTGCATCCTCAGTTCAAGTCCAAATTTATAGGCAGAAAAGGAGACTCTAGGAGTGCTGTTGGAGAGTTCCAAAAGGCGATCTCTTTCTGAGGGTCTTTCTGGCAAAAACGCTTGAGCGTCTGTTCCTTTTATTTCCATAAGTGTGATACCTGAAATAAAATAAAGGTCTGGGCGAGTGAAAGAGCGCGCACTACCGGTGAGTAGACGTCCGAGTCTACCTCCCACACTAAACCCAGTATGAGCTTTATCAAGGGAGGATAGCCCAATGGCGAAACCCATTAACCAGTCTTGCTTTAAAGAAACAAATCCATCCACTCCTAGTTCAAACCAGATAAATGGAGGAACAATTCCCGTATTGGTTGCTTTGTAATCTCTGTAGATGAATTTAAAGGGAAAGTGAAAATAGGGTCTGTCTTTAAGAATTCCGATGTATTCCTGTCTTACTTCTGTGGTGCTTTTTAAGGCTCCCGGGTTTTGAAGCATAGCACCAGGGGTGCTTAAGGTACTAAAAGACTTTGCTCTTATGATTTTTTGGCTTCCATCTAGTGTGGTGAATCGTGTTCTTAGCACCAGTTCCGGTCCCTGGGCTTCTAAGTCCAAATAGAGTGCGGCTTTGACATTGCTTTGTGTTTTGAGATCTTCACTCATCATGAGTTGAGAACCCGCAGGATACAAAACCGTTCCCTTAGGTGTTGATTTTACAATGGTTGACATGCAAATGGAGCAGTGAATGGGAACCAAATTTGCCTTGGGGTTTTTTAAAAGCACATCGTAAAGATGGTTTTCAATAAAAACGCCAAAAGCGTGATTCGTGCCAATGGGCGTGGAAATCATGGCGATCACCACGGGAGTAGGGCTTGAAAAGGGAGGTTCGCTGGCCAGTTCAAATACAAATTGATCGAGTAATTCTGCCGCTTGGATTTCCAGTCTGGCCCCAAGCTGTTCCCTCAAATGATCCATTTGATCTAATATCTCTGGGTCCATTTCCTGGCCTAATGCCGGACAGAATCCTAAGACACAAAATATCAAACCTGTTACAATTGATCTTCGCAGTAGATTCATATTCTCACCAATCCATTTGGGGAGCAGTAAGTGACGATGACTTGATTCAGATGTATGGGGTTCTCCTCCACCACGACATGGTTCAAAGGGTGTAGTGTCAGTTGTTGTTGGCACCAGTTTTCATAAATCGGCGAATGGGATTCGGAGACTAGGGTGTTCCAACTTACCGTTTGGGTGTCTATGTTTTCGGTGGAATCGATTACGGTTTCACCGAGCACCGAGAGTTCGATTTTGATAGAATTAACAATTTTTTTTCCCAAATCTACGTCTGCGAACGAGTGCTTTATAATCCAGGAATCTTGTAAAACATTTTGTTTTTGAAGAAATTTGGATAAGGAAACGCTTAACTGAGAGAGGTTTGCCAACATGGTTTCTTGTTGGGAGGTGCGCTCTCCTGGAGAAAAAATCATTTTTTTGCAATGCAATGCATCCACAATATAAGCACTTTTTTTGGAATTGGCTCTGTTGAAGTCGGAACTAAATTTAGACTGAAATTTGGATTCGGATACAGGCACGCACTGCATTTGATGGGAATTGGGTGTACTGGAAAACAATCCAGGAAAGGGAGTTTCAATCCAGCCGAAAAAGCTGGGAATAATCAAGGGCAATGCTAAAAAAAAGAAATAAATCATGGCACACCTGTAGGCGGGTTTTCCACTGCTACTTCTGCGGCAGCATTCTGCAACTCAAACAAAATTTGTCGGTAGAGATCATAAGAAAAACGGGAATGCAATTGCGGAATGGTTATTTTTTCAGCCGGCTCTCGGATGGCAAGATTCATAAATAAATTGATTCCTGCATAGATTGGGCTAATGACTCTTTGAAATTTAGCTAGATAATCTTTTTTTCGAACAATGGTGCCCGAGGTGGAAGTGACCTTTAAGGAAATCCAAATATCGGATTCACTTTCCACGGGAAAAAAACTAAAGCTGGCCCCCATTAGGGGAAAGAGAGTCCAATGGACAGATTGTGAACGGTGAAAGGAAGCGATTTCCACCTGAAGTCGTTTGACGCTTACTAACGCAACTGATGGATTGGCCGGTGAGGGTTTGTTTGAGGGGTTTTCTTTTTCTGAATCGTCTGCTAGTTCCACCTTTGCGCCCAGTTGTTTGAGCACTTCAGAAATCTTATCACAGATCTGTTGGGCTTTTTGAGGACTGGGAAGTTCAAAGTCCCTGCGGTATTCATTGTTAAATTTTGTGCCCGTTTTGGGGTTCACAAAGAGGGAATCAGGTTCTTTTTCCGAAACGCATGACAAAATGAGATCAACACCCTTGAGATCTGAATCCGTGAACCGACGGGAGGTGGGGTCTTGCAGACCGGCCATGGGTTGGTAATAGTAAGTAGCAAAGACAGAACATGCTGTGAATCCTGGCATGAAACCCATGAGCATGACTCTTGTGAGAAACCTATCGTATCTTGGAATGTTCCCATATCTACGAAGGGTTATCCGTAATCTATTCACCGCGTGCGTGCTCCGATATCGTTCTGAATGTAAGTACCATATACAATAGAGGCCATTAGGTGGATTTGCAAGATTGTTTCCTGGGGCTCTTTGAGATATAGAGTAGGATTGCAGCTTGAGTCTGCTGACTCCTTTTGACTTCTTTTTTGCTAGAGTTTTCATTGGTAGTGAAGATGAGGGTAGATAAAATAATGATGCATTTTAAAAATTTAAGAAAATTTTTGGAACATTTGGATCAGCTTGGGGAAGTTACCCACGTGCGAGCCCAGGTGGATCCCAAGTTTGAACTGGCTGAAATCCACCGCCGCGTGATTGAAAATAACGGTAAAGTGCTTTGGTTCCATGCTGTTAAAAGTAGTCCTTTTCCCGTGGTGACCAATCTTTTTGGGACGATGCATCGCTTAGATATTGCCTTTGGAAATCGTCCTGAGAAGTTTATCCAAGGGGCTGCGAATTTGGTTCACCGGGGTCTTGCGCCCAGCTTGCAGACTTTGTGGGACTCTCGCCACCTGGCTAAAGATTTATGGTCCTTAGGCTTAAAAACGAAACAACGGGGGCCTGTCTATGCAAACCGCGTTCCCTTGGAGCCTGATCAGGGGCTTCGACTTTTACCAGCATTGACTCAATGGCCATTAGATGGTGGTCCTTTTGTTACGTTACCTTTGGTCTACACAGAAAATCCCAATACGGGAAAGCATAATTTGGGGATGTATCGAATTCAAATTTATGATGAAAAAACCACAGGCATGCATTGGCAAATTCATAAAGGTGGTGGATTTCATTATTATGAAGCACAGAAAATGAATCAGCCATTGCCTGTTACATTGTATATTGGTGGACCCCCCGCTTTAATGCTCAGTGCTATCGCCCCTTTGCCTGAGGATGTTCCGGAGCTTTTGCTTTGTAGCTTATTGATGGGAGAAAAACTGGATAGGGTGTCTGTGCCAAACCACCCCCATAAACTCATTTGTGAAGCGGATTTTGCCATTTGTGGTGAAGTGCCGCCCCATGAAAGACGTTTAGAAGGTCCCTTTGGTGATCACTATGGTTACTATTCCTTAGCACATGATTACCCTGTTTTTAATGTAAAACAAATGTACCACAGGCCTGATGCCATTTATCCAGCCACTATCGTGGGCAAACCTCGTCAAGAGGACTTTTACATTGGCCAATATTTGCAAAAACTTCTTTCGCCATTGTTTCCGATTGTGATGCCTAGTGTATTGGAGCTTCACACCTTTGGGGAAACGGGATTTCATGCCCTAGGTGCGGCTCGGGTGAAGGATCGGTATAGTCGTGAGGCTATGGGAACGGCACTGCGCATCTTGGGTGAGGGGCAGTTGAGCTTGCAGAAATTTATCATGGTAACTGATGGAAACGTGGAAATTTCAGACTTTAAATCTTTGCTTAGTCATTTTTTGGCCCGAACTCAGTGGGAGAAGGACCTCTTTGTGATCAGCAATGTGAGTCAGGATACATTGGATTATACCGGACCTAAGGTAAATGAAGGTTCCAAAGGAATTTGGCTTGCGTTAGGGGAGCCTGTGAGGGAGTTGCATGGGGACTTGCCCACCTCCCTTCCTACTTGCGTGCTTAAAGCGCAGGTTTTTGTACCAGGGTTGTTGGTGATACAGACTCTTTCCTATGAGCAGGAACCGCATTTGGTGAAGGAGATTTTAGACCACCCCGGGCTTTCCCCTTATCAAGTGGTGCTCGTCGTGGACGACGTACAAGAGTGTTGCTCAAACACAGAGAAACTCCTGTGGACATGGTTTACTCGTTTTGAGCCTGCTGCAGATATCTATGGAGCGCGGACGTTTTTGAATCGATTTCATGTGGGCTTGAATCCACCTGTTTTTTTTGATGCTCGAATGAAACCCTGGTATCCTGGAACGGTGGAGGCAGACCCGAGCATTGTACAATTGGTAAACAAAAGATGGAAAGAATACTTTCCAGATGCAAATCCCTGGTGATTAAAGAGGTAACACAATGAGAATAAATTTTTTCAAATTAAGAAGTTTTAAATTCATTATTAAAGATGTTTGTTGGGTTATAGGAGCTTGTTCTTGGGCCCAATTAGCCCATGGGGAAGCTTATATTTTGCGCCCTGATTTGCGTGCCACAACTGGAAAAGATTTTAGTGTTTTGGCTGGAATTCAAGAGCGTGGAACCAAAAATATTGATAAAGAGGAGCTGGTTTATTTTCTAACGATGGATTTCATGTATGGTTTTCAGGTTGCCTCCCATGGATTTATAACGAATGTGGGATCCAAGCAGCTGAATGATTCCGTTTCGGTGGAGGTGGGTGGCAAAATCGAGATTAAAGATAAATTGGCGCTAGGGCCGCAAGTTAGAGGGAGATGGGATTTTCATGTGCATCCCCACTGGACTGCCTTTCCCATTGTGGGGATTGCTTTGGTGGTCCCAAGGGAATCCAACTATTCTGTGTTACGAAGTGAGATGGGAATTGGGGTTTTGTTTCACTCGGCAGGAGCTGTGAGCATTCGAGGAGAAATCACTCGAGATGCATGGGATTTTTCAGAAAGAGGGGTTCATTTCAATTTAAAAGCTGGGGCCACCTGGCACCTTTAGTAGCAGGAACCTATAACAGAGTGGGTTATTTACAGCCATCAGGGACGTTGGGATTGATGGCTCGCCCCTCGATCTCAAACAGCCCTAAACTTTCCGAATACCCCGTTTTCATGAGTGCGGAAAATGCCTCTAAGGAATTGACTTCCTTGGGCTTGTTGTCCCAATCCACGCAATGGACCCACCTGGCTCGGCTAATATTTTGACGGAAACTACTCTTTTCGTTGGTGGGATCGTATAGAGCCTGATCCATTTCGTTGGTGTTTCCTAAAAGCCGTGCGATGTCTCTGGCAAATTCTGTGGTGAGTGAAACGTCAACAGGCCGGGTGATAAACACGACGTTGTCGCAGCCAATGGTTGTGAGAGCATCAACCGGAAATAGGGCCGACCACCCGCCAAAATAGATTTCAGAGTTACTGACCACATGTGCGGAATCCAATCCGGGTTCTGCTGGGGAGTGTTTGAGTGCTTGATGCCAGGTGCCATCGCTGGGGTTTTCAGATTTTGGAATTGTTGTTACTTTTGACCAGTAGGGGTCTAGCTTGTTGCTATCTTTGGCTGCCTTGAGTTTATTTAAAGCATCGTCATTTCCAAAAAAAGCAAATTCGATAGATTCAAAATCATCCACCACTTTTGCCTCTTGTGGGAGAGGTTTACCAAGCCTATAGTCCCTTTTTAAATTAGTGAAACTATCGATGGCATCGCGATTTTTGGTTCGGCTCACACCGATGAGTGTGTTGAGAGTGGCACCCACTTTTTCGGAGCTTCTATCCTCTTTGGAGTTTGAGTTCAGGTAACTATCAAGTGCAGTTGAGTAATCTGCTTGGCACGAGCCCATGTTGGTTTCGGAAAATAGTTTACCAGGCTGGGTTAGTTTGGAGCAATCCGTAGTAAACTTTGCCCAAAAGTCTTGGTTCATGCCCATTCCTGAATAGAATCCTCCCAGGTATCCCATCCATTTTGCAAACTCGTCAAAATTGAAGAGTCCGGGTCTAAACATAATGTTGGGATTTTTGGCGCTAAATTGTCCGAATTCAAACAATGCTGCTCTGGCTTCCTGAAGTCTGAACTGTTTGAGTTCGGGTGAAGCCGTGGGAAGGAGTCCCTCTGCGATAAACTTAACCAACTCAGGATTAACTATGTCGGCGATTGGTTTGTTCTCTGGATCACTTAAAATTTTCTGTAGACTTGCTAATTGCGCTTGCACGGCTTCGCTGTTTGTGGGGGGTGTTGGTGTCACTCCTGCGGCTGTGGCTTGTTTTTGTAGCTCCAAAGCAGCCGTTCTGAACTGTATGATAGACTGAAATGGTTTTGAGTTTCCCACGAACGAGGGAAGCCATTCTAGTGATTTAAGTAACAGAGAGATGAATTTTCTTTTATCCTTTTCGTTGGCGCCCTCTATCAATGGATTTTTTAGTATGCTTTCATAAAGAAAGGCGGTGATGGTAACAGAGCTTCCCCCTGCTATCCCAGAGATGAGGGGAATGTTTTGTTTTTCGGCCAGATCGGCTAGGGCTCCGAAATGGGAAAAAATTCTGGGGCCATTTCCGCGGATGGCTGCGCATGTGGTTCCTTTTTCCAAAGTTGTGTCTTTGGTAGCCGAACCGGACTTAGAGCCAAATTTGCATGAGGCTAAAAGTAAACTCATTCCTAGGCAGCGTGTCACCAAGCCATTCATACAAAACTCCTTCAGAAGGTATTTTATTTCCTTTAGAGCATCCATCGGTCATCTTTTGATATGGGTTTTAGGCAATTTTTTCCTGGAGCATTCCGTTTTGGACTGGGAACCTGAAAAAAATTCACCCCATGCAGGGCAAATTACGCTTGCCAATGGACACTTTCTTGACTTATACTTGGCCGCCATCGTTCCAAAAATGAATTGAGTCATGAAACCTGAATCGTTTTTTGGGTTAATACTAAGGGGTTACCAATGTATTCTAACAAACAAGAGCCATGGTATGCTCCGGCAGGGGGTAAAAAGAAGAGCTCCGGCTGGTCTCAGTTTTCGGAAAAAAACATTAAACGGGCTCTTCAGACCAAAGCGGAACGCCCCACTTGGGCTTGGGGGGTTATTTTCCCCATCGTAGGCACCGTATTGTGTGCCACCATTTCTGGGTCTTTCGTCGTCCACGCATTAAGTCCCACTGAGAGTTCTGCCATTTGGTGGGTGCTGGCTGTGATTAGCTTTGTGTTTGGAGGAGTGTTGGCGCTTCTAGGAGTGGCACAATTAGCGCATTTTGTGTTGCCTAAGCCTCAGCAGAGGGAAAACCCCTTTGAGATGGCTTTTTCATTGATGAAAGGCGAGATCAGAGCTCAAGAACCCAGAAAAGGCATTCCGGCACCGGAATTGGCATTGCATCAATTTGTATCTCAAGTGAGAGCCTATGCCACTGAAAAATCCTTTCAAAAAATGAAGACCTCCGACGGGGTGGGCAGCGGTACGGGATCTAGTCATACCATGGAATCTGCTGATCTTTTAAAGAGACGATGGAATGAGGTGCAAGATTCTCTCAATGAATTTGAAGTTTATTTGGCAAATGATCCTAAAGGAATGATTGAAAAACTCATCACAAAACAACCTCTTCAGCTCATTGATGTGTCCCAGGTGTTTCGGGAGGTGGCTGAAAATTTTGATACAGCTTGGCGCAAAAAAGGCATCAACATTGAAGCGGCCATCGTTACTCCATTGCGTGCCACCACCCATGAAGCCCTACTTCGAAGACTTTTGGTGGGTCCCTGGAGATATTGTGCCTATTTTGCTAGGCGCGGTAACAGTGTTCTTTTTAGTGCCAAAAGCAAAGAGGGAAAGGTAGTGGCCCGCTGGGAATGCGAAGGACTAAGCATCCCTCCTGAGTATTTGGAATATGTTCAAGATGACACCATTGCGGTGAATGAACGCATTGAAAAGGGCTTGAACATCTTGACACAAGACCCGATCCAGACTCCCAATGTTTTGCATGCTTTGGTGAGTTTTGTGATCTGGGTAGATCTGGCTAATTTGGTCCAAATCAGTTACGAATTCAAAAACAACAATAATGGTTTTGTTGTGGAACTTAAATTACATTAATGTTTTCTTAATGAGCAATTTATGAATTCATTGGGTCCCGTTTTTAAATTTGGTGGCACCAGCATGGGTTCGGTGGAACGCATAGAGCACGTTGCCGAAATCTGCTTGAAGCTAAAACCTTCTGCCATTGTGGTTTCTGCCATGGCCGGGGAAACCAATCGCCTCATCTCCTTGGGGGCTTCCGTTTTTCCCCGCACGGATGTGCCGGAATATGATTTGTTGGTGGGGAGTGGAGAACAGGTTTCCACAGCATTGTTGTGTTTAGCCCTTCGGAAACGGGGAGCCAATCCGGCCCCCATGTTGGCCCCCAGTGCGGGGATAATCACTTCAGCGAATTTTTCAAAAGCTCAGATTTTGACGATAAAGAAAGAAATGATCCTTTCCAAGATCCAGCAGGGTTTTTTGCCTGTCATAGCAGGATTTCAGGGATTTACGGAAGATGGTCAAATGACCAGTTTGGGAAGGGGTGGCAGTGATACCTCGGCTGTAGCCGTTTGTGCTGGAATTGGCGCCAAGGAGTGTGTTATCTATACGGATGTGGATGGGGTTTTTACCACGGATCCTAGGCTTTGTTCCAAAGCTCGAATCATTCCAAGAATCAGTGCAGAAGAAATGTTGGAAATGGCCAGCCAAGGTAGCAAGGTATTGCACACTAGAAGTGTTTATTTAGCAGCCAAATGGGGGATTCGATTGACCGTAAAGAACACCTTTTCTGACAGCGAAGGAACTACCATGATTTCAGGATATGAAACCATCGAAGGGGAGATTGTTACCGGAGTTGCTGCTTCTAAAGAGGAAAGTTGGTTTCAAGTGGGACCTATTCAAGAGCAAAGCATGTCTCCGTTGTTTACGATGTTAGCGCAAAAAAACATCAATGTGGATATCATATCCAAATCCCTAGATCCTAGAGGGATGACGCTCCATTTTACAGTGGGAGATGCGGATGCACCCTATGTAAAAGAAGCGATTGGTTTGTTGGATTCCACTTGGAGTGTTTCATTAAGACAGGACGTATCCAAGGTGTCTATTGTGGGTGTTGGCATGAGAACACATCCGGGAGTGGCCGCACGGCTTTTTAAATCCATCGAATCCACCAATAGCCCCATTCTTTTGGTAACAACTAGTGAAATTAAAGTGGCGTGCTTGGTGCCTAGGGACAAACTGACTCCGTGTGTTCAAGCCATTCATGCGGCTTTTTTAGAAGAAAAGCAGGAAAGAGGAGCAAATTGAAAACACCACAAATGGACTCTTTTGATCCAAAGGCCCCCGGAAAGGCTGGGGAGTACCTGTTTGGAGTGCCCTGTTCGGAGGAAGAAAGTAATTTAGTTGTGCTTCCCGTGCCTTGGGAAGTCACCACCAGTTATCAAAGAGGCACGGCTCAAGGCCCCCAGTCTATTTTGGAAGCCAGCCCCCAACTGGATCTTTTTGATCCTTTTGGTTTGGCCTTTGGTCATCCCAATCCCTGGCAATTTGGCATGCACATGCGATCCATTTCTTCCGAGGTGGTGGAATGGAACCGAAAAACTTCGGAATCGGCGGTGTTGGTAATCCAACATTTGGAAGGCAAAATTACCTTAAATGGTTCTATGTTAGATACTCTTATCCGCGAAGTAAACGAGTCCAGCCATAGACTCAACACGTGGGTTGCAGAGCAAACGCGCTCCATTGTTCAACAGCAAAAAATTCCGGCCATACTAGGAGGAGATCACAGCGTTCCTTTTGGTGCCATTGAGGTACTCTCCCAGGCCCATCCTGGTTTGGGAATTTTACACATCGATGCCCATGCGGATCTGAGAGAGGCCTATGAGGGGTTTGAGTATTCCCATGCAAGCATCATGAACAATGTAATACAAAAGTGTGCAAATGTTTCCCATTTGGTGCAAGTGGGTATCCGTGATTTTTCGGAAGAAGAATATATTTTTTCTAGAGATCACCCTAAAATTAAAACGTTTTATGATTCTCAGATTTCGGCTTCTTTATCTATGGGCAAATCCTGGTATGCTTTAGTGCAAGATATTTTAAAGGATCTGCCGCAAAAAATATGGATTTCCTTTGATATAGACGGATTGGATCCTTCCCTTTGTCCCCATACAGGCACACCCGTTCCTGGAGGGTTATCCTACAACCAATCTTGCCAAATCATCCAGTGGGTGGTGGAGTCTGGTAGGGAGATCGTTGGGTTTGATCTCAACGAAGTGGCTCCTCCTCCGAAAGAGTTTGGAGTTTGGGATGCCAATGTGGGAGCACGGCTTTTATACAAACTTTGCAGTGCTGCCCTATACTCTAAACTTCGTTTACGTGGGTAAAGGGAAAGCGGATTCCATTGGCTCCCATTAGATGAGGCGTTTTTTCATGTCCAGTTCCACCAGGTCCCTTGTGTCTGTTTTTTTGGTGCACCGAATTTCCTTTTTTAAAGCAACTGGGTTTTCCGTATTAAATAAAACATTTGATGTTTTGCCTGAAATTTTGATAGGCTTGGCCATTGATGTGGTGCTCCAGAAAAATCCCTCCTATCTATTGCAGTTAGGAATTGATCAGCCCATTCACCAGCTATTTGCTTTAGGAGCGGCCACGCTTTTGATCTGGATATTTGAGTCCTTATTTGAGTTTTTACTTAAAATTGAGTGGCGAAATTTAGCTCAAAAGGTGCAACATCAACTCCGCATTCAAGGTTGGAATTCCCTGCTGAATCAGTCCAGCCAATGGTTTGATTCTCAGTCCACAGGAAAATTAATCAGCACGGTTAATGATGATGTAAACCAATTGGAACGATTTGCAAATGATGGATTTAATCAACTCATTCAACTTTGTGTTTCCACCCTTTTGATTGGAGCTTGGTTTTTTATTTCAGCTCCCCAATTGGCTTGCATCGCCATCTTACCAGCGCCGGTGATCATCTTTGCTGCCTTTAGGTTCCAAAAGAAAATCCAGCCACTCTATAGCAAGGTGAGGGAAAAGGCTGGGGTGATTGCCTCTCAATTGTCAAATAACATCATCGGAATTTCCACCATTAAGAGTTATAATGCCCAAACTTCGGAAACTCAGAGACTTGTGGCGATGTCGGAAGACTACTTGGACTATAATAGGAAGGCGATTCGTGTTTCCTCCTCTTTCACTCCCCTGATTAGAATGGCGGTGTTGAGTGGATTTATTGTTACTTTAATCTGGGGCGGATTGCAGGTTTTTGATGGAAAAATCTCTCCTGGAATTTATGCTTCTTTAGTTTTTTTAACTCAAAGACTTCTGTGGCCTTTTACCCACTTGGGAGCGATTGCCGATGATTTTGAAAGGGCCAAAAGCAGCTATCAAAGAATTCAGGAGTTGATACGATTGAGCCAGTCAAAGATAGGAAATTCAACTCCCAATGCTAAATCGTTGGCTTCTGCGACCGTTGAATTCGATCAGGTTCAGTTCTCTTATCCGGGAAGGGAATTTTCTTTGGAGGGCATTGATTTTAAGGTGGCTCCCCATTCCAGTCTGGGAGTGGTGGGCCCTACGGGCTCAGGGAAAAGCACTCTTTTAAAGTTAATGCTTCACATTTTAAAGCCAACTCAAGGTCAGATTCGCGTGGGTGGTGTTCCTTTAGAAGAGATCCCCATGGATCAACTGAATTCTTTTGTGGGCTGGGTGTCTCAAGACTCATGGCTCTTTCCTGGGTCCCTGTTTGAAAACATCACCTGGCTGAAGCAGGAACCTGCTCCCCATGATATTTTTTGGAAAAAATGGGAAAACCTGCTGGAAATTACGGAGCTTGCTCCTTTTATTCAGTCTCTTCCCCAGGGACGCCAAACTCAGGTGGGAGAACGCGGCGTCACTTTATCTGGAGGTCAAAGACAGCGGATTGCTTTGGCTAGGGCTTTGTTTAGGGATCCCAAGATCCTGATTTTAGATGAAGCCACAAGTGCGCTGGATAACGAAACAGAATTAGCTGTGCACCGAACCTTGGAAAAACTGAAATCAAAAACCACGATCATTATGGTAGCCCATCGACTCTCTACGGTGCGTAATGCCGACCAAATTTTGGTGATAGAACAGGGCAGAATCAAAGCTCAGGGTGCACATGATTCATTGTTACAAACCAATGCCCTTTACCGAAGGTTGTGGTCCATTCAAACCGGTCACCTGGAATCCTCAGATTTGAACTAAAGGTGATGATCACCGGGGCTTTTAACGAAAATTTGAGGAAGTCTTACTTTTAATACCATTCCATTTCCAGGGCTATTTTCCACGCAGATCTCTCCTCCCGCTCTTTCTACTTCCCATTTCAGAGCCGCCAGACCCACTCCTCGCCCGGAAAGCTGAGTGATTTGTTCGGCAGTGGAAACGTTATCTGCAAAGATTAACATGCATTTTTCAGCCTCACTCATGGTTTGAAGTTTCTCTTGTGTGATGATTTTCTTTTCCAGAGCTTTTTGGCAAAGTTTATCGAGATGGATCCCTCTTCCGTCGTCAAACATGACAAACTCAACCCAATCTTCCTGGGGGGAGGACTGAATCATAAAGCTGATTTTTCCACTTTCTGGTTTGCCCAAGGCGAGGCGGTCCGTGGGTAGCTCAATTCCGTGGTCACAGCTGTTTCGAATGGCGTGTACAAACTGCTTTAATACAGGTAGCGTATTTTGCGCATTGACGGTATAGGAACCGCCAATTAATTCGAAATCAATCTTTTTCTCAACCGCGGCGGAGACTCTTTTTACTGTGCTTTCCAGCACGCCCACAAGGGAGCTGATGGGACGCAGTTTCAGATCAGAGAGTGTGGATTGAATTTTATGTAGGGAAGGGTCATCTTGAAACGGGCGAAGTAGCGCGAGAATTTCCGTAATTTGTTTTTCAGATATTTCAAGTTTACGCTCCTGAGAGCTACCTAATTGGCAATTTAAAACGGCGTAATTGGACTCCAAGAAACTCTCCATTTCCACAGTGATTTTTTCTGAGCAAATTGCAAAATAGCTGGGTGATACAATGGATTTGCTCATTTGGTCCTCCAGAGAGTGGATGAGTGATACCAAATCTACCATCCCAAAAGCCGCGCTGTTTCCTTTTAGAGTGTGAAGCATCCGCTTTCCTATTTCAGGATCAGGAGTGTTTTTCAATTGTAATACATCTCTTTTGAATTCTTCAAGAAAATCACAAAATCCAGATTTGTTTTGAAGTATGGAAATAAGACAAGAGTTACGGAAGTTTTCTTTTTGAGTTTCTCTTAAAAGCAACTCTTCCTGAGTGATATCTTTGGCTATCAGAATTATTTTTTCTGGTTCTTCATTGGAATTCAATATGGGATTATATAGTAATTTAAGTATGGCACCATCATTTCTTGTTACTTTGGATGGAAGCATGGAGACATTCACATCTACCGGCAAAAAAGCATCAAAGGTTTGTTGAACCAATAGTTCCATGCCGTTGGCAAGGCGATCGTCAAAGCAATTCAGTGCCTCTCTTAAGTTTAAATTTTCAATTTTATTCTGAAAAATGTTGTTACATGATTTTGATGAAATCGGACCCATTTTCAAATTTTTGGTGATGGTGCAAAAACCTTCGCTTAAATTGTCTAGAATTTCCACCGTGAGTTTTTTTTCATTATTAATTTTAATTTGGGACAGGGAAAAGAATGTCTGGAGAGTGAGATAAAGTTCTAAAAATATCACAGAATCAATAGCTTCCTGAAGTAAAAAAAACTCTTCTATGGTTTGATGAGTTACATTATCTTCCTTAAGTTTTAGATCTTTAAACAATGAAATGAGGGCAGAGTGCAAAGCTCGGATGCCACCCACATAAAGATTTGCGTCCAAATTGATTTTGTAGTGAACATAACCCACCATCATTCGGTATTTCATGTAGTCTTTATCGAAAGGTCCTTTAAACATTCCTAAAAAACTTCGTCGATTGACATTTTGCAGAAATGAAATCTGTTCGGCATCCTTAAAAAAAGAATGACTTCTTTTTTGATTCAAAACAAAACCGTAAAACCGTTCAATGACATATTCCATGTTTTTTTCCAGCAAGGGTGCGTGATTGCTTAAAATAAGGGCATGCTCGTTGTGGAAACCCAGAAGTTTGTGAATGGTCTCCGGGCTATTTTCCTTGAAAAACTCCTGGCAAAAGGATTCAAACGCTTCTTCATGCATAACTCACCCCAACATTTATAAATGGATCTGGGTTATAGGCTACTACAAAATGAAGGGAGAGTGGTTGTGGGGAGGCAGGGTGGTTTAAACTATTCTTTGTGGTTAAGGGGACGTCCCTTCCATGTCCATCGCCAATTTAAAGTAACTCGGAGAGCAGAATCCAGGAGTATGCCTATGACCATAAGGGCTCCTAGAGGGGTTTTCCAGTGTTTTTGGGCGGGAAGTCCCGTGGCCTGTTGGAGCAAAGTGCGGTAGGACCACCACCCACTCATACCCAACATCCCTAGCAAGATGCTTTTGCCTAAATTCCAACTCCAGCCATGGATTGCCATTTGAATGGTCGAAATCAGAACAAGCAATAAAGGAACCAGAAATACCATAGTGATGCAGAGGATCATAAGGCCGGTGAGTATAAAACTTTTGTTTAACCCAATAAAAGCGTTTTTAGACCACCCCTCCCAAAGGCTGGAAGTATTGGAATACATTCGAATGGTGGCGTATGGATCCTGAGCCACCCCGGAAAAAAATTTTAAGGTTCCTTGCTCTTTCACTTTTCGGGCTAAGGCCACATCCTCCACCACTTCATTGGCGACACCCCAATGGCCACCGATTTTTTTATAAACAACTTTGGAAAAAAGCATGAAGGGTCCTGCGGCAAATGCGACTTTACTTTTGGGATCATTTACTTGTTGAATGGGAAAAAGTGCCATTAAAAAACCAAAAAGGATGGGTTGAACACACCACTCCGCCCAACAACCACATTGAATGGCAGGTCCCATGGTTAGCAGCCCTAATTCTAATTTTTGAGCCTCTGCAACGGCTGAGGTTAAGCATTCGGATTTTAACCTGACATCAGCATCCAGAAAAAGCAACCGTTCTCCACTTGCCGTTTGGGACCCCACGTGACAGGCCCAATTTTTACCATGGAATCGGGGAGATTGAGGGCGGGGAGGGGAGTTCAAAACCACCAAATGGGGGAAGCTCTTCTGCAGCTCGCTTAACACCTCAGAGGTGTGATCTGTGGAACCATCGTTCACCACGATCACCTCTAACTGATCAATGGGGTAGGACTGTTGGAACACAGACCGTACGCAATCTCCAATGTTGGATTCCTCGTTAAAGGCTGGGATAATCACACTCAATTTGGGAGTCGTTTCGTGGGCCAACTTTTGCCTTGGAATGCTAGGGGTTTGTTTCATAACCCGTTTTAGCAATAAAGTGAAACCTAGTTGAAAAAAAAGAGCTAGGAATCCAACCCAGAAGAATAGGTTCATTGTAATTATTCCAATGTTTTAAAGAGTAGGTTTAAAATGACTTACCACACGTCTCAGTTTTTTTCCCTCTAAAGCAGGAAAGTCTTTAGTAAAAAGGAGATGTGGTGAGATTGCGTTTTGGGCTTGAGCGAGTCTTTCAAAGTTCTCTTGGATGATCTGACACCCAAGGTTCCAGGCGGTGGAATCTGGTGTGGAGGGGTCTTGCCATTTTAAAGAGACTTGAACGGACATGTCTTTCATTTGTTCAACAAGGTATTCTTTGATTGATATATCGGCATTTAATACCGCCCTGCGGATGAAGTCAGGATAAATGGAAACATATCCTCCATTTTCACAATTTAGTTTAAAGTAAAAAATATCGTCTGCTCGGCCTTCGATTTGTTCAATGGCCTGAAAAACAGATCCACACGGACATGGGGATCTTTTGGGGGTTAAGATGTCATTTAAAAGGTATCTTATGACGGGCTGGGACCGGCGCCCAAAATCTGAAATAATTGGCATAAATTTTCCAGAGACGGGATCAACGATGTGTTTTTCAATGACAAGGCTGTCTTCGTTTAGATGCAAAGTCCCGTGGGAACATGTGGTGCCTAAAAATCCTTCCGTGGCTTGATACCCTTGATGGATTTTTTGGTGAAATGCCTTTTCCAGCTGAATTTCATCCAGAGGATCGAGGGTCTCTGCGGCGGAGACGATTTTTTCTAATGCAGGCCACTGCAATGGACCATCTATTGTGGCTTGAGCGATCTGTAAAAGCACTTGAGGAGGTGCAATGATCATGGTGGGGTTGTAGGGTACCAGTTGGGCCAGATGATGGGAAATGGGGAGCTGCATATCAAAATAATTAAGTTTGATTTTTCCCTTGTTAACGCTCTGATATAGATTGCTATTCGCCCGGAGAAAAAAGGCAATTCTGGCACCTTTCCAAAGTGGGTTCGGAAGGAGTTTGGCCAACATAGACCCAGCCCAGAGGTTTTGTTCCGCTGGAGAAACCAAAAAAAGCCCCCTATGGCCGGAGGTGCCGGAGGACAGTCCTACGGTAACACCATTTAAAGTGGGTGAAAATTCCCGGGTGCGTTCGCAGTTGAGAGCTAATTCAAATGCCTTTTCCTTTTCTATTCCCACGGTATTGAGTTCGGAAAAATGATCCATCATGATTTGCTTTTGAATCAAAGGAAACTCTTTCCATTGGGAATTGTCCAGACTCCCCCAAAGTTTTTGATAAAATTTTGAGTTTTTTCTGACCCAAGTCACGTGTGAGGTTAATTTTCGATTTTGCCACGCCAGTAATTCTTCCCTGGATTTAAAGCGTTTCTTTAGCCACATTGTTTTGAGGTAAGAATATAAAAATATTAATTTTTGGATCATGTTACCATATCCCTAGTTCGTGGGAGATGCCGCAATGACAGGGCACGATTTTGATGTCTGGATGGGATTTGTGAAAGGAACTAATCTTTTCAATCGTATCATGATAAACTTTGGAATCAAAATTTTGTAAAATCAAGTGTGCCAGCCAATGGGGATAAACTCCCTCTTGATAGGCGCGGTGAGACCATACGGCGTCTGCTGCCAAAAGGAGAGGACCATGATTAGACTCCACCAGTGCCCCCATTTGCCCTGTGGCGTGTCCGGGAAGAGGAACCAGCACAAGGGAACCGTCGTTAAAAAGATCTGCTCCCGCACCAAAAAAAGTCTGGGTGGAGGGCAGGCTTTCAGTATAGATGGACCGGGCCACAAAGTCAGAGGGTAAAAGGGCTGGGAGAAAACCCGCTAGAGTGGCTTTCCACCGGGACCGATCCTTTACCGCATCATAAGAACTTTTGGAATAAATGTATTTAGCTTTGGAGAATAGTCTAGCTCCACCAATATGATCCGCATGAAAATGGGACAATATGACCATCGACACTTCCGTTTCGGAGATGCCTATTTTTTTTAACTGAGCGGCAATGGTGCTTTCCCAGTCAATGCAAACCGGTGTTACTTTAGCGTAAATAGCCTCTGGAAAGCGAGAGGAGGCCTCGTAAAAATGCGGACTATAAGCGGTATCAAATAAAACGTACCCAGATTTAGGGTGTTCCATTAACACGGCTGTGGCGGGAAACTTATGTTTGGTGCCCCAAGACTTATCTCGCTCCGCAAATCGAGCTTGTTGCTGTGTAAAGCCTGCTTCTAGTACAATCGTTCTTAAACCCATTTTGTGTTTCCATTTCCCTTGTTTTAGTACTCTAGTATCACCCCTCCTAGGGATAATCCAGCAGATGTGCCTGCCAATATAACTTTTTGCCCTCTTTTCAGCTGTTTATTTTCAATGGCTTTATCGAGAGCAAAAGGAATGCTAGCAGAAACCATGTTTCCATACTGGGAGATGATATTGAAAAATTTAGAATCTGGAAGTTCTAGTTTTCGCTGCATCAGGGCAAGGGCGCTTCCCGATGCCTGGTGGGGAATTAAAAGATCGATGGCATCCCATGAAAGATTAGCTTGATCCAGCAACATCCGCACAAAGAGAGG
The DNA here is from genome assembly GCA_044339525.1 of Silvanigrellaceae bacterium. Lineage (GTDB taxonomy): Bacteria > Bdellovibrionota_B > Oligoflexia > Silvanigrellales > Silvanigrellaceae > JBIIVH01. The sequence goes on along the minus strand of JBIIVH010000019.1, from coordinate 4,766 downwards.
TGTTTGCTGAAGGGCCAGCTTGAAAACTCTGGTACCAGACATTTGGAACATAAACTCTTCATGGTTGTCTTTGGTGTAATGGGAGGAATAAAGCCCGGTTCCACCGCCCCTAATTTGGCAAAACTCATATCCATCACTAAAGGTTTCCATGCCTGAAGCCAAAAGTGCAGAAGTGTTACCTTGTTTGGTGGGTCCTATCACCACAGCGGCGGCGCCATCTCCAAAAAGAGAGAACACTTCCTGATTTTCTGAAGATAATCCCACGGAGGCCACTTCAGAGGATACCAACAACACTTTTTTATATTGCCCCGCATGGATGGCGTACGAAATTTGGTCTAAGGCGGTAACAAAGCTCAAACAAGTGGAATTCACATCAAAGCAGGGAATTTTGCTCTGGCCAAGTTCCAAATACCGTTGCAGCAGCGTGGCGTTACTGGGGATGAGTTGAAAAGGCACAGCCTGAGCACAAATGATGAGATCCAGCTCTTCGGCCTTTATCTTAGCGTTTTCAAGGGCTTTTTTGGCAGCTTTGGCTCCCATTTCCACGGCATTTTCACCTTGGGAGTGATACCTCTCCAAGACACCTGATTTTTTGTAGGCACTTCCGGGTTCAAGCCCTTTAATCTGGTCAATTTGAAGTGATGTTACCTTATTAAGTGGAACATAGGAACCCGTCCCTAAGATGTTGATGTTTCTTTTCATTTTCAATACTCCTTGTGCACCGCCTCGAAACGAAGGATGCTATCCATTAAGGATGTAAAGATTTAATACCAGGTTTTAAAAAAAGATCAATTACTTTGTAAGTTAACAAACATGTGAAATTTGTAAGTCTGATAACTATAAAAGAAACCAGAAGGAGTGTGATAGTGAGATGGTTAACGATTTGTAATTGTCTGATTTATAAGAAATATGTTGACTTAGTTAAAATAGACTCACTAGTTAAGTTCTAAGACGATTTTGACTTCAGGACCAACAGGTAAGTTTACAATGCCAATTGCATTTTTGTTATCAGAGACCATCTTTACAACCGCCTCATCATTACCCACCAGTTTGGGAGGCACTCCTTTTCCAGTGAAAACAATTCAAGACCAATACTGTTTTAACTCTGTTTCTTTTTTTTGTACCACTTTTTCCAGGTATCCCGAGCGGGAGGCACTGGAAGGGTCCACATCTAATACCAATAAGGTGTCGCCTCCTGGTAAACTCCTTGCTTTTCCTAAGTAGACCTTGGATACCTCTTCAATGGTAGCTGAAGAGACACTGTTGTCTTTGTGGTCGATCAATCGGAGCTGAGCAAATGACGAATGGCTTGCAAACACCAAAGGCAATGTTAAAATCCAACGTGCAATTTTTAAATTCATATGATTATCCTTTAAAAAACAAGATCAAAAGAGGTGGATAATAGATTGGCCCGCTTTCCTGGGAAAAGTCTCGCAGAAACCAGTCCAAATTGGTTGGCATATCGGTTTTTCACGTGGGAAAATTCCAATTTGTAAACCACAGATGGGGATATATTGTAGGTAGTACCGAGAGTTACGCCGTGCTGAGCTCGTTTGGAAACGGTGGTTACAGTTGCGACGGATCGAGTGATGGGATTGAATGTACTAGATTCCATTTCTACCTTATAACGATACCAGGAGTAGCTCGCATATGGCATAAAGTCACCAATTTTTAACCCAATTGTTGCATAAGTAGCGCCGGAGCGTACGCTAGATTTAATGGCTTTTGATGTGGGTTTGGATCCCAAATCTACATACTCTGACATCAGGAGCAAATTGTCATCATCCCACTTTAGAGAAGCGCTGCATAAACGTACTTTGTTTTCTGGTTGAAGATTTTTTTAGAGTACTTCAGAAGTTGAAACAATGGGAGTGGCAGGATTACTGGGATTAACTAGTACCAGTGGGCTAAAGCTTGTCGAACTGGTGGTGGTTTTCATCTGGGTGTAACTTCCCCTTACCATGGCCTTATCATAGGTTAAGCTGATGAACCCACCAAACACGTTTTCAAAATTCGCTTCTGAATCGACCTCTGTTGCCACAGGGGAATTGGCTGGGGGAACTTTGGAAAAGTCTTTTGTAGACTCAAAAATATAACCACCTTTAATCCGCTCTTTTCCGGCATAACTTCCCGCTTCGAATCCCAGATCTCCCTGAGATTTTTCAAATCGAAGCTGGGCACCGTTGATGGATTTTAAGTTAAACCCCAACTCAATGGGTTGGCGAACCCAAGGGTACACTAAACCCACATCTTGTTCTTCCGCAATCATGGAATAAGGCAACGATTGCCGACCCATCCGAAGCCCGACTTCTTCTATGGGTCTAAGGGTGATAAAAAACCAATCAGCACCTAGGTCGTAATTTTGGTTGCCCGCGCCAAATGTGTTGTTACGTCGTGCCAATAACTGTGCTGCAAAGCTGATTTGAGGGTTCTCAAATGTTCCAGCGATGTTCAGTCCTAGTTTACTATCTCTAGAAAGAGTTCCGTTTCTGGGAATCCCTGTATACCCTGAACCGTCTTTATTGAGGGCGCGGGCATAACCAATGGTGGCGAAACCACGAACCGTAGTCTCCGCTTGGGCGGATGGTTTCCACGCAAAAACTCCAAGTAAAAATGCATACCGTTTGAAATGAACCCGGACTTCTTTGATTTTCCGACTGTGCATAAGTTCTCCTTAAGTTATGCCTAATCAGAAAAAATAGGGTGCAATACAAGGAATGTCTACTTTTGCCTAACAATGATTTGACGAAAAATGGACTCAAAAAAGTCAAATTGTAAGATGCAAAAAAATATCAACTGGCCAGAGTGTCTATAGAAAAATGGTGGATTTTTGGTTGAACTAGATGGATTGGTACTTAGATTTTCTTTAAAAATCCACTGAGCCAATTCAATATCAGACAAGTTTGCAGCTGATGGACCAATCTTTTGAGACAAAAGTTCCAGATTGATCCCTTTTCCGGAGTCAATAAGTGTGATTTCTAAATGGTTTTCGATGGACTCATAGCTAAGGGAAATCCAGTGTTCTGTGGGGGAATTGCATCCATGATCCACGGCATTGCGCAGGCAGTGAATTAGTATTTGATACAGGTTTTTGGCCAATGATTCAGGAATAAGAAAATCTTCGTTCCCTTGAATTCGAAGCTCTGGACAAGGTTTAGTGATTTGATGGGCAGCATCTTCAACCGCGGCTTTCAGCCCGCTTAAGACATACTTAAAAAGAACTATTTGTGGATCCCAAAGGGTTTTTAGACGGACTAAGTCTAATTCTTTTGAGGATGCCTCAAGCCATTTTCCAACAATATTCCACTTGTGCTGCAATTGAGAGGAGATTTTTTTGTTTTGTCCACGTTTCAGTTTTTCGAAGTATACGTAATGGATCTCATTTCTCAAATGGCTCAATTTTTGTAATTCAGTTCCCATATCTTTCATAAATTTTTCAAAAGCCAACTCAAATTCAGGAGTATTAAGTGTCTCATTTTGATCGTGCAAAAGTTGTTCCATTCCATGAATACATGACGATATTTCTTGAAATTTTAGGCTTCGGGAAATGCCCTTTTGAGTGTGAAGTTTTTGCTTGAGATGCTGAATGACGTGTAAAGATCTCCAATCCGAAAAAGAATGCTTTAAAATCTCATTTTCCAATTGTTTCAGATCATTTAGGTGTGACTCCAATGCGCTCTCTTCCAAATCTAAAACCAACTCTAATAGATGTGTCATCCTTTGATGTAGCTTGGCATTGTGTTGAAGTTGGCGTATATGACTCACGTCATGGAAAGAAAGTAACACGTCACACACCAAATGGTTGGTGTCTAATATGGGAACCCAGTCCAATTCGTAAATCTGATTATCCGGACCCGTGCATTCAGAGGGCAGTTGGTCTTTATTGATCTCAAAGGCCAATGGATTTTCTCCCAGACTTGCCTCCAAAGTGGAACTTAAAAAAGACAGACTCTCTGAACTCATTTTAAAATCTTTTAGCACCTGTCTTATCAAATGAGAACCATGGATGGGGCGATGATCCACCATGGTTTCTAGCGCGGCGGAGTAGGATGCTTTGAGTGTGAGGTCCGGCTGAATCAGACAAACTCCCTGATTCAGCGATTTCATAATCGTTGTGATTTCTCGGGCCTGTGCCTCAATCACCTTTAGGGCTTGAGTGAGCTGCAGGGCGGCGATTGCGTTTGCTATAGAGGCGTTGAGGGACTGTAGGAAGGGACGAGCTCTTTCCAGAAGAGTTTCTTTTTTAAAAAGGATCCTAGCCACCTCCAGATGGGTTCTAGGATCAAAAATCGAAAAAATCGTATCCATTGTGGTTTCTTCTGAGTTGAATGTCTCTTTAAAAGGAATTCCGTTGCTGCGTAGAAAAAGATCATTTGAGGCATCAAACTCTGAATTGGGGTCTCTGCTCAAGAAGCAACGACTTGAAAATTGAATAACAATTTCGTGTTTAATATCAGTGCTATAGTGTTGTAAAGCTTCTTCAATTCTAGTTTCAATATCCATAAATGACTTTGCAATGGATAGATTTTGGGAGGATTCAATGAGCCAATTGCACTCTTTGTGGTTTTGGTGAAGGCATGCCACCATATTTCCTACATTTTCGCTCAATAGACCTATCTCGTCTTGCGAAAGTGTCGCCTTTACCATACGGCGCGTAAAGCCCTCGCCTCTACAGGCGATGGGATATAAGCGCCCTGAAAATGTCGAGCGAGGATGCGAGCGAAGGCCAACGCCTATGGAGCGGGCAAGGCTACAAAGGAGTCGCG
>JBIIVH010000018.1:0-65573 GCA_044339525.1 Silvanigrellaceae bacterium | reverse complement strand
CCATGCCCTACCTAGTGTATATTATGAAAAATCAAGTGGAAGTTCGAAAAAATCCCGCTCTCCACACCCCTCACGCCTTTTCTCGATCTCAAAAATAAATTCTTTTCAGTTTTCAATCAGCTTCGCCAATTTTATCCTAGTCAGTGGCATCTAACTCGTCAAAAAGTGTCCAAGCAATGGGTACGCTTTTGGAAAGAGGCATGAATCTTACTGAAATTGCTAGCATTACAAAGCTCTCTGAAGATCAGATCAAGGTTCTGTTAAATTAAGTTAACTTTTTTTAGGAACATGGCACTCAGAGGTGTTACCCCAAACATAATCATAACTGCCTTTACTAATTGAGCGCTTTTAGCGTTACATGCCAGTTAGGACTAGAAAATCTCCTATTCCGTCTGCTACAGGATATTTGGTTTGAATTTTCTATTTTAAAGGTAAAACGCAATTGAGAATTGCGGTTTTAAACTTGATTATCAGAATCAACCTGGCGGTAGGATCAGTTCAAAGCAAACCTTAGGTGGACCTCCCGTGACGCAATTGACTGAGCCTCCATGAGCCTCGATAATTTGCCTTACTATGGCTAAGCCCAGCCCAGTTCCCCTGAGTTTACCGAAGGTGAAAAATGGCTCAAAAAGCGTGGGCAAATGCTCAGGCTGAATGGATGAGCCCGTGTTTTCTATCCGAATCGATAGGTTGTTATTCAGACATTCCGCATGAATTGTAATTTTACCTGATTTTTGGTGAATTTCCTGGGCAGCATTATTCAGCAGGTTCCCAAGTACTCTAAGCATTTTGAATTGGTCTATTTTCCACAATCTATCAACAAGGCTGGTGTACTCGATTCGCCCGTCCAGTGAGGGAAAAGAGATTAACAGTTCCTGAACTGCGGCGTGCAGTAGATTTGAAATGGTAACATTTTCTTTATTGAGTTTTAGGTTTCCTCCTGCCACCATTAGATCTGAAAGTGTTCCGTTTATGCTCTGAATTGCTCTAGCTAATTCTGGTTTAGTTTCAGCGAGCTGAATACGCATTTCTTCTAAACTCTTGCATCTCAATAAAATGTCAATTAAATTACCCGCTAAGGCTATTGGACTTCTCAGATCATGTGACACCATTCGAATTGTTCTGACAATAGCTTGGGCCTGGACATGTTGCGCCTCTAAGTCTTGTTTCTCCGCAAGTGCAAACCTCAGGTCTCTCGCATTAATCTCAATCATTTGGATGAGACTACTCAACTCTTTTGATTCCTGAGGTGGAAGTGAAAGCGAAGTTGCTGAGTCACCATAAATAAACGAATTGATTTTTTGTAATTGGTATTTTTCAAGATCTATAATTGGTAAAATGACATATCGGTTTAATTTTTTTGTGATTATCCAAAAAACAGAACTTGCTAGTGCTAAAAAAGGTAACATGGTTAGACTAACTACTTTGGCAATCATGATAGGCTTAAATGAGGGTACATTTCTGATTATGGACAGGGACCTGTAGGGTCCAGGAGCGGATATCGAAACCTGAAGGCAAACTGCAATTTTACCGGCCAAAAAGTTTACTATGTGACTCTTTTTTCTATTGCACGAAAGATCGTCTGTCTGGTTTAATCTAATTTCCATTAAACCATGATGAACGCGCAGAAGCTCTCGAACTGGTTCCACAACCCCGCTGTTACCTAGGAGAATTTCACCTTCCATAGACCGTGCTATAGGGATTGAAATCAAAGTCAGATTTTTCCTTTCGAGCTCAATTGACTCTAATAATTCGTTATATATTGCAAATATGCCCAATATAACTGAAGCAGCAATTGCAAAACTCCAAGCAATAAAAATCGGCTTCAGTACTAGATTAGAAATGGAACTCTTAGTTTGCTGGTCTATCATACCGGAGTTTCCCATTTTCTAAGCGATAGAAACTAAGCCCCGACCGAAGGTGAAAAAAAGATTTTTCTTTAAGTGAAATAATCTGAGCGAATTCCTCTTTGGATTTAGGCCTATTAAAACACAGCATCTGACTGACTTTTTGGACGATTTCTCTCAATGCAAATGCGGCGAAGGGCGGACTAATTTCCACTCCCTTCCACTTCAAGGACGAAAATGGGGTGCTCAGAGGATCCGACATTTTAGAACTAGGGAGACCTGGGCGCACGGTCAGGCCTTTTTGCTTTTCATTAATAGGGAATTTTGTTAGGTATCCGAACTCCCCATCGCCCCAGCCGTCAGAACCTACAAATCTAGATTCAGGAAATGACTTTCCCAGCTCCGCTATTATAAAACCCGATTGCTTTGAGTATCCAGGCAGAAGAAAAAAATCAGGTTTTGACTTCAGTGTTTGGGCAACAACAAAATTGATATTAGGGGTTTCAGAAGTGACTTCGGTGGAAAAAACTCGAGTCAAGTTTTGTTTAATTGCCTCTGATTCAAAAAATTTGACAAAGTCTCTGCAGAGCAGACATGTAGGGTCAAGAATTGTTGCAAATGACTTACCATAATTTTCAGCTAAAGTGCCTTTCACGGCGAGTTTTGCCATCTCATTTACTAAAGGAACCGCGGAGAAGGCTTCCAATGGAAGAGAGTTGAGTTCATGAGCTGATGCCATTGTTGAAACGATGGGAGTGGATATGGTTCGGGCTCTTGTGGCGATTATGAATTCATTACTCCTGTCTGGACCAATCAATAGCCACGGATTATTTTTCTCTGCAGCCCGTATCCCATCCGAAGGTCCCATGGGGTCGCCGCCACTGTAAAAATTTGTGGATGTCGAAATCTTGTAACCACATGATCGGAGCTTAATATTCTCCGAATCAACGGCAATCCCAAGCGCTGTGTTGTAAACATACCTGAATCTCTCGGAATAATCGGAGTCTGTGTGCGACAGTGCTGCAATGGCGTTAACTTGAACATTCTGTAGAGGGATCGCAGTGGCATAGAATTGCTCGGATAGGCAATAAATACCCAAAAATATCCTGAGATTCATGAAATTTTTTCCCAGGTTAATTCAGCCTTGCCAAACTCACCACGGGCTGTCAAGGTAAGCACTCGCCCTTTTAGGCGTGCTTCCCTGACCATTTCTTTGCCAATTCGAGAGGGCTCAGTGGCATTTGTGACAAAATGGACAATTTTGGAACCATCGATTTGGTAGGTTCCAGCGTAGAAAAGCAACGAGTCCAGAATGGATGCTTCCATCATTTTAGAATTGATGGAAACGCTCATGCGACCGCAGAGAGTGTAAATGAGGAGGCCATGAGCACCTGAGCGCCACTCTTTGTTACCTAGCTCGTTGGAGATCAAAAAACTCTTGAGGGTCCAGGCGCCTTGGAGCTGCTCTTTATTCATTAACATTCCTCAGGTTTATAAGTAAGTGGCTCATAGAAAATTTAATTGGGTATTCGCGGCAAACATACTATTTTGTTCTTCAAACGAGTTCCTCTATCACTAATGAGATGTTGTGTCAAGTTAACAACAACTGGAAATAGCTTTGTTAACAGGCTAATCTTGTTTGGATTTTTTCCCACCAAAAGCGGATCTTTAGATAAAGTGTTTAATTTTAAAGGAAAAGCACAACTGAGGACAGAGGTCTTTTTTTGGATCTTCTTTTGAAGGTAGGCGATAAGGCTTTGGTGAATTTGGAGGTGCAGTGTGTTTTTGACCATTCCCTGTCCCAGAGGGCACAATATCACCTGATCCGGGTGGGAGGGTCCTCCCTCCAGGTCAATCAGGCTTTCATGGAAGCACCAAAAATCATTGTACTTTTTATCACCATGATCTCAAACCCAAATAGCTCCTTTTTGGATTTGCCATACTGTCGGTATGAATTCATGCGTTCTTTAAAGATTCAACCCTTTCCAACTTTGTTACCTGATGGGGGATAAAGTGAAGCAATATCATATAGATGGTGAAATCCTCACCACCGCCCAACTTCGGCAGCACGAAATTGAATTTGAGTTATACGAACGTAAAGCTAAATTCGAATTAGGCAAAACAGAGGGCAGAGCAGAAGGCGAGGCTAAGGGTAAATGGGAGGCATCCATTGAAATGGCAAGGGCGCTTTTGGAAAGAGGAATGAATGTTACTGAAATTGCTAGCATTACAAAGCTCTCTGAAGATCAGATCAAGGCTCTGTTAAATTAGATTACCCTTTTTTAGTAAAATGACATCCATAGTGGTATCACCCCAAACATCCCAGAGAGTTGAACGGCTGATTGTAGAGGCCAATGCTCCTTTGGTGCACTATATGGCCACTTGAGATTTGGGCGCCATTTTGGGCACTGCCCCCAACACCATGGGCTTTGTAGCCATGAGCACTTTGGATGGCAAACGCAGCCCGATGTGGGTCCCGTGACCGAAAAAAAACCAGAAGTGGTGCGGGACGATGGGGGTGGCTATAATCGGGATGATTTCAAGCCCGCCAAAGGGGTAGAGATGCCCGAACACATGCGAGACACCGCCTCGCCCCGTTGGCCCCAAAACTCCTCCACAGAGCCGGAAAAGCACGATCCCACCGCCATTGAAAGCGGGAGATTTTACGATGCCGATAAAACCTTTCTAGCCTCCCACAATGCCTCTGGCAAAGGGTCTTGCTGGTGAGCTCCGCGGCAGGGTTTTCCTCTAAGCTTTCTTCGTTTAGGCTTTTTTAAGTTTGGGACAATTGGCTTTGGCAGTGTGCATTGATCCTATCACTAGTTAGTGTTAGATCCCGTTTGGTTAAAGAATGGGCAGCCTGAGTGAAATAGAAGTGTCCGTTAAGTGTGGAGATCAGATGAAAGTTGCAGTGGTGGGAGCTGGATTGGCTGGCGCAGAGTGTGCCTATGTGTTGGCTCAACACTATCAAATCCAGGTTACGTTGTTTGAAATGAAATCCAAACACCCCACCCCCGCGCAGGATAGACCTGATCTGTTTGCGGAATTGGTGTGTTCCAATTCCTTTAAGTCTCTGAGCCTCTCCCAGCCCACCGGCCTTTTAAAGGCAGAACTCTCCCAGCTGGGTAGCCTTGTGATGGAGAGTGCGTTGAAATTTCGGGTTCCTGCCGGGGAGGCCTTGGCGGTGGATAGGGTGCATTTTTCTCAATACATCACCCAAACCCTTAGGTCCCATCCCCGTATTGAAGTGAAAGATATGCTGGTGCCCCATTGGGAATTCGTTTTTCAGCAGGGGGATTTTGATTATTGCGTGATTGCCACGGGCCCACTTACCCACGATTCCTTGAGCCAATCCCTCCAAGGACTCATGCAGAGCACTCAACTCTATTTTTATGATGCCATTGCGCCGGTGATCGATGGCAGTACCATTGATTTAGACGTGGCCTTTTGGGGAAACCGGGAAAAGACCCACAAAAAAACCCTAAAGTCAGCTCCCCCATTGGAGAACGAGGATCTGGACTCCTCGGGAGATTATCTGAACATCCCCTTAACCAAAGAGGAGTATTTTGGTTTTGTGGATCTCTTGATCCGATCCGACAAAGTCCCCTTTCATGAGTTTGAAGAGGCCAAGTTTTTTAATGGATGTCAGCCCATAGAGGTGTTAGCGGAGTCTGGACCCCTCACCCTAGCCCATGGCCCCATGAAAGGCCGGGGGCTCACGGATCCAAAGACAGGTCGGTGGCCTTTTGCGGCGATCCAGCTGAGAAAGGAACAACTGGGGCACGATTCCTTTAATATGGTGGGATTTCAAACGCGACTTACCTGGACGGCTCAAAAGGATGTCTTTCGCACTTTACCTGGAATGAAAGAGGCTGCTTTTTTCCGAATGGGCAGCATGCACCGAAACACCTATGTGGTGGCCCCTTCTGTGTTAAATGAAGACCTAAGCTTAAAGCAACACCCCAAAATTTTGCTGGCCGGGCAGATCATGGGGGTAGAAGGGTATTTGGAGAGTGCGGCCATGGGGGTTTACCAGGGACATTTATTGGGCATGCGGTGGAAGCAGCCAGGACGGGGTTGGTCCCACGCACCCCACCCCACCGCCATTGGGGCCTTGGTGCACACTCTTTTGCACTCAAAACCCGAACAATTTTGCCCTATTAATATAAATTGGGGTTTGTTCCCTGATCTTCCCCAGGAAAGTCCAGGGACATCGGCAAAGAGAGACAAAGCCACCAAACGAGCGTTACTATCTGAATTGGCTCAGAAATCGTTCCAAAACTGGGTGGCCAAATTAGAATTAAATTTCCGTTGAAGGGTTCCTTTCTAAGTGGTATAGCCTAAAAGAATGGACTTTAAGGGAAATGGGTGAGCACGTCGTATGAAAAAAAACTCTGCATGGGCTTTGTTTTGTGTGTCATTTGCTTTTTTTTCGGCCTGCAATCAGCCTTCCCCGCCTCGCCATTTGCCTGTTTCATTTACGCCCCAAGATTCTTTTGGTGAGCCCTTTCTACAGGTTGAAAACACGCAGGATATTGTGTCTCTTAGAAATTTGGTGGTGCAGGAAAAAAACCTCATCAGCTCTTGGTTTAAGGTGTTTAAAGCGGATTCTTCTTCTTTAGATGGCGCCCCAGGAGAAAGCCCCTTCCGCTTTGGCTTGGTGGAACCCAAAAGCCAACTGGAATCGGGAAAAGTGATCTTTTTTTCCCCCGTTCAGGCCTATCAATCTAAAGAATTTTTAGAAAAATTTGGGGAAGCTTATTTGTGTTCTCAGGTGGCAGAGATTTTGGAAAACACCCTAATTTTGCCCATGCGGCAAGTGGGAAATTTAGTTCAAATGGGCGAATCCAATTTGGAACAATCTAAAATCTCAAGCTTAGGGCTAACTTATCCAGGTACCGAGTTTTCCGGATTTTTGCTCGATTCTCTGGTATCTTCCCGGGGTTCACAGTTTGTATTTAGATTTACAAATCAATTGGATCTTAAGCAGGCCAAGCTTAAGAGCCTAAATCTCGTGAGCAAAGAATACTCTAGCGGAAACATTCAGTTAACCCATCAGCTGGAAGGGCGATCCGCGTCTTATCAGGCTCTCAATACAAAATCACAATTTGAGTTTTCCACGGACCATCAATTCATTCAAGGTCAATCTTCCTCTTACCTTGAATTGCCCGTTCAAAAATCCAACGAACCCTGGCGGCAAAAAATCCTGCTTAAAGGCAACAGAACCAGGGACGGCGCCCAAGTTTTTTTTGACCTGGATTATTATCAAGAGTTCCATTTTTTAAACGACCATGAGTTCCATTGGATGGTGCGCTACACAGACAAACAACCCGGTGGAGAAGTTAAATTTGAGAGAAAATATAAAGTAACAAATTTTAAAATCAAGACGGATGATTGTTTGGTGGAAGAGATTTTTCTCTAAGCTAGCTGTAAAATAAGCTAAAAAATCCTGAAGGAAGAGGCCAAAGCTGAAAGAGATCTCCAAATAAATTAGCCAAAGCATGCACGCATACACACTCCCAAAGCTTAGCGCCTAACCTCTTTTGATGGGCTAAATAAAATCCAAGCAAAAAAGCCCCTGGACCAATGGGAATGCCACCTTGCGAAAGGGCTTGCACCCAAACCTCCACCTTCCAGGGGGCGTGAAACAACCAAAACACCAAAGCATTAAAGTAACACACCCAAAAATGTTTGGAGGATTCACAAAACGCATCCACGGCTCTTTTTTGGTGGTCTAGGAGTGCCCCCCGAAAGTAGATTTCCTCGTAGAGAGGGGCGGCCACAACGGCCGTCCACCACCACCCGTGTTGGCCATTGGATTTAAAAACCTCCCAAACCTCGAAAGGGCCAGAAAACACAAATAAAGTGAGCGTTAGTGCCAAGAGATAAAAAAGCAGAGCCCCCATGGTCCAAAATCGACCCCTCTGAAACGGCTTGATTGGACCCCGGGGTTCCGGCGGAGTTTCAGGTCCCAAATGGAATTTTTCCATCCAGGCACTGAACGTAAAAATCACGGCAAGGCTCAAAGTCAGCCAGCCATGGGAAAAAAACCTTTGCGCCAGGGCACAAAAAGTCAACGTGAGAGCCACTCGCAGAATGGGAATGGGGAACCCAATGGATTTTGGCGCGGGATTCATTGTAGGATCCTTCCGCTTGTATTAGAACAGAGAAACACTGGGCGTGCGTATGGCCTAGGCTTAACATGAATCTTCCAGAAAGGGGAGGTCTAAAATGTCGGATTTAGTGACATTGGTTTCCGAAAAAAACTTTAAGTCAGAGGTTTTAGAGAGCAACATTCCCGTGCTCATTGATTTCTGGGCTGAATGGTGCGGGCCTTGCTTGGCTTTGGCGCCCACATTGGAGCAAATTGCTTCCGAACGTGCTGGAAAGATAAAGATTGTGAAGGTGAATGTGGAAGAGGAACCTGCTTTAGCGGCCCAATTTAACATCAGAAATATTCCTTTTTTGGCGTTTATCCAAAACGGTCAAAAGGTGGGTGAACTGGTGGGAAATCAACCAAAACAAAATATCATCAAAGCCATCGATGCCTTACACTCCTAAAAAAACCTCCAAAGTGCATTCTGCGGCCTGGCTAGAAGAGAGGCTTCAGCTTCCCGAGACTACGCCGTACCTTGTAGGGCTAGATGAAGTGGGAAGAGGCTGTTTGGCGGGTCCTGTGGTGGTTGCCTGCAGTGTTTGGGAGCATCAGCGTCTCGCGGGGGAAGGTGCGGTGAGCGCCTCTTCATCGACGTGGTGGAACCAAATTGGGGATAGTAAAAAACTCACCCGTTTGCAGAGAAAATCATTGTATCAAGCCTGCCTAAAAGAACTTCAACTCACTCCCCCTTCCTTTGACTTGGGGCTTGGCACCACCCCTCCAAAATCCACAATATCTGGGACCAAGCCTAGGCAAACCTTCTCAGACTGGGAAAAACTCCCTGCCCACTATCACACTCCCCAGGACGCCTGGAAATTGGTGGGTGTTTTTTGGGGGATCAGCACCCATGAAGAAATTGATCGGTGGAACATCTGGGAATGCTGTCAATTGGCCAGTAGGCGCGCCCTGGAGCAGATCCCTCCGGGCATCAAACCCCGAGTGGGGATGGTGGCGGTGGATGGAAAGCTTCCATTTTCCCTTCAAAGTCCCTTTTGCCAGGCGCCCCAAATGGTATTGGTGGGTGGCGATAGCCTGAGCCGCTCCATTGGTCTTGCCAGCATTATGGCTAAAGAATGGAGGGATGGCTTAATGGAACATTGGGACCCTTTTGAGCCCTTATTTGGCCATAAAAATCATAAAGGTTACGGAACCTCCGAGCACCGCGCTGCTATCCTTAAATCGGGCACGGGAAGTCTTCATAGGCAAAGTTTTCTCTCCAAAATTTTGCAGGGTCATGCCAATTCACCCACCTAGGCAGTCTTTTTTTAGTTTTTTTTTCCCAAGCCGATAACCTGTTGGGTGTGAATTCCCTTGTGGACACTTTTTGGGTTTGCCATAGGGGCAAAAGGAGGACGGGTAAAAAATGAATTCCATGGCACAGAATAACCTAGCCAATCTCACTCAGCAGGCCGTGTTATTTTATAGGGATTTGTCATTTGATATCGCAAGTCCGGTGGATCCAAAACTAGACGCCAGAACTCAATGTGAGCTCTATCAAAGCAAGATAGTGTATTTGCAAAAACTTTTAAAAATTGGTATGAAAAATATTAACATTTCTAATCCTGAAACCAAATTTAAAAGCCAAGAATTAGACGACATCAAAACGGCGATCTTGAAAAATTCCGCCTTTCTGCAGCAACAACTATTCATTCTCCTCAAACGTTCCCTGGATCTTCACGCACACATAAGGAAACAGAGCCATGGTGCCAAAGGAGCTTGAAGAGCTGCTTCCTTTTTACGAAGCCATGTCTATGGACGATAGACAGTGGTTTTTTTTTAAAAGCCAAGAGGATCTGGAGGTGTGCGTTCGCTTTTGCAAAGCCGATCCCAGGTGTTGGAGTGTGTGGTATACGCTAGATGAAGATGCCTCCAAACAAACCTGCTCTAGGGCCCATTTGGTGGCGGTGTTGGAGGCTTTTCGTGTTCCAGCATGGGATTTTAATTCGAAATTAAAGGAATCCATCCTCACCCAGGCTGCTTTCGCGCACCTCTACATGGAAGAGGTTCAATCCATTTTAGGCGAAAAAGAGGTGGAAAATGCCGTTCAAAGCGCAGAAAGTTTTGTGAGTGAACTTTCTCAAAGCATTGTCAAAGTATTAAAAGACACGGAGCCTAATCCCGATCCCAAAGAAACGGATTTAGAAAATCCTCAAAGAGGCCCCATTGCCACGGCCAAACCCAATTTAAAGATCATCAAAAATTAGCTAAAATCCCGCTTCTTGTAACTGCTCCGGCAACACCAACTGAATGACTTTTTTGGAATCGGTTTCGTTTTCAAAGTTTAAACAGCTTTCCTGAATGCGGATCATTTCAAAAAGCCAGTTTTTAGCCTCCGCAGCATCATTTTGTTCACACAGTGAAATGAGCCTATGAAACCCAGACATCAAAGTGGCTCCTAAGGGCACCTTTTTTTCAAGTCTAAAGCAGTCGTCATTGATGGGGGTCATGTTCTCATCCGAACATTGTAATTCCTCATACATTTTTTCTCCCGGACGCAGTCCGGTAAATTGGATGGGAATATCCACTTCAGGTTGTTTGCCCATAAGCCTAATGAGATCTTTAGCCATGTCTAAAATTTTGATGGGCTCTCCCATGTTTAATACAAATATCTCTCCTGAGGTGTCTGAAGTAGAAGCCTGCAGCACCAGTGATACGGCCTCTGGAATCAACATAAAATACCGGGTGATCTCTGGGTGAGTGACTGTAACGGGTCCGCCTCTTTTGATTTGTTCCATAAAAAGAGGGATCACACTTCCGGAGCTTGCCAGCACATTTCCAAATCTCACCGCACTGTATTTAGTAGAAGAAGTAGTGGCATAATACTGAGAAAGAAGCTCGCAGAGGCGTTTGGTGGCACCCATCACATTGGTGGGCCTTACGGCTTTATCGGAAGACACCAACACCACCTTTTCCACACCTTGTTTGGCCGCGAGTTCAAAAATATTCTTTGCACTCAAAATATTATTTAAGATGGACGTGCATACGTTGCCCTCTACTAAGGGAACATGTTTATACGCACAGGCGTGAAAAACAACATCAAATCGGTATTGCTTGAAGAGGTGTTCTACGGTGCGTTTACAAGAAATGTTTCCCAGATGACCTTCAATAGACACACCGGCAAAGACTTGGTCCGTTTCCTTTAAAATATCATACAAGGCAAACTCAGAAACGTCATTTATTACCAATAACTTTGGATTTAGAGCGGCGATCTGACGCACCAATTCCCTTCCAATGCTTCCTCCTCCTCCCGTCACCAAGATGGATTTTCCTTTAAGGA
Source organism: Silvanigrellaceae bacterium (assembly GCA_044339525.1). GTDB lineage: Bacteria > Bdellovibrionota_B > Oligoflexia > Silvanigrellales > Silvanigrellaceae > JBIIVH01. The sequence goes on along the minus strand of JBIIVH010000018.1, from coordinate 54,292 downwards.
GATTGGAAACAGCCTGTTTATCTATGTTTCGAGCAGGGCGCCGCAAGAGGTCTTCTATGTCTAAATCACGGATGTCTATGGGAGCCTGCTTTCCATTCACATACCCTTCCACGGAAGGTAGGATTTTTACCTTAAGATTTAATTTGTATAACACTTCCACCACTCGCCGGAGCCTGGCTCCCGTGAGGGAAGGGGCACTTAAGATCACTTGTTCGATCTGCAGACTTTTAACCACTTTAGGCAGAATTCCCATTCCCCCTAGTACTTTTACCCCTTGAACTTCACTTCCTTTTTTGGCAGGGTCATCGTCAATCAATCCCAAAACCTTGATGGCATCTTCTTTGTGTTGCAGTAAAAAAGGCAAAAATCGATCGGTGGTGAGGCCTGCTCCAAACACCAAAGTTCGGGTGCCCTGGCCCCGATTGGAGCTTAATCTTTGAAAGATTCGAAAGGAAAATCGCAGTCCCACGCAGGCCGGAGCCAACATTAAAAACTGGATTAGGTAGGTGCTCCTAGGAAGGGCAGGACCAGCGGCGTCCAGGTTGGTGGCTAAAAAGGAAACAAACGCTCCTAAGAAGCACGCCGCCACCACTCTGAGGGCAGTGGAAAGATTGGCTAGCCTGATAATGGTGCGGTAGGTTTTGAGACTCACGAAAGAAAACAAATAGGCCAAAAACATAATGGAAATGTGTTTATAGCTTAGACTGCCGGCATGAAGTTTGAAAGCGTCGGTTTCAAGTCGCACAAAAAGCGCCAGAGGAAGCGTGAGCATCACCAAGATCAGGTCAATGCTCAAAAGAAGACTTTTTTTGGTGTAGCTGCGAAAGAGTTGGAGTGGCATCACCATGAAATCAAATCTCCACTTTTGGAAAGCTGTATTTTCCTGCATCCTACACCCACTTTTGCGTTAAGGCAATTTGCTTGGCCCAACAAACTCCCATCAGGCAGGACGCGCACGGATTAAACCATTTAAAGCCAATCCTCTATGGCTTAGCTGATTTTTGCGTTCCATGGGAATGCTGGCAAATGATAATTCAGGGTGAGCCGTGGGATAGAAAAGGGAATCATATCCATGTCCTGCCCTGGGGATTAAATTCTGCTCCACAGATTTCACTTTACCAAAACAAAATCCATAGACAATGGTGAGCTGATGATCGGGAAATGCCACATCCGGGGGATTCAGAACCAGGTGATGGCCTTGCACGGTGGGGTTTTGGGAGGCTTCCAAAAGCAAGGCTTGTTCTTTATTTCCCGAGGTTTGTAAAAGAGGAGTCAAATCGATACTAGGTCCATTTTGGGGGTCACCCCAACTCAAAAACAGCAAAACACTCACAAAAAAAGCCTGTTTTTCAACACTATCCCCACTGGAATCCAAGGCCTTCAGCTGGGAAATGAGGTGTTGACGATTGGCTAAGTCCGAGCGGGGTTTTCCTCCATAATAGGCGGATTGCACCCCTGGGGAAAACGCCAAATCGGGAACGCAAAGCCCGGAATCATCCACCAAAATTTGTCCAATGGGTTGGCTAAGGATGTGGTTGATTTGACTGGTGTAATTTAACGCATACGTGAGCTTTTGAAGCCCATTTTGTAAGAAAGTGGAATAACTTTCGGGGCACTCTTCGGCCACTTTGCCGGTTAATTCCTGACATCGGCGCAGGTGAAGAGCCTCTTGAAAGGTGGCGTGGGGGCCTAATAACTTTCTAAACTCAGAGAGTTTTCCGTCGTTTGTTGAATAAATAAGCAAAGACATGATGTTCTCCCCTTGGGCCTGCACACAGCCTCAAAACCTAAAGATCAAACCTCTTTAGTTCAAAAGTGGCCAATGCTCCAGGGGAAGCGTGAAGGGCTTAGGGCTTTCGATGTGTCGGAGTAGGTGGCCAAAATTAAGCGAGTAAGCCGACGTTGGGGAAGTGAGATTTCCTGTTACTGTGTATGAGATGGTACCGATAAATCATGGAAATGATATCTTTCCTTCCTTTTTGATAGCAAAACACCTTTGATTATTGTAATTATCTGCGTTCTTTGTTAAAGAAACCATACAAATTGGGGTTCCCATCCTCAAAGTTTCGCCAGACTCAACATAATATAGCGTAAAATCGCTGGATTCAAGTTGTTCAAAGCTGCACTTTCTTATCTTCTCAATCATCTTTTCTAGACTTGCGATCCTTTCAGAAACCCGGGGGGTATCCCGTTTTGCAAGTGGCTTAGCTTTCAGTTTTGCAAGTGACTCAGTATATTCTGGAATTCTTCTTTTTATCTGCTCATATTGCGTCTGAAGCCACTGCGGGTTGTTCACATTATTTTGAAGCCATGACTTCAATTGGTCCATGGTCCGGTGAAATGCTTTGTTATCAACAACTTCATATTGATCCATATCTGCATTATTTTTTACAATTTTCACTTCGAAAGCTGGGAGTGTAAAAGGATCAAGATCGATGGAAAACACGCAGGGTTCTTTATTGAAGCCAACCTCTCCGTAAAATCTATTGATAGTTATTTCCCCTTTTGAGCTCAAAGTTTCAGCTTGAGATGCTCCTTCCGATGAGGGCTTGCATGAGGGTAGAGAGCAAAAAAGAGCCAAGGTGAGTGTGGTTTTAATCATATTGTATGCTAGCATTAGAGACGACTCCAGTGAAATGGGTTATTCGGAATGCGATTCAATGCCATGACTATCGTAAAATGAGTTCAACTACTTAAGGTGTTGAACCAGCCGTGCCGATTTTTTTACATCTTATGAGGTATCGGGGGCCTGAGGAAATATAATCTGTGCTCCATTTAGAAGCCCAAAAGCGTCAGCAGCCCCCAGCAATCTAGAAGTGGGACCTCAGACCAAGTTTTGGCTTGATGTTTTATCGGTTTTGTTTTAAACCTCGAGTCTTTGAGGATGGTCGAGCTGCAGCGCGATAAAAAGCGAGGAAAGTCCGGACTTCAAGGAGCAAGGTGCTGGCTAACGGCCAGGCGCGGTAACGCGACGGAAAGTGCAACAGAAAATATACAGCCCTAATTTTATTGGGGAATTGGTGAAATCGTGAGGTAAAAGCTCACGGCGAAGTTGGCGACAGCTTCGTTGGCAAACCCCACCTGAAGCAAAACCAAATAGGGATTTAGACACGCTCCTGTCGTTTGAGATCCGGGTTGGTTGCAAAGAAGGTGTTGGCAACAACATCTCAAGAGAAATTGCAGTTTAAACAGAATCCGGCTTATAGACCGTCCTCAAATTTATTTTTGGTTGCCTTGTTAGGATGGGAGTGAATATGTTGGCACATCGAAATCGGATCACCTTTTCTGCTGAACCCGAAGTGACCTATTTTACATCAGAAAGCGTATCCGAAGGACACCCAGATAAGGTGGCCGATCAGATTTCTGACGCGATTTTAGACGAACTTTTAAAATATGACCCCGATGCTCGGGTGGCCTGCGAAACTCTATGTAAAACGGGACTTGTGGTGATCGCTGGCGAAATCACCATCAATTCCGAATGCAAGGCAAAAATGAGATCCTATGCCGATATTGCGCGGGATACGATTAAAGAGATTGGGTATGATGATCCCAATAACGGTTTCGATTTCCGCAGTTGTGGCGTCATTGTAGCATTGGATGCCCAATCCCATGACATTGCCATCGGTGTGAATGAAGGGGAAGGCACCTTTAAAGAAATGGGTGCGGGCGATCAAGGGATGATGTTTGGTTATGCCACCAATGAAACTCCAGAATATATGCCTGCCACTCTCCAATACAGCCATAATATCTTAAAAAATTTAGCAAAAAGCCGTAAAACAAAGGAAGTTTCCTTTTTACGCCCAGATGCCAAAAGTCAAGTCACGGCTGAATATGTGGATGGCAAATTGAAACGAATTGATGCCGTGGTGGTGTCCACCATGCACAGCGAAGACGTGAGCTTAAAAGACTTAGAGTCGTTTGTGATTGAAAAAGTCATCAAAAAAACGATTCCCACGGAATTACTGGACGCCAAAACAAAATACTACATCAACCCCACGGGGCGATTTGTGGTGGGTGGTCCTCAGGGAGACTGCGGTCTAACGGGCCGGAAAATCATCGTAGACACCTACGGTGGGCATGGAGCTCACGGGGGAGGAGCCTTTTCTGGGAAAGACCCTTCCAAGGTGGATAGAAGTGCTGCTTATTTAGGCAGATACATCGCTAAAAACATTGTGGCCGCCGGATTGGCCGAGCGGGCGTTGGTGCAAATCGCTTACGCCATTGGTGTGGCTGAACCTGTGAGCGTAAACGTTCAAACCTTTGGAACCGCAAAAATCCCCCAGGCCAAAATTGAACAAGCGGTGAGAACCCACTTTAAAATGAAGCCTGCAGATATCATTTCCCAGTTTGGTCTAAAAACCCCTAAAGGCTACTCCTACAAGGAAACCGCCGCTTATGGCCATTTTGGGCGAAGCCATTTCCCCTGGGAAAAAACGGATAAAGCCGATCTTTTAAGAGCACTTGTGAAGTAAATTGACATCCTCCCGGCCTAGTGTCGGGTTTTTTGATTTTAGAGTAGTATCATACCAAACGTTTTTACGAATGGCCGCTTTGGTCCCTAGAGAGGTTTTAATTATGGCAAGTAATAAGTTATTGTGGGTTGGATTGGTGGTGGTGGGCGCCGTGGTGGGTTCCGTGCCTTTATTTTTGCGTGACAATCGGAGTTATTCCTTTAAAACGGCGGTGGCTCCCGAGTCCATGGACCTTTCCACCTCTCAAGCCGCCATTGCCGCCACAGGTGGTTCTTCTGCTTTTGGAGCCTCCACTCTAGGAAATTACGCCGGCACTGATCTTTCCCGGGAAAAGCTATCCAGTGAAGAAAAGTCTAAGTTGTTTGAGGCGGAAAGCAAGGTTTATGAAACCCTAGAAGAGATCTTGGCCACTCGCTATCTCAACAGTTATTTTGAAAAATACCAAAAAGAGAATGGCCTAGCGGACATGAACGCCGCCCGGGAACACTACTTTGCCAAAAATTCCACCGTTACCGACGCGGAAGTGAATAACTTCTTGCAAGAAATGAAAGACAATCCTGGCCTGCAAAAAATTCCAGAAAGAGAGCGGGCGGGGCAAGTGCGTGCCTACTTGGAAAATCGTAACAAAGGCAACGCCATGAGAGAGTTGGTTCAAGCAGGCCGGGATAAAGGGCAAATTCAAGTGGCTGCTGCCAAACCTGTGGAACCCAGACTCGATGTCACGGATGGCGGCAACCATTTTATGGGTCCCAAAAATGCAAAAGTGACCATCGTGGAGTTTACGGATTATCAGTGTCCCTTTTGCGCCCGCGCAGTGCCAAATCTACAGGCCGTCATGAAAAAATATGATGGTAAAGTGCGTTGGGTGGTGAGAGACTTTCCCTTGCGAGAGATTCACCCAGAAGCCCTTCCCTCTGCCATTGCGGCCAACTGCGCCGGGGAACAAGGGAAGTATTTTGAGATGCATAATAAGTTATTTGAAAACTACAGCACTCTAAACGCAGGAAATTATACCACTTGGGCTAAAGAACTAGGCCTAGATGCCGATAAATTTTCCGCGTGCCAAAAGGACCCCAAGCAAGAGGCTGAAGTCCTAGCCGATCAGGCGGAAGGCACCAAGCTGGGCGTAAATGGCACCCCTGCTTTTTACGTGAATGGAAGAAAGATCGCTGGAGCTGCTGATGTTCCCACCTTGAGCCGAATGATCGAAGAGGAATTAAAGGTTAACTAGACAAGTGTGAAAACTTTGTCAGAGGAGTGGGGAAATGTTTGGAATAGGCACGGGCGAGTTGATCATTCTGGCTTTAGTTGCCGTATTGTTGTTTGGAAAAGACGATCTTCACAGCACACTGCGAAAGGTGATGAACGGCTGGAGCGAGCTTAAAAAAATGACCTCCGAAGCCCAAAGCTCCTGGAATGAAGTGAAGACCCACGTCCGCAGAGAGATTGTGGAATTTGAGCACCAAGTCAAAGAATCTCTTCCCACAGAGCAAGAAATTGCAGACTCTCTGCCCACGGAGGCTGAGCTGAAATCCAAACTGGCTTTGGAGGAGCCAACCTCTGTGCCACACCCAGACTCGGCGCCAAACGCAGACACTGCCCCGGGCCCAGAGTCCGATTTGCCCGCGACCGCTCAAAACCTACCTAAGCCCCTTCCTGCTGCGGATCCCTTGCCAAACACGGCTCCCCAGCCCGCCTTGGGCTCTGAAGGGGCGTGGTCCCAAAAACTCCCCCCCTATTCTGCGCCCCTCCATCAGGGCGTTGCCCGAGGACAACCTTTGGGACCTGATAATGGGGAATTAACGAAAACAAGTTGATTTTGGATGGTTTTAAGCCTAGTTTGAACCTGGGATTTCTTTTTTAAGTTCGTAAGGTAAAAAAGATGCATCGGGTTTGGAACGTAAAATGGATGGCCACAGGCGTTTCTTTGGTGGGTCGCTGGGTGCCAAATCGGGAATTGGAACAGCGGTTTGAGCTCCCCTCAGGATCGTTGTTTAAACACACGGGGATTTTGGGTCGGTACCACACCCCCCAGTATTCCTCTTCGGATTTAGGAAAATTAGCCGCTCAACCTTTTCAAAATCAGCTTCAGTGTGATGGCCGTTTCCTGAACACCTTAGTGGGGTGCAGCACATCGGCAGACGCGGTAACGCCTGCTTTTGCCCATTTTGTTCATCACCATTTGCTCTCTCTCCATTCCCACATCCAGTGTTTTGATGTGTTTAGCTCCTGCACTTCGTTTCTAAATGCAGTGACGGTTGCTGCCTCTCAGTGCCATCAAAACCTGTGCCTTTCGAATCAGGCTTGGGTGGTGGCCGGGGAGAGCAAATCAAAAACCCTTAACCCCAATCACCCCAAAACCTTTGGTCTTTTTGGAGATGGGGGATCCGCCGCATGGATGGCCCCCTCCCAGGGAGAAGAGCAAATTTGGCTCATTCACCAGCACACCGATTCGGAGATGGTTAAAAACATTTGGAACCCCATTGGTGGGAGCCAACAACCCCTCAACTCCGAAAACTGGCAACAGTTTGGGCTTGTGCTTCATGAACCCAAAAAGCTTTACAAACGGACCATTCTCCGCATGGTGGAAGCCGTGGAAAAAGGCGTGCAGGAGGTGGAGCTCTGGGCTAAAAAGCAAGGCAAGGAAAAATCCACTGGCATTGGATGGATTTTTTTGCATCAGGCCAACGCTAATATCTTAAAAGAAGTGAGGTCAAAGCTTGGGCCAGACCTTCAAAAAAAACTTGTAATACTTATGTCAGACACGGGAAACTTAGTGAGCACCAGCGTTCCCATTCTGAGAGTGCGAGTGCTTTTTTTGCAGCATTTGTTTCAATTGTATCAAAATCGAAAGTTTAAAAATCATTCTCAGGAATTTTTGGAATTTGCAAAGGAACACCTGAGAAACACCGCGATGAGGCTAGATTCTGAAAGCATGTATTTAAACCAATTGAATTTGCCACAAGGTGAAACTCTATTTCTAACCACGAGTTACGACTCCCAATCCCATTGGCTTGATAGGCTGCACCCGGAAGAATGGGAACAATTTTACCAACAACTCCAATGGGATATGTCTAGTTCACGTCCGGAAAACACGTGCGATATTTGGGTGAGCGCAGGAGGAGGGTTTCAGACCATCGGACTGGTTCATTTTAGAGGGGTAAGCCCCCAAAATTCCCCCTAATCCCTTCCTGAATCGGACTTTAAGATTAATAAATTTAAAAAAATCATTGAGATAGATGCGTTTACAGTAATTTTACAGAAGCCTCTCCCCAAATCCGTTATACAGACTGCGTGAAGATGACCTTTAGACCTTAAAATGAACTCCACACTAGATGGGATATCAAATGCAAACCACCCCTGCTCCAATCATTCACCCGGTTTCGTTGCTTAAAAAATGGGAAACGCCTATTGCACGTATGGTGATCCTCGTGCCACTGGTTGGCTCCTTAGTGGCTATTAGCTCATTGTTGGTTAGGAGCTTTACGTGGATAGATGGCTTGGTGTTGGCCATCACCTATCTTTTCACTTCTGTGGGAGTTACCTTTGGATATCATAGGCTTCTTACCCATGATTCCTTTCAAACCACGCGGTGGATCAAAAACTTAGCCACCATTGCCGCGGCTATGTCTTTACAAGGCCCTGCCATTTGGTGGGTGGCTCATCACCGCAAACACCACCAATTTTCAGATCAAAAAAATGATGTGCATAGCCCAGTAACGGATGAAAAAGGGATTTTGGCTAAGTGGAAAGCCTTTTGGCACGGCCACTTGGGTTGGATGTGGAATTCGGAAAAGGTATCCGCCAAAAAATTTGCGGGAGCCCTTTTGCAAGATAAAGACGTGGTGTTGATTGATACTCTTTACCCACTTTGGGCCATCTTAAGCTTGGCGCTTCCCGTAGCATTGGCTGGAGCCATTTATGCGGGTGCTCAGTGGTGGATGGGCCATGAAATTCTGGCAACGCCTTTCCAAAACGCCCTTTTGGGGGGATTCCTTTGGGGTGGGTTGTTTCGAATTTTTGCCTTGCACCACGCCACCTGGGCCGTGAACTCCGTCTGCCACGTCTTTGGGGCGCGTCCTTGGAAATCCACAGATCAAAGCCGAAACAATGTATTTGTGGCTCTTCTCACGGCTGGAGAGGGCTGGCACAACGGCCATCATGCCTTTCCCACTTCGGCCCGACATGGTTTGCGCTTTTGGGAAATCGATCTCACCTGGATTTTAATCAAGGGATTGTCTTTGGTGGGTTTGGCCTCCCACATCAAATTACCCTCTCCCGAGGAGTTGGTCAAAAAGCGAAACCTTTAAGGGTGAATCGGCTCAGTTGGGATGATTTCGGGACCACTTATTGTAGTCCCAGCTCCATTGCCCGGGCTCCTTTCGGATGACCTCTTCAAGCCACTTGGCGAATTGATTCAAAATGTTTTTTGTGGCTATGTCTACGTTCTCTTGGGTTTCTAAGTGAGAACAATCTCCCGGTTCACAAAGCACTTCAAAGTAACCCAAACAAATTCTTCTTACGGTAACATGAACAACCCCCATCTGATTTTGGGCGGCGCTGGTGACTCCTTTATCTGCAAAATTAGCCTTCTTTCCAAAAAACTCTACAAAACTACCACCCTGCTTCTGTTTTTGATCGTTGATTAGGGCTAAGCTTTTACCTGTAGAAAGGATTTCATTGAATTTCTGCTTAAATTCAGGTCCTCCCGTCCATAACACCTCTAGGCCTCTTTTTTGCCTCACGAATTCAAACAACCAGTTGATGATCGGAATTTTCGATTTTTTTGCCAGAACCACATAAGGCTTCAATCCAACTCTAGTGAACTCCCTTTGCATCATAAGTCCAACGGCTTCAATGTTTGCATAATGGGCGCCTAAGCAGAGTAGGCCCACTTCATTTGGTATTTTAAATTGTGATCTTATAAGTAAACAGGTGTTCCCAAATTTTTCAGATCCTCTGTATTTTAATAATCCGCATGGCCAAAGAACAAAAAGCTCAAAGAAGTAGTAAACGTATTGTGCCAAGACCTGTGCAAAAACCATACGGGATTTTGGCCTTGAAAATCCCAAGCGTTCTGTTAAGTTTTTCATTCCGCGGCGGTTTGTAGAAAGAGGCAAAAAGGTGATGGTATAAGCAGTTGAAAACACAAAAGGCATAATCATTAAAGAGAGCAACTGCAGAAATTTAATTTTCAATTTATTTATTCGCTCACTCGTTAAAATTCACTTTTGAGCTTGGAGGAGTAAAGCGTTGATGTCAAGGAGTGTCATTGGAAGCGAATTCTTCGCTAGGATCCAATTCACTGGGAACATTGGGAACTTCCTCTGTCTGGGGAGGTGTGGTTGTATTGGCCAGTCCGGAAACAGATTCCTCGATAGACCTTGTGGCATGAACGGGGTTTACGAGCGTGACTGTAACTTTATCACCCGAAAATCCATCTAGAGAGACGGACCCTCTTCCATCCTGCGGGTTGAGAGTAACATGGCGCTCTTGTCCTCCCACATCTTTTACTGTTGCGGATGCAGCACAAGCTTTAGTGGAGCCATTGATTCTGGCTTGAATGGTCAAAAGTTTCGTTTCTGGGTTGGCATTGGCGTATAAAGAGCACCCTTCTTTTTTGGAGTTTCCCGCACCGGCGGTGTTGTGGGAGGTGCCGGGTTTGGGCACAACTTCGATCACCACTGGTACATGGCCCGATTGCATTCCCCCTATGGCTTGCATGGCCGCTTTGCTTAGGTCTATGATCCTTCCTGATACATAGGGTCCACGATCATTGACTCGAACCACCACCGATCGGTTGTTGTTTTGATTTGTAACCTTAACATACGTGAACTCTCCATCCCATCCACCTCTTCCATTTTTTTCTGGAAGAAAAAGAGTTTTATGGGCCGCCGTAAGCTCATTGGTATTAAAGGTTTCTCCGTTAGCGGTTGGTTTGCCTTGAAATTCAGAGCCATACCAGGAAGCCATACCTGATTGTTTCCAGCCAATGACCTGCCTATCGCCTTTGCCAGCGGTTTCGCTATCCGCTTGCTGGTCTGTTTTTTTACATTGAGTCATCGCAATGAAGCCCATGACAAGAACAAGGATTTTGGAAAGGTTCATTTATTTTTCCTTCTATGTGCGCGAAACAGTATGTCACTCATCGGATTTTTTTAAAAAATTTTAAATTATAAAAATATTTTTATTATAATCATATGCTTATCTTGACGTAGCCTCGGTCCAGGTTAGATTTTGAATGCAAAACTTCTTGTGAATGTCCACACGAGTGGTTTTGGCGCAGTTTTTATTAAGCTCTTCGTTCAATAACTCCACACACAAATTGATTTTACGACCAGTGTGCATGCCTGTTGTGCAGTTTTTGTCGTCAATTTTGTAATCATATTCTCCCAAATCCGAAGCATGGGCTGGATTAGGGGTGTATGCCGGTTCAGGGGTTTTAGTGGCGGAAGGCGAGGCAGTGGGGGAAGGAGTGGTGGAATCCTTTTTAGTTCCGTTCGTTGGGTCAGAATTCTTGCTTTTACCCAAATCATTAAATCCAATGGGAGCTTGGTCCTGACTGCTTTCTTGAGCCCTTTGTGGGGTGGATGTAGGTGGAACGGAAGCACTATCTTCCTCAAAAGTGTCTTTTGGGGTGGGGGCCTGGGCGCAGTTGCCCAGTGTCATCACGGTGGTTAAGATACTGAATGAATAGGGAATAAAGAAATTTGAAATTCTTTGGACTCCTAGGTTCATTTTCATGCTTCACTTTCTCCGCAAATATATAAGCGCTTCCATCGGCAATCCTTGAAACATTCTTAAAGTTCACCAAAAAAGCGTTGAAGGAACGGAGGAAAAGAGGTTGACCAAAGACTAAGGCTTGAATATCCTCCCTATGTTTTGAGAATCAGGTTAGGAATGAGCTTATGAAGTCGATTTTGGTGCCAGAGCAGTTAAGACTTTGTTTTATCTTGGATGAAGGGTTTGTGTTGGGGCAGGAACCAGGCTGTTTGACCGCCCCTTACGCCCAAAGCCTTATCCAATCAGGGGTGACATCCATTTTACTACGCGGGCTCCAATCTCAGGCTGAATACACCCGGTCCATCAGAGAGTTTGTTGAAGTGTTTCAGAATCAAGATCGTTTGGTGCTTTCTGTAGATAATTGTTTACAGTGTCTAGATTGGGACCTCGACGGCGTTTTCTGCACCCAGCCCTTTGAGACGGGTGCCAGGTGGAGAGCCATTTTGGGTACCAAGAGGCTGCTGGGTCAGTGGGTTGGAAAGGAATCGGACTTGTCTCCCTCGTTTATGGATGCCATGGACCTATGGGACTTTTTGGGAGTTGGACCTGTTTCTACCTTTGGAGCAAAGGTTTCGCAACCTTTGGGTGTGCACCAAGCAGAAGTCATTTCTAAGCGGCTAATGCCTAAGCCTCTTTTTTGGTTTGGAGGCATCCAGTTGGAAGATATCTTGACCTGGAATGAAGCCTTTGCTCAAGGCATCGGGGTACAAAGGCTTTTGGCAGAGGCTCGCACTCAGCCACAGAATCGCTTGGAAATACACAAAATTCTTTCGAAAAAGCTTGGTCCTTCTAGGCTTTCCAATGAAATCTCACCCATGGATTTTAATTTCCGATTTTGAGCAGAATGCTTGGCTCCTGAGCTCTCCTAAAAAAGATTGGTCGCCTTTACTTTTCTAGGTACTTTCCTGCCAAAAAACTTGGATTGATTCTATCTGGCTTTTACCGACACCTCTTAAGCTAAAGAAGTTTGCTCGATTTGAGGACCAGCCCAATGTTCCCTTTCAAAAAAAACGAAACTCAAAACGGTCCCCTTGTGTTGGAAAATGTATTACAAGAATTTGACAAAGTTCTCATTGACCGAAGAGAAGAATGCAAATTGGCATTTTCTTGCTTTTTAAGTGGTGGTCACCTTCTTCTAGAAGATGTACCTGGTACGGGAAAGACCTCTCTGGCCAAATGTTTTGCAAAGCTATTCCATCTAAACATGAAACGCATTCAATGTACAAATGACTTACTGCCTTCAGATATACTTGGATACAGTTTGTATGATAAAACCATCAATCAGTGGAAGTTTGTGGAAGGGCCCATTTTCTCAGAACTTCTTCTGGCGGATGAACTCAATCGATGTAGCTCACGCACGCAAAGTGCATTTTTACAAGCCATGGAAGAAAAAAATGTTACCGTAGATGGTGCTGTTTTACCTCTGCCCAAACGCTTTTTTGTGATTGGCACTCAGAATCCATTGGAAAGCGTGGGCGTTAATAAATTACCTGAAAGTCAACTGGATCGATTTTCCATGAGTCTTGCCCTCCACCAACCCCGAGGAAAGACTCAATTTAAAATTCTAAGAAATTCTCTTCTGCTTGGTCAAAATGACACTGAAATTCAAGAAAACAATAAAACAAACTCTGTATCAAATGTGAGTGACACGGAAGTTTCGGAGTGGAAAAACCAGATAGCATCCGTATATGTGGCGGACTCCGTTTTAGATTATTTAGTGGAAATCACAGACTTGCTGGCGCAGAAGGGTTTTTTAGCGTCTCCTAGATCCACTCTCTTTATGTTAAAACAATGTCAAACATGGGCTTGGCTGCATGGATTTTCCTGTGTGGTACCTGAGTTTATACAGACGATGGCAGCACCTGTGTTTCGTCATCGCACACACCACTCTGATTCCTTGGGAATCATCCAATCTGTATTGGAGCAGGTTAAGGTTCCAACCGTTGGAGTGAAATGAAAAAGAGAGAAAAGCCATATATTGTCTTTACTCCCTTCGGTTTTTTCTTTCTAGGAGTTATTTTATTTTCATTTATATACGCTAACACTTCCGGGCATTTTTTTGTTTTTGTGACTTCTTTTGTTCTGATCAGTTTAGGTTTTGCCTCCATGATTCTCACCAATCAAAACATCTCTAAATTGGAAGTGAGCCAGGTTTCCGTGGTTCAACCCCCTCAAGGATTTCCACTCGTTCTTCTGGAAATTAAAAACCACTCCCGGCAATCCAGTGTGCTTTTCGAAGTTTCCATTCAGTGTGCCAACTCCAAGATGGCGGCCTCAACTCATGTGCTTTTGGAGGGAAACAAAACCATTGTCCAGCAGCTTTCCTTAGACAAAGCGGAAGACACGGTGGGTGGAGTCTATAATGGACTCTTGGTTTTGCTGAGAAGTGTGTCGCCCGTTGGGATATGTGTGGCATGGAAGGTTTGGCTCCATTCAGAAACACTTGTTTTTCCAAAGGTATCTGATGAGTGGGAAAAGCAGTCTAGTCCTTTGATGAGCAGGTTAAAGGACCAGCTTTTTGCCCTATTTCACTCTGCTGGTTCAGGACAAACAACATTCGCATCCGAAATGGCGGGTCTATTCGTTCTAAAGGATGAGGGACGTTTTAAGACGGAAGAGGAGTTTGAAATGGAACTTCGTCCTTTTAAAGAGGGGGATTCACCTTCTCGAATTAATTGGAAAAAAAGTTCCATGATGGATAATGATTTGATTGATCATAATTCATGGATTGTAACGGATTTTCCAAAAATGAATGCATCAAGCTTAAAGATGGAGGCATTAACTCTTCGGTTTGAATCGGTGATGGAACAATTTAAGATATCGGTACCCAATACGGCCAAACTGATACTTGTATTTTTAAAAGAATCTCAGACACAGAATAGGAACGTTAGCATTGATTTTGGTAATTTATTAAATGATAATACTTATGAAATACCTGAGGAAATTAAATCGAAAATACAATCCCAACAGGAAGCGGCTTTGTATTTTTTGGCTGGCTCATACTTTAAATCTTACCGAAAAGATTGGAAATTCAAGTGGCTTTTTGAAGATATGGTAGCGTGAGACACTAAAAAATGAATTTCTATTTTTTATACTGCCTTGTTTTTACCTTTGGAGCCTCCATTTGGGTTGGCACCACATCCAGCCTACTTTTTTTAGTCCTCTTTGGAGTTATAAAATTCAAAAAAAACCGTATCCTTACTAAAAATAGAATGATCTCCCTGGTGATGATGGTAGAAATTGTACTTGCATCCAGAAAATTGCAGTCTTATGAAGGACTCGTTTTTTTGTTTATCAATATTTTGTTTCATTACTTTATGTGGATGCAATGGAGCCTAGGACAAAATTCATCCTCTATTTGGATCTTGGTAAGAAGGCTGTTTTACACAACAATTCCTGTGTGTTTGGTGTTATTTGCCGTGCTTCGGTTTTTGCCCAATTCTCAAATTTTCAAAAACTCTAGGAGTCAGGTTCAAAACCAGATTGGTTTTTCCTCTCAATCAATGAATCCCGGTGATGTGGTTAGGCTTCAATCTAGCCCTCAAAAGGCATTTAGTGCTGAGGTGGGGGGAGACGTGGAGAAAATGTATTGGAGGGGCTCTGTCTATTGGAATAATCTTGGCTTTGAATGGAATAGATTAGGTGTTTCCCCAATAGAACTTGAGATCCCAAAAAGTAACTTAGAACAAAAAAGCACCTTTACGGAAGGATATTTAAACACTTTGGATGATTCGTTTAAAATTTGGTTGGAACCTAGATTTGGAAGCACTTTGTTTACTCTTCCTAGTACCAGTGAA
The DNA here is from genome assembly GCA_044339525.1 of Silvanigrellaceae bacterium. GTDB lineage: Bacteria > Bdellovibrionota_B > Oligoflexia > Silvanigrellales > Silvanigrellaceae > JBIIVH01. Next base: position 39,240 of record JBIIVH010000018.1, on the reverse strand, counting down.
GTTCGCGTGGACTCCTATGGTCGTAAAGTTCCTACGATTCCGGCGGCGGGTGGTGTTTTCGAGGTATTGGTGGATGCTCAGTCCTTAATGGTGGTTCAGGGGACTCAGAACTTGGATAGTGATGGCCAAGAGCTTACGGAAAAATCGAGATCTCTCTATTTAAATGTACCTAAAAGTATTAAAAATAGTCCTCGCATCCGAGCGTTGGCTAGTCATTTGGGGGGAGATGTTTTTTCTATTGAGCAATTTTTTCTAAATAATGGGTTTAAATACAGCTTATCTCCTGGTCCATATCAGTCAGGTAACATTGAAGAGTTTCTGTTTGAAAGACGATCGGGTTTTTGTGAGCACTACGCTGCCATAGCGGCTAATTTGTTCCGGCTTGCGGGTGTTCCAGCAAGGGTTGCTGTGGGTTTTTTGGGTGGATATCGCAACCCGATTAGCAACTTGGTCACGGTTCGAGATTCGGATGCCCATGCCTGGGTGGAAGTCTATGAGTCTGAAACCAAAAGCTGGAAAATTGTGGATGTTACGGCGTCGTTGATTAGTGCGGATAATGCGTCCGCAAGCAGTTGGTTTGCATTTAGAAAGACTTTTAGTCAGTTTCTGCAGGATGCGGGGGGAATCTTGGAATCACCCTTCTTTTTGCTCTCTTTAACTAGTTGGAAATGGCAATACTGGCTGGACGCGGGTAAGGATTTTGTTTTCGAGCATTCCGATACCATTGTAGATGTGGGATTTAGATCGGCTTTTTCTGCTTCATTATTGGTGATTACGTATTTGTTTTATTCTCAGCGTTTTTATGCCTGGTGTGTTAGCCGAGTGGATCGTTACCTTCGTAGGCGAATCAGGGGTACTCCACAGATTCAGATGCCCATCTGGCGGGAATGGTTAGAAGTGAAATTTGGCAATCATAAGTATCCAAGACTTAGATTGACATTTTTTGTAATCAAAAGATTTTTTTAGCGCATCAAAAAGACAAAATATTCATCTTCCAATTCTTCTGTTTCCATGGTGGTTCCGCACTTTTGGCAGGCAAGAGGTTTTGGAATGGTTTTAGGAGGGAGTTGGGAGGTTTCTATCACAGCCGTGTGCTCGTGACGGCAGTTGTCGCAAACATACTTAAGATGGTAACTTTCTATCTTAGCGGAAGCTTGAAAGCTTGGAATCATATTAATTTGCATAATTACATCAGGCACACATTGGGTAAAAATAATGCTGCGCCCCTCCTCTGCTTTTCGAAGAAAAGTAACCCAAGCACGCACTCCGAGGGAGTTGATGTTTTTTACACCTGCAAAATCAAAAGTCACTTTTCGGATGCTGGAAAGTTTTTCTAAAATGGCTTTTAGATTGTTGTCGGAATCTTCGTTAAGTGGACCAGCCAGTGAAATCAAAGCTGAGCCGTCAGCCTGCTGTGAAAAAGTGAAATCCAAGGGGTCCTCCTAGAGTCTTTATTTGGTTCTTGACAAATTCTCAAAAGAGAATTACGAACCGGTTGCGCTGTGTCTGATAGTCGAAGTCTATCAGCCTGAAATGGGAATGCAATCACCTAAAGGGTTGCTGTCAAAATTCAGGAGAAATGCAGCTTAAAAAGTAGTGCTGAAGTGGCGGAATCGGTAGACGCAGTGGACTCAAAATCCACCGCTCGCAAGGGCGTGAGAGTTCGAGTCTCTCCTTCAGCACCAAAAATTTTGACAAACGTCAAACGCCACCTCTCCAAATTCTTTAGTCCCGTCTCACTTCCTTTCTGAATTCCACTCAAAAATGGCAAAAAAGTACGCGAAAAGTGCTCGAGTTCAGCGTTGGCTTTTTAAAGTTCTGATGGCCATCCTTAGAATGCGACCCAATGCTCCATTCCCTACCCTCGGACACAGAGAACTGAGATGGATAACGGGTGAAAAATGATGGAAAATAAAAAAACGCCTGAGGGGGTGACCCAATCCATCCCACCCACACTCAAAACCACCGTTGCTACCTTCCGGTCCTGGCGGGTTCTGCTTAAAGCATGCCGAGCGAACTAAGCCACCTTCTCAGGCGTCTTTGATGGATCCTCTAGCAAGTTAAAAGAACCCTGTCAACTCAATGGGGGCTCTGAATCTACATTTTCATGCATTTGTTCCAATTGCCACTCCAAAGCTTGAACCAAAGACTCCAGATCCACATTTTTTCTCAGGAGTTTTTTATTTTTGCTCTCCAATTCAGCAATTTTTTTCTGCAATTCCGACCACTCTTCCCTTGAACCTCCAGATTCCAGGGTGCTTTGACTCAATGCGGGTGGCAGTGCAGCTTTTGGGCAAAAAAGGGTGGGTTCCGATTTTAAAAAATAGCGACCCAATTTTGAGTCATTTTCAAGCTCAACGTAATATTTTCCGTTTAACACTTGGCAGGGCAGTTTCCCCTGCTTGATACGACGTCTTAAGGTGATTTCTGATATTCCTAATAAAGATGCAGCTTCAGGAAGCTTATACCAATTCTGGAGATTTAACATATTGCTTTTTCACCCAATCACCTGGAAAGCAGGTCCACCAAATCCACAAAAACCCATTTTGATCAGTTCACTTCTTTAAGCTTTGCAAGCAGATCCTCGAAATGATAGGGCTTGGTTATGATCTTAAACTTTGAATCCGTTTTTAGAGTAGCGGGCACATCGATATTGGCTGGGTCGTCTCCCGTTATCAAAAAAAATCCATCACTAAATCCCTGTGCTCTAAGCGCTACTACCAAATCTATCCCTGATTTTCCTTGGCCTAAATGCAAATCCGACAACACGATTTTCATTTCTGAATCAAAAATCTTCAAAGCATCATGATAGCCGCAAGCCATAGACACCTGAAAGCCTTTTTTCTCAAGTCTTTTGGTGGTCAGTTCCAAAAGATCTTCGTCGTCATCCACTAAAAGTATTTTCAAGCTCTCACCTCGTTTCCTACCCTAAAATTCTACCCAAATTCCGGTTCTCGGTACAACCAAGTTTTCCGTCCAAAAAATGACCCTTCTGGTAAAAGAACTTAAAGAAATGATGGATAGGGTATGCAGAAAATGAAAAATTGGGTAAGCTGGGGCCCGCTCCTGGAGCGGTTTCATCTGCACCCCCACTTAGAGGATATCATGAGTTTAGAACAAATGGCCCTAGAGTACCATTCCAAAGGCCGCAAAGGAAAAATTGAAGTTGTCACCACTAAAGAATGCAAAACTCAGAAGGACATCACTTTAGCTTATAGCCCTGGAGTGGCAGAGCCTTGTAAAAAAATCGCAAAAAACCCGGACGATGTATTTGAATACACTGCAAAAGGAAATCTGGTGGCTGTGGTGTCTAATGGCACAGCCGTGCTGGGCTTGGGCGACATTGGCCCACTGGCTGCTAAGCCCGTGATGGAAGGTAAGGCGGTGTTGTTTAAGAAATTCGCAGACATTGACTGTTTTGATATAGAAATCAATGCTCCCACTCCTGCGGAAGTGATTAAAATTTGCCAAGGAATTGAGCCCACTTTTGGAGGCATCAATTTAGAAGACATAAAGGCTCCCGAATGTTTTGAAATCGAAGAAACCCTTAAAGAAACCATGTCCATTCCGGTTTTTCATGATGACCAGCATGGTACCGCCATTGTGTCTGGGGCTGCTCTTTTGAATGCCTTAGAGCTCACGGAAAGGTCCATTGATAAAATCCGTGTTGTGGTGAACGGTGCGGGGGCTGCTGCCATTGCATGCGCTCAAATGTACATTAATCTGGGAGTGCTCAAAGAAAACCTCATCATGTGCGACTCCAAAGGGGTGATTACCCCCCACCGCACGGACGGCATGAACAAATACAAAATGCGTTTTGCCAATGATGTGAAGGCGAAAACACTGGCAGAAGCTATGGTTGGTTCCGATGTTTTTTGTGGCTGTTCCGTTGCAGGAGCAGTGACCAAGAGTATGGTACTTTCCATGGCTCCAAATCCCATCATTTTTGCCATGGCAAACCCAGACCCAGAGATCAGACCGGAAGACATTTTAAGCGTAAGACCCGACGCCGTGATCGCTACGGGCCGGTCTGATTACCCCAATCAAGTAAACAATGTCTTGGGCTATCCCTATATTTTTAGGGGGGCTCTAGACGTAAGAGCAAGACAGATCAATGAGAAAATGAAGATGGCCGCTGTTAAAGCCATTGCCGCTTTGGCAAAGGAAGATGTGCCTGAAAGCGTGAGCCGGTCCTATGAGTCGGCCCAGTATACTTTTGGTAGAGATTATCTGATCCCTAAACCCTTTGATCCTCGGCTGTTACTTTGGGTGGCACCTGCGGTTGCGGCGGCTGCCATAGAGACTGGAGTAGCCACTCTTCACTTAGATTTGGAATCCTACAAAGATCAACTGGAAGGTCGATTGGGAGTGGGTCAGGCGGTAACCACTAAAATTAAAAGGCAAATTCGGGATCTTATCAAATCCCAAGGCGCGCGCATTCGAACCGTGTTTCCCGAAGGGGAAAGTCCAAGCATCCTCAGAGCGGCGGCACAGATCGTTCAAGAAGGATTGTGTGACCCCATTCTCCTGGGAAATCAGGAAAAAATTCAAAACATGGTGAAAGAGCTGGATCTAGAGGATCTTAAAAATGTTAAGATCATAGATCCATTTCTTTCCAGTCACAGAGAGGCCTTTGCTCACACTCTTTTTGAGAAGAGATGCAGAAAAGGGGTCACTCGAATGGCCGCTCAAGAATTGGTCACCGAAAGACACCATTTTGCCGCTTTAATGGTGGATTCTGGTGAGGCGGATGTTTACTTAAGTGGGGTGCATCACAACTACGCCGATGCCATCCGACCCGCTATCCAAATCATTGGCACGGAAAGTGACAAGGTTTTGGCCGGAATTTACATGCTCGTGTGGCGCGATCGAAGCTTGTTTTTCGCGGACACCACCGTAAACATTAACCCCACCTCCGTGGAGTTGGCTCATATCGCCATTCAGGCCCATGACATGGCCAAACACTACCTCAGCGAACCACCCAGGATTGCCATGTTGAGTTTCTCCAATTTTGGTTCCAATAAACACGAATTCGCACAAAAAGTAGGAATTTCAGCCGATCTGGTCAAAAACATGCGCCCAGATATCATTATCGATGGTGAAATTCAGGCCGATGCAGCCATTTCTGCAGAGATTCTGAATAGAAGTTATGGGTTTTCCTCTCTCAAAGAGCCTGCCAACGTGCTCATTTTTCCGGATCTTCAGAGCGGAAACATCGCCTACAAACTTTTGGCTAAACTGGGAGGTGCCACCGCCATTGGACCCATGCTCATTGGCATGAAAAAACCCATCAATGTGCTTCAACGTAACTGTGATGTGGAAGAGATTGTGAACTTAGCAACCTTTACCATTCACCGCGCCCACAAGTATAAAGAGGCTTTGCTTACAAAGGAAGGTAAAATTTAGGTTCTAGTTCCTTTTTTGTCTTTAATCACAGGCTTGTTGTCAGCCCCTTTGGTGAAAATGAATCCTCCCGCTGTAAAGCAGTCCTTTTCCGATGGCTTTTTAGCCCAAGAGAGGTGACCCTTTTTGGCGGCGCAAGCCGTGCTACCGGAACAGCTCATCGTGGCCGCCTTCTTAAATTTGTTTTTGTAAGCTTTATTGGCGGCATCAATATGACTTTGCTCAACGCCACAATCATTTTTTCCTTTGCAGGAATTGGCACCGAAGCATTCCACAGATGTGGATGCGGAGGCTGCCGCTGGTGCCGCTGCCGACGCCTCTGGTTTTGCAGTGGCTGCGTCTGTGGTGGCGAAGGCAGAAACTTGTGCGACGCCTAAGGTAACACCCATAATGGCCGCTTGAATCAATTGAAACTCTTTCATATAAACATCCTTTCCATAATGTTTGCATTAATTGAACTGATTTAACTCTTGCTTAATGGCCGAGGCTAGTCCTGATGCCGTCATGGGGCCGCTATAAATTTTTCCGCCAATCACTAATAAAGGAGTGCCCGTGATTTTTAGTTTTTGTCCAAAGCTGATATCTTCTTTGATTTTCTCTAATTCAATTTTGCTGTCCAAGCATTGTTTAAACCCGCTTCCCGATAGTCCCAATGACGTGGCCTGAGCAACGAGTGCATCCGAACTAAAGATCTTTTCCCCATTTTGAGCTCCATCTTCCAAATGGTCAAATACCCACTTTTTGTACTCCCAGAATTTACCCTGTTGGCCCGCACAACGCGCTGCAGCAGCCAGTTCACACGCAAATTTATGCCCTTCTTGCCCCATGTTGGCGTTGCAATGGTTGCTCAACGGATAATTCCGATAAACAAACAACATGTTTTGCTCGCCCACCAAACTCATGGCCTCTTCAATGGCTTCGGAAGTGCGTTTGCAGTGAGGGCACTGAAAATCGGAATACATAAACACCACAACCTTCGCGTTGTCGTTCCCCTTGCGGTAATCTTCCCCCTTGCCCGTGTAATTGCTCTTGGAAAAGAGAAGCACTTCAGGGGGAACGCTTTTAGCGGACTCCGTTGGTTTTCCCTCCTCACCTTTGGAGGCTGTGGATTTTCCCATGAGTCCTGGGGCTATGGAAGGTGCAATAGTCCCTGCCAGCAACGGAGGTACCACCAATGCGAGACTCAAACTCAGTAACTTCATGAAAGTGCCTGGATGTGCGTAAGACGTTTTTGCTTTCGATTTCATGTAACCCACCACTGTAAATATCAGAAGAGTCAAGGATAAAGTATGCACGGTCGTGCACACGGGACACACCGCTTTGAGTTGAAAGTAACTCAGATAGGCTAACCCTAAAGAAACTACCCCACCAATGCCTGTGGGCACAAGTAGCAACTGATAGATCCATTTTTGATTTACAGGAGTGACCTTGGGTAAAATCGAAAAAGCAAACACGATAGCAAAAAAAGCCATGCCCAGCGATCCGAGTGGCATGCCTAAGAATTCTCCATATTCGCTCGTAAATACTTTGGAACAAGACACCAAATCATTGATATCGCAAGACAGAGATTCCCCATTTACTTTGCCTTTTATATGTTCTACAAGGGCATATAAAGAAACAAAAAATCCAATCACTGAAATTCCAAGTATGGGAACCTGAATGCCTGTGGTGTCTGGTGAGGGAGAAGAATTTGAGCTTTCAGAATGCAAAATACGATTTAGAAACATACACATTCCTTTAAAAAATCCGCTATTTTAATCTAGAAAGTAAGCTGTGAAAACGCCCTGAGACTGTAACATTTTTCTGGGCGCTGGCCAATAGAGTGGCCCAGTTCCCGGGTGTAAGCGGCGGCCTCAATTTTTAAAAGCACCAGATCTAAGAAAGCTCCATAAGATGGGTAGCCACTGCGCAGACCTCCATAAAGCCCAAAGGAGGTTTGGGTTCTGAAGCTCAATCGGTAAAGATACTGCCCAGCTGCCTGTAGTCGGTACCAAACTGCTGATTTTTGAGACAGTCCCATTAAGTCTTGCAGCTCTGCATACAGATTGGTTTGATGGCCTCCTTTTTCCCACGGTCTCCAGCTGGTGCCCAACTGAATGCGCATGGGATAGACAGGAGGTTTTGAGCCAGAAAGCACAGAAATAGCCGGAGCACCTGCAAAATTCCTAAACGTAACATGGGTTCGCCATTTGGGATTCCATTGATAGGCCCCTGCCAAGTCCACAGGAATGTAAAACGCTGTACCGAGTTTTTGGGTGAATCCCGTTCCACTGGTGGAATCAGTGGTGGAATTTTCAGTAGCAAAACCACCCACCGCAGAAAGGTCCCCCGTGACGTGTGCGTATGTCCGAACTCCAGGTCTTAAATTGGCCCCCAAGCTAAATTGATTTTTTATTTTTTTGGCATAGCCCAATCCCACTCCCGCATAGGCCTCTCCCAGGAGTTCTGCCTGGGGCCAACTGGGAACGTTGATGTCTCCATCCACAAAGGCAGAAACATAGGGTACCAAACTAAAAGCGCCCGTTTGGCTGGCCAATAAGGTAACATTGGTTCCGCCCGTGAGCCTTTTTCCAAAAACCTTTTGGAAGGTGTCTAAGGCTTTCACCACTTGGCTTCCAGATTCACTTGTATTATCACTGGCGAATTTAATCACATCTTGAGTGGTTGTCACTAAATCATTGGAGTAAGAAACGTGGAGAGAGGCCCATTGAAGTTGAAATTTCTTTTTTTCATCGGCTGCTAGGCTAGGATCCGCAAAAAACTGGTCCACAAAATCTTCTGAAGCGTTGCCTATTCCGCCAGAGGCGTTGGATTGGGGGCTTTGCCAATGATTTTCAGTTGAAAACTGTCTAATATCTTTGGCATGTGCCGGAGCCATCTTTAAATAGGTACCAGCGACACAAGTCACTCCAGCCAAAAATCGACGCCATGGGTGTGTCATCCCACTTTCCTCCACTGTGTTCCAACAGCCTAGGTCATAAGTGGGAAGGGAACAAAGAAATCCATGCCGGTGTCAATGGGGACTCTAAATCTATTTTGCATTCCCAAAAAATCAAAAAGGGGGAAGGATGCCGTATATCATGGTAACAAAAAGGGAAACAGGATCCACCGCAGGGCCCTCTTTGATATAATCAAACAGCTGGTCCATCTGTAAAACCGATACGCCGTGTAACGCAGCCCAAATCACATTGGTGGCATGAGAAATATCGAGATGAAGACTCAGGCGCTCATCGATTTGCTCTAGTGCTCTATACAGCAAACCGCAAGCCTCCGATACCTTTTGATCGTACTTTGGAAAGCGAGATCTTGGCACCAAGGAATTATGGAACATGGAACGAAAAAGACCCGGGCGCTCCATGGAAAATCTGATATACTCCGCACAAAAGTCAGAAAATTCCTCTAAATTTGCTTTTGATACACCTTGGGTCACGATGGAGTGAGAATTTAATTTTTGTATAAGATAATCAAAACCTAAACAAGCTAATTCCGCCAATAAATCTTCACGTGAGGCAAAATGTTTATAGGCCGCCGCGTGAGAAGTGCCTGCAAGCTTTGCGATCTCTCTGAGTGAAAGATCTTGGCAACCCATTTTGGCCAGCTGTTCCTCACCCAGGCGAAGCAAAGCCCACCTGAGATTGCCATGATGATACGAACTTTTGTGTTTGCGTAAATGAAAAGATTCCATTCCCCTATCCTATCACGCTTTGGGTTTTTATGCATCTGAAAGAAAAACGCCCACCTTCAGGTGGGAGATCTATGCGAACGGAAAGCACCTTACACAAAAAGGTGCTAGGTTGAAGATTTGGAGCCTTCGCTGAGGCTAGAAAATAAGGCGCCAGTTAGCTTTCGATGTCTCGGGGCGTCGAATCTTCTGTGCTATAGGGTGGAGAGGACTCTATTCGCTGCAGGGAACGATGGAAGGAGACAAACCAAACACCACATCTTGATTGCCAACGTTTAACAAAAAGCCTTGGTTGGTAAAGAGTCGGTTGCCGGTGGTGAGCAACTGAAGTTTGAAAACCGTTCGCAATGGACCAAATGCGCTTTGAGCGCACATGATGGATTTTACCTCGGGAGAAAAGATCTGAACATTGGTGCGTTCAATGACACTATTTTCAGGACGGTATACCTCTTCAGGCTTCAGAAAAACATTGATTTGATTCACAGGAATTTGATTTTGGAATACAAAACCGTTGGTGGAAATCCCACCTGTGGCTCCAATATCTTTCAACACACTCAGTGACAACTTTTGAGTTAAAGTTTTCATATAGTAGCCCTGAGGAATCGTGATAGCGGCTTCCAGATTACAGCTGGAATTTCGACTTTGGGGATCCAATTTCATTCCGCGGGACTTGGGCATGTTAATGCCAAAGGTAGATAATAAAAAGGAGGCTTCAGGCCCAGTGGGTACAAAAGCTGAATTGGAATCATTACAGCGTTCACCATGACCACCCCCAAAAATCTTTACTTTCTCCCAGGAGATGTCCTGGCTAAAGGCCGCAGTCACAGGAGCAAAACTCAGAAAACTTACGAACAACTGATTCCATTTCATACTCACCTCATTGTTGCATCCCACCATGGATTGGCGGAGATTTTTGATTAACCTTTAGTTTCTATACACTTCTCAAACATGACTTCCATCTTAAAGGGCTCATTATCTGCCGAAAGACGGGCTAGATTCTCAGAACTTTGAACATCCGCGAAAAATTTAAGATCGGCGCCGACTAATTTGGGTTCGGCGCAATTGAGCTTAGGAAATTTTTTGTGGGCAGAAGAGATGGCAGATTCCAGTCCAAAATGCTGCTCTTTTTTAAGGCTGTCATCTGACTTTTGCTCTAGGGTCTGGGTATCCATGGTGGAGTCGCCTAAAATGAGTGCAATTTCTTGTTTGGTTCCAGTGCCCAGATTTTTTGCAACTTTAAAACCCCATCGTGCTTTTATGCTGGAGATTTTCATACCTTCGGGAGGGTGAACAGCCAATCGAATGCTGCACTCAGCTGGGATTCTGAGTGTATGGCCGGGTTTTTCTTTTTTAAGCTTATCTAAATCCGTGTGCCAATTTTTTGACTTAAGCTTTTCTGAATCTAGAACAAACTGGTCAATGGCAAATTGTGCCACTTGGAGATTTTGAGAAGCGTCAAACATCTCACTTTTAAGAGAAATGGGGCCGCTAGCGTTGGAGGCGGATTGTCCGCATCCACTTCCCATCGCCAACCACTTTCTTAAAATCCCTTTTTCTTCACCGGATTTAGGCTCAACAACTAAAGCCTTTTTTTGTTCCTTTGAGGAAGAGGTAGGAGAGGTAACGGGACTGGCATAGAGGTAAGGAGTCACAAAAGAGCAGAGCAGTAAAGAGGACAACCTTCTAAAATGGCTTTTATTTAACTCTTTATTGTCAATCATTTTCTTTCTCCTGTTACTTTGATTGCCATAATGGCCCAATCAACGATTCGATTCACTTTTATCTCAATGCGAACCTTATGACAACTCAAATTTTCGGATGGGCGCGAACTTCGTTCTCCATTTTGCGTGTAAAAATTATGATTTATCAAATGGTTAAAATTTCAACAACCAAAAAAAAGTGTATTAAAAAAAAATAATACACAATTTGTTGACAACACTTTTCGGCTGAGTTAGAAATAGAAGCGGGAAGAAACCTCAGGAGGGTGCGCCTGAAGCGTTTTGGAATCCCAAAATGTGTTTGTAAATTAGGAGGATAGAGATTATGTTAAAAGCTACAATGACATTAGGTGCCCTTGCTTTTTCTGCGGTTGCTCTTGGTCAAGGTCAAACGGTTCAATGGGATGCGGACAGAGCCACTGCGCTTGGAAACGGCTGTCCCAGAGATTCTTACGCTTTGATTGCTGCTGGTAATGACCTTACCATTCTTTTCTCTGAGTTGGGTGTAGTTATGCCTGCCGGCGGTGGTTCAGCTCTTCAAGAAATTAAGAACTGCACAATCGTGGTTCCTGCTCAAGTAGCACGTGGTGTTTACTTAGCAGATCTTGAACAGTCTTTAAACTATTCTGTTCAAAAAACATATGGATCAGAAGGCCGAATTTCAACTCAATCCACATTTTTCAATAATCCTGTGAGCCCAATCGTTAGAACTCATGGACAGTTTGAAGAACAAACTCCTGCCAGGGATTACAACGAGTACAGAGTGGATTCTTTCTTGGTGAACTCTCCTGCATGGCGCTTCTGGTGTGGTGCATCCAGAGCTCTGAAAGGAAACCTACAAACTAGGATTCGTTCTTCTGGCTCTCGAACCAGCTATGATCAAGGTATTGAGCTAGTTGCTAACTCTCAAGACTGGCGATTCCAAGTGACCGCCTCTTTGCAAATCTGCTCGCTGTAAACTCCAAAAGGGAAACCATTTACATGATGTGAATGAATTTTCCCTTTATTTTTCCCAATTCAAATGAGAACAAAAAGGAAGAGAAAAAGATGAACTTAAAAAGCTTAGTTCTTGGTATTTTTGCGTGCTCAATGGGTCATATGGCTTTGGCACAGCAAACAGTGGAATGGGATGCAAACAGCTCTAGGGCGCTTGGTAATGGATGTCCCAATGGTAGCGTGGCTTTTATTGCCGCCGGAAACGACGTAACTGTATTGTTTTCTGAGTTAGGTGTAGATATGCCTTCTGGTGGTGGAGCCGCTCTGCAAGAAACTAAAAATTGCACCATCGTGATTCCTGCGCAAGTGGCCAGAGGATTGTATTTAGCAGATCTTTCTCAAAATCTGAACTATTCCGTTATGAAAACAGCGGGATCTGAAGGTAGTATTTCCACCCAATCTGTGTTCTTTAATAACGCCGTTTCACCAGTGTCTGCCTACCATCCTCGTGGTGAGTATCAACAGCCTGCCAGAGATGTTAACTTATCAAGAACGGACACTTTTGTGGTGAGTGCGCCTGTGTGGTCAAGATTTTGGTGCGGGATGGCCAGATCTTTAAGAGGTAATTTCCAGAGTCGTATCCGCGTTTCTGGATCTCGCGATCATTTTGGAGAAGGAATTCTCATGGTTGCCAACAGCTATGATATTCGCTTCCAAGTAACTGCTAAATTGCAGATGTGCCCGTTATAATTCAATTTTTTAAAATTCATTGAAGCGCGTAAAGTCCCCATTACTTTGCGCGTTTTTTTGATTTTAGATCTGACATTTTATTGATGGGTAAGCCTTCTGCTTTTTCTATGCTTCCATTTCCAATACCCTTCTAGTGGGCCAATTTAATCGTGTGGTTTGGAAAATGAAAAATATTGTAGAGATTTCTCCGGATTTAAATATTTTAATATTGGATGAAAGTCCTGCTATAAAAGATAATCTTTTAAGCATCTTAAAACAAACAGGATTTAGGAACATTTTTCAAAGCACGGAAGCTCATGCTGGACTTGCTCTCCTACGTAAAGAGTCCATTGGATTGGTTTTCTGTAATCGCAATCTACGAGCCATGTCGGGAATTGAGGTGTTAAAGGAATTTCGGGAAAATATGGCCATCACCTCTGTTCCCTTTATCATGGTGGCCTCTGAGATCACCCGAGATGACGCTCTCATTGGAACAGAGTTTGGATTGGACGCTTTTTTAAAGGTGCCATTCGTGCCTAAGGATGTGACACAAAAAATCAGTCAAGTCATGGCGGATTATTATTCTCCAGATAGTGTGCAGCTTCAATTTGAAATGGCCAGAGCCCTCTATGCCGAATCGGCTTACTTGGAGGCTGCGGAGAGTTTTTTGGAACTCAGCAAAAAATTTCCCAAGTCTTGTAGGGCGAGATTAGGGGCAGCTCGTAGTTACCTTAAATTAGAGCAATTTGATAAAACAGAGTCGCTGTTAAGAGAAGCAATCGGTATCAATGATCTTTATGTGCATGCGCATCATGAACTGGGCATACTCTACTTGGCTAGGGGTAAAGTGGAATATGCTATGGCAGCGTTTGATAGGGCCATAAAAATAAGCCCGCTCAATCCGGTTCGATATGATACAATGGGCGAGCTTTTGCTGGAGCGTGGGTTGTTTGAACAAGCGGAAAATTATCTGACAAGGGCGGTGGATTTGGAGCTAGTTTACCCAAATATATACGCACAATTGGGTAAGGCGCTTTTGTCGCAGAAAAAGATGCACAAAGCCTCCCGTTATTTCGAGCGAGCTCTTTTGGAAGATCCGCAGAATGTCAGTTTTTTAAATAGCTTGGGAATTTGTATGAAAGAGCTAGGTAAATATGAAAGTGCGGTGGAATACTACAATAAAGCCTTTAAGTTATGTCCTAAGGATATGAAAATACTATATAATAAAGCGATATGTCTGATTGCAGGAAAAGAACTTCAAAAAGCTCAAAAAGTGCTAAAACAAATCATAGCAACAGACCCAAAAAATGAGAAAGCCATTCAAAAGTTGAGACAAGTTGAATTGGACTTGCAGAAGTCGGCTTGACTTGTAAAAATATGTGTAATACTCTTTTATGGTACTTTTACCCAAAGTAGGAGTGTTGTATGTCTATGCCGAATGAACACGGTACGTTTTGTTGGTACTCAATTCAGACCTCAAATGTTGATGTGGCGGGCTCTTTCTACATAAAAGCCTTTGGTTGGAAACATGAAACCTTCACTATGCCTGGAATGGCTGGTCCCATGCAGGTGTTTGGAATGGGGAAAGGTGTGTTTTGTGATATTAGCTTAAACTCCACCCCTAGAGCACCAAGCCACTGGATGCCGTATATTGCTGTTACCGATCTCACGCAGACTCTAAAAACCATTACAGAATATGGAGGGGAAGTGGTTAAGCAAAAATTTAACATGCCCACCATTGGCCATTCCGCAGTAGCGAAAGATCCTTCTGGCACTTACTTTATGCCCTTCGAGCCTGAGCGCCCCAATGAAACGATTTCGGTGATGGACAGCACGCCAGGGTCAGTTTGTTGGAATGAGTTGATGATTTCCAATGTGAAGTCCGTTTTGCCTTTTTATGAAAAGGTTTTTAAATGGAGTATTGAATCAGTAAGTATGGATTCTAACGAGTATTATGTAGCCAAATATGGTGGCAAGGATGCCGGACCAGCTCACCAAATCGCCGGCTTCATGGAAAAACCAAAAGAAATTCCTTCAACTCATCCCATGTGGCTTAGCATGGTGAGTGTAAATTCTGTAAAAGACTCCCTGACTTTGTGTAACTCACTGGGCGCTAAAACCTTAATGGGTGTAACGGAAATTCATGTGGGTAAATTTGCTCTTCTCACGAGCCCTACGGGGGAAGCATTTTATTTATTTGAATCCAACGAAAACATTAAGCCGTCCAGCGGGAATTAATGGGGTTGGATCCAGGGATTTGTTAACTTATTGATGGGGCGTATTGCTCCCAAATAAAAAAAGCGCACTTACTTTAGACTTTTAACGAAATAGCTAAGTGCCCATCTTTGATCTTCTTTGAGCTGTTTGAATCCTACCATGGCCGTCCCAGCGACTCCCTCAGTGATGGTTTTAAAAATCTGTTCAGGCTTGTCCCCATTTTTAAAAGCATCTTTTTTGAAGTTTCTGGGCTTAATGGCTGCCATGGCGGGATTGCCTGTGCCATCTTCGCCGTGGCAAGAGGCACAATTCGCCTTAAAAAGGGTGGCTCCCTCTTTTTTCATTTTCTCCAGCTCTGCGGGTGATGGGGATTTTCCCTTGCCATCTGCCAGTGCGATTTTTGCGCTAAAACCAGTAAGTGCCAGAACCAATAACAAAAATCTCATAAAATCTTACCTTCCTATTTTGGATTGAAATTGAATTAATCTGTCATTGTATCAGATGAATTACCAAATGACTAGAATGGCACAAAATGACCAAAAATGAGAATATTTAGGCAATGGGAATGGGCAAATGGTGCTTTTTAGAGCTTTGGTTAAGTTGCCTTGGAGGATGAATGTCGTGATTCTTTCGGACTCTTTCGGTAGGCAGTTTCCGTATTTGAGGCTGTCTGTGACCGATCAGTGTAATTTTAAATGCGTCTATTGTTTGCCAGATGGTTACCAAGGTGGTTCTCATCCCAGCCAGTTCCTGAGTCTAACAGAGATTTATCATCTCATTATGGCTTTTAGTGAATTGGGTCTAAAAAAAGTAAGAATCACGGGGGGAGAGCCCACTTTAAGGCGTGATTTGCTTGGCATCATTTCGATGATCAGAAACTTTGAAAATGTTGAGGTATTAGCGTTATCCACAAATGGGCACAATCTCAAAAATCAAGCGCTCAGATTTAAGCAAGCTGGCCTAACGCATCTAAATATCAGTTTAGATGATCTAGACCAGGGACGATTTTTTAAAATTCGTGGTCGGGATTGTGGTCAAGAGGTTTTGGATGGTATAGAAGTGGCTCTAGAATGTGGTTTTCAACGGATCAAATTAAATTCTGTTTTGATGAAAGAGGATTGGGAAGATAGAGCTGAAAATTTTGAAAAGTGGATTCAGGATAAGCCATTAACGGTGAGATTTATTGAGCTTATGCCAACGGAAGGACGCAGAGAATTCCATATAGCCAACCATCTTTCGGCCCAGATATTTAAAGATTGGCTTTTGAAACATGGCTGGAAACCCAAAAATCGGACTCGGCTAGGTGGGCCTGCCTGCGAATATGCTCATGACGAGCATAAGGGTGAATTTGGTCTAATCAGCGCCTACGAAAATGAGTTTTGCGGCTCCTGCAATCGGTTGCGAGTGACTGCCAAAGGGGAACTTAGGATGTGTCTGTTTGGCAAAGGTAATACAAATATAAGACATCTTTTGGAATCTGAAAGCCAGAAATTGGAATTGAAAAATAAATTGATTCAATTGTTGAAATTAAAAGAAAATTCACATGGATTGCATGCTCAAGATCCAGGAAATAATCGTTCATTTTCCGCTA
The DNA here is from genome assembly GCA_044339525.1 of Silvanigrellaceae bacterium. GTDB lineage: Bacteria > Bdellovibrionota_B > Oligoflexia > Silvanigrellales > Silvanigrellaceae > JBIIVH01. Next base: position 22,964 of record JBIIVH010000018.1, on the reverse strand, counting down.
TGGGAGGGTAAATGGAATTTAAAATGGATTCGAAACATAGATTTGGTGCTGATGATTCTGCCTTTGGGGACTTTGATATGATTGATGTTTCTCTAAAGGCTGAGACCTTGCGTTTTGCAAGGGCGGTGGGAGAAATTTTTTTAACACAGTCGTCTTTTGATGCCATTGAAAAAAGCACCAATCCAAAAGGGAATGTGCTGGCGATGGCAGAAGTGGCAGGAATGATGGCCGCAAAAAAAACTTCCGAAATTCTTCCTCTTTGTCACCCCTTGGCGATTCAAAAAGTTCAGATACGATTTGAACTGGATTCGGATAAGAGGAGTGTAAGAGCTCTGTGTTCCGTAAATGTGATTGGCCGTACGGGGGCGGAAATGGAAGCTCTGATGGGTGTGCAGGGAGCTCTGTTGTGTATTTATGATATGAGCAAGGTGTTTGAACCAACATTAGAAATGGGAAACATTCGGCTGGTAGAGAAAAAAGGGGGAAAATCAGGTCATTGGGTGAATCCAAAGGACGTTGCATGGGTAGGACAGTCAAAATCCAAAAAAGGGAGCATTCCTTTTGTTGAAATGAAAGCGGGTGTGCTCATCTTGTCGGATAGGGCTTCTCAGGGCGTTTACCAGGACTTGTCTGGTCCCAAGGTGACTGAAATACTCCACGGTTTTGGCGTGAAAGAGTTAGAATCTAAGATCATTCCAGACGATGCGATTGAAATTAAAAAGGCCCTGAATCACTTTAAGGAATTGGGTTGTGACTTTGTGGTGTGTACGGGCGGCACGGGACTTTCTAAAAGAGATGTGACTCCAGAAACGTTGGAATCCCTTTGTGATCGAATGATTCCTGGATTTGGAGAACTCATGAGAAGTCGAAGTTCAATCCATACACCGCTCTCTTACTTAAGTAGAAGTGGCGCTGGCTTATTTGGACAAATGTTGATGGTGTGTCTATCTGGCAGTCCAAAAGCCATTGAGGAAACTCTACCTATACTAAAAGATCTTTTGCCTACGGCGGTGATGGTGATTCGGGGAGAAAATCCGCACGAAAAGCAGTGATTTAGCTAGAAAGGGTAAGGGCTATGAACATCGGTAATACAATTGAAATCCATTTTTTTGGCATTTTGAGATCCTTTTTTGCTGAATCTGTAAACTTGAAGGTGAAGTTAGAATCTTGCACTACCAAAGAGATATTGGAGATTTTGAGTCGGTCTGAGCAGGCTTTAAGTCTGGGTGAGGCTAGACGATATCAGCTTGATGAAATTTTGAAGGTGTGCGCTGTTGCCACAGATTCCGAAATTTTAGGGATGGATGACAAGGTAACAGTTGGTTGTAAAGTTAATTTGTTTCCACCTGTAAGTGGAGGATAACAAAGTGAAAGAAAGGCACATATGGGTGACTAAAGAAAGTTTGGAAGATATTAGCATACCAAAAGCATGGAAAGAGGGAGATTATGGCTCTGTAATTTGGTTTTTGGGTTGTGTGAGAAACCTGCACGATTCTAAGAGGGTTTCTGGCATGACCTATGATTGCCATTTAGCCTTAGCAGAAACTTCTTTAGTTGAAATTAGAAATGAATATTTACATAAAAATAAGGATATCTCAGATATTTTAATTTACCATCGTGTGGGGATTTTAGAGTTGGGCGAAACCAGTTTAATCGTTGGCGTTGCAAGCGCCCATAGGGCAAACGCCTTTGAGGTTTGCAATGACATGGTTAAAGACATTAAGTCCAGAATACCCATTTGGAAGTACGAACACTATGTGGATGCTCCCAGCCAATGGCTGCCAGGGACTCCGCTCATCTCTATTTAAGGAAACCTATCTTGGAAATTTGGATCGACGCCGATGCATGTCCTAATCCTGTTAAGGAAGTCATATTTAGGGCGGCTTTACGAACGGGAGTTAAAGTTTGGTTGGTGGCCAATAAAGGCATCAAATTGCCAAAGCAGCCCAACGTATTTTTATTGATTGCCCCTAAAACACCTGACGCAGCTGACTTTATGATAGTTGAAAAGCTCAAAGAGGGCGATCTTGTGGTGACTGCCGATGTGCCCTTGGCGGCACAGGTGGTGGAAAAAAACTCCTTCGCCCTTAATCCCAGGGGTGAATTTTACAATAGAGAAACCATCCACGAAAAATTAGCCACTCGAAACCTGATGCAGAGCCTGCGGGACTCTGGCACCATACAAGGTGGCGGACCACCGTCGTACACAGATCGGGAAAAGCAGTCTTTCGCCAATGCGCTGGACCGATTTTTGGCAAAGCAGGTGAATCTGGGTTGACCTTGCTTTGGGGTGCTATTTCACCTGACTTACCACGTTGGCAAAATCGTTTAACGTCACCCCATAATATTTTTTCCAGATTTTTTGTGTTTCACTCTCTTTTGACTTCATTTGCTTATCAAAGAACGCGTCGATGGCTTCCTTGAGGCCCGTAGATGTTTTGGCTGTGGCCCAACCCAACTTATCCATATCCCCGATTGGAAAAGCCGCTGCAAGGGCTTTGTTTTGCTTGATGTTATACATGGCAATATCGGTATCGGCAATGGTAAATTCCACCTCTTTTTTACCTACTTTTTCGAAAACCGTTGGCACACTGGTGGCAAGTTCCATAGCGACTGGCTTGGAGGCAAACTCGGATTTGTTTTGAGATTCCACCCAAGTTTGGTGAGAGCTATCTTTTTCGATGATGGCTTTTCTTCCGGATAGTGCACTTACCGTATTGATCGTTTTTTTATTTTCTTTGTGCACCACGACCATCATTCGATTGGGGAACAGAATCGAAAAATTGAGCATTTTAGATCGCCAAGGCAATTCGGTGAGGTGACTGGGATAAATGTCGCACTTTCCCGTGTTTAAGAGATTTGGCGTATAGCTCTCTTCCTTTTTTGTGGTGCCTGCCTCATTAAAAAATTGTTCATCCCATTCAATTGCAATTGATTTTACTTTTACATTAATTTCTTTTGCAAATAAGGCGATCATCTCTGCGGCTGCTCCAGAGATTTTTTTGCAGGTTTCCCCACGACAGGAAGCGGGCTCTAATTCCACAGAACCGGGCCCTTCTGAAAAACAGGCTCGAAGCTCTTTTGACTTTTTGATTTCATCTAGCGTTCGCGCTCCTGCCAGGGCAGAAAGGGGGGCAGAAAGCGTGAGGAGTGATGCAATGGTAAAGGACCTGTAGATCATTCTGGTTCTCCGTTTGTGGGGTTAGATTCCCATTATGACTTAGGAATATCTTCTTAACTAGTGCGTCAAGATTTTTGTGGGAGAGGAAATCTCTTTAGAGACAAAAAATTTGCATTCTATGGCGGGTATTTGTGCAGGGTTAAACGCAAGGTTTTTTGGAATGTTCCGATAATAGAGAACGGTCTATTGTGGTGTAACACGGGGAGCTAACGCATGTTTTTGACTCGGGGTTTTGTCTCTATTCAAAAGAAGCTGGTAGGAATGACAACGTTGTTGGCGGTTTTTACCTGTGTCTCGCTGGCGGGGGTGATTGGATGGAGAGCTTCTTCCATCTTAAGTCAAGAATCCAACAGGCAGGTGGATCAGGCTCTTAAGGGTGGCCAACGAAATGCCACGGAGTTTCTGAAGAATAATCGAAGTACGTTGGAATTGTGGGCCACCAATCCAGTGTTAACATCCATTATTGAAAATCCATCAATGAAGGCTGTTTTTGAAAATAGTTTAAAAGACTTTTTTGAAAAAGCGAAAATGGACGCTCCCTGGATTGTGACTGCTGTGATTCACTCATCGGATGAAGTGTTGTTTGATAACGCTGATTTTCTAACCACAAAATCAATCAATGACGGGGATTTTGGCAAACTATTGCAATCCAATTCCGCGGGATCTACTCCCACTTTAATCGTTAAGGAGGGCTCCGAAGACAAGTCAATGCTACTGCAGTCGGTAAAAATTCCTGGGAAGGATGCCTCTGACTCTGTTGTTTGGAACCTTACGTTGATATTAGATCCATCGCTAATGAATCAACAGCTATTTAAAGATATTAGAATTGGAAAGAAAGGCTTTGTTACTTTGAATTTACAGAATTCTTCAACGGAAGTTTTAAAACACTCTTCCGCTGTGATGGAGACTTCAGAATGGCAATCCCTAAAGGAAATTTCTGTTTCCAACAACGATAAGTCTGGAACCCCAAAAAATGGTTTGCTACTCTCTCGAAAATCCCTTGAAGCCTACCCAATAGATGTGGTGGCAGTTGCAGTGGAAAAAGACATTAGGGAACCTATTGTCACACTGATGGTATCCGTGGTAGTTGTTTCACTAATAACCTGCTTGGTTGGAGTCTTTTTTGCTCGTCGCAGTGCAGTTAAATTTTCGGCTCCCATTAAGGAACTATCTCAGGATGTAGCAAAATTGGGACTGGGAGAACTGGCATCCCGGTCCAAAGTAAAGACTAATGATGAGATTGGAAAATTGGCTGATCAGTTTAACAGCATGGCTACCACTCTTCAATACAACACACAGAGCATGCAAAGCCTTATTCACCATGGCCAAATCATTTCCAGTCAGTCTACTTTTAAAAGCGTTTTTGATACACTTTCCGCAGCATGCACGGAGCTTGCGGGAGAAAATTTCAAATTTGATCTCTATTTTCATTCCAATTGTTTTGTTGGTGAGGTGCTGACGGGTGGCTACTATGAGTTTTTGCCTTCTGGAGATATTGCAGATAATCCGACCGACCTTTCCAAGGATTCCAACAGCACCAGCAAAATGTTACTGGTCACTAGCCCGGACGGAAATTCACCACTAGCTCAATTAAAAGTTCCAAGTCTGGGTAAGAAGGGAGATCTGCTATTGCCATCTCTTCAGGTACTTTTAAATAACGTTGCTAGTGCCATCACAACCATCCAGTTTAATAAAACCTTCCAGGCTCTATCTAAGAAAACAAAAGAGATTTTCACAATTTTTGAAAACATCGGTCAGGGCATTGCACTTATTGATGGACAAGGAAAATTTGGTTCAGAGTACTCCGCTCATTTGGAACATATATTGGATTGTTCTGATATGGGGGGTAAAGACGCTTTGGAGCTGATCTTTAGAGACTCAGATGTCTCAGCTGACCAAGTGAGTCAGGCAGAAACCGTGTTGGCTTGTATTGGTGAAGACACTTTTTCTTGGGAGATGAATTCGTCTTTGCTTCCCCGGGAGTTCTGCCGCATAGCTGGCCAAAATAAAAAATACATTGAGGTGGATTGGATTCCTGTGACCGATCACAGAGGGGAAATCGTGGAACGAGTCATGGTTACCATCAGAGACGTAACATTGTTGTATTTGTTAAGAGAAACGAGTGAAAAGAATAAAAAAGAAATGGAAACCATTCATCAGATTGTCTCTTTGCCACCTGAAAGGTTTTCAAAGTTTCTGGATGGGTCGTTTCAGTATGTAGCTAACTGTAGGGAGATGATTTCTAGACAATCCAAAATTGAAGAGAATAGTTTGGCTCTAATTAAAAGAAACTTACATACCATTAAAGGAAACAGCCGTGCTCTAAATTTGACACAGATTGCAGAGCAGATGCACAATACAGAAACTCAGCTTGCTGAGATCTTGAGTGCAAATAAACATGCGATTTCACCTGATATCATTTCGAATCGAATTGAAGAAGTGAACAGCCTATTGATTTCTTATGATGAATTGAATCGAAAGAAACTGAATCGTTCTCCCGAAAAAGTACATGAGCAAAAGCGCTTTCTCTTAGATACGGGTAGGGCGATTTCAGGTGTTCTTAGTAGTCTTGATTCTAAGCTTCCTGGTGATTTAAAATTGGATTTAGCGAGAATTAAAGAAACGATTGTGACTCAAAATACGGTGACTCTAAAACATGTGTGCCATGAATCTATCGATTCTTTGAAAAATCTCCTAAAGGTGGATCTGAAGGACTTACCTAAAATTCGATTTAATACAAATCTTGATGGAGCGGTAACTTCTTCCTTTGAAAAACTGATGAGTTTAACTTTTGTTCATCTGTTTAATAACAGCATTGTGCATGGTTTTGGGGGAGAAATAAAGGGTCAAGAGATCGTAGTTGACTTCCACTCTGATGATGGTTTTTTAACACTGATTTATCAGGATTCAGGCAAAGGACTAAATATTGATATGCTTTTTCAAAAAGGGAATGATTTAAATGTACTTTCTGCAAGTCCGTCTGATGAAGAAGTTGGAGATCTCATCTTTTTGAATGGTCTTTCCACCGCTTCTCAAGTAACGATGTCTGCTGGGCGGGGTGCTGGTATGGACGCCGTGCGAAGTGAATGTCAAGCATTAGGTGGCAATATCAAGGTGGTGTTTAGCACTCCCAAAAATGAGCAGGGATTCCGAAAATTTTTCTTTGAATGCGTGTTTCCTAAATCTAGTGTGTTCGAATCTAGTTTGGAATGGACAACAGTGCTGGCAAAAAATCCAGACCTAAGGATTGCTGTTTGAAGGCCTGATTGGCTCGTTTATTTCTATCAGTAGAATGGTAGAAAAGTACTGTTGGATTTAAAAATGATACCTGGATCCCTATGCAGTTTAGTATCCGCGAAGCCTAATGAGTTTCTTTTCCCCTGGATTGAAGGTCAATGTGACTTCTTCAGAGTTTCCTCCTCCAGATACTTGAATTCGGTGTGGTGCTCCTGGCTTTAACCAATGGCGTTTGATCTGGATTTTGTCAGGGAGGGTGGTCCATCCCCTTGTGTCGGCCGTTTCCACGGCGGCTCCTAATACGCTAACTCCAAGTCCGGCGAGACCACCAAACTGCCTGCCGACGGCACGGGCCGTCGCCTCCTTGGCAATGAGACGTGCCGTCATTTTTACGATATCTCTCACTCTTCGGTCTTCTAAACTTTGAATGGCAACGGAACCCACATCTTGTATGACATCTGTATAACCTACTTTGTTTCCATTTACATAAAGTATTGCATTTGTATTGCTATAGCTCATCCTTTGGTACTTTGGATAGGAAACTCGAACTACGGTTTGACCAGTGGGAATGATGAGGTCTGACTCCTTTTTGATGGGAACATTTCCGTTTTCGTACATCACAATGAGCTCGCCTTGATCTTTGTTGTCGTTATAGTTAGCCCACGATAGTTTAGGAAAGCGCTTTCTGATTTCTCCTAGAATCTCATTTCGTTTACGAAACTCCGCCAGTGGAGCCAGGGCTTGTGCGAAGATTTCTTCGTCTACAGAGGAAAACTTTTTATTGTTGGCCGCTGCTTGCATTGCTTCTCGATATTCAATAATGGCGCCATCTACATCTTTTTTGGCCTCGTAAATGATGCCGCTTATGTAGTGTAAAAAGCTATCTCTAGAGTAGGTGTTTTTGCCCTCACTTTGCTGATTTAAAACCTTTAGAAGATTGTAACTTTTTTTTACCTCCACAGAAGCACCCGTTAAATTCCCGCTGGCAAAATAGGCCACCGATGAAAACATGGGCAATAGAATTTTTTCAAAGGACTCGCCTTCATAGTCCGTGACGGAATCGTTCACGATTAAGCTCGCTGCTGATTTGGAAAGGCTCACGGTGTAGAGTTCTTCAATTTTCTGGGAAGCGTCTTCCCAGTGTTTTGCGGCTGCGAGGTAGTCTTTTTTGAGATAGAGAATCATGCCCCGTTCCATGAGGTAAAGAGCTTTATCTTTCTCTGATTTGGCCAGACTCATGGCATCTAGTTTTTCAAGTGCTTTTGGGTATTGTTCCGCGTAAACCTCACTGCGAACTTCTGCGATTTGTGTGGTGTAACTGGCGCAACCAATGGTCAAAAAAGAACTGATTAAAATAAAAATTTTGGTTGTATTTTTCATGAGTTCCTACCTAATGCTTCGGAGATGGCTGATTTTGACTTGGAGGTAAGTTCTTCTATGCTGAGGTTTTCGCTGCTGATGGCGGGAAGAAACTGAATGGAAACTTTTGCGGCTCTGGGAATGGATGAGCCCTTGGGTAGCATGTATTCAGATCCTAAAATAGCGATGGGAACAACGCTTACTTTTGCCTCTTTGGCTAGCCTAAAAGCCCCAGTTTTAAACTCTTGGAGCTTGCCGTCTGGGCTACGGGTCCCTTCAGGAAAGAAAAGCATGGAGGTTCCCTTAAGCAGGTGTTCTTTAGATTTCTGCATGCATTCCACGTGACTCCTTCTATCTCCTCGTTTTACGGGAACGTAACCCACCATACTCATGGCCCAGCCCAAGAAGGGTATTTTAAAGAGTGAGTCTTTCGCCAGCCATCGGAAATTCTTTCCGGTGAGAAAAACAGCGAGAATATCCGTTTGACTCATGTGGTTTGCCACGAAGACAACTGGAGTGGTGGAGCCTGGGAGATTTTCCTCTCCAGAGATTTCAAATTTCCACCAGGGATTAGATTTAACAACCATTTTAGCCCAAAGGGATGCGATACGGTGCATGGTTTCTCGATTTCTGTCCTTCACTATCGAAAGGGGGTATAGTCCGGCCATGGCTCCACAGAAAAAGGGCGTTACGGCAGCCATGCTTGTGTAGAGTACGGTGGCTCTGGCGAAGTCTTTTATTTCAGGCTCTTTGGAGGGTTGGTTCATCATTTTTGACCTTTCCTTGAAATTAAAAATTGTTTTACAGCTTCATTGGCAATCTTTTTTTTACTATTAAAAGGGTTTGAAAAAGCATAGGAGTGATCTTCTTGTTTAATGGCAATTTTTCCATAATAAGTTGCCTGTTTTAAAACAAAAGAAGGATTCCATATCACCGCATCTAGATTGTTGAAGGAAGCAAAATCAGTGGCTATTTGTAGATCTTCTGTGGATTCATGGGCTGTTAACTTGCAGGCCATTTTAAAGGGGGATTTGGTAAAAAGTGGGAGAGAAATCAGTTTGATTGTTTTTTGAAGTTTAAGCTGCAGCTCTTGTTGGTTTGATTTCAATTTACCCGGGGCTTTATTTTCTAAAAAATAATCAGAAACGGCTGCTAGATGAAAAACACCTTCAAATGGTTCAAGTTCTAAAGAACGAAAGAGTCCTAACATGGTTTCGTATTCGGGGCATGTTTCCACACTCACATTTTTCAGGGAATGATCGGTAAAGGATGTGTGTGCTTTTAAGTGGCGTATCTTAAAACCCCAAGCATACAACTCTTGAATGATTTCCCAGCCAAGTGCCCCTGAGGAGTCATTACCTATGTATCGCACCGAGTCCACAAAGCTTTTGGTGCCTCCGCTGGTCACTAAAACTACTTTATTATTCTTAAAGTTTAGGAGATGAGCCATTTCTAGCGCCACTCGATTTTCGTGAGGGGCTTTATACTTTCCTTCTTCAAAATCGGGCTCTAAAAAATGAATGGTGTCTTTGGAAATCGATTTGATTTCTTCTTTATTGCGTTGAACAAAGGGTGACATCATTAAACTCGGGTGCATGGAAGGGCAAAGTAGGATGGGAGTTGCCGATCCAGCGGCGCTTTGAAGCAAAGTGGAAACAGGATCCATGGCGAGCCCAGAGTAGAGCATCCCCAGGAGATTGGTGGTGGCCGGGTAAACCAAAACCCCATCACAAGTGGAGATGTGTTCCGCCAGTCCGCTTAAAGCTGATATGCAGGGCTGGGCAGAAGACCATTCTAATGCCATTTTTCCCACAAATTCCAGCGCATTTGGGGTGGTATAACAAACTACTTTCGCGCCGAGTCTGCGCAATTCACGCGCCACTTTTGGGGCTTGAATGGCAGCTATGCCACCTCCCACACAAAGGGCTATTTTTTTTCCTAGCAAACTCTGGGATTTGGGTTCTACACCCAAGTCTGAGTTGTGCCCATTTTCGGCTTGAAAGTGGGCGGCGTTGGAAGTGTCAAAGTGAAGATTTTTAGAATCTGCCAAAGCTTGACTCCTTTGTCGTTCATTTGCATTGTTTTTTGCAGGCGATGTGATAGTTTGATGCAACCAGTGGCATACACCTGCGGATTTCTGGGTCAAATTATATGTTTGTATTCCCGAAGGTGTTTAAGGTCAAACGGACAATCGGGTTAAGCCAAAGGTTTTGGAGACGGTAGAATAGGGAAAGAGGTGGATTATGTTGGGTAAACAAGGAACAATATTAAAGTCTGGTGCGGGTGTGGAAACTTCGGATCTTTCTTCTCTGGATTTGTGGTATCAGGAACGTCACAATGAGGAAATTTCCACTGGATTACATGTAAAAAGTGTTTTGTTTAGTGGTCAAAGTCAATATCAACGCGTAGATGTTTTGGAAACGTCTGGGTTTGGGCGTATTATGACGCTAGATGGGTTGATGATGGTTACGGAGCGTGATGAATTTGTGTATCATGAACTCATTTCCCATGTTCCCTTATTGGCACACCCTAATCCCCAAAGGGTTTTGGTGATAGGAGGAGGGGATGGTGGAACGCTCCGTGAAGTTTTGCGTCATGACTGCGTAAAAGAAGCCGTGCTTTGTGAAATCGATGGCATGGTGATTGAGGCGTCTCGAAAATTCTTGCCATTTGTGGCGGTTGGGCTTAATCATCCCCGTGCCAAAATTCACGTTGGTGACGGCGTAGATTTTGTGAAAAAGCATGAGCCCCACTATTTTGATATTGCGATCATAGATTCCACGGACCCAATTGGACCTGGCGTTGGTTTGTTTTCCGGTGAGTTTTACCGGAATCTCAAAAAAATCATGAAACCAGACGGAATCGTGGTGGCACAATGTGAAAGTCCCTGGGAAACCTCTTTTGATCTGGGCAAAGTCTACGGAAACCTGAAAGACGCCTTTTCTAAGGTATATTCCATGGTGGGAAGTGTACCTACCTATCCTTTTGGTTTTTGGTCATGGGGCTTTGCCAGTGATGCCCATCACCCTTACCACAAAATAGATTTGGAAAGGGCAATGGCCATAGAAAAGGGCACTCGGTATTATAATCGGTCGGTGCAGCGTGCCGCCTTTGGGATCCCTAATTTCCTCTATTCCCGGTTAAAAGGGATTGTGAGCAACGATTTAGCTTAAATTTGTAACTTTTCAGATTTCGCTTGACTTTTCTGAAGGCTTGGTTCATAACAACAGCTCGACGCGGGGTGGAGAAGTTGGTATCTCGTCGGGCTCATAACCCGAAGGCCGCAGGTTCAAGTCCTGTCCCCGCCACCAATCTTTCTTGGTTCAATTACCTATGAGCCGATAAATCATCATTAAATACCTCTTCTTTTGAGAGTGTCTTTTCTAGGCTCTCGGTCTTCCGATTCTTCGTATCTCGGTTTGTTGACGGACCGTTTTAAATCTGAGAATCTCCCTTTTTTACATCCATGCCTAATTCCGGTCTTGAAAGTCAGTATCAATGCAATTTGCTACCCTGGTCTTAAGTACAAATCACGGTCATTCCAAGCAAAGACCGGTACTACCCCCATGGGCTTTTGCCAACCAGGTAGAGCCCATCCGTCCCGATTGTCTAGATGCTATGGGAGTGGGACTCATTTGGTGTCCCGACCTGCAAAGATGGGGTGTCTACAGTCTCCATGATCCCATCAAGGTCCGCTTCTTTGGATCTCAATTGTCTAGTGAATGGAGCAGAATCATCTTTCAGGGGGATTTGGGAGAGGGAACGCTATCAGACCAGACTCTGAGTTCCATTTCGGAGCTTTTGGCCAGTTATCTTAAACAGCTATGGACGGAAAAAGCGCGACGAATGGGCTTACTATCTAGCCAGGAAAGTTTTAGACTCCTTCATGCTGAAAATGATGGAATTCCTGGCATTGTGATTGATGCTTACAATGATTTGTTGGTATTGAGTTGTGGAAACGCCGTGGGCGATTTTTTATTGCCCTTGGTTGTAAAGGCATTGAGGTCCGCTTTTTCTCCTCTTCCCCTTTTGGAGCGTTCCAGTGGACAACACCGAGTGGGTCTTGGGCTGTCGGAACGCACTCGCTGGATCTTTGCGGGTCAAGAAAACCCTCCCTTGCTAGTAAGAGGAAAAATCAATGGGGTTTCTCTTCGTTTTAAACCATTAAAGGCACAAAAAACAGGGCTATTTTTGGATCAACGATCCAATTTGTTTTCATTTGCTCAATTGCTTCAGCATCGATATTCGGGAACTCCCTTTTCAGTGCTGGATGTTTGTTCTTATGTGGGCGCTTGGTCGGCAACGGCCTGTAACGTGGGAGCAGAAACGGTAGAGCTCATCGACCAAGACAAAGAGGCTCTAGAAAATGCAGTGGCAAATTGTGTGGGTATCCCATCACTCGGCTCAGTGCGTGTGGGACCCAATGTGCAGACGCATCATGGCGATCTTTTTGAAGTGTGCCATAAACTGGTAGGTCAAAAGAAAAAATTTGATGTGGTGGTGTGTGATCCGCCGGCATTTGCAAAGTCTAAAGCCCACGTTCCCCAGGCTCTTAAAGCCTATCAAAAGTTATTTAAACTTGGTGCGCAGCTTTTGGCACCCGGGGGGGTGTTGGTGGTTTGTTCCTGCAGTCGTAATGTAACGGAAGAGGATTTTTTGCACGCGGTTCGTGCGGGTCTGAAAGGGTTTGGGGAGTGGAAATTGCTTTTTAGAGGGGCTCAGTCTAGCGATCACACCACTCTTTTGCATTTTGATGCAGGGGATTATTTAAAGTGTTTTTTTCTTGAACTGATTTGATTTTTAAAGGACATATTATCTTTGGCTCTAAATGCAACCGGTCGAAAAAGTATATTAATTGATGCTCGGGTGATTTCAACGGGGCAAGGGCACGGCATATCAACTTACGCGGAGCATCTCATTGAGCATCTAAGTCTTGCTCCGTCACGTTTTAAATTCATTTTGCTGGTGTGTAAAAACAGTCCTCTATTGAAGAATCAATGGCCGGACCATGTTACGTTTTATAAGATGAGAACGAGCTGGTTAAACCTTTTTTTGGGTCAGCTGGAGCTTTTTTGGGTGATACGGAAGTTAAAGCCCAGTTTGGTGCACTCTCCGAGCTTTGTGGTGCCGCTTTTGGGCAGGACAAATCTAGTTACCACTATACATGATTTAAATCATGTCGTGTTGGCGGAAAACTACACTGTATTCCATAGAATGTATTATAATGTTTTATTGAGAAACCGGCTTCAGAAATCTTCAAAAATCATTACGGTTTCCCATTTCTCAAAAAACGAGATATTGAAGTTTTTTCATGTGAGACTAGATCAGATAAGCGTTATTTATAACGGTGTGAGTGATCGCTATCATCATACGGTTCGAAATAACCTGGAAAGAGTGGAGAAAGTGCGGCGAAAGTATGAGCTGCCTTTAGAATTTGTGTTTACTTCGGGTAATAAAAAACCTCATAAAAATCTGAAAAACTTTGTTCAGGCCTACTGCGAGTCTGACTTGGGGCTTCCGCTTGTGATTTTATCAGAATTTGATGAGAGTATTTTACAGCCTTCACTTACTTATAATAAAAAGCATCTGATCCATTTTTTAAGGTATGTGGATTTGGATGATCTTCCTTTTGTTTATGCCTTATCTAAAGTTTTTGCTTTTACCTCCCTATATGAAGGATTTGGGCTTCCCCCCTTGGAGGCTTTTGCATGCGGAACACCTGTGGTGGTGAGTGCGAGAACCTCACTTCCTGAGATCTTGCCACCGAACGTGCATTTTGTAGATCCTGAAAATTCGGAAAGCATTAAAGCGGGCGTAAAAGACGCCATGACGAAATCTCATTCTAGCTCGCCCGGCCAAATTGCAGAATGGTTGCAATGTTTTGATTGGAGGAAAAATGCATTAAAGACCCTATCTATCTATGAAGAAGTATTGGGGGAGTTTTAATGAATTCTTCTAATGGTTTTACAGGTGGCGCTTTGAAAAAGCGACCTAGGATTGGGCTTAATGGTCGTTTTCTTTTGGCCACAAGAACGGGTGTTCAAAGAAGTGCTTATCGGATGTTTCGCTCAGTGGTGGAAGCGGGTCCGGATATGGATTTTTTGCTTTTTACGGGGGAGTCCGAATTATTTGCTCCCGAGTGGCAACTGCCTAATGTAAAAGTCATACCTACGAATCTTAAGGCGCAGGCGATTTTTAGAAATTATTTTTGGGAACAGTTTATTTTGCCTCGCTTGGCAAAAAAATACAATGTTCAGATCCTACACAATCCCGCGAATTTGGCTCCCATATTTACGCATTGCCCGAGTGTGGTAAACATACATGATTTGTGTTTTATGGTGGAGCCAACTTGGTTTTCTTTGACGTTTCGATTGATATACTCTTTTTTAGTGCCTATTATTGTAGATAGATCTAAAATTGTCATTACGAATTCTAATTATTCTAAAAATGATATTTTATCGCTGCTAGATGTGAGCCTCAATAAAATCAGACTCACTTATTGGGCCGTGGATCCTTTGTTTTATGAGCCGCCTCCTTTAAATCACCCCAAAAAAGAGCAGATTTTGTTTGTGGGGTCTTTAGAACCACGTAAAAATTTGGCAGGGCTTCTTCAGGCTTACAGTTTGTTTCGTAGAAATAATCCTTGCTATAAGCACAAATTAGTGGTGGTGGGATGTGAAAACTCGTTGTTTGCTGAGGAGCAATACAGTTTGGGTGAATTTAGGCAAGATATTGAATTTGTTGGATATGTGAGCGATGCTAATTTAAGACTCTTATACCAGGAAAGCACCATGTTGGTTTATCCTTCGTTTTATGAAGGGTTTGGCTTTCCACCCTTGGAGGCCATGGCATCAGGAATTCCTGTCATCACCAGCAACAGTTCGTCGCTTCCGGAGGTGGTGGGGGATGCGGCAATAAAGGTAACGCCCTCTGATTATGGAGAAATTGCATTAAGCATGGCCAAACTTTGCGATCCAGCTGTGGCTGCGTATCATTCGGAGCAAGGTAAAAAACAGGCATCCCAGTTTAGCTGGGAGCAGGTGGGGGAACATGTGGTTTCAATTTATAGAGAAATATTAGCTACTTAAAGATTTCATTCTTTTGTTTAAACTCTGGTACAGGATTGTAGAAGAATTTGAGTTGAAATCCGCCGCGCCATTAGATACTGTGCGGGCTGTTTAACTCAAGGAGCTTTCATGTCTGTTCAGTCCACCCGTAATATCGCCATTATCGCGCACGTTGACCACGGCAAAACCACTCTTGTAGACGGTATGTTACGTCAATCTGGCACCTTTGCCGCCCACCAACAGCTTACCGAACGTGTCATGGACAGCATGGACCTTGAAAAAGAACGTGGAATTACGATTGCTGCAAAAAACGCCAGCATGATTTTTGGCGAGACTCGAATTAATATCGTAGACACCCCCGGACACGCGGACTTTGGTGGGGAAGTAGAACGAAGCTTGATGATGGTGGACGGGGCAATTTTGTTGGTGGATGCGGCGGAAGGGCCTCTACCCCAAACTCGATTTGTCCTTCAAAAAGCCTTGGCACGAAATTTGAAGATGATTTTAGTGATCAACAAGGTTGACCGGGCAGATGCCAGGGTTGAGGAAGTTGAATCCCTTGTACAAGACCTATTTATGGAACTCTCCACGGAAGATCATCATCTCGATTTCCCCATTTTATATGCGTCTGGGCGCCAAGGTTGGGCCACTCGCACCCGTGGTGGAACAGCGGCTGACCTGAAGGAGTTGTTTGACACGGTAGTAGAAGAAGTGCCTGCACCTAAGGTAACAAAAGATGGTACTTTACAAATGTTGGTAAACAACCTTTCTTACAACTCCTACTTGGGAAGATTGGTGATTGGAAGAGTAGAACGGGGCACGATTTCTACAAATCAAAACATTACCTTGATTGGTAAAGATGGTAAAAATCAAAACGCCAAAGTGGTTAAAGTGAGATCCTACCGCGGATTGGAACAAGTGGACGTGGATAGTGTTTCTGCTGGTGATATTGCCATTGTGGCCACGGGATTAAATGAGCTGGCCATTGGGGATACTGTTGCCGATGTGAACTTTCCAGAAGCTTTACCACGAATTGAGGTGGATCCTCCTACTGTGGCCGTAGAGGTTTCCGTGAATACTTCACCCATGGCTGGACGAGAAGGAAGTTACCTTACCTCCCGAAAGCTATTGGAAGTGCTCACCAAGGAAGCCATGCACAATGTGGCCCTTCGCGTTGAAGAATCGGAATCTCCTGAAATTCTGATTTTAAAGGCTCGAGGCGAATTGCAGATTGGAATCGTGATTGAAAACCTTCGCCGGGAAGGCGGGGAGTGTATGGTGGGTCGTCCCAAGGTGATCACCAAAAAAATCGATGGGGTAGAACATGAGCCCATTGAAAGAGTGGTTTTGGATATTCCTGAATTTGCCGTGGGCATTGTTACGGAAAAATTATCGGCTCGTAAAGGGCGAATGGTGGGAATGCAAAACCTATTGATGGGTCGAACCAGGCTCGAATTTAGCGTCCCAACTCGCGGGCTTTTAGGATACAGGTCTACCTTTCTGACAGATACAAAAGGTGAAGGACTGATTTCAAGTTATTTTGAAGACTACGAGCCTTTAAAAGCGGGCTTGGTGGTTCGAATGAATGGCGCCTTGATTGCCGATAGAGCGGGTAAATCTACAGAATATGCACTTCATGGACTGGAAGAACGTGGTTCGTTGTTTATCGCCGCGGGCGAAGATGTCTATGAAGGTATGGTGATTGGCCAACATAGCCGCGAAAATAACCTGGATGTGAATGCGGTGCGAGAAAAGAAACTCACGAACATGCGTTCCGCAGGTACAGATGAATCCACCAAACTTTCTCCCATCACACGTATGGGACTAGAAGCGGCCTTGGATTGGATCGATGACGACGAATGGATTGAAGTAACACCTAAGAATGTAAGAGTTCGAAAGCGTATATTGGAAGCAAATAAACGGCCATCCTCTAAGAAAGACTAATGGAATTGAACCCACAGATGAGTTCCCGAATGGTAGCTTTGTTGCAGACGTTGGAGCTTTCTGGTTGTGAGGTGTCTCCGTCGCACCAAAAGGCCCTAAGCCAGTTGAGTTCAGAGCACGATTCTGGCATCAGTTTGGCTCAGCTCAGCTCTCCCATGATGGTGCAATTTAGAAAGGCTAAGGAAGAAGTTCCTGAAGCCATTCTGTTTTTTCGGATGGGAGATTTTTATGAGTTTTTTGGGCTGGATGCCATAATCGCCTCTGCCATTTGTGGGCTTACTCTCACTTCCCGTGATAAAAATTCCAGTCAACCCGTGCCCATGGCAGGTGTGCCCGTGAGTGGCTGTCGTGCCGCCTTGAGAAAATGCGTTAAGGCAGGTTTTAAAGCCGCCGTGTGCGATCAAATGGAAGATCCTAAATCTGTAAAATCGCTGGTAAGACGTGAAATCATTCGAATCTGCACCCCTGCCATGCCGGGAGATATCTTTGATGAGGATTGGGATTCCAAAACCTCCGTGGGCTGTTACCTTGCAAGCTGTGTGGTGGGCAAAAATGCATTTACCTTTGCTTTTGTGGATGCCTCCACGGGTGACCTCAGAATCACCCATTCGCTCACTAAATCACAGTTAGAAGATGAGATATTAACTGCAGATCCTAAGGAAATATTGTGTTCCCCTGAACTGGTTGCTCCCTTAAAAGAATTTCTGATTAGACTCCATGGAAAAACGGTGATGGTGAAAGCCATAGATTCCTGGATACTTTCCTCAGGATCGGCTTGCAAAACACTGTTTGAATCTTTTTTCCCTGGAAACTTATTTCAAGTGTTTGGATTGGAATCGGTTCCCTTAGCCTATAGCTCCATTGGGGCACTACTGGATTACATTAAGCAGTCTCAGAGAGCTTGTATCAAAAATCTCACTCAGGTTAGGATCTATGATCTTTCCCATAGTTTGAAACTGGATCAGGCCACCAAACGTCATCTGGATCTTTTTGTGACTTCTAGTGGCGAAAAAAAGGGTTCCATTTTTTGGTTGTTAAACCATTGTATGACACCCATGGGATCGAGGGCGTTGTATCAAAATCTACACTACCCTTTTCTAAAAAGGGAAGAGATTGTTGCCAGGCAGGAACAAGTGGAATTCCTGGTGGTTTCGGAATCCACTGGCTTAACTCTTCGAAACGCACTGCAAGGATGCATGGATTTTGAGCGATTCTTATCTAGAGCAGCGCAGTATAGTGTAGATGCCCGTCTTTTGGTTTGGTTTCATAAAAGCCTGGGCGCCCTCTTGGGTTGGACTCAGGATTTAGATTCCAGTGGTTTGCCGCCCGTTTGGAAGACTTTGGTGGCTTCATTAGAAAAGCACCTGAATGCCCTATGTGATATACAGCTGCAATTATCTGAGGCTTTGGTGGATGAACCTGCTCCCATTTTGGGAAAAGGTCCTAGAACGTTTAAAGAAGGCTATTGCACCGAACTTGATGAGCTCATTGGACTCGAATTTGGATTGGAACAAACCCTTCAAAATTTGGAAGAGGCAGAACGGAAAAAGTCTGGGATATCTACCCTTAAAATTGGGTTCGCCAGAAACATGGGTTATTTTTTTGAGGTTTCAAAGGGAAAATCAGGGGCAATGCCCGGTCATTTTGAAAAAAAACAGACTCTAACCAATGCCGACCGTTTTGTTACAGATGAGTTAAAAAAGCTAGAATCAAAAGTATTAACGGCCTCTGACAAGCGCATGGCTCTTGAAAAGCAATACTTTCAAGTCTTGGTAGAAAAAATATTGACCCGCAGTGAGCTCCTGGGAAAATTGGCAGAAGTGGTTGCCAAAATGGATCTCATTGGGTCGTTGGCGTTTGTGGCTAATCAAAATGGGTGGTGTAAACCTTATATTTGTGAGAGTCGTGTTACCTTTGTAGAAAACAGCATGCACCCCGTGTTGCAAAAGATTTTGCCCTCTCACCAGAGTTTCGTTCCCAATTCCTTTTTAGTGGGAGATTTGTTAGAGGTTGAAAAAGATCGGTTGGGGAGTTTGGATGAATCGCTGGGTAGCGGAGCGCCTATTCATCTGATCACAGGCCCGAATATGGCCGGTAAAAGTACACTGATGCGACAAGTGGCTCTTACTCAAATCTTGGCTCAATTAGGTTCTTATGTGCCCGGCACAAGGGCTGTGGTGGGGGTGTGTGATGCGGTCTATTCCCGAATTGGATCTGCCGATAACGCTCTCAAAAATCAGTCTACCTTTATGGTGGAAATGTTGGAAACAGCCCAAATATTGCATTTAGCCACACCTCAAAGTTTGCTATTATTGGATGAAGTGGGCCGAGGCACCTCCACATTTGATGGTTTGGCCTTAGCTTGGAGTATTTTAGAGGAATTGGCAGATCGATTGAAGGCCAGAACTCTCTTTTCTACCCATTATCATGAGCTTCGTGAAGTGGCGGAGTCTAGATCTCAGATTCAATTGATGCAAATGGAAGTGATAGAAACCTCGTCTCAAGAGATTTTGTTTTCAAGGCGATATGTTCCAGGTGCTGCAGGTAAAAGTTTTGGGATTCAGGTGGCCAAATTGGCGGGTATTCCAGATAAAGTAACAAATCGTGCTCAAGAGATCTTAGCTCAGAAAGAAGTGAAATCCAAAAGCCACACAAATTCAGATGATTCCTTTGTGCCAGAAAAATTCATTTCAGATGAGGCTGGGCAAGAAACTTTAGGTGGCAAACCTGCTTTGGAAGACCACCCTGCCTTAGAGCTCTTGCACCAAGTGGAAATCAATCATATCACTCCTCTGGATGCGTTGAATCTCTTGGCACTGATTAAGGACTTCAGCAAAGGCGAGTTAAGCCAGGATTTTGTGTATGACCAAATGTTTAAACTGACGCATTCAAAGAAAAAAAGAAGCCCAAAGATGGGAGCTACCTTGTTTTAATCAAAAGGGAAGGAACTCATGATGAAGTCAATTGGATTTAGTTGGTCCCATCGTTGGTTTGCCGACGCCATTGCAAGCTGCAATAAGGGTGATTTTCATTTGAGTCTAGAAATCGATGTTACGGAGGTGGTGGCTGGATTAAAGAAACTAAAATCCACCGACTCTACTCTGCATGTTACACTAACCCATGTGTTTCTTTATGCCATAGGCAAAGCGATCGCTCAAAATCCCGATTTGAATGTTTTGCGAAAGGGCTATCGACTTTTTTACCCAAAGTCCGTGAGCGTGGGGCTTTCGGTGGCTGGGGAAAGCTTTTTGGCACCCCTTTTGGTGTTAACACAGATGGAAACAATGACTCTAAAAGATATCGCTAGAGTGGTTTCAGAGCAGGTTCCCCTGGTTCGAAAAAACGATAGTCAAACCATTCGCCTCCTTAACATCTGGGGCTGGCTTGCGCCTTTTGGCTGGATGAGAAGATTGATTTTAAGAACACTGCTTTCTCAAATTTGGTTTCGACTGCAAAAAGTGGGGGTCTATCAGGTGACGACCATGTCTACATTGGATTCCATAGAACCCATCATGTTTAACGGCTCCGCCGTGATTGCCCTGGGGCGTGTGCGGGAGTCCGCCCACCCGGAAGCAGGATCAAAACGCTCTGTTTTTACTGTGACTTTCTCGGGCGATCATGTATTGTTTGATGGCATGAGGGCAAGTAGGCTCCTGACGAGTTTTAAAAATTTTCTTCAAGATCCTAATTTGCTTGACCAACTTAAACCCGAACGGGAAGGCCCTTGACCACAGGTTAAATTTCCCTTAAGTGTAGTAGGGTGTAGGTCAGTAGCTCCAACGGTAGAGCGTCTGATTCCAAATCAGATGGTTGTGGGTTCGAATCCCTCCTGGCCTGCCATTTTTATCCTAATCAGTCGCAATCACTTTCTCCCCGAAATCAGATAATGTGTGCAAGCATGAGTTGCCCAGTAGGTTTTGTTTTGGATGGCATTTGCCAGCTCTTGGTTGTACTTTAACATCTCAGGCCATATTACCTTAAACTCTTCCACGTTTCCTCCGCCGGCAAAGAAATATTCTTGAGCTTCATCTCTTGGCCAAACAAAAGAGTCTTCCGCGCACCATTCCAGAATTTGCTTCACTAGAATTTGTTGCTCTTCTGACTCATAGGGAGGAATGAGGGGAGAAGTTTTGTCGTTGGTATAGATTTGTAAGTCCTCAAAACCGGCCTGAGTAACTATTTTAGGCAGGTGATCCCCCATAGAATTAAATCCTTTATAGAGCTTTTCTTTTCCCTTTTGACAACACAATAGAAATTTAACTTTTTGAGTTATTTTTTCAACATTTAGATCAGCTTCCAGGCTGCTTAGAGTCAGACTTTGAGTCAGATTATTAGGCTCAGCCAGGAGAATGAGTCCTCCTGGCTTGAGAACTCGTCTCATTTCTTGAATCACTTTCTTAACATCAGCAACATGTATGAGTAGTGTTTGGCATGTAATCAGATCAAATGAGTTGTCATGAAAAGGAAGATTTTCGGCAAGACCCGTCTGATATTCAAAATTTTTAAATGATTCCTTTGATTGCGCATTTTCCTTGGCTTGACCCACCCATTTTTCTTCACGATCTAATCCAACAATCCTAGCTTCCTGGGGCAAAAAACGAGCCAAAGCTCTACCCCAATGTCCTACTCCGCAGCCCAAATCCAGCACCCGATGGAAAGCACTGAAATTCAACCGTTTACTTATTAAATCAAGATAGTCTTCATTCCACCAGTAGTCTCTCCAAGGTCCTAAATAACGTGCTGAGTGCGGTGAGTCCATTTCTGTGTTGTCTTGAGGCATATTGTACTCCTTGGTTTAAGAAGATAGAGTTGACTTTAAAGTGATTCAAGATAGCTTGTGAGCTCTTCTTCAGGACCTGAAGTACCAATGAAAAGCGTTTCCTTTTCATCAAGATAGAAACGTTCCCCAGTCTCAAGTCTTATGCTTTTAATCCGGTTTACTTTGGTTTTTAGCACTTCAATTTGAGATAGCAAGAGCTGACAACCCATTTTAAGTGTCTCTTCGGGATTTTTTTTCGAAGAAACTTCTATTGGAATGGGAAGCTCAGAAATTAATTTTTCATAACTGGCGAGCCCCTGCCAGAGTGTGTCGGAATCTTCTACATCAAAGGAAGAAATTTGAATCACTCCCCCTTGCAAATCAATGATAAGAGGAGCGCTGTCAGATTGAATTTCAATTCGTTTAATGGATTTGATAACTGGTTTAATAAGTTCTATTTTTTTCCAAAAAGATTCTATTGCAAAATTAAAAAAGAAGCCTCCACTAGAAAGCCCATTTGTATTGTCTATGATATCCAGACCCAGCTCTGAGATAAGCTGAAACCAGCGGTCTGCAGCAGTTAAGATTTTTGTGGCTGTATCATGATCCGTTTTTCGATTCAAAGAAAGAATTCCTGAGTCGTGCCAAAAGTAATCCAATTGAAAACCATCTATCCTTTTTACATAAGGTCGATTTTGTAGAAGACTCTTTAGCTGGATTCGCTCAAAAAAATCGAGCTCATTAGTCAATGTCTCACTTGTTCCCATAGCAGTGTCTATTGTAATTCCATTCAACTGAATCTCAAGGTCCCTTAATTTGTCAAAAAGATGCAGGTAATTAATTATAGCCTCAAATCCATACTCTAGAGAGATATCTAAACGTTTTTCGTCATGGTGATATGTAAAAAAGGGTGGCTTATAAACCTGAATCCATTTGATAAATCGAAAACGGCTTTTGATCTGGGGAAGAAGATGGACAAATGGATTTGGAGAAAGTTTTTGCCCTGGCTCAAGTGTCAATTCAATTCCCTCTTTTCGGTATATTTCAACAATATCTGCTGTTTGAGAATCCAAAACAGTTGGGCTGCTTTTGCTGATTGGTTCAGGACTGGGCTGGGAGGGCGGCGGAGAAGATCTCCCCGCTTTTTTTCCTGAACACTGCGATAATATTCCGACAATGAGCAAACTTAAAAATAAATGCATTTTGGCAGATCCTTCTTTTTCCTGGAGGCTAAGGCACAGTGGCATATCCATAGGCTGCGCGCAAGCCTATTCGATTTGAGAATAGAGGTTGCGGTAGGTATAGGTGGCTGCGTGAGCAGCCACCCACCCCGTAGAACCCATCGTGCAGATTTCCCGCAATGGGCTCCCAACAGAACTTATTTATAGACGTACCATTGATGGCATTTGCTGATAAG
>JBIIVH010000136.1:0-16603 GCA_044339525.1 Silvanigrellaceae bacterium | reverse complement strand
ATATTGAGCAGAAAGTTCTGACCTAATATTGGGTAACAGCCCCTCTTGAGCCCATTTAAGTCCGGCGCCTAACCCCAAGATGCTCCAATCGGCTTTTCGATTTTTGGATTTCACCTGAAGACTGGCATAGTGAAACCCCAAGACTCCCAAGGCTTCCAATCGTTGACCCGAATCTTGGTGGAAAGCATAAGCACCCGCCAAGTGTAGCTGGACTGCAGTGCCTGTTAACATAGAGCTGGGGAGTTGACCCAATAGGGAGGGATAAATTCGGATCTGCGAATCCCATTCGTGGGTAGATTCCACGGTCAGGGTGTTTAAAAAAGGAATCTCAAGTTGAGAGGCTTGAGTGCCTTTAGCGGTGCGCAGGTGCATGATGCCCATTCCTGGGCCCACCACCAGCCTTTTGGGGACTAATCCAGGAATTTGTAAAACGGGATTCCCTGCCTCAGGTGGGGAAAAGGGGGGGGGCAGAGGGGTTTCTATGGGTTCCGTGAGTTGACCCAAAACCACTTTTTCTTCCATGTGGGGCTCGGAAACGTCTGGAGGTGGTTGGCTTGGAGAAATCTGTGACTTTAGGGGTTTGGGAGACTTTTGTGAACGGTAAAACCCCTTTTGGGCAAACTGACTTTCAAAATATTCTTTATGGAGAATATCCCCATCTCCCGTCCATTCGGAACGGGGGCGCCAAACCAAGTCTGGAGAGCTAGTGGGAGAAGAGGATCTCTGCTGATGGCTGGAAACGATTTTTCCAACACTAGACTGCACGTTCACACTGATGAGTTCCACAAGGTGTTTGGGCTGAAGCTGGATGTTTAAAACCTCTTGAGTCAGAGGGTGTTTTTTTTTAATCAGAATTTGGCCCACCATCAGGTGATCCCCAACTTTAAAACCTCTTTGAGATCCCACATCAATCGTAACAAATCCGCCGTTTTTTGATAAAACGGATCCTTCATGGTTTAATTTCTTTAAAACAATAGCTATAATTTCGTCCATTTTTTGATCAAAAAAGGACTGACTCACTTCGTAAGGTAAAATCACTTCATGATAGATTACAAATTTCTTGTTTTCTTTTTGAAAATCTTGGGCTTCGTAAAGCAAAACTTGAAGCTTGATTTGATCCGGTTCAAACTCCAATTTGGTTTGCCAGAGGGTGTCTAAGCCTTTTGTTTTTATCGTTTGGTTTACAAAGTGTCCAAAGGATTTTTCCGTGGGGGCGTGCTCCCCTACTTCTAGGGGAAGTAACCAAAATCTCCCTGTGCTTTCGATGAGATGTTTCCATAGTTCAAATAAATGGCCATGAAATTCTTCTTGGGACTGAAATGGAGAGGCCATTCCCCCTTCTTTCCAAAAATTTTCTCCCATAAATTGTCTGTATTCACTAAAATTAGACTCGATGGGCAAAAATCCCAGTCGCTTTACCGGAGACAGGGTGTGAGAAGGCGTTGTTTTTTCCGTATTTTCTGATGTTAAGGGTGCATCGGCCCGGACCTGAGGAACAAAACCCCAGGCGCTGGAACACAAAAAACCGATGGTGTAAAGAGCGCTCTGAAAACGAGGCTTTCCCATGCCAACTCCTGAACCGGGCCCAATGGGCTGTACCCACATCATAACACACCAGGAGATAATGGGTGTTCCATTAAATTTGACAATGACGGACGGGCTGTTACCCTGGATGTTCGGTTAGGAAAGTCGCTTATGAAATCAAACCAAACTGCCATAGTCGTTATTTTGGGAATTCTGGTTTCTTTTTTTTTGTTTTTTGTAAATTTATGGTTCAGCTGGAGTGGACAGGAGCTTACCGTTCCTTTTGGTGAACTTAGAGATCGAAAGTCCCATGTGATGGTGTTGGGGGCTTCTGTGCATGGAACTCAGCTTTCGGAAATGCTTCAAAACCGCATGGATACCACTCTTTCTCTTTACCGTGCCGGATTTGTGTCCACGATTTTAGTTTCAGGAGATGGAAAAGATCGTTACTATCATGAGACGCGAGCCATGAAAAAGTATCTATTAACCCAAGGAGTCGCTCTTCAGGATGTCTTGGAGGATTCCCAAGGACTCAACACGTTTACCTCCCTATACCGGGCCAAACACAAATTTGGCCTTGAGAACTTTTATGTGGTGTCCCAGAGTTTTCATCTGCCTCGAGTTCTGGGCATCGCAAGGCTTCTGGAAATGGAGGTTTGGGGCGTACCCTGTGATAATCTTGAAAAAAGAGATCCCAGTGGTCTAGCGTTTAACGTCATTCGGGAGTGGTTGATCCGACCTCAAGATTTTTTGAAGGGGTTTATTTTATAAATATTTAAAATTATTAATTTATTTTCTGTCTCTCCCTTGTTTCTTTAATAAGCCTAAATAATTTTAAAAAGCAAACGAACCTACCTTTAGAGTAGGAGTCGGCTTCTGCTGGCTCTGATCGGGAAAAGTCAAGGGGTTTAATATGTTGCGAAAAATTTACCTATCCGGGTTGAATGCAAGTCTTAAGGCAAGCCTAAAGACGTTTGTGGGGTTGGCCATCATGGCCACCACCTTGGAGTGTAGCAACAAAGGTGAGGTATCCAAAAAAGACTCCCTAAAAGAGGCCACCCACTTTTTGATTGCCCCCATGGAAGGTGATTCTCAAGCTGTGCCTCCGCGATCTGCCTTTAAGCCCATCTCCTTTAAGATAACAGATAAGAACAAAAAGCCCGTGACGGGTGCCAGAGTGGAATGGCGGTTGATGGACGCCACCAATCTTAAAGAGCTCACTTTGGAACGCGTGAATGAGGCTTTTAAAAAGGGCGAAAAATACCTGAACCCAGAAGAAGCACCCAGCAATCTGAAGCTTAACGAAGGCAAACAAAATGAGGACACCATTGATGAAGATTTTATTGGAAGAATCACAAATGTAACCAACGGTAGAATCAATGCAGCCTCTGCCACGGCTGCCCAAGGCTCTTCGGATGACCGGGGGGTCACTCAGGTCGATCTCTTTGCTCCTGCCTATTTTGGAAGGGAATTGGTGGTGGCCCTAAGCGTGGCACAAACTGAAAAAATCGGGGGTGCTTTTGCCTTTGTAAAACTTAAAACCCAACAACCCGGAGAGGCCGCTGTTTTTAAGATAACTACCACCAAACTGAACAAAGAATCCACAGACAATCTCTTTGACATCATTATCACCGCTCGAGATTCTACCGATCGACGATCCTTTCAGTTCGAACAAAAATTAGGATTAAAAGTGACCTCCAACGCCAAGGGAGTGATCTCCTGGGGAGGAAAAGTATCCGAAATGCCCGAAGGTACTTATGAATGCGAATTTTTGGCGGGTCAATGCACGTTACCGGGAGGTCCCTATCAAATCAGCAAGCCTGGGGATTTCTCCATAGATGTGGAGGTTCCTTCTGGTTTGATGCCCAAGTCCGTTGGTTTGGTAAGTGTGGCTCCAGGAAAGCCCGATCGATTGGTGGCGGCAAGCGGCCTAGGTGAAGCTCAGGGCGTGGCCATGTACCCCAATGGCATTTCCATGCGTCAGAATTCCAGTATGCCTTTAGCCGTTGCGTTGATTGATAAATCAGGAAATGTTTTGGGCAATCCTAAAGCTCCTGTTTTTAAAACTTCCAAAGATCCCTTTGAGATTAAACCTTCCGGGGCGGGTGGGCTTTTTTCCTTTGAAGCCCTGGGCACAAGTCCTACGGGAGAGTCCCTACTCTCTTTTGTGGATTCGGAAAGCGGCAAAGAAGGACAGTTATTTTTTAAAGTTCTCACAAGGGGAGCCACCAAATTTTTAGTGTCAACGCCTGATTTTTTGAATGATAGGGTGGCTGAACGTAAGGTGGGCTGTTTTGATTTTTCCATCAAAGCTGTGGATGACTCTAATGTGGAAGATGAAAATTTCTCACGCACGGTTGACATAGCCATGTCGGTAAGGGAAGGGGCGGTGACGGGGTCTCATATCCAGCTTGCCAAGCTGAGGCTAAACAACGAAACGGGAGCGGAAATCGCCAATGGCCAAAGAGTTCCTCTGGAATTTCGAAAAGGAAGGGCCACTTCACCTGTTGTGGCTTGTTTTTATAACGGTAGTTCCCTTTCCCCGAGCTTAAGTCTTTCAGGAGCTGTGGATACAGCCTTTTTAGAAGCCACACACACCTTTAAATTGATAAAAGATGTTCCTTTCAAAGTAATGCTTTCCACCACTCCTGTTGCCTCTACTCCAGGCGCCAATGTATCAGATATGTGCCAGACCAATGATCTGTGCTTCACCGTGCGCGATACGGACGCACCCCTTCAGGTATACCCTTATCTTTCTGATATTTTTGGTAATACTCTTAGACCGGGGGCCTCTAAATGGGAATACCCGGGCGCCAATTTAAATTTAACTTCGGGTGTTTCAGGTGCGGGAGGGGTCTGGGAGTCCAACGTGGCCAGCAATCAACCACAGGTGATGCAGGCCAATGGCCAGACATCTTCTCCAGCCAATGTGGATGTGACCATAGAAGGAACCCGTTCCACCTTTGTGGTGAGTGTGGTGTCGGCCACGTTCCACAGTGTTTGGGTGCAGACGGAAAAATACAATGCCAATTCTATTCCTTCGGAGCAGGTAACGGCCGGGGAATGTGTGTTTTTTTCTTTAGAAGCCCGATATTCCAGTGGATCCCGGAACTTTAATGCGGGTACATCCGTCAGTCCACTTCCTATCAACATAACGATTGGGCTCTCTGGAGCCGATGGTCCAGCAAATCTTTCTAACAAGCCTAAGTTCTTAGTAAATGGTCAGCTGCAGAATGGACCTATTACGGAAACCGTTTCCTTTATTGAAGGGAGAGGCTATCCAAAAGCCAAGGCGTGTTTGTTTGATTCTAGTGCTACCACTGCCAAAATAACGGTTTCCGCAAGCCTGGGTGTGGCGGGAACGGACCTCACCCGTACGGGCGAGTCCCAGGCGATTCGTGTTTTGAAAGGACTTCCCACCGCCCTAAAATTAACCAATGCTTTGCCGGCCGATCCCACCTCTCCGATTGCTTATGTGACAAGTGTTTGTGTGGCAGCCGCAGGCATTTGCCTTCAGAAAACCACCGACAATCCTAACTTGAATCTTTACGCTGTGCAAGTGGATGGTTACGGCAATTTTGTGCATGCAAATGAATCCACATCCTGGAGCTTGGGTGGAGAATTGGCGGATGATGCCGCCAACAACTGTGGAGCAGGAGCCCTAGGCCAGTGCACCAAACCATACGGCAGTCCGCTTCAGTTGAACTTTAATGCTCCGGACGTGTCCACCATCAATGTGACTTTGGGTGGTGTGAGCAGTGTGTTTAACTACCAAGTGTCTCCAGGGGCTCCTAAGTCTTTCACGGTTTCTTCGGCCAACTCTAATTCCGAAGTGGCCGGTGCGGAGTTTGCGTTGCGGGTGGCTCTTTATGACGGTAAAAACAATCTAGCCTCCAACTACTCTGGAAACCAAAATGCCACCTTTGTTTTAAAACAATCCAATCAATCCGCTCCTTCTTCCAGTTTAACGGGCGTACCTCCCGTCTCATCTGTTACTGAAAATTTGAGTTTTATTGGGGGAAGAGCCACATCTGTGGGCAAACTCAAAGCCGTGCGTACGGGCGAATCGTTGGTGGTGGAATCCGCTTTGGCAGGAGTTTCAGCCACATCCCTGTCAACACCGGTGACATTGTTACCTGGCCCTTTGGCCAGCATCAAGTTGCGCCAGTCCCCCTTGGGGTTAGGATTGGACACCTTCCCAAGTGTCATTTCCATCAATACGCCCTTGAATTTGTTTGTGGCCGGTTATGATTCTCTCCAAAACTACGTAAGAGATGTGGCAAGCAATTTTAGCTTTGTCCAGTTTCCGCTGCTGAGCCCTAATCCCAGTCTTTGGCTTACCAGCACCACCAATTCCAGCGCCACCTCGTTTAGTTCTAATCTAATCGATACTGGAAAAATCAAAGCCACTGCGGTGGAAAATGCCTCATGGACGGCCGAGACCACCACCTTTTCTACTCAGGCCAAGCCGGCTTCCAAATTCTTGGTGTTTTCCGAGCACAACAACACAGAAACCTCTGGAGAGCCTTTTTCTGTAAAAGTGCGTGCCGTAGATTCAGACAACAACCTGGATGCGGCCTTTACTCACCAAATTGGGCTAGAACTCAATTTTACCTCCAATCGGAGTTGGGGTAACCAAGATCCATTTATCCCCAGCGTGGCACTTAATGGCACCAACCGCTTTTACTGTCAGTTCACTTTGGGTGAATGTGATTTAAGATCCATTAAACTTCCTGGTACTTTAGTGAGTGCGGGTTTTGATGGAGGATTTAAGCTTGTTGATGCGAGCGCGTTGTCGATTTTGAATGTGAGAGAGGTTCAAATTTCAGGCACCGACCCGGCCGTAAAAGTAAATGGCGTTTACACCACTTTTATTGTGGTAAACGCGGGACCTGCCAGTCAGGTTCGGCTCACCAAAATCCAAGGCGGGGGAATGGATCCAAACAAGATCGGTTGGCCTCTCCAGAGCACAGCGACACCCTACGCGCTCAACCAAAATTTGTCTTTTTCAAGGGGAAATCCCATTGAATTTCATGCCGTGAGCACGGACGCTGGTGGTAATTATCTAGCCGATCTCACAGCCAGTTGGTCTTCCAACTCTAGTAAAATAACGAGTGCCATGTCTTTGGTGAGCCCCAATAGCCACGCTAGCCTTAGCCCCACTCAATCCATTTATGGGAGTGAAAATGCCTCTTTGCAAGCCCAATCGGGAGCCCTTACCAGCGCCTCGGTTTACCTTATCGTAAAAGATGCCACCCAGTTTGTGTTAAAAGACCCCAACTTTTTGGGACTCATCTCCGGCACTCAAAAAGACGTGGGCTGTTTTCCCTTTGGAATTGAGGCCGCCGATGCCCTGGGCAACCGAAATGATGCATTTAATGAAGTGATGCAGGTGCAGTTTAGCATCTTGGAAGGAAGTAAGCAGGGAGTGCACATCCCTCAAGCCTCATTCCGCTTTGGTTCTGCCACGGGAAGTGTGGTGTATTCCGGGCAATCGGTGAATGTGGAATTCATTCAGGGAAGGGCTCCTTCTCCCTTGTGGGCTTGTTTTTACAATGGCTCGGCATCCACCCCAAAAGTGGATCTTTCAGGAGTGAATGCACTGGGCACCACCATGGCTTCAGATGCCAGCTTTACCCTAAGAAAAGCCAACGCCTCCAATTTGCATTTAACCTCCGATGCTTTGCCCTCTGGTGGAAGTATAACAAATGTAGAACAAATTTGCACAGACAAAACCAATTGTAAAACTCTTTTTGATAGTGACCCAAATCTTATTTTAAGACCAGTCTACTTGGATACTTATGGTAACTACGTGGGAAATGCTGCCTCTACATGGACTTTGCCCATTTGGCTTAACCACAGTGGTGCCTCTTTGGCATCGGGATCTGCCCAAACCTTTAGCGTACTAGCCGCTGGGCAAGGTAACATTGGGGTTCAGATGGGTGCGTTTACAGAAAACTTTTACTTTAAAGCGCGTACCCGAAATGTGGATAAGTTTTTGGTGCGTACGGAAAAATACAACGCAGCCGCGAGCCCCACGGAGAGTTTGAACGCGGGTCAATGTGTGGCCTTGCAGGTGTTGGCGGCCTTCTCCGATAACACGCCCAACTCCACCTTTGGATTTGGAACACCTGAAACCTTGACGGTGACTTTTACCTTGGATTCAGCTGATGGTCCTGCCACTTTAAGCAC
The DNA here is from genome assembly GCA_044339525.1 of Silvanigrellaceae bacterium. Taxonomy (GTDB): domain Bacteria; phylum Bdellovibrionota_B; class Oligoflexia; order Silvanigrellales; family Silvanigrellaceae; genus JBIIVH01. Next base: position 8,887 of record JBIIVH010000136.1, on the reverse strand, counting down.
GCGTGCCAAATTTCAGCGGGCTGGACTTGCCCCTAATGCCATCACCAGCACAGAGACCTTAACATTTGTGGATGGCGTGGCCAATGCCATCACAAAGGCTTGTTTATTTGATGCTTCGGCCACCGTGGCAAAGGTAAGTGCTTCCTCTCTCATTGGAGCCTCTACTAAGTCAGGTATTACAGATGTATTGCAAGTTTCCAAAGGACAAGAGGCGAGTTTCGTGCTCACCTCGGCTGCACCTCCAGACCCATCCAATCTTCAATCCTACGTTACCAATGCCTGCGGAAATCTGTTTAACGCACTTCTGCCATGCATTTCCACCAATGCGGATGTGAATAATGTTCCTCTTTATGTGGCCAAAACGGATAGTTATGGAAATTACTTGGGCCCCATTGCCTCCACCTGGCAGTTTGTGGGCACCACCTTTGCGGCCAATGCCACCACTTCCTGCGCGCCCGGCACGGTCACCACAGGGGCCTGCTCCATTGCCTCGGGTGTCTCTCAAACTCTCCATCCCCAAGTGGTCACTTCTGTTGGCTCCAACGCTTCGGTGAACGTGGCAGCCTTTGTGAATGGGGCAAGCCTGGTGCAAACCTTTAGCATCGCCGTGGCTCCCGGGGTGCCCAATAAAATGGTGCCATCTTTGAATTTGGTGGGAGGGCTAAAAGCTGGACAGCTGATAAACCCTAAGGTGGAATTTAAAGATCGTTTTGACAATGTTTGCACCAACTTTAATGCCACTCGCAACTTGGAGTTCAAACTGGTTAAGGAAGTGGCAGGGGTGGCTTCCAGCACCTTAATTTCCAATTCTCCCAATGGCACAGCCCCCGTTGCCACCTTAACCTTGTCCAACATGGCGATTGCGGAAGGTGTGGCTCAAGCCTCCGGGGCCCAGGTGTTGAAAGCAGTGAACACTTCGGAAAAACTTTATTTAGTGGCCATGGAATCGGGCTTAGGTGCCTATACAACTCCCAGCTCCACCACGGTTTTGCCTGATGTGGCTGCCAGTCTCAAATTGCGTTCTGCCACGGATGGAGCGGGATCGGTAATCACCACAGCCACTTTGCAGGTTTCTGAAATTTTTAACTTATTTGTGGCAGGAGAAGATTCCTTTGGAAACTTCGTGGGAAATGTTTCCAGTGACATCACCTATTCCATTGTGAGCGGAGACACTCCCACCATTCACCCAGTGAGCCCCAGTGCCAACACGTCCACGGTAACCTTCTCTTCCGATGTTTTGGGGATCTACAAAGTCACTGCCACCTCCTTGGCCTCTTCACTGAGCCCTGCTGGTCTTACGGTCCAAACGGGGAATTTGAGTGTGGCTAGCCGATCCGCCGTGAAATACGTGGTGAAGGTGTTCCAAGGGGGCACGCGTACCAACACCCCCACGGCGGGAGCCGACCTCAGCATTACCATTGAGGCCCAGGATAACTTTAACAACATTGACACCGGCTATGTGGGGGCCAAAACGGTGGCCCTCACTTCCAGTTCCCTGGTGAGCTACGGAGGGGAGTCCCCCGTGCTGCCCAGCAACACCAGCCACTCTTGTACGTTTGTGGCAGGAGTGTGTTCCCTGGGGAGTGGCTTTAAGGTGATGGATGTTTCTGCGTTATCATATATCAATGCCACGGAAATGTCCGTGGGCACCGTGGGAGGCCCTTGGGCGGTTGCTTTGGCTCCTGTAAAAGGAACCCCCAGCCAAATCCGTTTTTCCAGCACTTGGACGGGCGGATCGGAAAACCCAGCTAAGCTGGGATGGCCGCTTACGGCCACAGGCACGCGCTACGCCGCCACCACGAATCTGACCATCACCACGGATGAGACGCTGGAATTTTATGCCGTGATCACAGACGCCGCCGGAAACTACATTTCCGATGCCTCTCCTTCCTTTTCCAGCGGGCCAGCTCAGCTCACATCTGATTTAATTTCGTTGCAAAGCGGAGTGGGTAGGCGTTATGACCCCTCCAGGCCTGTTTTGGCCGGTGAATCTGGGTTTGTTGAAGCCGCCCAATCGGGAAAGACTTCGGCTCGCATTAATCTCGTCACCAACGTGGGGGCGCCCGCCAAGCTCAAAACCTATTTTAAACACGATGACACAGGAGTGGTCCAGAGTGTGTTAACAGCTGGGGAGTGTTATTTGATGGAAACCCACATCACGGATCTGGATGGCAATACCTACCTCTTTTCCACCTCGGGTGGCGCGATGGTAACGGTTGGTTTTTCAGTAAATACGGGGCTTGCTGCTGGTGGAGGGGAGTCTTTTGCGGGAATTAACCCACCGATCATAGATGGGTTTTACCACCGCACCACGCCCACGGGGCGACCTGGGCATACCAAAATGTATCTAAACCGCGTTAACGGTCGTTCCCATCAACTCCCTAGTTTTGGACATTCGGCTACCTACACTGCGGGTTATTTAGACGCTGGAATGACCACCAGCTACTTTGCAGAGGTGGCCAATGGAATCATTCAAGGCACTCCTAATTATCTTTGTGGCTCTGCTACGTCCTTGGTGAAGGTGAGTTCCCAGGTCATCCCCCAAAGTTATTTAGGTCAATTGCCACCCATGTTGTCAGGGCTTGAAAGCTTCAGCTGGCTCAGAAGCACAGAAAAACACACCATTGGATTTCGGGTGCTCTCGGGAAAAAGTGGCAGTCAAAATTCCGATGCAGCGGGACACCGAGCCGATCAATACTCCTGCCGCAAGATTGATGAATCTTCTTTTACGAGTTCCATTTTTGGAGGTCCCAGTCAGGGTCCAAACTGGAACCCAGGACTTTCGGGGCTAGGAGCGTCTACTTTTGCTAGTTATCACTTTCCAAATCCTTTGGTGGAGAGAGTGGCTCGCGGGGAAACCATTTTGCCAGAAAGCTGCTTAAATGCTTTTAGTTCTGATGAACCTGTGGTGTTAAAACCCATTTATCTAAACAAATCTGGGGATGAGGTGGGACTTGCCTGGGGCACGGTGACTAATCTCTCCCGATTCTACAACAATGACTTTATTTTGGATGAGATAAACAAAACCATCACCTTTACGGGGAATTCAGCAGGAGTTGGGGGAAATGCTGCACCTGCTTTGGGAAACGAATCTTCCCTGCAGTTCACGGACGATACCCTTGGAATTTCACAACGCCTGGGAGTTTACTTCGTGCCAGGCAAGGCACTGAATGTGGAGCTTAGTATGGTGTCCACCAGCAATGTGGACAAGTTTGGAGGGGCCCAGGAGGGTCAATTGTACGTCAAATTTAAAGATATTTTAGGCCAAGAAACCCGTTGTGTTTCCAATGGCCAGGGGTGTTTGGCTGCCCAAATTTCCTTAAGCACCACTCCCGGAAATGCGCCCAATGGCCTCACCCCCATGCATCCCGCTTTGGACACTCCCTTGACCATTACGCAAAACATATTAGATCCCCTTTACCACAAATGGTTTGTAAAGTCTTCCAACTTAAATGGTCTCTTTCGATTCCCCAAATCCGGGGAACTGATCACGTTAACGCTTACCATTCCGGGCTGGGATGATCCGCTCATCCCCGGCAATCCCGCCCAAAGGGTGGCCACTCTAACCCTCAGCACCAAGGCTTCCACTCCCGTGAGCATGAACCTGAGGGAAGGTCCTACCTTAGCAAGTGCTTTGGCTAGCTCCCTATCTAACACCATGACCGCCGGGGATGTGAGAAGGCTTTACCTTGTGGGGCAGGATAGTGTGGAAAATCCCATGACCATCCCCTTTGATGTGGTGCCCAATGGGGTGTTTGTGGCTCAGCCCAATAGACCTCCGCAAATCCAGACGGATACCTTGAAGTATTGGGTGGAACTGAGACCCACGCAAGTGGGAACGGGTGGGATCACGCTCGATGTGGACCCAAATGAAACCATCTTTTTGTCGGCTCCTCCCATCGTTGTCCCCACCATCACCGTGGTTCATGCATCCCTAGCTGAATATAAAGTGGATCTTTACCGTCCCGATGGCACCCATCCTGGTTATTTAAGCCTAAATGGCAACCTCAGACCCATATTAACGGTTGGAAATCACTATGAAATTCGCATCACCGGGGTGGATCGATTTTCCAATGTGGTGACCTCCCTCAATGGCTCAAAGCCCCTTTGGCTGCAGTTCCCCTACACCAGTGCCGAGCAGCATTATCGCAGCTCCACGGGAGCCGTCAACGTTCTCTCTCATCCCTATGGCTCGGGTGGATCCTTCCTCCTCATTTTTGAAAATGGGGTGGCTCGCCGCATCGCTTCCGACAATCTCCCTTTAACTCTATCCGTTTTTAGAACTCAGCAAAAACTGGAAGACTACCCCTATGATGGTCAGGCTCTCAACGCACCCGCCATCTCTATCTTTGATCAGGATGGGGGAGGGGGTGTTACGGGCGGCCAAAACCTCCACTTCATGCCCGGACCCAAAGCGAGCTATCTCACTAGCTGTGGCGGAGGGATAGCCAATGAGTTGACTTATGTGGCAACGGGATCAGGCGGATCTGCCTCAGGCTCCATGTATTGTTCCATTTACCAGGTGGATAGCTATGGCAACCGCGCACTGGGAGACGCTGAAAATGTGACTCTCCATTTTGAAGATCCGGTAAATGGGGGGCAACTCATGTGTAGTGATGGCGTGCCCTGTGGCACGGGTACACGATGGGACGACAGAGCAACGCCTCAAGATCCTTATACCAATCAAACCCCTTGGGGCATGGGGGAATCCCAATCCCTTACTTTTTCTCCCGCCAACAAAGCGGTGCGTAAAATATGGGTGAATTGGGATGTGGGAATCAACATCAGAGCCTTGATTAAAAATCAGGCGGGAGTGCCCCAGTGCCTGACGGGAAGTTATCTGTTGTTTGGAGACGTCATTGATTACAACACGTGCCAAGAGTTTAAGGTGCATTCCGATTACAGCTCTGTGGTGAGTAGCACGTTTGATTTTAAGGGAGCACTTGCGGGAGGAAGTCAAGGATATGCGGGGGAAAAAACTTTTGGCAAAGTGAATCTCTATGGTAAGTATGGAAATTTACTTAAAAATATTTCAGGGATGAATGTAGTTACCGTGACTCAACTCACGGGATTGGAAACCTCCCCATCGGGGCTTGCCCCTGTACTTCCCACGGTAACGTTTGCCTTTTCCGAGGGAGTGGCCGAGTTTGAGCTAAGTACGTATAAATCCCAGACCATTGGGGCTGGGGCCTCCACGCTCACATTAAGCTTTGCAAAGTTCAGTCAGCCCGATGTGATCCGTACGTATACCAATCAAAACACCTTTACGGTGTTGCCAGGGCAAAATAGCATCTCCACCACCACCACGGACATTGCCTCTACCCCCCCTTCGCGCGTGGCCGAAAATTCCAGCGGGGGGACGTTTCGATTTACCATTGAACTGAAAGACACTTATGGCAATCTAAAGCCATTAGGACCTGCAACCTATTCGTATTTAAAGACGGAATTCACCAACCCCACCGGCTTTGATCCAACGGACCTAGCTATAGATCGTAATGTGAGGTTTGCGTCCGACAATTCCAGATGGAGTGTACCAGATAACTTCCTTTCTACCGGAACTTATACGAGTCCTTTGGTTTACGTGCCCTATGGCTCCGCCGATCTTCAACTCTACTTTTATTGGGACACCTATCCCAATGGCCCAACCTTAACCATTAATAAAACGCCCGTGATTCAAATTCAAGGCACCAATCAATCTTTGGATGCCCTCCAAATTCAGGTGACGAAGCAGACTGGATTTGAGCAGCCCAACAACGATGTTTTGGTGGGCCCCAACAATGTGAAGTTCAAAGTGACACCCATCGTAAAAATGGGCAATCAACCTTCTGATGTGATTCCTGTGTTTGAGCCCAGTTTGCTCACGGCTTTGAACACGGCTGTGGCCAATGGGGCTCTAACCTGGGAATACGATGTGCCGTTTTCCCCCAACTTTCAGTCCTCCGTGCCTCCCAGTAGCAGCACGCCTTTTAGCCTCCAATTGGTAAATGGCTTTAAAGAAAGATTATTTTTTGAATCCTTAGCGTCTATTTACACGGCAGGATCCTATAGCGGGGAGAAAATCTGCGTTAAGCTCACCCCTGGGCCCCATTGGAATGGGAAGCTGATCCGCACCTGCCTAGATAATGACAATACGGGGGGCACCCAAAATTTGGTGGCCGTGCCGGGAAGTGTTTCCACGCTCAAACACTCCGCCAGTAGCGGTACCATTTCTGCAGGAAGTTCCACCAATGTGACCACTAAGATGTCGGATACCTATGGCAACGGCACAAAATTTGGTTGCCAAACAGGCGTGCTTTCAGCTTACGTGGATGCGGCCAACTACACCGCCCCAGACGGGGTGAGCCAGCCCATGATCTCAGGCAGCGTGAGAAGTGCGGGATCTCCCTTTACCGCCGACATCAGCTCAGCCGGTACCTTTGCCATTCCCAATGTGGCCCTTTACAAAACAGGCGCCAATCCCCTAAACATTTCCGTGAATTGCGGGGGAAATGTGTTTAATGACACGTTTTCTTTGAGCGTGGTGCAGGCGGATCCTGCCTATGTGGTCACCACCACCTCTGATGTGCGGCCTGCTTATAACGCGTCCCATGTGACGGAAGTGGCTTGTGATAATACAAGCAGCGCCAACTCCTCCACCTCCTGTGGGGCCCTTTACGCTTGGGTGTGGGACTCTTATCGCAACACCTCTGACTCGGGTTCGGGAGAGAGCTGCACCTGGAGCTTTAGCAATAAGACTTTGAGCACGGTGTCTGGGGTGTCAGGCTCTAGCCATAGCTACCAGCTTACCCACTCGGATTTTGTGGATGGAGATCTTATCTGTACCGCCGGAGGCATTGCCAAATCGGCCCTTATGTGGGGAGGAACCTATGGATTTGATGCCACTTTGGCCTCGGCCTATTCGTATCCATTGGTGGCGAATTCAAACAACTGGATGATCACCTATTACGACGTCACCACCCGTAAAAATGGTGCCACCATTGCCAAACCCAACCCTGCCGGTGGCCAAACCATCGTTTGGACGGTGACCGAACCTGCTACTCCCGTGCAGTCCATCACCCAGTTGGGGAGGTCGGCGTCTGCGGAAAATTGCAACCTAGATGGAAGTGGGAGGTGTGACACCGATTACTACTTTAGCTTCAACAAGACCCAATCGGGCACCACCATTCGGGCCAGCGCCAATGGAAAGTATGAGGATTTTACGGGAATTTCGGTGAAGCCCAACTCCATGACCAAAGTGAGCGTGGGCTATGGCATCAATACGGCCCCTCCGGCCCAATCGGTGGCCACCGCCTTTGACCTTACGGTAACTCCCTACGATGCCCATGACAACATCGCAGTGTATGCCGGAGCGGTGCAAAATGGAGGCAGTAGCTGTGCCAGTAGCAATCTTACCCTATCTGGGTCCAGCTTGAACTCTCCTAGTGCATCTGGGGGCAGCCAGGCCAATAAAACGCCTGTGCTTCCTGGCTCTACGGCCCTTGTGGGCAATAGCTGGACGCTCACGGGCATCACGCTATATAAGGCCGCCCTAAATGATATGACTTATTCTACCTGCTCCGGGGCGGTAAATGTGGGCACCCCCGATATCACGGTGAATGCCAATGTGGCCAATGTGAACCACATTTACTTAAACAGTACGGACTCCACACCCAGTGCGGCTTCTAATTTTAATGGCTCCACCATTTACTGCAATTCGGGGTCGGATTCCAACACCGCATCTCCCATCTCCTGTAACACTTATGCTTATGCCTTTGATATTTATGGAAATAACTTAAGTGGGGCGAGCTATAGCTGCCCTTCCTGGACCTTTACTCCCACCACGGGTCACGATCCTGCGGATGCGGCGGGTCATGGCTTTAGCTTTAGCACCAGTGCCAATCCCGTGAATGGAACGCTCCTTTGCACCGCCGGTGGCGTTACGGCATCTGTAACTCTAAAAGCCAAGCTTAGAAAGTCACTGACTGCCTCATGTGGCTCCTGGGCGTGCAGCACCGATTCAGGGCAGGCGGGCAAAGCCAAAGCCGTTTGTACCGTGTCTAATAGTTCTGGCGTGAATGGGACGGGGGCTGTTTCCTTTATCCCGAGCTGGGCTACGGGAGGCAGTCTGGGTGCAAACAACTGCCCTAGCTCCGGAGGATTGGCCAATAGCTCCAACTGCACCTACGAAATTTTGCAGTCCAATCCAGGGGCCGGATCAGGAAACATCCAGGTGACTCAACCAGCATCCGATTCCACCAACTATGGCTTTGATTTAATTACCTTTAACCAAGGAGTTGGCTCTCCGGACTGCACTGCCGCTTTAAGCATTTCCAATGGAGGTTGGAGCTGCGTGGGGGGTGAAAGCCGCATCACTTACACCGTGACCAATCCCAGCGGAACTCTGTCGGCCACATTGGATGGTACCACCCCCGTGAGCCTAACGGGTGGGGTGACTCCCGCTTATTTTGTGTCTAACACTTGTAGTGCAAGCTCCGTTTTGGCTCCAGCGGGCACCTGTTCCTTTACGGTGGCCGATTCTGGGACTACGGCTCCAAGCTCCACGGTCTATACTCAAGGTGGATTCTTTGATGTGAGCAATAGCGTGTCTTACCCCGCACGAGGTAACTGTACGGACGTGATCACGGCTGCCATCAACAACAACCAATCCGCGTGTTCGGGTACATCCCCAAATCAGTCCCGCACCGTTCGAATCACGGTGACCAATCCCAACACCGCTGGAAAACAGGTTAATTTCAGCAGCACTCTCAGCACCAACGTCAATGTTTCTGGCTTGAGTGTGGTGCCTACCTTGCTGGGCGGAACCTGTGCGGGTGCCAACCTAAGTTCTAGTCAGAGCTGTTACTTTGATTTGCAGTTCAGCAATACCAATCTTACAGGGGCTCCCACA
>JBIIVH010000069.1:0-16740 GCA_044339525.1 Silvanigrellaceae bacterium | reverse complement strand
GCTGACCGCTACTTCCTTTGAAGGACATCGTCATATTCCCTCAGATGATACTCCCCGTTTTTGTATCTGAAGACATCTGCTTGCGGGCAGTGGAAAATGCGCTGGAAAACGGGAAGTTTATCTTTTTGTCTGCCTTTAAATGTGAAAAAAATTCCGACCCCAATGTCCCTGAGCTCAATTGCTCCACCCCCGCTCCCTTTGATGTCTATGATGTGGGCACCGTTGCCTTAATCATGCGCACTCGAAGGTTGCCTGATGGTCGCACAAAAGTGCTCATCCAGGGTCTTGCCAAAGCACGGCTAGAAACTCTTCATCAGGTGGAACCCTTCCCACAGATTTCCGTGGTGCAAATTGAAGATCCGGTGCCTAAGGAAACCAAACCCAAAAGCGCCGAAGCGGAGGCCTTGAGTCGAACCGTTCGGGAGCAAATCGAACGCCTGGTGAGTTATGGAAGGGTGTTGTCTCCCGATATTTTGCTTCTCATGGAAGATGTTTTTGACCCAGGAAGGCTAGCTGATTTGATTGCCAGTAACTTAGGACTTAAAATCAAAGAAGCCCAGAAAATATTGGCCACGTTAAGTGGTTTGAATCGGTTGAAATTGGTCCATCAAGTTCTCTTAAGAGAGATTGAAGTTCATTCCATGCAGGTGCGAATTCAAAGCCAAGCCAAAGAGGAACTCCATAAAAATGGAAGAGAACAGTTTTTAAGGGAACAGCTAAAAGCCATCAAAGGTGAATTAGGTGAAATGGATGTCAAAGATGAATTGGAAGAGCTCAGAGAAAAGATTTTGTCTCTTCAATTGCCAAAAGAGATGTTGAGTGAAGCCACCAAACAGCTCAAGCGTTTGGAGCGCATGAACCCAGAGAGCTCGGAAGCCACCATCACCCGAACGTACCTGGAATGGGTGGTGGATTTGCCCTGGACGGTTTCGAGCCCCTCCCAATTAGACCTTCAATTTTGCCAACGAGTGTTGGATGAAGACCATTACAGTTTGCAAAAAATCAAAGACCGGATTTTAGAGTTTATCGCCGTCAAAAAACTCAACCCCGACCTCAAAGGACCCATCCTGTGTTTTGTGGGGCCTCCAGGGGTGGGAAAAACCTCCCTGGGCCGAAGCATTGCCAAAGCCATCGGTAGGCAGTTTGTGAGAATCGCCTTGGGGGGGCTGAGAGATGAGGCTGAAATCCGCGGTCATCGAAGAACCTACGTGGGAAGCCAACCAGGAAGAATCATCAACGCCATGAAACTCGCAGGAGTCAATAATCCTGTGATAATGTTGGATGAGATCGATAAATTAGCCTCGGATTTTAAAGGTGACCCCGCTAGTGCGCTATTGGAAGTGCTTGATCCGGAGCAAAATCATAGCTTTAGCGATCACTATTTAGGAGTTGCTTTTGATTTGAGCAAAGTCATGTTCATCGCCAATGCCAATCGTTTAGACACCATTCCTGTGGCCTTACGGGACCGACTGGAAGTGATAGAGCTAGGCGGGTATACCGATGAAGAAAAAATTGAAATTGCCCGAAATTATTTAATTCCAAAAGTAACAGAAAACAGCGGATTAAGTAAACAACTGGTTAGCATACCTGACCCCGTTATAAGCTTTCTCGTGCAACACTACACAAGAGAAAGTGGTTTGCGGCATCTGGAAAAACAGGTTTCCACGGTCCTGCGAAAAATCGCTAGGCAAGTGGCTGAAAATGATGAAAAAGGCATTGAGCGCAAACTCGTGAAAGTGAATCAGAAACTGATTAAAGATTTTTTGGGTGGCGAAATCTACCTGGGCTCAGACCACGACACCCAAAACCCCCGATGCGGCGTATCGGTGGGTTTAGCCTACACTCAATATGGTGGAGAACTACTGACCATTGAATGCAATCTCTTGCCTGGAAAAGGTCAACTCACCCTCACCGGACAATTGGGTGAGGTGATGAAGGAAAGTGCACAAACGGCTCTAAGTTACGTTAAAAATCGGGCCCAGCAACTAGGAATCGACAGTACTTTACTCTCTCAATTCGATGTTCATTTGCATTTTCCGGCAGGAGCTGTGCCAAAAGATGGACCCAGTGCAGGTATTGCTCTTGTGGCAAGTCTGGTGAGTGGGCTAACGGGTCGCAATTTGAGGCAAGACGTGGCCATGACGGGGGAAGTTACCTTGTTTGGACAAGTCTTACCCATTGGTGGATTAAAAGAGAAGCTCTTAGCAGCCTGCCGCCATGGCATTAAAACAGTACTCATCCCCGAACGAAATCGAAGCGCTTTAATGGAAATACCCGTTTCCGTCAAAAGAAAACTAGACATTCAGCTGGTAAAGCACGTTACGGAGGTGTTGGACATTTGCCTTACAGGAGCAGATTCGGAACTACAACCAGGTCGGGCAAAAGCCACGGCGGAAGATCTGGATTTTAGGAAGACACCCCCTGAAGCACCCAGTGAGGCTCCCGCCCTGTCTGCCCTAGCCGTTAAATCGTAGTTAAAGTTTCACCCACTTGGAGGGATCCCGTGCCCTGCGGGGCAAAGTAGACTCCCAAATTGGCTTTTTTCTCCGCTTTGCCCAGGCGAATGATCTCTCTTAAAACCTCGGATTGGGGTGTGCCTCCCATCTGGGGTTGGTTTGTCATGAGACATCGGGTGGTTTCTTTGCAAAGCTGGTAAATGACCCCGTTGGCCTGCAGATTCCCCAGGCGAAATTCCCCGAAAGCCTCACACCCACTCACCACCACATTGGCCCGAAATCGTTGCGGCTCTAAGGCAATTCCTAGTTTTTTTTCCATCCAAAGGAGGGTTTCTAAACTGTGCAAGTGGATAGGGTAGCCATCGCAAAAATGCATTTTCAGAAGTTTATCTGGCTTTTGCCGATGTCTGGATCCCACAAGGGGTAAACACACCAAATGGAGATCCGTTTGAAAGGCATTGGAAAACCATGCGGATCCCTGGGAATCCCGGTGGGCCTGCACCGTGTCCTCCCATACCCTAACCGAAAGGGAAGGGGTTGAAGCGTCCGAAGCATGGGGCACTCTTAAGAGAAGATCGGGTTGCCCTGAGAGTCGACACACCAACTCTGGAGCGGAAGACTGATCTCCCAAGGAGTGCAAAATGGCCACTTCGGCAAGCTTGGGCAACTGCCTTTGGGTTACAAATTTATGATGGGAATCCACCAACATCCATTGCCTATCACCTAGCAATACATCATCCACAAATTGGATTCTAGAAACGCCTGGCTGGCTTGAAGAGATCCCCAGGGGCTGGCAGCTCTTGATGGGATAAAGAAACAAATGTTCGACTTTTAATCTCTTTGACATATCAAGAGCCCCGTCTACAGGAGTTAAGTTCCTAAGACAGGGCTATACGGGATGACAGGATGAATGGCAAGACTAAGTCAGCGCACCCAACTATCCGTGAATTTATTGCTTAATCATCTTGCTGTAGTACTTCTGGATAGAACCTTTGCCACTGGAGTAAGCATTTTTACAGGCATCCTTATCATTTGAAAGGTTACGGGACTGAGTGGTGAATTCCATAGTCGCTTCTGTGTCGGATTGACGTTTAATGGTGATGTCCACTTCTTCATAGACGCGGCAGACCACTCCGCCGGATCCCGTGTCAAGGTAGTCAGACCGTTCTTCCTCTTGCCTGAAGCTCAATTCACCCGCTCCTGAGTAGTTTGCTTTTTCGAGTAAATACAGGCCATCTGGCTTAAGCTGGGTGATTTTTGGTGCAAAGGCCTCGGCTGTTTTGGCGCTCCAATCAAATTCAGGTCTAATGTAACAACTATCACCTAGTTGCTCCCTAAACTGGTGGAATCCATCGGCGTAACAACGTAACTGCGCCATTTTTCCGGCCTCGGTGCTTGTGTCTACCGTGGAACAAAGCTGGTTGGCGGTTGCCAAAGGGGTGGATTTAATGGTTCGATTGTAGGGAATCGCGGCGCCCGAAGAATCAAAGGAACCATGGATGTTGGAACACTTGATATAACTATTTTTGTACTTTGGATAGCTGTTGCACTCGGTATATCCAGTAGGAAACCCTTCCGCTTGCTTGCAATCATGTTCTTTACTAGGGTCACTTTCCATCCAGTTCACTTCGCTCCAGTCTTCTCCACGAAGCACAACGGGGTTGCCACTGTAATCTGAACACTTGCTTTCCGCTCCGTCATTGTAGCCGTTGCTAGAGACGGTTACCCAATCATTGGAGGTGCTGCGGGAAGGATCTCCCATGCATCCATGCCAGCCGTCGTTATCGTTTTGACCACAATATCCCACATCTCCGTAACATCTCCAAAGTCTTTTGCCGGCCACAGAGACTTCCTCACACTTACCGATGTCCCAATTGGTTTTCGCCTGTGGGTGCTTCCATCCGTCTACCAGGGATGAGTTAAAGGTGAACCCACCTAGAACCCCCGAACCAGACAAATCCACATGCGCAAATGTCTTGGCTTCTTGGTCGGAAAGTCCAATTTTGGAACCACAAGATTTGAAAACACCCTCACTTTGCCAAACAGAAGCCACAAAGGCTTTGGTGGTACCGGTGGTACCTTCACAGTTAGTGGGCAAAGCTCCTTTGCCCTCTTGATAGTTTTTTACGGCATCCAAGCAGGCGGTCGAAGGTTTGAAGTCTTTACCTTCCTCACGCCGAAAATAGACGGCCTCCCCTTCAGAAGGACCTCGGCAATCATCTCCGCCACCTCCTCCTTCTCCACCTCCATTGGGAGACCGGGGAGGACAAATGTCTTTAAAGCCCTTGGGTAGGTTTCCAGCGTCCACTTTGGCAAATTTCCAGGTTCCTGAGAAATCCCAGGCATTGGCCAGGTCGCTTTCATTGTCTTTAATTTTGGTTTCAAACTGGGCCACGTCCACTTCTGCAGTTCCCTTATCCAAGTCTAACTTGATGGCCCCCATGTTGGTGTCATCGTCCAGAGCCACTTTACTTTTGCTCTTTCCGGAAGATTTAAACACCAAAGTGGCCACCACATTCTCTTCCTTGTCCACAATGAAACACCCAAAAGATTTTTTGGCCGCATCTAAAGAAACTGAAAATTTTCCATCCGCTCCCACTTGGCCGGTTCCGGCCACAGGAGGCAAAGAAAACGTAACACAGCTCACCTTGAGTTCAGCCACATCAGCGGCTAGATTGAGTGAGGCGCTACTAGCTAAATTTAATTGCCCTGAAATCTGGATCGCAGAGCCTTCTGTCTTTTCCGTTGCAGTGGACGTTTCATCGGTTTTGGATTTACTTTTTTTACCGCAATTTGCCGTAAAAGCCGCAGCCGCTAACAACCCAACGCTAAGTATTATCTTTGAATGCATGTCGATTCCTCCTGTAAAAAAACACTAAGTCATCAAACCCTCAATTGGGCTTATACCTTTCCTCGGAGGGCTGTTTCCATTCTTGAAGAAATATTTACCCAATTTTGACCTATGGATTTTGACAAAGTTGATTCTTTGTGGTAACTATCTATAAAGTAACAATAAAAATTTCAAAACGGTAATTCTGAAAATTCAGGCAGAAACTGAATTTCTCCAGAAAGTAAAGCAGGTTTTAGAAAATTGATTTTTTTTTGGCGGTGGGCTTTCGTGTAGGTGTCCACTTGTGGTTAAATTTTCACATCGAACTAGGATCCCATTCACCTTGGACCATATCCATCTTCCGGGGTAAAGATCGTTTAGGAGGATTCCCTTGTCATCATCAATTCAGGCCATGCAACAGGGACGCGTAGCTCTATCAGAGTGGATTCGTACCTCCTGTCAAGGAGGGTTTAGGCAGCAATTTAAATCGGAGGCGGCGCATTTAGGAGAGGTAAATCCGGGTTGCTTGCCTGTGATAGCCCCCTGGCAAAGTGTGATTTTGCTTGCCAATTCCCAAATGAGAATCACCTTTAAGGCCTTTTTTTACCTTGGGGAAATGAGACATAGACTCGGACAGCTTAAAAAGGAAAAAACAGAAACCATTACGGAAAGACTGGGTCACGACCTGATGAAGGAATTCTGTAACTTAACGGGAGGTTCCTTAAAGCGAAACCTAGCGAAGGTGAACGTTTCTGTGGGGCTTTCCCTCCCACTGGTGACGAGGGGTTTTGATGAGGTATTTGTGATCCCTAGAAAAAACACGGAGTTTTTTAAAGAGATGTTCAAAATTGAAGACGACGAGGGTCTGTCTGTGGGGTGCGTAATGGAAGTAGAAGCTCTTGATCTTCAAAGCTTTGTAAACATTCCATGGCATCATGAAGTGCAGGACGAATCAGGTGAAATGGAGTTTTTATGAGTATCGAGATGAATTCCATTCTCCATGACCAAAATCAGTCCCTTCAAGCAAGCCATCAAATTGTGAATTGGCTTGAACGAGCCAAATCCTTTGTGGATCAACGATTAGATGCTTTGCCACAAGTTTACGCCGTCATTAAGCAAGATGGCACCATTCTTAGAGGCAACGCCAGATTGTCTCACTTAATGGGCATGTCTGACGAACAAGTGCTGCACCAAAATTTGAAGGAACTCTTTAGACAATCCTCTTGGGAGCTCTTTTTGCATCAGCTATCCAAAATTCCTTCCGAAGATAAGGGCTACTCCAGTCAATTTGAGCTGGCGGTGGAGACCAAAAATAACAGTGGATTGGTCTATTTCTACTGGACGGTAGAGCGATTTGATAGCCCCCAGCAAAAAGGAGGAGAGATTTGGTTTTCCATTTTTGGACAGGATGTTACAAAGATCAAGGAGACGGAAAAAAAACTTTCTAAAATTTTCTCCAGCATTCCTTTGGGGATTCTTTTAATTGATTCCCATTTGAATATTACAGATCCATATAGTATTTTTTCGGAAAAAATAGTAGGTTCAAAAGAGTCTTTGGCTGGAAAAAAGATCTTTGATGTCCTTTTTAAACCCTGCTGGGATAAATTATCGCTCGTACAAAGGGAAAAGGTAACGAATGTATTGAATCTCATTGGAAGTAATGACGTTCAATTTGATTTGATAAAAGACGAACTCATAAAAAAGCTAAGTTATCCGTGGCCCCTAAATCCTGAGAAAAATCAAAAAATGGAGATTAGGCATCTAGGTCTGAGTTTTGAGCCCGTTTATAGGGATCGCGTGATTGAAAGCCTTGTGGTGATCATTGAAGATCGCACCGAAATGGAAAAGCTTAGCGAAATTTCCGTTACACTAAAAAAAAACGATGAAAGGGTGGCTCAAAGATTTTCCCAGGTAAAAAAATTAGATAAAACCATTCTTCAAAGCGTTTTTGAAGATTTATCTGGTTTTTTTAAAACCATTCAAGGGTGTGTGGATTCCCAAGGGGAACTCATCAACGTGTTAAGAGCCCTTCATGGAATCAAAGGCACAAGCCGTGTGGCTGGGTTTAAAGAACTAAAAGAAATCACACATCAAATTGAAAACTTTTTTTTACATGGGCTAGACGCCCAGAACCCTTCCGCTTGGCTAGGGGAAAAAAGTAGATTAGAGGTTTTGAGTCAGGAATGGAAGGAATTGTGGCGCACCAAAAGGGCAGTGGAGGCTATGGATCAGGATGAGCCCATCCATGGCAGCCCTGTTTCCCAAATCCACTCTTTGGAGGGGCTAAAGGATTTTCTAGAAAAATTGTTTCAAACCACGGCGGAATCCCTGGGCAAGAAAGCGACGCTCCATTGGGAAAACCTAACAGCCACATGGGAGCCCATGTACTCTCCGGTGATCAAAACGGCTTTGCTTCATCTCATCACGAACGCCTTGGATCATGGAATTGAGACTCCGGAAACCCGATCACGTCTGTCCAAACCCGCCCAGGCTATGGTCAAAATTTCTCACAGGAATCTGGGAGCGAGCGGTTTTGAAATTCGTTTGGAAGATGATGGCCAAGGAATTCCTACTGACATTTTAGCCAGAATTGTTGTGGAGAAGGGTCTAAAAAGCAGCCAAGAAGTAGAACAAATGTCACACAAACAGCGATGTGAATTGGTTTGGATGCCTGGTTTAAGCTCTCGCAAAGAAAGCACGGAATTAAGTGGACGGGGCATTGGAATGGATGCTGTGAAAACGGCGGTGGAGCAGGTGGGGGGGCAAATGGAAATCCTTTCTCCTGCCACGGGAAAATGGGGCACTGAGTTTGTAATTCGTTTTTTAAGTGAGAAAGAAGGGGGTTAACATGGCAAAAATATTAATTGTGGATGATTCCGACGTTTTGAGAATGGAACTCAAAAGTGTTTTGGTGGGCGGCGGGCACACCGTACTTGAAGGTGACAATGGATTAGAAGGATTAAAAAGAGCGCAAGAGAACGATCATCTGGATTTGATCATCACGGACTTAAATATGCCTGAGATGGATGGCATCACGATGTGTCGTCGTGTGCGAGGATTAGCCGCCCATCAAAAAACTCCCATATTTATGCTCACTACTGAAAGTTCAGCGGAACTCAAATCCAGCGGAAAAGAAGTTGGAGTCATGGTTTGGATTGTGAAACCCTTCTCAGCAGATAAAGTATTAGCAGGTGTTTCCAAGGTTATAGAAATGCAAAAAAAGGCGAGCTAACCATTTATTTTAATTGGAAATCCTATGATTGAGTTCATGTCAAATGTTTCGATATTGCAAAAAGAGAACAAATCGGCTGAGTTTCCGTCTAATAAGTCTATCCGATTTGTCCCTACAAAATCAGGAAATGTGTGCCAATTGAGTGGTCACATCAATGAATCCATCAAATTTGAAGCCTATTCCGACGTGATAGCCTCTGCAGATATCATCGATTTTTTAAATATCTCGGACACCACATGGTTTGGGGTGAGAAATTTTTTTGGCTTTCTTCAAATTCAGAACAAACCGTTTCGTCTGCGCAACGTGTCCACAGGACTCATTCATCAATTATTGTTTGTACTTAAAAAATCAGATCTTTTTTTTGTGGAGTCTTTTTTTGCCGTTGTTTACGAGCTCTCCTGGCTTGAGGCTGAAAAACCTTCTGCTTTTCAAAAGCAGAGTCTCATTCAGGTGGATAGGTTAAAAAAACACTGGGAGGCCGGCAACAGCTTTATCCTACTTTCGGAAACAGAGAGAGTGAAAGGCGCGTTGCACCATTTTTTGCGATTGTCGGATCCTTCCGAGCATCTTGTTCCTCGTTTCACTGTGAATCCTGATTGGAACCGGGAGAATGGCCAAGTTGAAGCAAATTTTTGGTATGAGTATTGTAGCTTTCTATCGAAAATTTTTGAAATATGCATCAAAGGAATCGATTCTTTAAGTGTTACCTTGATAGAAAAAATGCGAAACCTTTGTTTCCGAATTAGTGGAGTTAAAGCCGCCGTAATGGTGGTGGATTCAAGCTTTATCACTTCAGATGATGATGAATTGAAAAACGTTAAACAAGCCATGTATTCCATCTCTTCTTTGGTTGCGTCGATCGATATGAAGTGTATTGGGTTTGATCAGATGCTCTGCCAAATGGAATTGTTTTTGTCTGACAAATGTTATACAGGAAGCCGGAGTGAACTTTATGGTATCCTTACGAAATGCGGAAATTTTGCTAAAGATCAACTACAACCCATGTCCGGTTCCATTGAACAACATGGAACAAATCTTTCACTCATCGTTTGTTCTTTGTTTAGCTCATCAGATTATGTCAAGCACTTCCAAAGTCTCACTGAGGAGACTTGTACACCCGATCAATTGCGGCAAATGAGGGAAAAGTTATTTATCATGGATGTGATCTCAGAGGGTGATATCGATGCCAGTAAAGACTTATTCCTTGAGGAGTTGCAGTCTCTAGATAGTGAGCTTATGAATTGTATGGTGGAACTGCAGAGCTTTGATGCCGTTCGCCAGATCATTGAACACCGCATCAGGGAAAGTGAATTTCTGGCAGCCGTATTGCCATCACTCATTGCCAACGAGGTAGACATTCATTTTGTAAAGTCTGAACTCCTTACCCTGGCTGGTGAAAAGTTGGTAACAGATCAGGAAAAAGCCGCTTTTGAGTTTTACTTTCCAAGAGTGGACGGATTGGCGACCCTAAAAGAGGAAATGGATTCGGGAGAAATCAACTTTTTTTAACGAGACGGGGAATGTGGCTACCTAATCTGGCTAAAATTTCATAGGAAATGCTCTCGCTCCATCGAGCCAGTTCATTGGCCGAGATGCATTCAGTTCCCTGATGGCCTATTAAGCAAAACAGGGATGTGACACAGGGAGTGTCGACATGACTCACATCCACAATCATATGGTTCATCATGATTCTCCCCAGCACAGGACACCTTTTGCCCTGAAAAAGCACGTAAGCTTTTTGAGTGCACAACCGGGGGTACCCATCAAAGTAACCCACAGGAAGCAAGGCAATGGTGGTTTCTTTTTCACAGCGATGGGTGCATCCGTACCCCACATAACTCCCTTCTGGCAGAGTTTTGAATAATTGAGCTTTTACATACCAACTCAATGCGGGTTTGAAGGTTTGATCCAACTGCAACCGGGAGCGATTCAGCTGGTAGGAAAGCTTAGTTTCAACGCTGGGCCAATAACCATAGAGACCGATACCACATCTCACCACCGATTGGTGGCTTTCTGCTAGTAACATGGTGGCCGCCGTGGCCGCCATGTGGAGACAGTGGCTGTCCCTAACGGGAAGTTGACTTAACATCTCTTCAAAGGATTTCAGCTGCTGAAGCGCATAAGCCTGATCGGTAACATCTTCCACATTTGCAAAATGACTCATCCAGCCAGATAGTTGAAATTGACTCTGGTGTTGAGAATCCTCAAGGAAGGAGAGAAGTTGTGAGACTTGGCTAGGCAGGAATCCCTCCCTTCCTAGCCCGGTGTCCAGATGAATCAAAATCTTGGGAGGTTTCGTAGCATGGGTCACCGAATTAAGGAATCCTATGAGTTGGGAAAAATCAGACACCACAAATCCAATCTCCAAAGAAGCCAATAGGGAAAACCATTGGGAATCTACCCATCCCAAAACCCAACAAGGTTTGAACACCACCTGATTTTGGTGACATTTATCGTAAAGCTCCTTTGCATCCTTTGGATCCGTTAAATAAACTGCGTCAACCTTGGTATAAATGCTACGGTACACCTCCCAAAGACCATGTCCATAGGCATTCGCTTTTAAAACCACCCCCAGCTGAGAAGGGAATGGGTTGTTACCTTTCCTATTCTGGTTTTGATTTAGGGCATCCTTTAGCAAATTAATGTTGTGACTCAAAGCGCCTGCATCTATTTCTATCCAGGTGGGGTTCATGGGTTTTAAATCTCCAGTTGGCGCCAACGGCGACTAGGTACATTTGACCCTTGTGGTATCGGGGTCCCGTTTGCTTATCATAGAGGGTAACGCTCAATTTAAGCAAGTGGACATTTTATGAAATGGAACTCAGAATGGAAAAAAGACTCCTGGTTTCAAAAGTTCCCTACCATTGGCCGATCTCATAGTTCCATACGTTTAACTTTAGAAGAACTGCATAAGGTTGCTAACTGGTCAGGACCGACTCTCTCCAAGTCACCTAAGTGGTATCGGCTTAAGCGGTGGATCAAAAGCTCTCAAGGAAATTCTAAGGAGTTATTAAATAAGGAAGTTTTAAGTCAGCTTCGCTTGGTGGCAAATTCCAGTCTTTTTGCAGGATCGGAAGTTTTGATTGCGGTATGGCAAGACGATTCCCACTTTTATTTCGCAACACCATTTTGGGACGGCGTTACCTTAGCAGACCGCTTGAATCAATTGGAAATGGGATCCAAAATTCAAACTTGGCAAGATGTTTTGGACACCTGGGATCGTTGGTTGGTAGCCCTCAAAAGGCTACAACAATGGCATGATGCGGGTTTGTATCATGGCAACTTAAAACCACAAAACGTTTTGATGAGTTACTCTCAAGGATCAGGTTGGAGTGTTTCCTTACTGGATGGTGGAGGTAGAGCTCTGCTCCCTTTATCTGAGATCACTCAGAGACTTAGGGGAGTAAACCGGCAACTCCAGTACGCGTGGGAAGAAGATTACAGGCAGGTTTGGTGGCCACCGGAAACCTGGGATCCTACATTTCATCCCTATAGCGAACAGTCAGAAATTTTTTCTATGATATCCATGCTATTACTAGACTTAGGCTGGATCACAAGCTCGCCTATACCTTTTTCCAAAATCGAAGAAAGGTACCAAACCAAAGTTTCATCGGTTAAAGTGGGTGAACAAAGGCTTTCCATCTATTCAAAGCTTTGGCCTGTGTTTTGGAACCGGGAAATCTCAAGCGCCATAGATGCAGGTGGAGGTTCTCAACCGGGCATGAGCTTTGATTTTATAGATAACCGCTTTCTTCTCTTTCCAGAAGATAAGCCCGTTCAAGAATCCTGGGCTCGTTTTAGAAGTTTGGTACATAGAACCCTATTTAAACGAGACACTCCCCTAAGTACCGTGATTTCAGAACTCACCCTGTGTCTTACCCAAGGTCGGAGTCATCAGAATAGTAGCTCCAGCCTTCTAAAACCCGTGTCCAATGATGTGGCGCTGGAGTGGATCAAGGGCTCCCACGTGATTTCCCAATCCAGGTCTATCCTCCAAAACCATGTCACTCAACGGAGTGAGTCTTTGGGGGCTTGGTTGGCTCAGAGGGGGCGCCATCCCGGCTCAGGCACTTCATCGGAATGGATTCTAGATTTTAGCCACGAGGAAGAGGAGAAAAGTTTGGTGAATGCCCTCATTTTGGACGGCATTGAAGTAATGAGCTATCGATTTACCGGTTATCCTTTTCTAAATGTACCATACCTCTCTTTAGAAAGTTTTATCCAACAGGTCCTCTTGAAAATTCATCAAAAGGGAATGGGAATTGCTTTAGCTTGGCAAAACATTTTAGGTCCCTATAAAGTGGCCATGAGCGGACTTTTGTTTCATTTTCCCATTCTCAAAAGGATTTTGGGCCAAACCTTACAGGCGCAAGAAGACAAAGATCTTTGGTTAGGGGAACATGTCTTGCCACAGAAACAAGAGTGGTTTGAAATGAGCCTACTTCAGATTCTTAAGCGGCTTATGGAGCTCACCCAATGTCAGATCTATGTATTGGAGGGGCTGGACCAAATGGACAAAAGCAGTAGCCAGCTGATACGAAATGCCATTCGATCCTTGGATGGAGTGGGTTTATTAGAGGTCAGACAAACCCACTGCTCCCAAGAATTTAAAGCCAATCGGTTTGCAAATCATTGGGAACCCCACGACCGAAAATGGCTATGGGGGCTTGCCCAACGGTATCCCAGTGGGGTAGTGGCTCTAGAAGAAATTCAAAACTACCACTCCATCGTTAAAGAAGAGCATGCCAATATTGAGCTAAGTGATTATCTGTTTAAGCTTAGGGAAAATGAAGTGATTTGGTATTATATTACTTCTGAAAAGTCACTTTTTAATCCGTTTCATTTTGCCAGCTCCGAGGTTTATGAATGGTGTAGGCTGGGGCTATCTCGGACGGATCTGGCCCATCATGCTTGGTTTATGATTGAAAAGGGAATGGATGACTTTATCATAGACCAAAAAAGTTTTGCCGAATTGCGACAAACTTTGGAGCTATTGTTTTTATGTCCCTTTGAAAAGACAGTGCACGCGATATATGTGATTCTTTTGGTCATGTTTGAGGAACTATGTAATCAAGCTTCTGCTACCTTCCTTCTGCAAATATTTAAAAAATTTGAAGATAGGTTGCTCTTATGTGCATTGCCAGAAAAAGGACTGTTACTACTTCGAGTGAGAGAAGCCTTAGCGTTATTAATGCGTCATGCTGGTTCCAATGAAAAAGCAATGATTTATTTTGAAAGCATCAAAAAAGAAGTAACCAGTCAAAAACGCATGGTGATTTTAAACATGCAAGCCTTTGACCCCGATCTCTACTGGCAGAGAATTTGGGATCTGGAATTTTCATCGATTTCTCAACTGGAAAATTTGTCTTTGGGTGACAGGGAATTTCAGGACATTATCGATTTGGGACTAGAATGTGGTCTGCTTTCTTCCATGACCTTTTCCAATCCGGGTTGGGATGAAAACAGCCTTGCCAGTTTTGTCCTAAGTAAACTGGAAGAGTTGTGCGGACCTTCTCCCATGAAAACCGCAGAAACCATTGTATCCAGAAAACTATCTGATTTTATTAATATAAAAATTCGGTCTTCTCATCTAAAGTTGGAAATGTTACCTTATCATCCAAGAAAAGGAACCATTAAGGAACAGATCTTTTCCACCTTCTTAAGAAAATCTCTAGGAATGGTGGACCCCAAAAAAATTGCGCTTAACTGTATCCGTGCATTGGAAATGGCTTTCTGGAGTGGCCATATTAGTATTTGTTTGGATTTGGTTTTTACATTTTTACTGGCCTGTGATCGGACGCTCAAATCAGATTCCCGGTCTTTGATATTGGATTGCATGGGCACACTTTCCCAAACCCACAAGTTGGAACAGCATCGTGTGGACATCGTTTTGTTGAGATGTTGGTATTCGGCCATTTTCGAAGGGGATCTGCTATCCGCCCGAAAGGGAGTGAGTGGGTTGCAAATTCAAAAAGAAACGCTAACTAAAAGTCAGCGGCAACTTATGAGTCAGCTATCTTGCCTTTTGGATTGGGAAAACGACTCCGAAATTCACCTTCGTAGTGGACTACCTTCGGAGTTAACGGCACGGGAAAAATCGCTAACAAACTGGTACGCAGGTCATCTTCTCTGGGGAAAATTTCCTCCCAATGCACCTCAAGGTCCCGAATGGACGGGTTTGGTTTCGTCTATTTTAACAGAAAAATTGGACCAAGTTTTGATCTACAGTTACTTTTGTGTGAGTGAGGGACACCCCCATCCCATCGCGCGCATCCAGGAGCTTTTGCACACTCACAGGCTTCGAAACTGGCTTTCTTATGGTGCAAAAACTCTACTATACCTACCCAATTTCATCGTTAAAGATTGGCAATCTCAAATGAATTTAGATGCAATTGAAGACTCTGAATCGGCCTTAAGAAAGCTCAAGATAAAAGAGATCGTGAAGGGTGAGAGCAAAAGCACTCCACTCTTTAAGCGCCCATCAGGAAATCTAAATCCTATATTAAAGTTGATGTCAAAAGACCCAAATGTATCCCCCAAGACTCCACAGGTAACGCCTAAATCCACAAGCCGGTGGCAACAGGACGAGGAGCTTAAGCGGCAACTTCAGCTTCAATCCTTAATGAAACACCCAGAATGGCAAAGGAGTAGAGATAGTGCCATGGCACTTGGATTTCAGTGGGAAACGATCCCTCACATGGAAGTGGACCAAATAAAGGTTTTTATAGCCATATGCAAAAGAAACAAATTTTACTTTTTAGCCCACCGGTTGACACAAAAACATCGCATTCCGGTGAATGAATCGGGATCAAAGACTGCCCCCAAAGAGGAATTTACGGAAATGAACCACCCGTTATTTGCCAAATGGTTGACGTGGATAGCTAAAGAGGCCGTTCCCCTTTCGAGCCAAACCGGAGAACCTAATGATAGGCAAAGGGAGGCGTGGTGGCAATCGTTCAAGTTGCAAAATCCATCCTAGATCATCAAGAGCGGAGAGATTCCATGGATACTCAGTCGGTTGCTGATAAGTGGCTATCACCTGTGGTAATTAAGAAATGGCAACTGGTTGTATTGCTTGCGCCTTTAGCATTACTTGCTGGCATTCATGACGACCTACAGCTCCTAGGTAGCATTGCCGGCAAGGGCTCTGTTCAGGTGGCACTCATTAAAAACAAAGGTAATGGTCAGGTAAAAGCCTTTCGAGTAGGCCAGATGGTTTATGATAAGGGAACACTACTATCGGTGGATCGAGATACGATGACCATTCTGGAGCTGGATGGTCAGCAAACCGTGGTCAGTAGCAAAATGGGTGGCGCATGGGGAAAAATCAAAAAGGCTCCCAAAGTGCTTGTGTCCAATGAAGAAAAACACATTGAAGATGGATTTGCGAGGGTCGGTAACAAAACCGAAGTGGACCGAAACTACAAAGATCGTATGTTAAAAGAAGAACTACCCAATATCTTAATGCAAGCCTCCAGTGAACCTGTGATGGAAGGCGGAGAAATAAAAGGATTTCGTCTGTTTCAGTTTGAGGAAGGGTCGATCTTTTCTAAGCTTGGCATGAAGGATGGAGACGTGGTACAAGAGATCAATGGCGTCCCCTTAAATAATGTGGCTAAAACCATTCAGTTTTTGAATGGGCTTCGTAATGAAAACAACGTAGCCGTTTCGATTATGAGGAATGGGGTTCCAGTTCAACTGGAATTAAAGGTTAAATAACCAAAAATAGGCAAGGAGAGAAGGTCTTTGAACATCGATGAGCAGACCGCTGATGCAGATCTCCTGACTGAACTTACTCAGCTCGCGCGCCGCATCCTACCAAACGAACATTCGGCTCCGGTTCTTTTGTCGTCACGATCCGGACGCCATGTCATGCGCGTGGGACAATTGGTTATAAAAGTGCACGGACCCAGAGCAGATGATCACGAGCTTGGCTTGAGACTGCAGCTCGTTTCAGAGGCCCCCTTTGACGAAATTTGGGTGCATCCGCGGATTGATGTCTTGACCATCTGGCCTAATTATTGACACCTATGCTGCTGCGATTCCAAATCGGTCTACTTTTTTCCAAAACGGGTCCCATCGCCCATCGGTTATGGCTAAACTGCGTAACTGTAATATATCATGACAACCATCAAGGCTCCAGCGCATCCCTGAACCACAAAGGCGTTCCTTTA
This sequence comes from Silvanigrellaceae bacterium, assembly GCA_044339525.1. Taxonomy (GTDB): domain Bacteria; phylum Bdellovibrionota_B; class Oligoflexia; order Silvanigrellales; family Silvanigrellaceae; genus JBIIVH01. The sequence goes on along the minus strand of JBIIVH010000069.1, from coordinate 48 downwards.
CCAAAACCTTACATCCTGCCTCAACAACCCCTGAACCTATCGGAAATT